>CAXXUP010000001.1:0-85805 GCA_963662765.2 Oscillospiraceae bacterium
GCGACAGCGTCGTAATAATAGCTGCCCTTGGCGACATCAGTGAAGTTCCCGCTCGTCGTCGCTGATAGACCAAGCGCCCGGTACAGCATCAGGATAAAGTCGGCGCGGGTGATGTTGGTGCCGGGGCCGTAGATCGAAGTTCCGATGCCCTTGACGACGCCTTGTCCGTACAAATAGTCTACCGCTTCCACCGCCCAATAATAGCTGGTGTTGACATCGGTAAAGTACTTCGAATTCGTTGGACCCGTCACGGTGATCTTCACGGTGCCGGTATAGGTTTCGCCGCCGGTGGAATAGCCGGTGTAGCCGATGCTGACGGTGCCGGTGTAGCCATAGACCGGCACAAAGGACACATAGGAGAGGTAGGGCGACGAGCTCCTATAATAGGCCGTATTGGCAACGACGACGGCAGTATAACTGCCCTGTGCGGTGTAGTTGTAATACAGCGTACCGTAAGAGGAGGACGGCAGCGTGAACTTCACATAAGAGAGATTTTCACCCGTCGCCGCTTTGCAGATGGTGTTGAAATCGGTATCTGAGAAAGTTGCCCTCAGGTTGGAGCTTGTGGTGTAAGTGATGTCGCTGGCAGATTCGTAAATTATTTTGATGGTGCCGGAATAGGAATCTCCATCGGTGTCATAGCCGGTGTAACTGATGGTCACGGTGCCGGTGTAGCCGGAGGCCGGTACAAAAGCCGCCTTGTCAAGATAAGGGGTGTTGTCGTTGTCGAAGTAGAGCTTGGTGGAAGTCGTAACCGCCGTCCCCTTGCTTGAAGAGGAGGTGTAACCGTAATACAGCTTTCCGTAAGAGGAGGAAGGCAGTGAGCTGATCTTAATGTAATTTAAGGTCTCGTAGCCGGCGTCGTCGCAGACGTCGTCAAAGTCGTCTCCGTCGAAGATGACGGTCTCATTCATAGAAGCGGTATAGGTGACGGTATCGACATCGGTATCTCCCACCGTAATTTTGATGGTGCCGGAGTAGGACTCCCCGTCGGTATCATATCCGGTGTAACTGATGGTCACCGTGCCGGTATAGCCGGAATAGGGCACGAAGGCCACTTTGTCGAGGTAGGGTGTGTCGTCGGTGTCATAGTAGAGCTTGGTGGACGTTGTCACTGCCGTCCCCTTACTCGAATCGGAAGTGTATCCGTAGTAGAGTTTACCGTAGGAAGAGGACGGCAGCGACGTGATTTTGATGTAGTTTAATGTGTCGTAATTGGCATCGTCACAGACGTCGTTAAAATCATCCCCATCGAAGATGACGGTCTCATTCTTGTCAGTCTCATAGGTGACGGCTGAAACATCCCCCTCTTCGACAACAATCTTAATCGTACCGCTAAAGGACTCGGCGTCGGTGTCGTACCCCGTATAGTTGATGGTCACAGTGCCGGTGTAGCCGGTATACGGCACGAAGGCCACCTTATCGAGATAGGGCGTGTCGTCGGTGTCGTAATAGAGCTTGGTGGAAGTCGTCACTGCTGTCCCTTTGCTTGAAGAGGAGGTGTAGCCGTAATACAGTTTTCCGTAGGAGGAAGACGGCAGTGTGCTGATTTTGATGTAATTGAGCGTGTCATAATTGGCGTCGTCACAGACGTCGTTGAAGTCGTCGCCGCTAAAGATGACCGTCTCGTTTTTGCCGGTTTCGTAGGTGACGGTGTCCACATCGGAGTCTTCAACCGTGATCTTGATGGTGCCGGAGTAGGACTGCCCATCGGTGTCGTACCCCGTGTATTGAATGGACACCGTACCGGTGTAGCCGGTATAAGGTACAAAGGCCACCTTGTCAAGGTAAGGGGTGCTTGTGGATTTGTAGTAGAGCTTTGTGGAGGTTGTCACCGCCGTCCCCTTGCTTGAGTCGGAGCTGTAGTTGTAGTAGAGCTTTCCGTAGGTGGATTTGGGCAGCTCAGTGATTTTTATATAGCTGAGGGTTTCGAGACCGGCATCGTCGCAGACATCGTCAAAGTTGTCCCCTTCGAAGACGACGGTCTCATTCTTGCTTGTCTCATAAGTGATCGACGCGGCGGATGTTTCCTGGACCGTAATGACGATCTTACCGGTATAGGTGATGCCGTTTACATCACAGCCGGTGTAGTCGATCGTGACCTTGCCGGTATAGCCGGTCGTTGGAACGAAGGTGACGCTGGAGATGCTGGGGGAAGTGCTCCGATAGTACAGGTCCGTCGATTTAACAAGCGCGTCATAGCTTGAGGCGGAAGTGTAGTTGTAATACAGCTTGCCGTAAGTGGAAGAGGGCAACGTGAATTTGACATTAGAAAGATTGACCCCGGTCGCTGCGGTGCAGACCGTATTGAAGTTGGTCGCGCTGAATGTGACTTTCGAGTTCTTGTTGACGGTGTAAGTCACATCGCCGACGTTAAAACTTACGGCGACGGAGCCGGTGCCGGAGTCCGAATAACCCGCCTCGTTGGAAATCCGCCAGTCGAAGGTGGCGGTGCCCGCCGCACTGCCGGTGAACTTCAGGTTGGAGATGGTCGAAGAGGTAAAGGTCGTGGCGCCGGTGAAGGCGGTCGAGCCGGAATACCAGGTGCCGTAGTCCGTGTTGGTCGGGGTGATTTCAATTTCGGCTAATGTCCCGTCGTTCATGTCGCATGCACTGGTGAAGTCGGCAGCCGTGAAAGTCACCGGGGTGAAGGCGGTGCCCGACTTGGAAATTGAGGACTTGACGGTCGGCACCGTCACTTTTTCGATCGAAATTCTGAGCAGCACCGAGCCGATGGGGTTTGCGGTATCGCTCCCCTCATAGGCGTTAACGGTATAGGAGACCTCGCCGGAATCGGTGGCGACAAATGAGAGGGTGCTCAGTTGATCCATGGTAATGGGGGCACCGAAGCTATAGACATCGCTGCCCAGCATGAGCCCGCCGAAGGACGGGTTGGACCCATTAATACAGATGGACCCAATATCGCCGCCATCGTTTGCGGTATACTTGTCCTCAAAATCATCGTCTGTGAAGCTGACGGCAGCCGGCAGCAGGGCGCTTTTGGAAATGGAGCCGGAAAAGGTTGGCCCTTTGTAGGCTGCCGCAACGACGCTGACAAAATAGGTCGTGGTGTAGGGCGTCAGCGTGACATCGCCCTCGAGGTAATAAGTGACCAGCATTTCAACCGCACTCGAGCCCGCCGTCGCCTCGGAGCCATTCGGAAAACTGGCGATGGCGTCCGAATAGGTACTGCCCCAGTCGAGGTCGATCCCCTGAGAGAGGATAACCGACGCGGTGCCGTAAGGCGCCGTCAGTGTGACGCTGCGCTCGTCTCCGGAGAGCGTCACGGTATCGGTCTTGGTGTGCCCGATGGAGGTCAGCACCGACTCACCATTGTGATTGACGTCGTCGGCCATAGGTATCGGCAGCATACCGCAGACCAAGGCAAACAGCAGCATAAACGCCAAACTCTTTTTTACTATATTATTCACATAACATTCCTCCTGAAAGTATTATGGTGTTCGCATATGATCTTCTGGATGATCTCCCCGCAAGGCTCCTGCCTGCGGACAGTTTTTGCAGTGCTTCGCGTATTGGATAAAGACGCATCCGCAGGGTGTATGTTCCAGCCCGGCGGCAAAAACCGGGCACCTCCGAAAAGATTATCCAACCCTTTTCCATTATATAGATTTTACCATCATAATCCGGTTTTGTCCATTTTATTTCTTCGCTCTGTGACAATTTCGTGTAGCATTGTCGAATGTCCCGGACCGAGGTGCGTACGGCGCAAAAAAAGCCCGGCGGGGCCGAGCGGGCGATAAAAAAGTAATTTAGGGCACAAAAAAAGCCCCTTCGGGCGTTTTGATTTTGCCGTTAAACGGCGATTTCGTTTTGTGCCGGAATGGGCTTTTTCTCCTGCATGAACTGCTCGAACGTCTCCACGCTCGCGTTGATGACAAGCTCCTGCGGAAAATCACAGGCCTCAAGAAGCTCAAGCGCATTGCTGAAATTTCCGACGTCGTAGAAGACGTGACTGTCGCTTCCGACCATGACCCTTGTACCGATCGCCTTGCAGGCTTTGAGCATCTGCGTGGCGTTTTGCCATCCGCCTTTGCGGGATGTCAGGGGTGACAACGAGGAATTGTTGAGCTCCAGTGCCGTGCCCGTCCGCTTTGCGGCTAAGGCAATTTCCCCGTAGTTTAGTGGATACCGACTGTCGTCCGGATGCCCGATGATTTTCACATGCGGGTTTTCCATTGCGCCGATAACCGCCATTGTGTTGCGGGCAATTCCCATATCCTCTGTGACGATGTCGTGAAGACTGGCGATGATATAGTCGAGCGTGTCAATTGCCCGCTCGGGAACATCGATGGTTCCCCTGTCATCCAGAATGTTTGCCTCGGCGCCCTTGAGCAGTGTGACGCCGCCGACAGTCCCTCGAACAACTTTCAAGTTGTAAAAGTATCCCGGCTGTGTCGTTCCCCGCATACCGGGTGTGTGATCCGATACACCGTAGTACAGAAGTCCGACATCTCTCGCCTGATCGAGGTTTTCCTTTAAGGTGCTGTACGCATGTCCGCTTGCCAAGGTGTGGGTGTGTAAATCTGCGATAATTTTCGTTTTTCTTCCCTCCTTTCTCATTTAGTGATTTCATCATAACACCGATTTGTTAATACCGATGCCTTTGTCAGGTTAATTTTCCGTAAACTTTTTTTATAGCGGCAACGGGAGCGCCATGCCGTTCCGACGCAAATCTGCCGGCATAAATTAGGGTATGGAGGCGTTTTTCATCGTTTAGTGATATAATTGCAACCACAGGTTGCGAAAAGGAACTTTGAAATTGGTGGCGGACGGCTTTTAGCCTCGATATGATAAAGGCACACCACAAAAGGAGAAAAGGAAATGACGCTATCCGAAAAAATCCAGCTTTTGCGAAAGAAGTGCGGCCTATCCCAAGAGGAACTGGCCGAAAAGCTCGACGTGTCGCGGCAGTCGGTCTCAAAATGGGAACAGGGTCAGGCTTTGCCCGAGATGTCCAAACTCATTTTGCTCTCTGAGATTTTCGGCGTTTCGCTCGACTTCCTGCTCAAAGACGTGCTCGTAGCGGACCCCGGTCAAATGGGGGGCCTTGCCTACCCGCCTGCTGTGAGGAAAAAAATCGGCGACAAGGGCACACTTTTGGCCGTGGCAGTTGTCGCCATACTTCTTGCCGCACTTCTTTTGCCCAAAGGACTTTTTGATCAGCAGCCGACCGCCCCACAGCCCGCGGTGGCTTTCCCTGCCGACCTTGCGGCCCTGCGCGGAGAGATATTCGACTTTGCCATACAAAGCAGATTTGACTACGTCCCCTTTTTCACCGAAGAAGAGGGCGCCCCCGTCGACGCCACTGAATACCTGTTTTACGCCTTCGCAATCAACCTGGACGGCTGGGACGAAGACAAAGGTATCATGACAAAAAGCTATGTCGAAGGAGTTGCAAAAGAGCACTTTGGCGTCACGTCCCTCCTGCACAAATCCATGCGAAAGGCGTGGGATTTCGACGGGGAAAAATACATTGCCGTTCCGAGCAGCATTAAGGATCCACCAATCTGCGTCCTTGACAAATATGCGGCGTATCAGGGCGAAGAGGGTCGTATCATCTATGAGGTTACAGTCGACTACTGCACCTATTTGGACATCGCCGTGTCCGGAGATGAGGAATTTGCGGTCATTCGGCAGTTGATTGTCTCGGGCGATACAAGAAAGTTGAACGTCATCCAGACCGAGCTTTTCCGGTTTTATATCGACGACAAGGGCGACTTTGACGAATATGACGACGCCGTCGTCTTTCTTGAACATCGCCTCTGTGAGTAAGCGATCCTAAAACAAAAAAGGCCCATGATATTGTCGGAGTCCGGCAATATCATGGGCCTTTAAAACTATCTGCGGGCTGCGACCGCCTTGTCAAGCCGTAACATGGCCTCTTCCATGGTGGCCCTCGTGCATGCCGCGTTCATGCGGGCAAAGGATGCGCAGCCCGGCCCGAACTCGTGGCCGTAAATGAGTCCCAGCTTTGCCTCTTTGACAAGAAAGTCGGGCAGGGTGTCCTTGTCGAGTCCGAGCCCCGCAAAGTCGAGCCACAAAAGATAAGTGCCCTCCGGCTTGTAGGCTTTTACTTCCGGAATGTGCGCTTTAAAATAGCCGACAGCGTAGTCGATGGTGCCCTCAATGTATGCGTTGACCTCACTCAGCCACTGCTCGCATTCAGGATCGCCGTACAGCACGTCGACGCCGATGGTGGCAAAGACATTGTCAAGGGTCGTGGCGATGGTCGAAAGCGACTTGCGGTACTGCTCCATGAGCCACTTGTTTTCGATGAGAATCGAAGCGCTGGCAAGACCCGCCACATTGAAGGATTTGTTGGGCGACATCATGGTGGCGCAGCGCTGCGCCATTGCGGGCAGGCTGCCCATCGGATGGTGCGTCACCCCTTTGCGGACGATATCGCAGTGGACCTCGTCCGAGATGACCCACATGTCATAACGGTTGCAGATCTCGGCAAGGCGGTTTAGCTCTTCCATGGTCCATACCCGGCCGGTCGGGTTGTGGGGCGAGCAGAAAATTAAAACCTTGGGCAGGTTTTCTTTGACCTTGGCCTCAAAGTCTTCAAAATCAATTCTGTACCCCTCTTCAGTTCGGATGAGCCCTGAGGTGACAAGCTTGCGGCCCTTGGCCTCGACAATGTCGAAAAGAGAGTCGTAGTTTGGCATTTGGATGATGCAGCTGTCGCCCTTTTCGGTCAGACTGTCGAGCAGGAAACTTAAGGCCGGAATGACGCCGGGCGGACACCAGCAGATGGCCTCCTTCGGAATGTTCCAGCCAAAGCGGTGCTGCAGCCAGCTTTGAATGATGTCGTAGTACTTAGCGTCACGCTGGGTATAGCCGAAAATGCCGTGGTCGATCCGTTTCTGGAAGGCATCGATGAGGGGCTGCGCACAGCGAAAGTCCATATCGGCCGTCCACATCGGCAGAACATCCTCAGTCCCGTACAGTCTCATGCTGCTGTCCCATTTGTAGGAGTGTGTGCCCCGCCGTTCAATCGGTATGTCGAAGTTAACCATTCCGTAACGCTCCCTTTCTTTGTAAGGCGACCCGCCCGCTACTATTTGCCTTTGCCTTTTTGTGCCTTCAGCTTGTCCGCTGCGGTTTTTAGTTTGAGCCGCCTTGCCTCGTAGGCTTCATCATAGGATGGCTCCCCCTCTTCGTCAGGTCCTCCGCCCTGCGGCGGGTCTGCGGCATCCGGCGCCGGAAAACATGCCCGCAAACGTGCCTCAAAGGCCGCTTGCGTCTCAGACTCCGCTACCCGTGATCTTCCGACCGAAAGATACCCAACGACTGCGACTGTCTCCTCGACCGATAAGACTTCGGTCTCGATGTCGCCGGTCACCCTAGCTTGTCCTGTCAACGTTGCCGACTCCACCGCCGACAGATTTCCGCAAAGTCTACCGGCAACAGTGGCCGCGCCGGCTGTAACGTCACCTTTTACCTCGGCGCAAGCCAATATGCGCAAGGTCCCCAAGACCGTGATGTCCCCCTCGACGCTGCCGGTGATTTCCACCGCAGGGGCCGTGATTTTGCCGACCACATGTCCCGTGATATAGAGTTGCCCTTTACAGGTTACATCACCCGTCACACTGCCTGCTATGGTCATGGGCCCTTGCGAAAAGAGGCCGCCTGTAACAACGACACCCGTTGACAGGAGCCCGCCTGTCCCGCTCTCCATGCCCATCCCTCCACAGCGCAAAATTCTCCCTGAATATACCATACTTGCGCAGAAAGTTCAAGGCGTTAAGGCAGTAAGCAGCTTAGCTTTATCTGCGCCGTTGGGGGCGCTTTACAGGGTCGATTGCAGTCACGAATTTGATGGCGTAAAAGTCGCATATTGTATAGGCGTCGGCCGCTTCATCATAGAGCATGATATAGCTCATTCCGACCTCATACAAAATTCCGGACCTAGTGATCACGCTGTCGGTCCCGACAAGAAACTCCACAACGACATGCCTCCCGGCGCACCGCTGCAGCGCCTCCTGCATGGAACCCTCCATCGAATGGCAGACACCCATCCGCTCACCCGGCCTTATAACCTCTGACGAGTTCTCTTTTTGCGGATCGCCTTTCTTATCATTTGAATTCATGACACCCTCCTTCACTAAGCTCACGAGTAATGGCAAAAAACTGCAGGGCCCAAGCAGACCTTATGCACTTGATGCCGTATATGCGATTTTTCAAAATGACCCCGACCATTATCAAAATATATGCTTGTTTACCTGCGATGTTTACAAACAGGTTATTGAATATTTGACGTTTCGCCTATATAATTACTCTATTAAGGAGGGATTCGGTTGAATCTGCCAAATCGAATTACGGTTGTGCGGATGCTGCTGGTGCCGGTCTTCGCCGTCGTGCTGATGGAGGTCGCACCGCCGGCAGGCCCTTTGGCGGCGCTTGCAATCTTCGCCATCGCCGCTGCGACCGACAAGCTGGACGGTGTCATTGCCCGCAGCCAGGGGCTGATTACCACCTTCGGCAAGTTTTTAGACCCGCTTGCCGATAAGTTGCTTGTCATCGCCGCCCTGTTTTGTCTGACCACCATGGGACGATGTAGCCCTTACCTCGGCATTCTCATCATTGCCAGGGAGCTCATTGTCACCTCGTTTCGAATTATCGCGATGGGCTCCGGCATTGAGCTGGCGGCCGACCGCTGGGGAAAATACAAAACGCTGCTTCAGGTATTGTCAATCAGTACCATATTGCTCGGCCTCGTTTATGAGCCGGTCGCGTTTTTAGGGCAGCTGCTGCTCATTGCCGCAACTGCGATGACGCTCTTTTCCGGGTGGCATTATCTTTCGGTCAACTGGGCCTGTATCGGGAAAGACATGTAGAAAGGGAGTTTTATGAAACTGTATAACGATTTGAATCGAAGAAAAGAGGAGTTCGTGCCGGTCGACCCCGAGCTCGTGCGCATTTACTCCTGCGGACCCACCGTCTATGACTTTTTTCACGTCGGCAACGCGCGCCCCTTTATCATATTTGACACGCTGCGCCGCTACCTGATCTACCGCGGCTATAAAGTGAAGTTCGTGCAAAACTTTACAGACATCGACGATAAGATTATCAACCGTGCGAACAAAGAGGGCGTGACCTCGCTTGAGCTCTCCGAGCGCTTCATTAAAGAGTATTATACCGACGCCAAGGGCCTCGGCATCCACAAAGCCGATGTTCACCCCAAGGCGACCGAAGTTGTGCCCGAGATCATCGAGATGATCGAGACCCTCATCGATAAGGGCCACGCCTACGAGTCGGGCGGAGACGTCTATTACCGTACACTCTCCTTTCCGGACTACGGCAAGCTGTCCCACCAGCCCATTGACGATCTGCTGTCGGGCGCTAGGGTCGATGTCTCCGAAATGAAGGAAAACCCCCTCGACTTCGCGCTTTGGAAGACCGCCAAACCCGGCGAGCCTGCATGGGAATCCCCCTGGGGTCCCGGCCGTCCCGGCTGGCACATCGAGTGCTCGGCCATGGCCAAAAAATTTTTAGGCGACACCATCGATATTCACGGCGGCGGCCAAGACCTCATCTTCCCCCACCATGAAAACGAGATCGCCCAGTCCGAGGGCGCCAACGGCTGCGAATTCTCCCGCTACTGGGTGCACAACGGCTACCTCAACATCGACAACCAGAAGATGAGCAAGTCCCTCGGGAACTTCTTTACTGTGCGGGATGCATCGGCCGCCTACGGTTACGACACCATTCGTTTCTTCATGCTGTCGGCCCACTACCGCAGCCAGATCAACTACAGCCCGGAGACGCTCCAGCAGGCCAAGGCCGGGCTCGACCGGCTAAAGAACTGCCGCGCAAACCTCATCTTCCTGCTTGACAAGTCGATCGAGGGTGATATGACCGAGGGCGAAAAGGCCATCATGGAGAAGCTGGAGGGCTGCAAGGCCGACTTCATCACGGCCATGGACGACGACCTCAACACGGCCGACGCCGTATCCGCCCTCTTTGAAATGGCGCGTCTCTTAAACGCCACCTCCATGGAGACCCCGACCAAGGCCTTTATTAAAGGCGGACTTACCCTCTTTGAGGAGCTAGGCGGTGTGCTTGGCATCATGGGCGAGGAAGCCGTAGACGAGGACGCGGTAGAGATTGAGGCGCTTATCGCTGAGCGGCAGGCCGCCCGAAAAGCGAAAGACTTTGCCAGGTCCGACGCCATTCGCGACAAGCTGACCGCCATGGGTGTCCTGCTCGAAGACACGCCGCAGGGACCCAAGTGGCGCAGGGCATGAGGGCAAGCGAACTGAGCGGCGAGACCTTAGCCTACCTCGGCGACGGTGTTTACGAACTGATGGTGCGGGAAAGCCTCATTGAAAAGGCAAATATGACAAGCGGCAAGCTCCACACCGCCGCCCAGAAATATGTGGGCGCAAAAGGTCAAGCCGAGGCCATGCGGCTGATTGAGCCACTACTGACCGAGGACGAACTGCGCTACGCGCGGCTTGGCCGCAACGCCCACCTGACCGCCCGTAAGAAGTCCTCCCCTGCCCTGCATACCGCAGCATCGGGGCTGGAGTCCCTTTTCGGGTATCTTTACGCCGAGGGTCGGCACGACAGGGCGGGTGAGCTCTTTGCTGTCATTCTGGAGCGTTTGAGCTAGTCCTCTGTCACGGCTAGCCAATGTCACCGCGCTGTCAACACTAAGCGGTGCAGTTGAACAAAACACTGCGGCGGACTGCCCCTTTCCCGGGGCGGCCCGCCGCCTTTATAGTTTAACTTTACTTTGGCCTTGTTGACAAAACCACCTCTTGGCGGTATAATTTCTTCGTAAAATTGAATAGCCTCCGGGGAGCTGATAAGCTGAGATGGACATTTGTCCAAAACCCGTGAAACCTGTTCGGATAATGCCGGCGTAGGGAAGAGATCGACAGCCCCGGGCACTCATTTGGGGCTGTTCTTTTTTTGCAGAAAGAAGTATGCAAAAATGAGATCTCAAGACAGTATTTTCAAGCTCACCTTCCTGTCGCTTGCCGTGGCGGTAGGCGTCGCCCTCTCCCCCTTTTCCATTCCGCTCGGCGTGGCCAAGGCTTTTCCGGTTCAGCACGCCGTAAACGTGCTGCTGGGGGTACTGCTGGGGCCGATTCCGGCTGTGGGGGCAGCCTTTGTCACCTCCCTCATCCGGGTCATGATGGGCACCGGCACCTTGCTCGCCTTCCCCGGCAGTATGATCGGCGCTTTTCTAGGCGGCTGGCTCTACCAAAAGAGCCGTGGCAAGCTTGCCCTCGCCTTCATCGGTGAGGTGCTCGGCACAGGGGGGTTAGGCGCCCTTGCAGCCTATCCCGTGGCCGCATATGTGATGGGGCGCGACGTCGCCCTCTACGCCTTTGTCATCCCCTTCACGGCCAGCTGCGCCGTCGGCGCCGCCATCAGCGTCGTGCTGGTGATGGCGCTTCGGCAGGCGGGCGTCCTGGACATGATTCAGCGCAGATTGAAGCCACAGGGATAAAGCCGCCCGTACACTGCAGACATAACGCTTTGCGCACAAAAAAGCCGCCGGGCATAAAGTCCGGCGGCCTCTTTTTTTTACTGTGTGACAAAACCCATGATGGCCTCGGCGATTTGCGCACGCTGCTCAGTCTGGCTGATGGCGGGCTCGCCGTCGCCCTCTTGCTGACCGTAACTGCCAAAACCGGAGTGGTTGCCCCCCTCAATTTCGACCGTCGTCGTGTCAGCCGGCAAGTACCTGGCATACTTCGCCTTGCGGGTGGCATCCAATACAAGGTCGTTTGTGCCATACAGCGCCAGCACCCGCACGCCGAGCTGGGAAATGTCGACTGACGAGTAGGAGGCCATCAAAATGAGCCCCTTTACTCTTGTGGGGTACTTTGCTACAAACTGGGCGGCGGCCACACCGCCGACCGAATGTCCGCCGATATACCAGTTGACGGTCTTGTCCTGATAGGTGTTCAGATACACCTCGCCGTCAAGCGGACTGAAAATTGCCATGTTGAAGGTCATTTTCGGAATGACGACAAGGCAACCCTGTTTCATGAGCTCCTGCGCTAAAAGCGAATACGCCTTGTACTCGACCTGTCCGCCCGGATACAGGATGACACCGGCAGTGATCTCGCCCTCCGGCATAAAGACCAGTCCCTTACCCACTGTCTGTGCGGAGGAGGCGGCAGCAAGCGCCGCTTCGTCTGCCTTATAGTTTGTGCGCATTCCGAGCCACGCAAGCTCCGCCAGCGTGAGCACAAGGAAGAAGATGAGCAGCCGCTTGCGAAAGCGCACCCGCTTTTTTTGCTGCTCTTCGGTTAGGTCTTCAAGCGGAGGGAGTTCATCCCTCATGACGACGGTGCCATCTTTCATGCGCACACCGATAAGTTTGCGCTTTTTAGGCTCTTCCCGCTTTTTGGAGGCGTAGGGATCCTCAAACTTGGGGGTAAAGTCGTCATCTTCCCATTCGGAGTCGTCTTCGGAATCTTCTTCGGAGTCTTCTTCGGAGTCTTCTTCGGAGTCTTCTTCGGAGTCTTCTTCGGAGTTCTCTTCGGAGTCTTCTTCGGAGTCTTCTTCGGAGTCCTCTTCGGAGTCCTCTTCAATCTCTTCCCAGTCGGCGTCTACGATTTCGCCATCCTCAATATCCTCATCTGTATCGTATTCTATTTCTTCGGGGAGTTCCTCACCGTTTTTTCGCTTGTCCTCTTTCAAGTTGCCTCACCTCGAATTTTATGATAAAATCATTATAAATGAACAGGGAGGTAAAATCAAGTGTACGAGCTTATGCGAGTGACGGATAAGAGCTTTTATATCGACAACCCCTCCAAGGTGGGGGTCTGGCTCGACGGGGACACCTGCTATCTGATCGATAGCGGCAACGACAAGGACGCCGGCCGGAAAATCGCTCAGGCTGTAGAGCGGGAGGGCTGGACCTGTGGCGGCATCATTCTGACCCACTCCAATGCCGATCACATGGGCGGTGCGGCGGCCCTTTCGGCGCGGCTCGGTGCGCCGGTCTATGCGACTCCGATGGAGGCGGCCGTCGCCCGGCACCCCATTTTGGAGCCGTCGCTGCTCTACGGAGGGCGACCCTTTTCGCAACTTCGTAATAAATTTCTCATGGCAAAGCCCGTGGAGATGGTCCTTGAGAGCCCCCTTCCAGCTGGCCTTCGATATATCCCGCTCCCGGGACATTACCTCGACATGTCGGGTGTCATGACCCCGGACCGCGTCTTCTTTGCCGCCGACTGTCTCTTTGGGGAGAACATCATCGACAAGTATCATCTCTCCTATGTCCTCGACCCAGGCCTTTTCATTGCGACACTGAAAATGCTGCCCACCCTTGAGGCCGACTGGTTTGTGCCCTCCCACGCGCCGGCCGCACAGAACATTGCGCCGCTGGCCGAAAAAAACATTAAAAAGGTCGAGGAGATCATTTCGGTCATTCAGGGCCTATGCGAAGAGCCGCGGGGGTTTGACGATCTGCTGGAGGCCATCTTTACCCACTTCGGGCTGTCTATGGACTACGATCAGTATGTGCTGGTCGGCAGCACCCTGCGCAACTACCTCTCCTGGCTCTCCGATGAGGGGCGGCTCACCCCCCGCATTGAGGGTGCGCGATTGCTCTGGGAATTGACGGAATAAAACAAGGGGGGGTATTGGATACCCCCCCTTGTTTATTTATATTTTGACCACCTTCAGGGTGTCGGTCGTCCCCGTGACGCCGAGCGGCACCCCGGAGGTTATGACGATGATGTCACCACTGCGGGCAAGCCCTGTGGCGGTGGCTTTTTCTACGGCATCAGCAAAGAGCTGGTCGGCGCTCTGAGGCTCAGGGCTCATGACCGGCAGCACGCCCCAGGACATGGCGAGTCTGTGGAAGGTGCTCTCAAGCGGCGTACAGCAGATGATGGGCACCGCCGGCCGGTAAGAGGAGACCGTCCGCGCCGTGCGCCCCGACACTGAGCAGGCCACGATGGCAGCGGCCCCAAGGTCGTGGGCCGTCGTACAGGTGGCGTGGGAGATGGCGGCCGTGATGCCGACCTCTTCAAACCGGCGTCTTTCCATGCGACGGATGTAGTCGATGTCGTCCTCGGCTTCTTCGACGATATTGGCCATGGCCCGCACCGTCTCAACCGGGTATTTGCCCACTGAGCTTTCGCCCGACAGCATGACGGCAGAGGTGCCGTCATAGACGGCGTTTGCCACATCGCTGACCTCGGCACGCGTTGGCCGGGGGTTCTTGATCATGGACTCCAGCATCTGGGTGGCTGTGATGGATCGGCGGCCGGCCGCCAGGCACTTTTTGATGATGGACTTTTGGATGCGGGGCAGCATGGCGTAGTCGATTTCGACTCCCATGTCGCCGCGGGCCACCATAATACCGTCGGCCACCCTTAGAATTTCGTCGATGTTCGCGACCCCTTCGGCGTTTTCGATTTTGGCGATAATCTGGGTCTCGGTGCCACCCGCCTCATCGAGCACCCGGCGTACCTCGGCCACGTCGGCGGCACACCGGACAAAGGAGGCCGCGACAAACTCTGCGGCGTTACTGGCGGCAAAGGCGAGGTCGGACTCGTCTGCCGCAGACATGTAGGGCATGCACAGCCGCACGCCCGGAATGTTGACTGACTTTCTGGAGGTCAAAACCCCGCCGTTTTCGACCCGGCAAATGACTTCATTTCCCGCAATTGCGGTCACGGTCATGGCGATCTGCCCGTCGTCGATTAAGAGCCGGGTTCCTTCCGTAAGGTCCCCCGGCAACCCGGCATAGCTGACATGGGCGCGCCGGTCGTCACAGGGGCTCTCGGCGGTCGTCAGCGTGTATTCCTGTCCCTCGACGAGGGTCGCCGGCTGCTGGAATACGCCAAGCCGCACCTCGGGCCCCTTGGTGTCGATCATGAGGGCGATCGGCCGTCCGGTCTCACGGCGCAGCTGCTTGACCGCCTCAATGCGGGCGGCGTGCTCCTCGTGGTTGCCGTGGCTCATGTTGAAGCGGGCCACGTTCATGCCGGCCGCAAGCATTGCCGGCAGTTTTCCGTCGGTTGCGGGCCCCAAGGTGCAGACAATTTTAGTTTTTCTCAAGTCTCATGGCCTCCTCAATTTTTGATATGGCTCCCTCCGCCGTAGCAAGTCCGGACTCCCCGGGCTTTGGGCGGCAGGTCAGATAGGGCTTGCTGCCGGCCGAATACAGGATGCGCCCGCGGTTTTCGCTGGCAAGCTTTGACACCGACGCCATTGGGATGGCCCCCGCGTCAATGACGACGTTGCCGCTGCGCTCTGTAATGTCAGCAATACCGAGTGCCCCAGCCCGGTTTCGTAAGAGCGACGTGCGGCAGAGGTTTTGCAGCGCCGTCGGAATGTCGCCGAAGCGGTCGATCAGCTCGTCATAAAGATCGGAGAGATCCTCATCCGTTTCGACAGCGGCGATTTTTTTGTAAATGTCTATTCTGATTTCAGAGGAGTCGATATATTCGGGCGGAATGTTGGCGTCTATGACGAAGTCCACGGTGCAGGACACCCGGTTCGAAGGGGTTCCCCGCTCCTCCAGCACCGCCTCCTCCAGCAACTTGAGGTAGAGGTCGTACCCGACAGCCTCCATATGGCCGTGCTGCTCGGCCCCCAACACACTGCCGGCACCCCGGATTTCGAGGTCGCGCATGGCAATTTTGAAGCCGGAGCCAAACTCGGTGAATTCCCGTATGGTCGAAAGGCGCTTGGTGGCGTCCTCCGTCAGCACTTTGTCGCGCCGGTAAGTGAGATAGGCATAGGACCTGCGGCTCGAACGGCCGATGCGCCCCCGAATCTGATAGAGCTGCGACAGCCCCAGTCGGTCGGCGTCCTCAATAATCAGCGTATTGGCATTTGGCACGTCGACCCCAGTCTCGATGATGGTGGTACAGACCAGCACATCGACCTCGCCCTCCACCATCTGCTGCCAGACGTCGGAGAGCTCGTCCTCCCCCATTTTGCCGTGGGCCACCACGATGTTGGCATCAGGCAGCCGCTCCTGCAGCTTTGCGGCGACCCGGTGGATGGTGTCGACGCGATTGTAAAGGTAAAACACTTGACCCCCGCGCCGGAGCTCTTTTTTAATGGCGTCGACCGCAATTCCGAGGTCATACTCCAGCACATAGGTCTGCACCGGACGGCGGTCCATCGGCGGCTCCTCAATGGTCGACATATCTCGGATCCCCGACAGCGCCATGCCAAGCGTCCGGGGGATGGGGGTGGCCGTGAGGGTCAGCACGTCGACGTTGGTTGCGATCTGCTTGAGCTTTTCTTTGTGGGCGACGCCGAACCGCTGCTCCTCATCGATGATGACAAGTCCCAGGTTCTTGAAGGCGACGTCCTTTTGCAGCAGCCGGTGGGTACCGATGACCATGTCGAGCTCTCCGGTGCGAAGCCGCTTCAAAGCGTCCCGCTGCTGGCGGGTGTTGCGGAATCTCGACAGCGTGTCGATGCGCATGGGAAAGGTCGAAAACCGCGAGAGGATCGTCGTATAGTGCTGCCATGACAGGATGGTGGTCGGCACGAGGAAAGCCACTTGCTTGCCGGCTTCAATGGCCTTGAAGGCAGCCCTGACGGCGACCTCTGTTTTGCCAAAGCCCACATCTCCGCAGAGTAGGCGATCCATTGGCGCAGGCTTTTCCATGTCCTCTTTAATCTCCCGAACACACCGGAGCTGATCATCGGTCTCGACGTAGGGGAAGGAGGCCTCAAAGGCGGCCTGCCACTCACTGTCCGTCGGATAGGCAAAGCCCCTGAGCCTTTGGCGGGCGGCGTAGAGTTCGGTCAGCTGCCGCGCCATATCGCGCGCGGCGACTGACACCCGCTGACGGGTCTTGGCCCACTCGACGCCGCCAAGTTTCGCCACCCGCACCTTGCCTGGCGCGTCCGTGCCTCCGATGTATTTGGACACGAGGTCGAGCTGATTGGCCGGAACATACAACACGTCGGTTCCGGCGTAAGCGATTTTAATATAGTCCTTTACGACACCCTCGACCCTCAGTTGCTGGATTCCCATATACCGGCCGATGCCGTGGTTTTGGTGTACGACGTAGTCCCCCACCCGAAGGTCGGAGTAGGTGCGCACTTTTTCGCCTGCAGTTTTGCGCCGGGGCCGGGCGAACCGCTTTTTTGCGACGCCGGCGTCGGTCAGGATGGTCAGCCCGTCTTCGGGGTAGCTGACTCCGCTCGAAAGCGCCCCGACGATGATCGCAGCCTCGCCCTCCTGCACCAGTCCGGACAGCGCCGACTTGCGGGAATCGTCGGCGACAAAGATATAGACCTTGCCGTCGGCATCGGCGAGCTCATCGGCTAATAGCTCCGGCGTCTCCCCGAAGCCCGTCGTGTGCCGCTCCCGAGAGGAGACAAGCGACAGCGGGGCGATCTCGTAGAAAGAGTGGGGCAGCACATCCATATATAGGACGGCATGCCGGCCGACGGCGCTCCAGAACTCACCCGGCGACAGCGCGTGGTCGCAGAGCTCCGGTACGGTCTCCCCCTCCTCGAGGGCAGCCGTGAGATCGGCTCCGGCTAGCTCGTGGGCGCTTCGCAGCCGCTCGGTGCAGGCCCGCTCTTCCGACACAAGGACCGGAAGGTTGGCGTAGTCTAGGAGCGTGCACCGCTCTCCCCAAAGAAGCGGCTGCAGCAGATCCCGGGGACCGGTTGTCTCAAACCGCTCAAGCTCAGCGCGAAGGGCAGCTCCGGCCTTGCGCCGGGCATATTTTTTGACAAGCTCTTCGAGCTTCTCCCTCACCGGCTGGTCGAAGATGAGATGGGAGGCCGGCGGCAGGTCGAGCTCTTCTACCACCTCACCCCGCCGCTGGGTCATGGCGTCGAAGGTGTTCAGGGTGTCGATTTCGTCGCCGAAGAACTCGATGCGCACCGGTTGCTCCTGCCCCGGCACAAAGACATCGACAATGCCGCCCCGCCTTGAAAACTGCCCCGCCCCCTCCACGATGGGGCACCGAACGTATCCCGCCTCCGTCAGCTTCTCGCACAGCGTTTCAAGCATAATGACCTGTCCTTTTGACAGGCACATGGAGCTTTTCACCAAAAGCTCCCGGGGCATGACAAGCTGAGCAGCTGCTGCCGGTGTCGCGACAATGATGGGCCGCTCTCCCTCCGCCAGTGCCCGCAGCACCGCGAGTCGGCGGTGCATGAATTCGCGCGAAGCTCCCTCCACGCCGTGCAGCAGCACATCGCAGTATGGGTATAGCATGACCTTGGCACCAAGCCCCGTCATGTTTAAGGCGATCTGTCGGCAGGCCGTCTCATCCGGCGCCAGCACGATGGCCCCGTTTTCTCCCGCCGCGCAGGCCAAAAGGGCCTTCCCGCATTCGGAAAGGCCCGTAACACCGACCGGAGTCTCCCCTTCAGACATCGATCGCAGGGCAGATCGGTAAGCGGATACGCTTTTTGATAATTCTTTAATCAATGCGTCTCCCGACATTAGGAATTGATCTGGCTTTGCGCCAGTCTGATGTCACCCTTTAAAATAAGTTCAACCCCCTGCGCAACCTTTGAAAAGTGGTCAAACAGCGTCTTTTGATCGGCCGTAGAAAACTCTTGGAGCACATAGTCGGCAAGGTCCATCTCTGGGTGGGGCTTTGGCCCGATACCGATTTTCACACGGGGAAATTCCTCACTTCCGAGGTGAGCGATGATCGACTTGATGCCGTTGTGTCCGCCGGCAGACCCCCGGTCCCGGATGCGAAGCGTTCCGATCGGCAGATCCGCATCGTCAAAGATGACGATAACGCGCTCCGGGGGCAGCTTATAAAAGCGCGCCGCCTCCCCCACCGCCTCGCCCGAGAGATTCATGTAGGTCTGCGGCATCATGAGCAACACAGGCACCCCGCCGATCACGGCATTTCCCGTCATCGCATGGAATTTGAGGCGCCGCATGTCGGCCTTTACGGTCTGGGCAATGTATTCGACCGCCATAAAGCCCACGTTGTGCCGGGTCAGTCTGTATTCCCGTCCCGGGTTCCCGAGCCCCACTATGAGATACTTCGGCTTTTGTCGTAAGCTTAACATATCGCTCAGCTGAACAGCGTCGAAACGGGCAGCTCCTCGTAAATACGCTCAATTGCCTCGGCGAAGACCGACGCAACCGAAAGCACCTTGACCTTTCCGATTCGCTTTTCTTCCGGAATGGCGATGGTGTCCATTACCACAAACTCGCTGATGGGGCTTTCGGAAAGCCGCTCGATGGCGGGACCCGACAGCACGCCGTGGGTTGCGGCCGCGCAGACTTCTGCGGCGCCCCCCTTCTCGACTAAGGCGGCGGCCGCCTGGCAGAGGGTGCCGGCAGTGTCCACCATGTCGTCGAGTATGATACAGCGCTTACCTTTGACGTCACCGATGATGTTCATGACTTCGGAGACGTTGGCCTTGGGCCGCCGCTTGTCCACAATGGCAATCGGAATGTCTCCGAGCTTCTGGGAGAATTTTCTGGCGCGGGCCACTGAACCGACATCGGGTGACACAATGACGTAATCCTCTTTCTTGGCCCGCTTGATGCGGCGTCTGAAGTAGGTGGCCAGCGTGTTGGCCCCCAGCAGATGGTCGACTGGAATGTCGAAAAATCCCTGAATCTGGGCTGCGTGGAGATCCATGGTTAAAACGCGGTCGGCACCGGCCACCGTCAGGAGATTTGCCACAAGCTTTGCCGAAATCGGGTCTCTAGCCTTGGCCTTACGGTCCTGTCTGGCATACCCAAAGTAGGGTATGACCGCCGTGATCCGCCCCGCAGATGCCCGCTTAAATGCATCAATCATAATGAGCAGCTCCATGAGGTTGTCGTTGACCGGATCGGATGTTGACTGCACGATGAACAGGTCACTGCCCCGCACCGACTCGTTGATGGAAATACTGCACTCTCCGTCTGAAAACTGGCTGACCTCAGCCGCTCCGAGTCTTGCGCCAAGCGCCGTCGCAATCTCCTCTGCGAGAATCCGGTTCGAGTTGCCCGCAAAGATTTTGAAGGCGTGGCGCGCATGTGAAGGAACCATCTTACTCACTCCTCTCCCATTTGGGTTTCCAGTTTTCCTTTGTGGTCTGTCTCGCCCGCGCGATGGCAAGCGAAGTGTCCGGCACGTCGTCCGTAATTGTGGAACCGGCCGCGAGATAGGCTTTTTCCCCAATGGTCACGGGTGCAACCAAATTGACGTTGCATCCGACAAAAGCATCGTCTTTGACCGTTGTGCGGTATTTGTTTTTACCATCGTAATTGACGGTCACGACGCCACAGCCGAGGTTGCAGCGGGCACCGATGTCACTATCGCCTATGTAGGTCAGGTGGGCGGAGCTGGTCTTCTCTCCGATGGTGGAGTTCTTGATCTCGACAAAGTTGCCGATTTTAACGCCATCCGCAAGCTTACAGTTCGGCCGTACATGCGAGTACGGCCCGAGCCGGACCTTTTTCCCCAATTCACTCTGGTAGATCTGGCTGGCGTTAATGCGGCAACCGGGGCCGATGCGGCTGTCCACGATGAGGCAGTCGGGCCCGATTTCCGCGCAGGCCCCTATGAATGTGTTCCCCAGGAGTCTCACACCCCTGTGGATGATGGTGCCCGGCTCAATGACGACATCCGGCCCGATTGCAACCCCTGAGTCGTCGGTCACCATGACCCCCTCCGACATCCAGCGGTCAAGGGTGGCGGCACCGGCGACCTTCTGCAGGCGTAAGAGCTGCTGCTGCGTGTTGGCCCCCAGAATCTCTTCGGAACTGTGGGAGGTGTAGACGCCGGCCCGACGTTCGGCGTTTTGCATGACCTCGATGACATCGGTCAAATAATACTCACCCGTGGCGTTGCTATTCGTGATTTTTGGCAGCGCGGCGAGTAGCGCATCCACGTCGAACCAGTAGGCCGACGAGTTGATCTCGTGAATTCTTCGCTCGGCTTCGCCGGCGTCCTTGTCCTCCACGATTTTGAGCAGGCCGCCGTGCATATCGCAGATGATTCGTCCGTAGCCGGTGGGATCGTCCACGACCGCTGAAATGACAGTGGCGGCGCACTCCTCCGCAATGTGCTGCGCATAAGCCCCGGCGATTGTCTCGGCCGAAATGAGGGGGCAGTCGCCGGCCAGCACAAGACAGGATCCGCCGGCGTGCTTTTGGAGAAATCCCGCCGCCTGCATGACGGCGTGTCCGGTCCCCAGCCGCTCCTCTTGTGTAACGCAGACAGCCCGCTCCCCGACAAGCGCACGCACGTCGTCGGCGCACTTGCCCGTGATCAGGCAACAGTCCAAAACACCGGCCTGTTTGGCCGCAGTGAGCACCCACTCCACCATCGGCTTGCCAAGTACCGGCAGCATGACCTTGGAGCCGGCAATGCGCATCCGCTTGCCGTCCCCGGCCGCGAGGACGACTGCGCAGTCGTTTTGATGCATATGATAAACTCCTTCAATCCACACGGAAAGCCTCTCGTCCGTCAAAAAAACCTCTTAGGTATCCGCGCTCGTGATAGTTGTGAGACCAGTTATATATTATCTTATACCCCCGACTTTTTTTCAAGTCCATTCAAGTAAAATTTTATGATATTTAATATATTCGCCAAAACACTGAATTTGCACCAACTATTAATTATTTTTTTTGAGGGTCTAATATTTTAACACACCGTAAATTTTGAAATTTTTTGCGCATTCTTTGCTAACCATCTTGATTTTTGCGAGCAGTATCTCTATAATGTCCTTAAAATCAATTGTATTGGAGGGTTTTATTATGGCAGATAAGAATAAAAAACTTGACGCTGTTGACACAAAAATTATTAAAATATTACAGGGGAACTCCCGCACGACTGCCTCGGACATTGCCGAGAGCATCGGAATGTCGGTACCCGCCGTAAGCGAGCGTCTGCGCAAGCTTGAAAACGCCAACATTATTGATAAATATACCGTTATCTTAAATCACAGACGACTCGGTAAGGAAATCACAGCCATCATGTTTGTGTCGCTTTCAAGCCCCGACTACATGGAAGCTTTTAATCAGCTCATTCTCACCGAACCCGACGTTCTCGAGTGCCACTATGTCACCGGCGAGTTTGACTATCACCTGAAAATAATCACCACCAGCACCTATTCCCTCGAGCAGCTGCTTTTCCGCATCAAGGCCGCCGTCGGCGTCGACAAGACCAGCACATACATCGTGCTGTCTTCGGTTAAGCTCAGCTTTCCGATCGAACTGGTCTGATCATCTGGAAATACAATGAATCAGCAAAAAGGCAACCATATAAATAAAGGCAAAAAGAAGCGGCAGGACATGTACGTTGTGCTCCTTACAGGTTTTGTGACCTGGGTGCTCATCGCGCTCCTGCTCTTCTTTGGCGTTCGGTGGCTGATCAATACCGGCCTTGCCCAGCGGGAGGAGGTGGTCGAAAACCCGCCCGTCGTACCCGTTGCCCCCGTACAGCCCACCCCGCCTGTCATTGAAGACGATGTGATCGACTACACTGCGCTAAAAGCCGGTGACGAGCTCTATGTCGGCGTGGTCTCGACCTTGGTCACAATGGGATTCCCGGACTTCACAGACATTGGGGGTGTCGATCAGGAGAACATCATCTCCTTCGGCGTCTGGGAGGTTTTGAAGAGTTCCAGGTATTCGGACGGCATGTCGTACGGCGACGACCGCGTCTACATCGACGCCGCGTATGTCGAGCAGGCCGCACGTGAGGAGCTCGGTTACACAGGCGCCATCACCCACCGCACCGTCTCCCTGTACGGTGAGTTTAAATACGATATGCTCTCAAATCGATATTCAGCACCGTCCTACGGCATTTCATACGGTACACTGCCCGTTGTACGGACCTGTACCGTGCGTGACGGCATTGTAACCCTTGTCGTCGACTGCTATCCTATGTCGGAGGAGCAGGAGGAGAGCGAAATTAAAGCGAACCCCTCCGGGACGCTGAAGTTCACGCTCGACGCCTCGGGCGAGACCCCCATCGTCGAATCCATGCAGACAGTGAGTTGATGGTATGACTAAAAAAGGAAAACTGATTGCGGCGGGCCTTGCACTTTGTGCGGCGGCCAGCATGTGGTGGTATGGTTACGGCGGGAAACTTTCCGTGTCGGCGGTCCCCGCCGAGCTCGGCAACCTCTATGACCGCTTTGAGGAAACCTCCGAAGTGAACCCCAAGGATGAGGTTTACATTTTCGCGACCGCGACCGGCCGCGTCACCGGCCTGCCGGACACCGGCAAGGCCGTCGTGAAGGGCGATGTCATCTGTGTCATCACGAAGGACGACGCTGGGGCGCAGTCTCAGTTACTCGCCCTTGAGGCCCAAAAGCTTGAACTATCGGCTGCCGAAAATGCCGCAGCACTCGAGCAGGAGGGTGCCTCCCTGTCAGTTGAGCAGGCGTCCCGTCAGGTTGAGCTTGCCGACAAGGCCGCCGCCGACACGAAAGCACTGCTCGATGCGGGGGCTGCCACTGGGGCCCAGTATGACGAGGCCGTTTTACTTTCGCAGAACGCCCATACGGCGCTCGAGGCTGCGAAGCTGTCGGCAAAGCCCAGCTATCCCGAGGGGTATTTTTCTGCCATGCGAGGCATCATCAATCGGCAGATCGCCTTGATCGACGACACATACGGCGGTGCCGAAAGCGTAGAAGTCACCGCCCCGAAAGACGGTATTGTGCGAATTTCCGGCCTGCAAAACGGCCAGTTTGTTGCAAAGGAGACCCCTCTGTTCTCAGTCTGGTCCAAAGATGAGCTTAAACTCGTCTGCTCGGTACTGGCAGAGGACGCCGCCCGCGTAGCGGTCGGTGACATTGTCTCCGTAGAGTTTGGCGGGTTTGACGGCTGCGACGGGACCGTGTCCGCCATCGCGCCCGAAGCGACAACGAAGCTCTCCTCCGTGGGACTTGCCGAGCGCCGGGTCGACATAACGATCGTGCCCGTAACATTCCCGGAAGGGGTGGGTGTTGGCTATCCGGCCGACATCACCTTCTCCCCGCTCGTGGCCCAAGGCGTGCTGACCGTGCCCTCTTCCGCCGTCATTCCGAGCGGCGAAGGCTATGCGGTCTACACCGTGTCGGGCGGCAGGGCCGCCATAACGTCGGTCGAGGTCGGCTCCCGTGCCGGCGGCTTTGCCGAAATTCGCTCAGGGCTATCCGTCGGGGATCCCGTCATCTCCGACCCCTATGTCGACGGACTCGCGGACCACGTCAAAGTGGACTTGCAATAGCCCTGTCGCCGTGGTATAATCGCCCTTGCAGCCGATATATGACCGGCTTCCAACAATGAAGGCAAGGATGGATACAAACATGAAAAAGCTTCTTTTTGCCCTGCTCATGATCACCGCGCTGCTCGCCGGATGCTCAAGCGGCAGCAAGGACGCACTTGTACAGTACGACAGCCTCGACGATCTCGCCGATGCGCTCGGATATTATCCCAACACCCCGCAGTATTTGCCCGGCACCGATTACACCGAAGCCTACTGGCTGATCGATGGCGATACCGTACAGGTCATCTATAAAAACGATACCCAGACCATCACCTTCCGCACCAAAAAGATTGCCGATGAATTGATCTCAGGCGTCGACAAAGCGCCGCTCACTGAGTCGCAGGTCAACCATTCCAAGGGCTTTGACGTGACGATGTATGGTAAGGACGGGAAGCTCTACCTCGCCGAGTGGAGTGAGGACCAGAAGTCCTTTTCTCTTTACTTTGAAAACGGCTGCACGGCCGAGGATTTCGACGTGGCCATCACGGGCGTTTAAAACTACATGAAAAGCGGACGGCAACCTGCCGTCCGCTTCTTTTATTTGCACTTTGCCAAAGCCGCATCGAATACGGGCTTAAAGCCGACACCATCCGGCACATTGGGCTTTAACTGGTAGATGTCGTGTCCGGGGAAGTGGTTGGCCTCAATGAGCAGCGGCCCATCCTTGTCGATGGCCACGTCCCAGCCCACGAGCCTTACTTGTGGGACGACATAGGCCGCCCTATTGACCATTTCAAGCGCCTCGAAGTAATGCGGAACTTCAAACCCGACAAATGCCACGCCGGTTGCCGGATGCCGCTCGTAGATGATGCCGTCCTTGTCAGCGGCTGGGTGGCTGATACAGCCTGTCGCGATGTCGACCATGGCCGACATGCCGCCGCTGTTGAGGTTGTCCACATATTTCCCGTTGCCGACCCGAATGCAGGAGAAGACAATTTCGGGTCCCTCGTCCGTCAGCATCGTGACAAGCCGGATGGTGTTGACCGAGCCCGGATAGAGCCGCGACATTTCACCGTGCTGAACGACATACTGCTCCACTAAAAGCTGGTTTCCGTTCAACAGCCTGCGGTAGAGCACGAAAGGCGATACAAGATCCGCTTCGGTGAGCAGCAGGATACCGCGGCCGCAGGTCTCATCCACCGGCTTTGCAATGAGCTTCTCTCTGCCCGCGATCCATACGGCGAAATCGTTTTCCCCCATCTCGGCGAGGTAGCACCAGTCCCGCTTCATATAGTCAGCGAACAGACGGTTAAACTCGATTTTGTCCTCGAACAGATGCCAAAAGGCCTTGTCGTTGAGCCGCGCCACATAGGCATTGTTGATGCCGCGGGTGATGTAGGTCGCCCGCTGGATATCCGTCAGCTTATAAAACTCAAACAGCATGTAGTCGGTGTAGCCGGCGTTGTATTTGAAACCACAGCGGACAATATCGACAAGGGCAAAAGCGGTGCTCTTCCCGGTCTCCCGGTGCACGGTTTTGGCCGCCTCAAGCATCTTTCCGTAGTGCAGCTCGCCAAGCCTTGAGACCACATATTTCAATCTTCCCATTGCCATCCTCCGGTTTCTCAGATATAATTGAGTATATCATATTGGACAGGCAGTTGCATCATTTTTTTGAAAGGAGCATTTTTTATGAGTAATCTGAAAGGCACCAAAACCGAGGCCAATCTGATGGCGGCGTTTGCCGGCGAATCCCAAGCTCGCAATAAATATAACTATTATGCGTCGGCCGCCAACAAAGAAGGCTATAATCAGATATCGGCATTTTTTGAGGAGACCGCCGGAAATGAGAAGGAGCACGCCAAGATCTGGTTCAAGCTGCTCCATGGCGGCAGTGTGCCAAACACCGTCGCCAATCTGCTCGATGCCGCCGCCGGCGAGCACTACGAGTGGACCGACATGTACGCAAACTTCGCAGTTGATGCAAAGGAGGAGGGTTTTACAGAGATTGCAAAGCTCTTCGAAGAAGTTGCGAAAATTGAAAAGGAGCACGAGGCGCGCTACCGCAAGCTGCTGGCCAACATAGAAACCGGCGCCGTCTTTGAGGCCGACTGCCCCGAAACCATCTGGATCTGCACCAATTGCGGGCATCTCCACATCGGAAAAACCGCCCCGGAGGTCTGCCCGGTCTGCGAACATCCGAAGGCCTATTTCCAGCGCAGGGTTATAAATTACTGAAATTCATTATTTCCCAGGTTCGGCGGATTTTAAGCGAACTGCCGTCTCATAAAATAAAAGCCGCAGGCAAAAGCCTGCGGCTTTTTCGTTTGTAAGATCAATCACCTGCAACCGGAATGTCGGCGGCCCGCTTCGCGTCAAGCTCCGCGAGCTTTTCGGGGTCCATGAACTCCCGCACAATTTCGTCGCGGGTCTTGTGCCCGAAGTCCTCGCGAAGCCACTTCCAAATGGAGTACATCGCCAAAAATACCGTGACGGAAACCGGAATTCCGGTCAGGATCAATACAGCCTGCAGACCCCCGAGCGGGACGCCGCCCTCAATAAACTGGCCGGCGTACATGAGGCAAAGAGGAGAGACCGACAGCAGGATGGCCCAACAAAGCCTAAGCTGCTTGGGGGGATCTTCGGTGGGCTTGAGGCCCCGCGTGACGGCCGCTGCCAGCGAGTAGGCGGCCGAGTCCATCGTGGTGACAAGCAGGCAAAATCCTGTAAGGAGCCAGAGTGCCAGCACGATCTTGCCGCCCGGAAGCGACAGCGACACCTCCGAAATGACCTGATTGGCCCCGCGATCCGCCATGATCTCGATGACATTGAGGGCGCCGGCCAAGTACCTATTGATGCCGTAACTTGAGATAGTCCCGAAGAATATGAATGACCCGATGGAGCCTGACAGCGTCACAGTGGCGACGATGGCCTTGATGCTGCGGCCCTTGGAGACCTTGGCAATGAAGACCCACATCCAGGGGGCGAGACATATCCACCAGGCCCAGTAGAAGCAGGTCCAGCCCTGAGGGAAACCGCTGCCGCGGATGGGGTCGAGGTAGGTGCTCATGGTGATAAACTTGTCGAAGATGATTCCGAGCGACTGCACGAAGTTGTCCAAAATAAAGCTGGGGCAGACCAGCACTAAAAATGCGGCGCACAGGGCCACGCAGCACCAGGTCGTGATGCGGGAGATGAACTGCATGCCCTTGGCAAGTCCAATGAATGTCGAAGTGGCAAAGGTCACGGTGACAACAACGATCATCAGCGCGTAAGCCGTGAAGTTCTCCGGTGTTCCAATGAGG
Source organism: Oscillospiraceae bacterium (assembly GCA_963662765.2). Lineage (GTDB taxonomy): Bacteria > Bacillota > Clostridia > Oscillospirales > Feifaniaceae > DATMXT01. The sequence goes on from CAXXUP010000001.1 coordinate 27,455, forward strand.
TTTGCCAGGTTGTTTGACAGCATCGGAATTCCGGTGCCGTAGGTGATGGTCAGTCCGCCCAAAATTCCGAAGATGAAGACGACGTTGATGACGGTGCCGAGTTTACCGTATATCCGGTTGCCGAGTGCACCCTCACAGGCAGCCTGCAGCGTCAGATCGGGCTTTTTGCGCAGGTAGTACCGGTAGGCCAGCGTGACGGCACCGACCGCGTAGACGCTCCAGGCCGAAAATCCCCAGTGGAAGAAGGAGTAAGCCACCGAAATCTCCATTGCATCAGCCGACATGGCAGCGTAGCCAAAGGGCGGCCATTGGAGGTAGTAGACCCACTCGATGGCCGACCAGTAGAGAATGCTGGTACCCATCGCAGCACAGAACATCATGGCGATCCAGCTGAACATGCTGTAATCCGGCTTCTCTTTGCCCATTTTGATGGAACCGTATTTCGAAAAGGCAAGCCATAAGTTAAAGCCAAGGCAAAACAAAACCTCGATCAAAAAATAGAAGCCGAGCACGTCCACAGCCTCGATGCGCGCATCATCCAAAAACTGAGTCGTGGCGACGGGTGCCGCGATGGTTGCGATGACTAAAGTTGCGAGCAGAAAAAGGCTGATGAACATCGACGGCTTGTCCAGCCTGCCCTTTTGCTTTTCCATGGTACCACTCCTACAATCAGCATAATTTATGGCTTATATCTTAGGGTAGGGTGCCTTCTCCGACGTTAGCCCCAGCAGGTAGTCTGCGCTCGTATCGAGAAACCTCGCCAGTGCAATCAGGTTGCCGCAGGTGGGCGTCCGCTCACCGTTTTCATACTTGGAAAGCAGACTCTGGCTGATTCCCGTGGCCTCTGCAATCTGCCGTTGGGTCAGCCCTTGACGAATACGAATTTTCTTGAGATTTTCCATCTCATCACCCCCTGCGGTTAATGATTATAGCACATCATAGTCCTCTTTGTCATCTTCTTTTTGGGCAAAATGTCAGTTGACATGAAACTCCACATAAACGTATAATATCCAACACTAGGAATAAATATAAATTCGGAGGTAACCCCATGACACTTGCAGCCATGAAAGAGGCGGTTTCGGCCGCAGTAGACAAGGACGCCCAAAAGCTGACCGCCGTCGCGGACGAAATCTGGGCAAATCCCGAGGTCGGATTTAAAGAATATCAGGCTTCCACACTGCTGAAAGGCTGGGCAAAGGAACTCGGCTTTGCAGTTGAAGCGGGCTACGGCGGCGTCGAGACAGCCTTCAAGGCCACCAAAACGCTGGGCGCCGGCGGCCCCGTCGTCGGCCTGATGTGCGAGTACGACTGCGTCGAAGGTATCGGCCACGCCTGCGGACACCACATGCAGCCCCCGGTCAGTTTCGGTGCGGCCATCGCCCTCATGAGCCTGTCCGAACCCCCGGACTGCGTACTCGCCATCGTCGGCACACCGGCCGAGGAAAACCTCGAGGGCGGCAAGAACGTCATGTACAAAAATGGCGCCTTTCGGGAGCTTGATTTTTGTATCGGCTTCCACGCCGACACCAAGACCCGCACTCCCATGTCGTCTTTGGCCCTCACTGAGTTCGATGTCACCTTTCACGGTGTCGCCTCACATCCGGTATCTGCTCCCGACAAGGGAATTAACGCCCTGGAGTCTGTGCTGCTGCTTTTCCAGTCCCTGACCTTTCTGCGCCAGCACGTCAAGGTGACCGTCAATTACATCGGCCTTGAGACTGGCATTTCGGTCAACCTCATTCCCGATATGGCCTCGGCTAGGATCGAACTCCGGGCCAGCGAACGCCCCATCATCGAGGCGGCACTGCCTCGCGTAATGAACTGCGTCGAGGCGGCAGCCCTCGCCGTCGGCACCACCTTTGAAGTTAAGCACACGTGCGACATGTACGATCAGGCCCCCTCGCTCCTGCTTTCCAAGTCGCTCATGAAAAACGCGCAGCTCTACGGGGCCACGAAGCTCTCCGAAGATATCGATGTGAACGGCTCCACCGACTTCGCCACCGTCACCCGCCTTGTGCCGGGCGCCACCATCCAGCTCCCCTTCTTCGACGGAAATGAAAACGCCCACACGAAAAAGTGGCTCGAAGAGGGTAACTCGGACGGTGCGCACGAAGCCATATACCTTGGTGCAAAAATAACGGCGGCCACTGTGCTCGACGTGTTGACCAGCTACATCCCCCTCGCCTCCCTAAAGCAGGAGTTCGCCGACACTAAAAAGCGCACCGGTATTGTACTGTAACTGCCCCGTATGACAGCATTCCGTATGATGACGACATCGTGTTATAACAACATCATGTTATAACAACATCATGTTATAACAGTATCACACCATAACGGATTTAACTATAACGGCATCATATAGCAACGGCTCTGTACTATAACCGATAGCTTGAACGACTATAACCGTAGGATTCTTTACTTCTCGGCGGCTGGGTGCTATACTACACTATGTGAGTGTCCCAATCGGGATGCCGGCAACTTAGACGACGGGAGATGTTACATATGGTACAAGCGATTGTAGGCGGTAATTGGGGCGACGAGGGCAAGGGCAAGATGACCGACCTCCTCGCGGCCGATGCCGATATCGTTGTACGGTTTCAGGGTGGTGCCAACGCAGGCCACACCATTATAAATAATTACGGGAAGTTTGCACTTCACTTGCTGCCTTCCGGTGTCTTCCGGTCCGGCGTAACAAACGTCATTGCGCAGGGGGTTGCTTTAGACCTTGGCAAGCTCTTCAAGGAGCTCGACACCCTGACGGCCTCCGGCGTCCCCACGCCGAACCTTCTCATCTCCGACAGGGCCTGTGTCGTCATGCCCTACCACATCCTTCAGGATGAGCTTGAGGAGGGCCGACTTGGCACAGCAGGCTTTGGCTCCACCAAGTGCGGTATTGCCCCCTTCTATTCCGATAAATATGCCAAGATCGGCATTCAGGTCTGCGAGCTCTTTGACAAAGAGCCGCTTGTTGAGCGGCTGACCAAAATCGTCTCAGTCAAAAACAAACTGTTTGAAGCCCTGTATCCCGGCGCCCCAAGGCTTGACGTCGGGACCATCATAGAGGGGCTCATGGGCTACACCGAGCGGCTGCACCCCATGGTCGGCGACGTGGCAGAGCTCCTTAGCACGGCCGTACGGGCCGGCAAAAAAGTGCTGCTCGAGGGACAGCTCGGCGCCCTTAAAGACCCTGACAACGGCATTTATCCTTTCACCACCTCCTCTTCGCCGCTAGCGGGATTTGGAACCGTCGGCGCCGCCGGCATTCCGCCCTACGCCATCACCGACATCGTGACCGTCGTAAAAGCCTATTCCTCGGCCGTTGGAGCCGGTGCCTTCGTCAGCGAGATTTTCGGCGACGAGGCCAAGGAGCTGCGTGACCGCGGCGGCGACAAGGGAGAGTACGGCGCAACCACCGGTCGGCCGCGCCGCATGGGCTGGTTTGACGTCGTCGCCACCCGGTACGGCTGCATGCTCCAGGGCACGACGAGGATTGCGCTCTCCCTGCTCGATGTGCTCGGGTACCTTGACGAGATCCCGGTCTGCGTCGCCTATGAGATTGACGGTGTGCGCACCGACAAGTTCCCGCCCACGCCTAAGCTTAACAGGGCAACGCCTGTGCTTGAAAAACTCCACGGCTGGAAGTGCGATATCTCGGGCGTGCGCAAGTTCGACGATCTTCCCAAGGCGGCTCAGGATTACGTCAAGTATGTGGAGACCCGCACCGGCTACCCCGTAGGCATGATTTCGGTCGGCTCCGCCAGAGACGCCGTCATATTCAGATAGGGTGTTGGACGGCCCCGGCGCATTGCGCCGGGGCCTTTTCTTCATATGGCTTTTGTGATAAGATTTGTTTGGGGTGACGAAATGAGTAACGCTGATCGGCTTACAGATTTCTTTACGTGTGAAAACAACAGGGACTGGACAAAGTATGAAAGTTACCTTGCAGAGAACGTCGTTTGGGAATTAGACGAAAAAGAAACCATGGTCGGAAAATCGGCTTACATGGCCCGCATTACCGCAGCCTATGAGGGGTCGGATGAAACGTTTTATTGCAGACATATGTACGGAGACGGCAGTCGCATTGTGACGGTGCTTGTGAATTCGCGCGGGGGCTCCTCAGTATGCATTTTTGATTTTGAGGAGAACCTCATCGTCCGGGAATGGGAATTTCCATCCTGATTTTGAATATTTCAAACGGAGGCAAGCGCATGGAATACCGAAGGCTCGGCAAGACAGACCTGACGGCAAGCGTCGTGGGGCTTGGCTGCGAATACTTTAACGGAAAACCTCCCCAGACGGCTGCCGCCATGATGGATGCAGCCATGGCGGGCGGTGTCAACATCATCGACATCTACATGTCGTCACCGGATCTTCGGTCCCTCATCGGTGAGGTGCTTAAGGGCCGGCGTGACAAAATGATTATCCAGGGCCATGTCGGCTCCACATGGCAGGACAGCCAGTACGAAAAGACCCGTGACCTGCCCGAATGCGCCGCGGCTTTGGAGGACCTCTTATGCCGGCTTGGCACCGATTTCATCGACGTCGGCATGCTGCACTATGTCGACACAATGGAGGACCTGGAGGCGTCACAGCCGCTTATCGCCTTCATGGAGCAAAAGAAGGCAGAGGGGGTATTCAAGTGCCTCGGGTTTTCTTCCCATGAACCGACAGTTGCGGCAAAACTGGTCGAAACCGGCAAGTTCGACGTCGTCATGTTCAGCATCAACCCGCTCTTCGACCTCGTCTTCAGCGATATGGACCGGTTTTTCTCCATGGCTGCCGACGAGTCCTATCCCGAGGAACTGCACATAGACCCCGCCCGCTCGGCGTTTTATAAGCTGTGTGAAGAGAAGGGCGTCAGCATCACCGTGATGAAGTCGCTCGCGGCGGGAGGACTCTTAGACCCCCTCGACTCACCTTTCAAGGCCGCCATGACGGTGCCTCAGTGCATCCACTACGCGGCAAGCCGGCCGGCCGTCGCTTCGGTGCTGGTGGGGGCCGGCAGCGTGGCTCAAATTGAGGATATGCTGTCCTACTGCACCGCCTCAAAAGAGGCGCTCGACTGCACCCATATCATCAACAACATCGGCGGCGGTCGGGAAAAGCGGTGCATGTACTGCAACCACTGTCTGCCCTGCCCCGCGCATATCGATGTCGCCGCCGTGACAAGGCTTGTCGACGAGGCGGCAAAAGGCGGCGATATGACTAACCTTGGCCGCCGGTACGAGGCGCTTGACGTAAAGCCCTCCGCCTGCATCCGGTGCGGCTCTTGCACGGCGCGATGTCCGTTTGGCATTGATGTCGTCGAAAACATCGCAAAGGCAGTACAGCTTTTTGATCACGTCTAAACCAAAATCCCGCCCTTTCACACCGGTGAAAGGGCGGGATTTTCTTAAGCATTATGGATATGTGCTAAGAGCCCCATCAAAACGCGCAAAAGTAAAGTTTTTATGAATGGGTCAACATATTTTGTAAAAAGGTTGGCACCCCAATCGTTTGCGTAGTATAATATGGGACTGTACGTAAATTTTTTAATCGGGAGAAAACCATGCCGAAAATTTCGCTTTTCAAGCTGTTTACAGCGACCTTAACCCTATCCGCCTTTACGATCGGCGGAGGGTATGTCATTGTGCCGCTCATGCGTAAGCGGTTTGTCGAGGAGTACGGCTGGATCGACGAGAATGAGATGCTCGATCTCGTCGCCATTGCCCAGTCGGGACCGGGGCCCATCGCCGTCAACGCCTCCATCCTGGTCGGGTATCGAATCTCAGGACTCATAGGCGCCCTTGTCGCGACGCTTGGCACCGCACTGCCGCCGCTCATTATCCTGTCGGTCATCTCGCTATTTTATACCGCCTTTGCCGCCTCCGGCCTTGTGGCCTCGGCGCTCGCGGCCATGCGGGTCGGGGTCGCTGCCGTCATTGCCGATGTCGTCATCAAGATGGGCTCAGACGTTTTGAAAAAGAAGGATTACATTTTGACCGGAATTATGCTTGCGGCCTTTGTCGCAAACTGGTGGCTGGGCGTTAACGTTGTCTTTATCATTTTGGTCTCGGGCGCAGCCGGCGTATTGCTGACAATACTCCGGGAGCGCAAGGAGAAGAAGGAGGACGAACATGTTGCTTGAACTGTTTGTAACCTTTTTTCAAATTGGGCTCTTCAGCTTCGGCGGCGGCTACGCAGTGCTGCCTCTCATTCAAAATCAGGCCGTGACCGCCAAAGCCTGGCTGACCATTGAGGAATTTGCCGACCTTGTGACCATCTCGCAGATGACCCCCGGCCCCATCGCCATCAACGCCTCCACCTTTGTCGGCCAGCGGGTCGCAGGGTTTACGGGGGCTGTCGTCGCCACGGCCGGGTGCATCGCCCCCTCCTGTATCATCGCCCTCATTCTCGCCTACTTCTACTATAAGTATAAGAGCCTGAAGCTTGTACAGGGCGGACTGACAGGCCTTAGGCCGGCAGTCGTCGCCCTCATCGCCTGCGCCGGCGTCTCCATCGCCAAAATGGCCATCTTCTTCGAGAGCGGAGATGTAAAGCTGTGGGCCCTGCCGCTCTTTGCTGCCTGTCTCTTTGCCTTACGCAAGTGGAAAGTGGATCCCATCAAGGTCATTGCGGCCACGGGAGCCATCGGCGTCGTGTCCTATTATCTGAAGTGAGGAAACCGTAATGGAAATGCGGTATTTGCAATCCCGTCTGCGTCGGGCCGTGGACGACTACGACATGATCGCCCCCGGCGACCGCATTGCGGTGGGTCTCTCAGGCGGCAAGGACTCCATGACGCTCGTGGCAGGGCTTGCGGGCTTAAAAAAGTACTACGACAAGCCCTTTGAACTCATTGCCCTGACCCTGGACCTTGGCTTTGCGGATGGCGGCAACTTTTCGGCGCAGGAAGCCTTCTGCGAGGAGCTCGGGGTTCCGCTGTATGTCAAAAAGACCGAGATCGGCCCCATCATTTTCGATGTTCGCCATGAGCAAAACCCCTGTTCTCTATGCGCAAAAATGCGCCGCGGGGCTTTGGCCAATTTCGCCATTGAGCAGGGCTGCAATAAGGTTGCCCTAGGTCACCACCTGGACGATGCCGTCGAGACCCTTATGCTCTCCCTCTTTTACGAGGGGCGCATCAGCTGCTTCTCTCCGGTGACTTACCTCTCCAACACAAAGCTCACGACCATTAGGCCCCTCATCTACCTCGAGGAGAAGGACACAAGGGCCTATGTGAAGAAAAATAATGTCCCCGTCTACTTTAATCCCTGTTGCGCCAACGGTGCGACGAAAAGGCAGTACGTTAAGGAGCTTTTGCAAAAGCTCGAAGCGGACATGCCGGGGCTTAGAGACCGCATGTTCGGGGCCATTCAGCGCTCCGAAATCGACGGCTGGAAGCCCTCGAGCAAGGGAAGAAAGCGGTGGGGCGAAACGGATCAATCCCACCGGGAACCGATAATATGAAAAAAGCCGCATCGCGCCTGCGATGCGGCTTAAATTTTCGCTCTTTACGCCTGCGCGTCGAAGGCGACTCTGCCGACGGCATACTTCGCAACGACTTTCTTGATGGCCTGGTGCAGCGGGTGGGGCTGGTAGGCCATTGCCGCCTCAAAATCGGTGAACTCTGAGTACAGCATCATCTCATACTCTTCGTCAAGAAGGTTTTCGGACACCTTGGCCAGTGTCAATCCGTCAATCTTGCCCATGACGGCGTCGAACTCGCCCTGAATCTCCTCCACAACCGCTTTGACCCCCTTTTCCTTTGCCGTATCGTTCAGTTTCCACATGACAATATGTCTTACCATGCTGCGCCTCCAATTATAATATTTTTCTCATCATAACACTGCTTGAATCAAAAAACAATGTTATTTATTATTATCTATTATTGGCATTGTTAACATTTGTGCAAAAAATGGCAAGGTGTCACCATTGCGAACTATTCGTTATTCAGGGTGAAAACGTGTCAACGATACTTATAAATATTGTCTCACGGCCCATAATATATACGGATTTTTGTTTAAAACGTTGAAAAAGAAATATTTTTGTTTTAAGCCTTTACTTGCTTATACAATAATGATATTCTTTGATAAGAAATTAACCTTCAAGGAGGATTATGTAAATGGCGCGTCCCTTAAAATCCATGGATGGCAACACCGCCGCGGCGCATGTTGCCTATGCGTTCACCGAAGTCGCCGCAATTTTCCCCATCACCCCCTCATCCGTTATGGCGGAGCTTGCCGATGTCTGGTCTGCCGATGGCCGCAAGAACATATTCGGTCAGACTGTCCACGTTGCCGAGATGCAGTCCGAGGGCGGCGCGGCAGGCGCTCTGCACGGGTCCCTTTCCGCAGGCGCTTTGACCACCACCTTTACGGCCTCGCAGGGCCTGCTGCTCATGATTCCCAACATGCTAAAGATCGCCGGTGAGCTGCTGCCGGGCGTCATCCACTGCTCCGCCCGTGCCATCGCATCCCATGCCCTCTCCATTTTTGGAGACCATTCCGACGTCATGTCCTGCCGTCAGACCGGTTTTGCCATGCTCTCCTCCGCCAACCCACAGGAGGTCATGGATCTCGGCGCCGTCGCCCACCTTGCGGCCATCAAGGGCCATGTACCGTTCCTGCACTTCTTTGACGGATTCCGTACCTCCCACGAAATCCAGAAAGTGGCCGCCTGGGAGTATGAAGACTTAAAATCCATGGTGGACATGGATGCCGTTCAGGCTTTCCGCGACGGTGCTCTGTCGCCCGAGCACCCCTATACAAAGGGTACCGCCCAGAATCCCGACATCTTCTTCCAATCCCGTGAAGCCTGCAACAGTTACTACAACGCGCTGCCCAAGGTCGTTGAGGAGTATATGAATAAGGTCAATAAGCTGACCGGCAAGAAGTATAAGCTTTTCAACTACTACGGCGACAGGAATGCCACCGACGTCATCGTTGCGATGGGCTCGGCATGCGACACCTCCGAGGAAGTCATCGACTATATGACCGCCAAAGGCGAGAAGGTCGGCCTTGTCAAAATCCATCTCTATCGCCCCTTCTCGGTCAAGCATTTTGTTGACTCGCTGCCGGCGACCTGCCAGCGCATCGCCGTCCTCGACCGCACCAAGGAGCCCGGCGCCATCGGCGATCCGCTCTATCTTGACGTTGTCACCGCCCTCTCCGAGGCCGGCCGCAGCGACATCAAGGTAATCGGCGGCCGGTACGGCCTTGGCTCCAAGGACTTCTCGCCCGCCTGCGTCTTCGCAATCTATGAGAACCTTGCCGCCCGCCGGCCCAAGAACGGCTTTACGGTCGGCATCAACGATGATGTGACCAGAACCTCACTGAGGCTCAAGGCTGCCCCTGACACATCCGCCCGCGGCACCGTCTCTTGCAAATTCTGGGGACTCGGGTCTGACGGCACGGTCGGCGCCAACAAAAACACCATCAAGATTATCGGCGACTACACCAACTTGAACGTCCAGGCCTATTTCGCCTACGACTCCAAGAAGTCCGGCGGCGTAACAGTCTCTCACCTGCGGTTTGGCCGCAAACCCATCAAAAGCACTTACTTCATCAAAAAGGCCGACTTCGTGGCCTGCCACAACATGTCCTACCTTACGAAGTATGACATGACCGGGGACCTCGCCGACGGAGGCACCTTCCTGCTCAACACCTCCTACAGCGCCGACGAAATCGGCAATTATCTGCCCTCCAACGTCAAGCGCGACCTCGCCCGCAAAAACTGCAAGTTCTACATCATCGACGGCATTGGCATCGCCCGTGAAATCGGTATGGGCAACCGTATCAACACGATCCTGCAGGCAGCTTTCTTCAAGCTGAGCAAAATCATGCCCATTGAGCTTGCCGTCGATAAGATGAAGGAAGCAGTTATCAAGAGTTACGGCACCAAGGGCGAAAAAGTCGTCAACATGAACAACGCCGCCATCGACCGCGGCTTGACCGGCACCATTAAAGTATCGGTCCCCAGAGATTGGGCCCATGAGTCCGCCGGGCTTACAGAGCGTCCGGTCATCGGCGACGACGAAGCCCTTGTTGCCTTTGTCAAAGAGGTTGTCCGCCCGATGGAGGCTCTGAATGGCGACAGCCTGCCGGTGTCCGCCTTTATGGACTATGCCGACGGCAAATTGCCGGCCGGCACCGCCGCATTCGAGAAGCGCGGCATCGCCGTCGACATCCCAGAGTGGGATTCCACCAAGTGCATTCAGTGCAACCAGTGCTCGCTGGTTTGCCCGCACGCCTGCATCCGTCCCTTCGCCATGACAAAGGAGGAGGTTGCGGCCGCCCCCGCCGGCTTTATCGGCAAGCCCATGACCGGAAAGGGCCTCGAGGAGTACACCTTCACCATCCGGGTCAGCCCGCTGGACTGCACCGGCTGCGGCAACTGCGCCGCCATCTGCCCCGCCAAGGACAAGGCCCTTATCATGAAGCCGGCCCTCTCGCAGCTCGATAAGCAGGCGTCCTATGACTATGCCGTGGCCAAAGTCACTGAAAAGAAGCTTCCCTTTGCCGAGAACACTGTCAAGGGTTCCCAGTTCAAAACCCCGCTGCTCGAGTACTCCGGCGCCTGCGGCGGCTGCGGCGAGACGCCGTATGCCAAGCTTGTCACCCAGCTCTACGGCGACCGTATGTTCATTGCGAATGCCACCGGCTGCTCCTCCATCTGGGGCGGTTCCTCCCCCGCCACCCCCTACACCAAGAACCGTTTCGGCCGCGGTCCCGCATGGGCCAACTCCCTGTTCGAGGACAATGCCGAATACGGCTATGGCATGTTTTTAGCCATCAGGCAGCGCCGCGAGAAGCTGATCGAAGATTGCAAGGCTTTTGCCGATTCTCTCGAGGAGGGCAAGAAGCGTAACAATAAAGAATGGATCGAACAGTCCGAGGCCTGCGCCGAGTGGCTATCGGTAAAGGACGATCCTGAGCTTTCTCGCAAAGCAGGAGAGCGGGTCGTTGCCTCCATGGAAGCCGCCGTCAACTGCCCGTCTCCCCGTAAGCCCGCCATCCTGAAAAACGCAGACCTGCTGCCAAAGCAGATCATTTGGATCTTCGGCGGCGACGGCTGGGCATACGACATCGGTTTTGGTGGCCTTGACCATGTGCTGGCCTCCGGCGAGGATGTCAATGTGCTGGTCTTTGACACCGAGGTCTACTCCAACACCGGCGGCCAGTCCTCTAAGTCCACGCCGACAGGCTCTGTCGCGCAGTTTGCGGCAGCCGGCAAGACGGTCAAGAAAAAAGACCTTCCGGCCATTGCCATGACTTACGGCTATGTCTACACCGCCTCTATCTGCATGGGCGCCGACTTCGGCCAGACCGTGAAGGCCATCTCCGAGGCAGCCTCTTACAACGGCCCGTCGCTCGTCGTCGCCTACGCCCCCTGCATCAACCACGGGATTAGGGCCGGTATGGGCACCGCCCAAATGGAATCCAAGGCCGCCGTCGAGGCCGGCTACTGGTTCAATTATCGGTACGACCCACGCCTGAAGGCCGAAGGCAAGAACCCCTTCCAACTCGACAGCAAGGAGCCCAAGGAGGATTACCTGAACTTCCTCAAGAAGGAAGTTCGCTACACCTCGCTCGAGCTCACCTTCCCAGACAGGGCCAAGGAGCTCTTCGCAAAGGCCGCCGAGGGCAGCAAAGAGAAGTATGCACAGCTCAAAGCCCTAGCCGACGGCAACACCTGTCTCTGATAGATCAGTTAAATAAAGCCCCCATAAGGGGGGCTTCACCGGATGGTTACAGCAGGCGGGAGGCGAAACAAATTGTTTCGCCTCCCGCCTGCTTCGTCGAAAGTCCAAAAGAATGATTGGTGTGGTATGCAAAAAAACATTAGATTAGACGTTGCTATTCTTCGTTTTCATGTCTGCGTAACCAATGCAAACAGTCCACACATAAGCGCAGGTCTTCGGGATCATCAGCATGCCGATCAGTGGGTCTACATCTGCCCACAGCACAACCGGAATGTAAAAGGCAAAGCTCGCTGCAATTGTGAGCCACATAAATCTAAATGAGGCGTCTTTATGTTCCTTTGCACTATTGTAGAATAATACGATGATGATCGCTCCCAAAATTGCAAATGGGACGTTTCTGTAGATTCCCCAAAATAAAGATGGATTTGCGCTAGTCCAACCATTTTGCGGAAAAAGGCAAAGAGCAATTCTCAGTGCGGCCAAAGCAAAAACCGCAAGCGTAAGACTTGGTTTGTCACTGATGTGATAACGCTTTCTCCAAACATAATAGAGGATGACATAGAACACAGTCATCGTCACAGACGTGATAAACTTGCCTATTCCGAGCGCAGTTGTGTAGCTTTCAAGACCTGTTGTACATAGGGCAACAGCGCGAGGTACTAAGTGAAAGGAATCCCCAAGCCCTAAAACAACCGCCATAATACCGAATAAAGTGTACTGCTCATTACCTTTGGCGTTTTTTATCATTAAAATGCCCAAAGTTATGACTGTCGCTAAGTTTACTGCATCGAATATAGTTTCTATAATTACTTGCATGGTACATCTCCATAATATTAAAATGAACGTCGTTCAATTTGATCCCTGTAAAAAGCCCACGCAAAGGTGGGCCTTGTGCCTAATAGATTACTCGTGAAATTACTTCCAGCAACACCGTGCAGGAGCTCTCTTTTTTCATCAATGTCGAAATAATGTTTGAAAACACAAACTCAACCAAATCATTTTTCGAGAATGATTCATTAAATGCACTCGCTTTGACTGCCATGTCGCTGCCCAGTGAATTCAGCATAGCATTTTTTATGTGCGACATATACTGATTCATTGCTATACGAGCTTTACTCAAATCAACGCTTGATGCACTGACTAAATGCGCGCTGAAAAAGTTGGGGTATTTTTTACATCCCGCTTGAATACAGCAAAAGACGGAATTTACATGCTTAATAAAATCCGCCGAATCATCGATCTCTTGTATTTCACTCATTATCTCTTTCCATATGGATCCGATTGTCGCAATGATCAAGTCGCTTTTTGATGGAAAATAGTTGTAGATTGAACCGACTGCCACCTTGCATTTTTTCGCAACATTTCGCATGTTTAAGTCCTGTAAATCCTTTTCACACACCATCTCTTTTGCGGCGGATAATACAGACTCTTGCGAAATAAAGGCCTTATACATACAACACCTCCAAACTGAACAATGTTCATTTTAGCATATATTTACTTGAATGTCAACACAGTTGCAAACATTTTGCTGCGACCGCTGTTCCCAACGCGTGCAAAACAGAGCCTGCGGTACCGCAAAAGGCAATCTCACGAAAGATCCGCCATACGGCGGATCAGGATATTGTTTTGTTGACAACTGTCCATCGACCGCCGCCAGCACAAGCAGCCAGTCGATGCACTACACCATGCCCTATACGCAGAGAAAAGGCGGACAGCCTTAGCCATCCGCCCAAACTTCCCTATGACGCCCCATCTTAAGGGGAGCCTTTTTGATTTCATATCATCTTTTGGCGGCAAAAAGGCTGCCGGCCACACCCGTTTAGTCCTTCCAGGGGTGATAGGTGTTGTCTGGCGGAACTTCCGACAGAAGCACCCGGGGCTTTGGCATGACGACGGTGGCACCCGCCGGCACATCGTCGACGACGACGCAGTTTGCACCGATGCGCACATTGTCGCCGATTTTCACATTGCCGATAACCTTGGCCCCCGCCCCAATGTAGACATTGCGGCCGATGGTCGGCGCCCCAAACCGTTTGCTGCCCGTCGACGTAACCGAGCCAACCGTCACCTGGTGGAAAATGGTGCAGCCCTCACCGATGGTGGCCCCAAGCGAAATGAAAATGCCATTTAGCTGGTGTGGCGTCTCAAACGGGGTGATGGCCTCCCGCACCGGGATACTGGCATTGTAGCGGCGCTGAATGCGCTCGATGCGCATGCGCAGCAGTTTGCCCGAGAGACCAGACGCCTTTTGGGCTTTTCGGTAGAGCTCCCAGTGTCGCTTTGTATAGTCCGGTAAAAAAAACAGCCGGATCGTCCTAAGAATATCCACATTGCCTCCTTGGCGTTTCGCAGCGCCCCGGGTAGGTGCTCTCCTCCGGGGGCGTCGCTTACTTATGATCCGTGTCGTCTTGCTGTGGGGCGCCCGCTACTCGGCCGCCATCCGGTACCCAACCCCGATGTCGGTCAAGATATAGCGCGGTTCAGCCGGGTTTTTCTCTATTTTTCGGCGGATATTGGCCATATTGACACGGAGAATCTTGTTGTCCTGCGGAATGTAATCCCCCCATATACTGCGCATGATAAAGTCGTACGTGAAGGGAAGTCCCGGGGTCTTGGCCAGAAGCTCCACGATTCGGTACTCGTTTTGAGTGAGGTGCACCTCTTTGTCGTCGACCGTGACGAGGCGGCGTGCGAAATCCACCATGAGCTTGTCGAGGCTATAGCTCATTGCAGCGGCATCTTTGCGGCGCAGTGCACTGCGCACACGGGCCAGAAGCTCCTGCGTGCCAAACGGCTTTGTGACATAGTCGGTCGCCCCGAGGTCTAGGGCAGCCACCTTGTCGTTTTCCCGCTCTCTGGCCGACACGATGATGATGGGGCCACCGTACCAGTTTTTGAGCTGGGCCAACACTGCCATTCCATCCATGTCCGGAAGGCCTAAGTCCAGCAAGATGATGTCGGGCGTCAAAGCTGCCGCCGTGTGCAGCGCCTTTGCCGCGTCGGGGGCAGTCGTTGACTCATAACCCTCCGCTGTCAGCAACGTTGCGAGAAAGCGGGCTATAATTTCGTCGTCTTCGACGATCAGAATAGTCTCTTTCATGCCTCTTCCTCCTCTGCCGGAAGCGTAAATCTGAAAATTGCGCCCCCGTTTTCTTTGTTTTGACAGGTAATTTCGCCGCCGTGTGCCCGAACAATGGTACGGCATAGCGACAGCCCGATTCCGAGTCCCCGAGAGCTGTCGGGCGGGCGCTGCCTACCCCGCTCGAAGATGGTGGCAAGCTGTTCGGGCGGGATTCCATGTCCTCTGTCGGACACCGATAAGGCCGCGAGGCCCCCCTGCGGCGGCTCGATTTCAACGGTGATCGGCGGGGCGGCGTATTTGTATGCATTTTCGATGAGGTTGATCAGCACCCGCTCGATGAGCGCCGCATCCGCTCGGACAATGACAAGGCCATCCGGCGCTTTGATTTTAATGTCGCTGCCCGAAAGCCTCGACCGGCACCTCGCGACCGCCTGATAGACGATCTCCTCCACCGGCTGCGCCTGGGTGCAAAGCACCGCACTGCCCTCCATCCGCGTAGACGATAGCACGTTTTCCGCCATATTGAGCAGCCATTCGGCATCGTCCTTTATGTCCGACACCAGCGACCGACGATCGATGTCGGCCAGCTTGTCCCAACTTTGGAGCAACACCGATGCCGAGCCGATAACCGAGGTCAACGGCGTGCGAAGGTCATGCGAGACAGAGCGCAAAAGGTCTGCCCGGGTCTTCTCGACCTCCGCGGTCTTTGCGAGGTTGGCCTGCCGCTTGGCCCTCGTGGCCAGCATACTGGTCATGGCAGACACTGCGAACATGGAGATAAATGTCAGCGGGTAGCCCGCCAGCAGGAAGTTGATTTTCATATAGGGAACTGTAAGAAAAAAATTGGAGCCAAACACACCGACTGCCGAAGCCACAAGCCCCCAGCCGTAACCCTCGGTCTGCATGGCGACGAGGTAGACGGCCAAGATGAAAACCAAGTTGACCTCACCGACGTTGCCGACCCATTTTAAGAGCCAAGCCCCTCCCATGGCGACCGTCATGGCCCCAAGTGTGATCAGCCCGTCGCGCACATTACGTCGCACCGCGTCACCTTCCCTCTTGCATAGAGTATACTGCGAAGGTGGCAAAAATGCAATTGAAAAGGTCCTGCCCTCATAGTATAATCGTTTTGAGTTTATTGAGTTCGATGAGGAGGCGCACCACCAATGTATGAATCCATTTTGGCGGCAATTATTGGCGCAAAGGAGCCGGTCTTAGAGACCGCCCAGTACCTGTGGGACCACCCGGAAACCGGATATCGCGAGTATGAAAGCAGCCGGTTTGTCGCAGAAAAACTGCGGGAACTTGGGCTGGAAGTGAGGGAGTTCGACATTCCGGGCTGCGTCGCCGTTTACGACACCGGTAGACCCGGTCCAAACCTCTGCATTATGGGGGAACTCGACTCCCTCATCATATTCGATCATCCGGACTGCAACGAAAAGGGCTATGTCCATGCCTGCGCCCATCATATGCAGCCGGCCGCCATGCTGGGCGCCGCTTACGGGCTTTTGAAATCCGGTGCGGAGGACAAACTCTGCGGCAAGCTCACTTTTGTGGCGGTTCCGGCCGAGGAGTGCATTGAGCTTGCTTTCAGAGAAGAACTTCGGAAAAACGGCAAAATCCGTTACTACGGCGGTAAACCGGAGTTTTTGGCCCGTGGTGTCTTTGACGATGTCGATATTGCGATGATGTGCCACGGCGCCACCTATAAGGAAGACGAGGCTGTCTGGATGTGCGGCACCAGCAACGGCATGGTGGGCAAGATCATCCATTACACCGGACTCGCCTGCCACGCGGCAAGCCCCCACAAGGGAATCAATGCCCTCTATGCGGCGACATTAGGGCTGTCGGCCGTCAACGCCATCCGTGAGAAGTTCGAGGAGAAAGACTACATTCGGGTCCATCCCATCATGACCCGCGGCGGCGATGTCGTCAATGCCATCCCGGACCACGCCGAGCTTGAAACCTATGTGCGCTCGGCCAGCGTCAAGGGCATGGTGGAAGCGGCAAAAGCTGTCGACCGCGCCTTTGTCGGTGGTGCTGTCTCCATGGGCTGCGAGTGCCGCATCTCGACCAAGGCCGGCTACATGCCGACCATTGTCTCAAAGGAGTTCACCGACCTCTGTGCAAACGTCATTCCGAGTGTCACCGGCAAAAGGACCTCCCTCGAACCCCATGAGACCGGCTCGACCGACATGGGCGATATCTCGACCCTCATGCCGACCATGCAGTTCAACGTGGGCGGCTCGGTGGGGGCCTACCACAGCAAGAATTTGACCGTGCCGGAGTGCAACCGGGAGTCCATGTACTTAAACGGCGGACGTGTCATGGCTTCCGTCGCCTATGAGCTGCTGTCGGAGGGCGGCAAAAAGGCTGATGCGATCATCACCGCCTATAAGCCGGAGTTTGCCTCCCCCGCCGAGTATATGGCGCTGGCCGACTCTTTCTTCTCCGATAAGACCTATCAAATCAACATCGACTAAACTACAATTTGGAGGCCGATATGTACGAGAAAATACTGGCTGCCGTTGAGGCAAACAAGGCCCCCGTCCTCGAGACGGCCGACTTTCTCTGGAAGCACCCCGAGACCGGCTACCGCGAATACGTTGGCAGCCGGTATGTGGCAGATAAACTGCGGGAGCTGGGGCTTGACGTCAAGGAGTTTGACATTCCGGGCTGCGTTGCCGTCTTCGATACCGGCAGGCCTGGCCCCAACCTGTGCATTATGGGTGAGCTCGACTCCCTCATCGTCTTCGATCACCCGGACTGCAACGAGAAGGGCTATGTCCACGCCTGCGCCCACCACATGCAGCCGGCCGCTATGCTGGGTGCCGCCTACGGGCTATTAAAGTCCGGCGCAATGGATGAGCTTTGCGGCCGTCTGACTTTTGTCGCAGTGCCGGCCGAGGAGTTTATTGAGCTGTCCTACAGGGAAGAGCTGCGTAAAGCCGGCAGAATCCGCTACTACGGCGGCAAGCCCGAGTTCATTGCGAGAGGCGTCTTCGACGACGTCGACATCACCATCCTCTGCCACGGCGCCGGCCGCAAGGAGGACGAGGACGTCTGGATGTACAGCACCAGCAACGGGCTCGTCGGCAAGATCATTCACTATACGGGCCTTGCCTGCCACGCGGCAAGTCCCCACAAAGGCGTCAACGCCCTCTATGCGGCGACTTTAGGCCTTTCAGCCGTCAACGCCATCCGTGAAAAGTTCGAGGAGAAAGATCACATCCGGGTCCACCCCATCATGACCCGCGGCGGCGACGTCGTCAACGCCATTCCAGACCATGCCGAACTTGAAACCTATGTGCGTTCCTCCAACGTGGAGGCGATGACGGCAGCAGCAAAGGCCGTAGATCGGGCCTTTGTCGGCGGCGCCGTTTCCATGGGCTGCGAGTGCCGCATCGCATCCAAGGCAGGCTACATGCCGACCATGGTTTCAAAGGAGCTTACCGAGCTCTGCTCCGACGTCATCCCGGCCGTCACCGGCAAGAAAACCAGCGTCTCCCCCCACTCGAACGGCTCAACCGACATGGGCGACATCTCGACTTTGATGCCGGCCATGCAGTTTTCGGTCGGCGGCTCAGAGGGCGACTATCATGGCAAGTCCATTCGCATTCCGGAGGAGTGCCGCGAGGCCATGTACTTAAACGGCGGCCGTGTCATGGCGGCCATCGCCTATGAACTGCTCAAGGACGGCGGAAAAAAGGCCTGCGATATCATCGCCGCCTACAAGCCGGAATTCGCATCCCCCGCCGAGTATCTGGCGCTGGCCGACTCCTTTTACGCCGACAAGACCTACAAGATTGAAATTGAGTGAACATATAAAAAAGGCGGCCAAGCGGCCGCCTTTTTTTATTTCATTAGTGGATACCGTGTTAACCTTTTCTGGAGCATGTTTCGCACGACGTCCAGTGTATGGGCCCACTCCTCGTAGACAAAAGACTCCTCCGGACCGTGCTCGTTGTAGTAGCCGACGGAAAGGTTCACGCCGCAGACTTTTTCGCACAGCACGACGATGTCGGTGCGGGAGTCGGTGCCGGCGTCGTGATAGCCGGTCTCGGCTTCAATATATGCCCGAAACTCCTGCGACACCGGCAGTTTGTAGAACTTGTAGTCGGTTGACCCTCTGCGGTCGAGCTGGACGATATAGCTGTGGTCATTGATTTCGGAAAAAATCTCCGGGCACTCGCGCTTCAAAAATTCCGAGCCCTGGGCACCGTGCTCCTCCCCGTCGAGGATGAGAAGCGAGTGGCCGCTGTCTCTCAGCAAAAAAGCCATGGCACAACCGGCTCTGTCGTCCGCCCCAAGCCCTCGTGCGCGAGTCTCGTCGTAGACTGCGTCCCACACGGTGTCGGCATGGGCCGCGATGACGGCCCTGTCGCCTCTTACACCCGGAACATAAATGAACTGCTCCTTCGGTTTCTCCCCCCGCTTGCGGACGGCGCCGGGCAGTGCGGCAAATTTTTCGAAGACCGCGTCGGTCCCTTCGAGTGGAAGTGCCAGAAATTCTTCAACAGCCTGTCTTTCAATCATAACAGCTTCCTCACTGACCGAGGTAGGCGCGGCGTACATCCTCGTTTTCGAGCAGTTCGCTTGCCTTCCCCGACAGGGCAATTTTTCCGGTCTCCAGCACATAGCCCCGGTCTGCGATGGACAGCGCCATTTTGGCGTTCTGCTCAATGAGCAACACCGTTACGCCCGAGGCATTGACCTCGCGGATGATAGAGAAGATCTCCTTGACCAGAATAGGCGAAAGGCCCATGCTGGGTTCGTCCAAAAGCAAGATGCGGGGGTTGCTCATCAAAGCCCTGCCGATGGCCAGCATCTGCTGCTCGCCGCCCGACAAGGTACCGGCGAGCTGTTTTCTGCGCTCACCAAGCCGGGGAAAGCGCTTGTAAACACTTTCGATATCATCCGGCACCTTTTCCTTGTCAGCGCGGGTATAGGCCCCCATCTCGAGGTTTTCGGCCACTGTCATCGAGGCAAAGACCCGGCGGCCCTCCGGCACGTGGGCAAGGCCCATCCGAAGGATTTTATGCGGCTCCACCTTGGTCAAATCCGTGTCCTCCAGCGTAATCTCGCCGGCCGACCGTTTCTTGAGGCCCGATATGCTGTGTAAGATCGTCGTTTTTCCGGCGCCGTTTGCGCCGATCAGGGTCACGATCTCCCCTTTGTTGACTTCAAGGCTGACTCCTTTGACGGCGTGGATTGCACCGTAGGAGACCTGAAGGTCGCTGACACTAAGCATGTTCATCTCATCATCTCCCCTATTCGCCCAGATACGCGGCAATGACCTTGGGATTGCTGGCGATCTCGGCTGGCGTTCCGGTGGCGATGATCTTGCCGTAGTCGATGCACACGATGTGCTCACAGATGCCCATGACGAGGCTCATGTCGTGCTCGATGAGCAGGATCGCAATGGCAAAGGTCCTGCGTATCTGGGCGATGGTCTCCATAAGCGCTTGGGTCTCGGTCGGATTCATGCCGGCGGCAGGTTCATCTAATAGCAGCATTTTGGGATCGGTCGCAAGGGCTCTGGCGATTTCCAGTTTGCGCTGCTGACCGTACGGCAAATTGCCGGCGAGGTGCTCGGCGAGGTGCTCCATACCGAATATCTGCAGCAACCCCCTGGCTTTTTCGTCGGATGCCTTTTCCTCTTTCCAGTAGGAGGGAAGGCGCAGCATTCCGGCCGCCACCGAGTAGTGCATATTCTGGCTCATGGCAACTTTGACATTGTCCAGAACCGAAATGTCTTTAAAAAGCCGTATATTTTGGAAGGTTCGGGCCACTCCCATGCGGGAAATCTGATAGGGCTTCTTGCCGACAATGTTCTGGCCGCACAGCTCTATGGAACCAGCCGTTGGCTGATAGACCCCTGTCAGCATGTTGAATGCCGTCGTCTTGCCGGCACCGTTGGGCCCGATGAGCCCTACAAGGCGACCTTCGTCAATCGAAATTTCGAAATTTTCCACGGCCTTAAGGCCACCGAATGATATGGAGAGGTCTTTTACCGTAAGTATGCTCACGACGCCACCTCCTTGTCACGGGGCTTGCCGTTCTTTTTGCCGCGTCCCGTGAACAGTTCGACCAGACGGGTAAGCCGAAACTCATGCCGGCCAAGGAGCCCGCCCGGCTTGATAATCATCATGACGACCAGCAGCACAGAGTAGGCAAGCATGCGGTAGTCGGAGAATCCGCGCAGTAGCTCCGGAAGCAGCGTCAGTACCACGGCAGCGGCGACAGAGCCTGTAACCGAACCCATGCCGCCAAGCACCACGATGACAAGAATTTCGATGGAGCGGTTGAAGTTGAATGTGGTGGCGCCCAGGATCCCCGTGTAGTGGGCAAAAATAGCGCCGCCAAGACCTGCCATGAAGGCCGATACCACAAAGGCCAGCGATTTGTAAAACGTGGTGTTGATACCGGCCGCCTCGGCCGCCACCTCGTCCTCGCGGATCGACATGATGGCCCTGCCGTGGCGACTGTGGATGAGCGCCACCATGCAGGCGATGGTGAGCACCGTCGTCCAGTATGCGATGGGCAGTGTCGACATTTTCGGGATGCCGCGAAGCCCTTTGGCCCCGCCGGTAACCGTGATGGACTCGACGATGACGCGGATAATCTCGCCAAAGCCGAGGGTGATGATCGCAATATAGTCGCCGCGCAGCCGAAGAGCCGGCACGCCGATGATAATGCCGCAGACCGCCGCTGCAAGCCCGCCCGCCAGCATCGCGATGAGCAGTGCGGCAAGGCTTGGCAGCGTCTCGGGCAGGACGTTCTTGGTCATAAGGGCGGCCGTATAAGCGCCGACCGACATAAAGCCGGCATGCCCCAGAGTCAGTTGCCCCAAAAATCCGGTGACAAGGTTTAAGCTGACGGCCAGAATAATGTTGATGAATACAAGCATCATTACGCCCTGCCAGTAGCGGGATAAAAATCCCACTCCGAGGGCGTATGAAAGGCCGATGTATATAATAACAGATAATATCAGGTTATAGAGCCATGCCGTAAGCTCTTTTCGCTTCAGATAGTCCATACGCTTTAGCCCCCCTAAACCTTTTCGCTCGTCTTTTTGCCAAGCAGTCCCGTCGGCTTTACGATGAGTACGACGATGAGTACGCCGTATACGACCGCCTCGGCGAGCTGGGTCGAGACGTAGGCTTTTGTAAGGCTCTCAATGATTCCCATAAGCATTCCGCCGAGCATTGCGCCCGGGAGGATGCCGATTCCACCGAAAACCGCCGCTATAAAAGCCCGCAGGCCCAAAGTTGAACCCATGAGCGGTTCAACCTGCTGATAGGCCTGACAATAGAGCACCGCGGCTACAGCGGCCAAGGCCGTTCCGATGGCAAATGTGACTGAAATCGTCCGATTGACGCTGATACCCATCAGCTGGGCGGCCCCGGCGTCTTCGCTGACCGCCCGCATGGCCTTGCCCATTTTGGTCTTTTTGATAAAGAGCGTAAGACCCACCATCATGATGACAGAGAGCGCGATGGTGAAGGCCGCGACAAAGCTGATCTGGAAGGATCCGATGATAATTGGCTTCGTGGGCAGAAATCCCGGAAAAGGGCGGGGGTTTGGCGTAAAGAGCAGCATTGCCAGGTTCTCAAGGAACAGACTGACGCCGATTGCCGTAATAAGCACCGAAATGCGCGGTGACCCGCGCAGCGGCTTATAGGCGATGCGTTCCGAGAGCACCCCGATTATCATGGTGACGAGAATTGCCGGTACGACACACAGCCACACCGGAATGCCGCTTGACACCAAAACCGGGGCCGTGAACAGTGCTATGTAAGCCCCCACCATGATAAAGTCTCCGTGCGCAAAGTTGATGAGCTTGGCAATGCCGTACACCATGGTGTACCCCAGCGCGACCAGCGCGTATATGCTGCCGACCTGGATGCCGTTGACGAGCTGTTTCAGAAATAAGAGCATGCAAAACAGTCCTTACTTTAGTTTAGACAAGTGTATAAGCGGGCCGCTGCGAGATGCAGCAGCCCGCTTCTTGCACATTCGGTTTATCGATTAGCCTTCGACCTTGGTCTTCAAGGTGTTTGCGCCGTCTTTGATTTCGATGATGGCAACCGTCTTGATCGGGTCGCCGTTGTCGTCAAAGGTGATGGTTCCGGTGACGCAGTCGACCGATACTTCGTTCAGAGCAGCCACAATGGCGGCGGAGTCGGTCGAGCCGGCCTTCTCGATGGCGGCTTTGAGGATGTACATGGAGTCGTAGCCCAGGGCCGCGAAGGAGTTGGCGTCCTCGCCGTACTCAGTCTTGTAGGCGGCTAAGAAGTTGACGACAACGGGGTTCGTGTCCTCGGTGGAGTAGTGGTTGGCAAAGAAGCAGTTGTTCAGAGCTGCAATCTTGTCCGCGGGGGTAGCGCCGATGACACCGTCCCAGCCGTCTGCTCCGAGGAGGGCGCCGGTAAAGCCGATCTCACGCGCCTGAACGGCGATGAGGGCGTCGGTGTTGTAGTAGTCGGGGCAGAAGATGGCCTCGGCCTGCTTCTCCATGATGGTGGTCAGCTGGGTCCTGAAATCCTGATCGTCGGCGCCGTAGCCGAGGTAGTCAACGACTTCAAGTCCGAGCTCTTCGGCCTTCGCTTTGAAAGCGGCGGCGCAGCCGGAGGAATAGTCGTCGGAAGTGTTGTACATGACGGCGACCTTGGTGGCGGCGAGATCCTGGGCCGCGAAGGTGGCCATGACTTTACCCTGAGTGGGGTCGATGAAGCAGGTGCGGAAGATGTTGGGTCCGACCAGCGTGATGTCGGCATTGGTTCCGGTGGGGGTGATCATGGGGATGCCATCCTCAAGCGCCAGGTCGGCAACTGCGAGGCAGGGCTTGGAGGTGACGTCGCCGATCAGGGCAACGATACCCTTCTCCATGAGCAGGTTGTAGGCGTTCATGGCCTCGGTCACATCGCCTTTTTCGTCCATGACTTCAAGTTCGATCTGCATGCCGTTGATGCCGCCGGCCGCATTGATTTCCTTGGCGGCAAGCTTGGTGCCATTGGCGGAAGCGGTGCCGTAAACGGCTACGCCGCCGGTGAGGGGCGCCAGAACACCGACTTTAAAGGTAGTGGGAGTCTCGGGTGTCGGCTCCTCAGCAGGCTCTTCTTTTTTCGCGCAGCCGCCGAGCATGGCCAGAACCATGATGGCCGCGAGCAGCAGGGCAAGGTATTTTTTCATGTTTCTTGTGCCTCCGTTTTGTCATTTTTCCGGCGCAACGTCGTTTTCCGAGGCGGAGTTCATTTTTCCGCTCGCGGCGCGTAAACGCGGGATTGACGTATATTATATCCTACTTGCCCTGCTGTGTTCAATGGCTCTTTTCAACATCTTGTCACTATATTTGACACTCAACATTGGGTAATTTGAATGAAAATTCTACTTTTACCTTAAATATCGAATATATATAACTTGCATACAAGCTGTATCATTTGCCGATTTGCTCGTACAGAGCGTCAAGCGCATCAGATACTCCACCTAAGCTGTCCACGATTCCCTCCCGAACTGCGTTTTCTCCGTCGAGTACGCTGCCGATGTCGGTCACAAGCTCGCCCACATTTTTCATGAGCTCCGTATACCGCCGCTCTGAGATTTTTGAGTTGCGTACGACGAAAGACACAATACGCTCCTCGATTTTGTCAAGGTAAAGGTAAGTTTGTGGCGCGCTGACAATGAGACCGTTATATCGCACCGGATGAATGGTCATGGTGGCCGACGGCACGATGAAGGAGCGCTTGGCTGACACCGTCAGAGGCACTCCGATCGAATGTCCCCCGCCCAGTACCAGCGACACCGTGGGCTTGCGCATGGAGGCGATGACCTCGGCGATGGCAAGTCCCGCCTCAACATCGCCGCCCACCGTGTTGAGCAAAATGAGCAGCCCCTCAACCCTCTGCGATTCCTCGATTGCCACAAGCTGGGGCAGGATATGCTCATATTTGGTCGATTTTGTCGAGCCGCCGAGCTCGGTATGCCCCTCCACCTGTCCGATGATCGACATGATCTGGATGACTCCCCGACCTCCGTGGCTGGTGATGGATCCGTAGTCCCTCATGTCTCCAAGCCCTTTTTCTTTGTCCTTGTCCTTCTCCTTGTTGTTTTCGTCTCTATCTGAGTTCAAAATTACTACCTCCTTAAAAATGATTCGGAGGTATTATGTGCAGATAATTTGAAAAAAACTCGGCCGGAAATCCCTCCCCGGCCGAGTTTTGACACGCAAAAAGTCGGATTACACCTGCTCCTCGTTCCATGCGACAATGAGGTCGACGACAAGCCCGTAGCTTGCAATGCCCTCTTGCTCGCCGTTGGACTTTAAAAACAGGTCGTTAATTTTGCTGTGCAGCTTGCCTATAAACCCGTCATATTTTTCAATGTAGGCAAAATATTCACTGATGTCCGACCGGATGCCCGAGTCAAGGGAATTGTAGAGTTCGGCATAGTGATCGGGATCGGCATGGCGGTAGGCAGAGAGCGTATAGAGTAACCCCGTAAAACAGCCGGAGTAGCGCAAAGCGGGGTCATCGGAGGTCATGCAGACCAAGAAGGCCGAAAAATTGGCCTCGTTTTCCCGCGAAAAACCGAGGCTGTGGGCCATTTCATGGGCAACCGTAAAGGCCAGGGCCGGTGGAGTGGTGTCGTCGCTGACAATGGCCTCGCAGGTGAAGGGCGAGTACATGCCCCCGACTCCTAGGTAGGACATGGGTACGCTTAAAATGGCGCGTTTGGGCAGCGCTGCATATCCGGCGTAGACGGGCTCCAGCTTAGACAGTTCGGCGTAGACCGTTCGAAACTGCCGGCCGTAGCTGCGGACAGTCCGCCCGGAAAAATCGGCCTTCTCCCTTGCCGCTGAACCTTCTTCGGCCAGCGTCATGACGGCCGCCCGCAACGTTACGACATTCACCTGCGCCTCATCATATTGTAGTGACTGCCCGAGCGATATTCTGGCATAGGCAAAGCCCATTGTGATGTTGAAGACGGTGAGCATGATGCCGATGAGCAGCAAGCAGGAGGATAAAATTCCGCCTTCGCTGGGCAACTCATCCTCCGGCTTTCGAAACATGGAGATCACAAGATAGATGAGCACCGGTATCAGGGCGATCAGCATGACTTCCAGCAGTGAAAACGGCAGCCATCCGGTCAGCCATTTGATGGGGGCCGAGACGGTCTTCGACACCGGCATCAGATATTTTGTGACAGCGTCCGCCGAAAGCAGTCTCGGGAGTGCCCATGTCGCCGCAGCCGACAGGACTGCCACAGCGGCCCAAAGTCCTCTCGCGTCAAAGCGGACCCACCGTTTGCCGTGGTAGCGGTCCTTCAGTTTTTCATTCAACGGTTTTCCCCCTTCTGTCTCCCCGCCTGCCGGAATGCCGCGGTATCATAATCGCCGTCCGCTGCACGTTAGACACAGCGGACGGCGATGCAGACCTTATAAACTCATTATATCGGACTTTTGCCTCAAGTTATACGCAAAACTGATAAAATCGCAGGATGTCGAGAAAGTCGTCACAGGCAAATGACACGGTCTTGGCGTCGAGCTGCTTCACGCCCGGGTAGAAGGCGTGGTAGCTGGCCGAGGCGTGTTCGAAATAGCGCACTTTAATCTCAAAGCTGCCCGGCAGTTTGAAAAGGCAGGCCGAAAGATCCCCCGCAAGCGCCTCTTTCATCGCTTCCCGCATGCGCCGCTCGACTACTGCCGGATGCGGTGCGATGGTGCCGCGGCCGATGCCGGTGTAGGTCTCGACAGTCGTAATGGCGGGAATCCACTTCTTAGCCTCATTGCAGATACCGGCATCTCCGCTGAGAAAGACGACCGGCACACCGTAGTAGGCGGCGACATGGGCGTTGAATAGAAACTCGCTCATGCGGGCCCCGTTAAGCTCAATCCACTCATTGTCCCGGTTTGTGGTGTGGGAGAGCGGAGAGTCCGGGAAGGAGGCGCCCGAATGGTAGCCGGTGAAGGCCGCGGCGTCGAACTTTTCAAGCTGAATGCCGCTCATCATCGAGTGCATGTCCCCGCGCCAGCCTCTGGCTAGAAAGACCTCCTCGGGCAGCATGGTCGGAATGATGTTGCGGGCGGTGTCGTGGGCGTCCCGCACTACGACACGCTGCGCCCCCGCGTCCAAGGCGCCTGCCGCAGCCGCGGCCACCTCTTTCGTCATCTGCAGCTGGTACTGCGCGTAGTCGGGATTTCCGTAGACTGTCTCGGACCAGGCCGTAATTCCGCAAGTCCCCTCGATGTCGCTGCTGATGAATACCCTCATACCCGTTCCCTCCGTATTGTCTCCTTTATTTTGCCTTGGCATTCGGTTTCCTTTATCCTAACACCGTCCACCGCCCGCCGTCAAGCGAGTGCCGGAAGGTCCGCCACAATCAGCATGACCATGAAGGCGACAAAATAGAGCAGTGCATAAAGCCCGATGCCCTTACCCCGCAGCAAGGCAGCTGCGGTCAGCCCCGTCATGGCGGCGTGCATCGCCATGGCGGCAATCATAAGAATAGCGTGCCCTTGAAAAAGGCTGAAGGTACTGACAAAGGCAAAGCCGAGCCATGCCTCGCACAAAAAGTGATCGGCCCCGATCGGAGTCTTGCAGGCAGAGCACCGGCCCCCGAGGGCGGCGTAGCTGAAAAAAGGCACGAGCTCCCAAAAGCGAAGCCGTCGTCCGCAGTGTTCGCAGTGCGATGGTGTGCGCACCCAGTCAAGGCCAGCGGCCCTGCGCCGGACGACGACAAGCAAAAAACTGCCCACGGCCGCCCCGGCTGTAAAAACAAGCAGATAGAGCGCTGCCGTGAGCAATTTTAACATGGTGAATTACTTCTTTCCGAGTTTATCCTTCACGGCTGCCTGCGCCGCGGCAAGGCGGGCAATCGGCACCCGGAAGGGCGAGCAGGAGGTGTAACTCAGGCCGATGCGGTGCAGATACTCGACGGTTGCCGGGTCTCCGCCGTGCTCGCCGCAGACACCGAGCTTGATATCGGGGCGGGTCTCACGGCCGAGTCTCACGGCCATCTCAACCAGTTTGCCGATGCCCTTCTGATCGAGCTTGCCAAAGGGATCAGACTCGAAGATTTTCTTGTCGTAGTAGGCCTCGAGGAATTTACCGGCATCGTCTCGGCTAAAGCCGAAGCCCATCTGGGTCAGATCATTTGTGCCAAAGGAGAAGAACTCGGCCTCCTTTGCGATCTCGTCGGCGAGTAGCGCCGCACGGGGGATTTCGATCATAGTGCCAACGAGATAGGGGACTTCCACGCCGACTTCGGCCATGACCTCTGTCGCCGTCTTGACCACGATGTCTTTGACGAACTTCATCTCAACCGGATCGCAGATCAGCGGAACCATGATCTCGGGACTGACGGCCAGCCCCTCTTTTTTGACGATGGCGGCCGCCTCGATAATGGCTCTGGTCTGCATTTCAGTGATTTCGGGGTAAGTGACCGACAGCCGGCAGCCGCGGTGGCCCATCATGGGGTTGAACTCGTGCAACGAGGCAACGGTGACCGTAAGCTCCTCCGCTGAAATGCCCATCTCGGAGGCGAGTTCGGCAATTTCCTCCGGGGTCTTGGGCAGGAATTCATGCAGCGGCGGGTCTAGGAACCGGATGGTGACGGGATAGCCCTTCATGGCCTTGAAGATGCCCACAAAATCCTCCCGCTGCATGGGCAAAAGCTTTGCTAAGGCGGCGCGTCGCTGAGGGGCCGTCTTGGAGACGATCATCTCCCGCATGGCCTTGATGCGTTCGCCCTCGAAGAACATGTGCTCCGTGCGGCACAGGCCTATGCCCTGCGCACCGAATTTATAGGCTGCCTCGGCGTCGTGCGGCGTGTCGGCGTTTGTACGAACTTTGAGCACGCGGGCCTCATCGGCCCACTTCATGAACCGGTCAAAATCGCCGGTGATGACAGCGGCAACGGTCGGGATTTTTCCGAGATAGACGTTTCCGGTGGTGCCATCAATTGAGATGTAGTCGCCCTCGTGGATGACAAGTCCTGCCACCGCCAGAGTTTTTTCTTCTTCACTGATGGAAAGCTCTCCGCAGCCGGCGACACAGCATGTCCCCATTCCGCGTGCAACGACGGCGGCATGGGAAGTCATTCCGCCGCGGGCGGTCAGGATGCCCTTGGAGACATACATGCCCTCAATGTCCTCGGGCGAGGTCTCGAGCCGTACGAGCAGCACTTCTTCGCCAGCGTTTGCGGCAGCGACCGCGTCCTCGGCCGTAAAGTAGACCTTTCCGCAGCCGGCGCCCGGTGACGCACCCAGTCCCTTTGCGATGGGTTTTGCGGCGGCCAGAGCCGCAGTGTCAAATCCGGGGTGCAGCAGCGCGTCGAGCTGTTTGGGCTCGACTTTGAGCAGCGCCTCGTCAGTGGTCAGCATGCCCTCGTCGACAAGGTCGACGGCAATTTTAAGGGCGGCAGCAGCCGTCCGCTTGCCGTTTCTCGTCTGCAGCATATAGAGCTTGCCCCGCTCAATGGTGAATTCCATATCCTGCATATCGCGGTAGTGACGCTCAAGCCTTTCGGATATGGCCGCATACTCCTCGTAGACCTCCGGCATGACAGCTTTCAGCTGGTCGATGGACTGCGGCGTGCGAATGCCGGCCACGACATCCTCGCCCTGCGCATTCATCAAAAACTCGCCGTAGAGCTTCTTTTCGCCGGTGGCGGCGTTGCGCGAGAAGGCGACGCCGGTGCCGGAATCCTCACCCATGTTGCCGAAAACCATCGACTGCACGTTGACGGCTGTGCCCCAGGTCGATGGGATGTCGTTGAGCCGGCGGTAGACGATGGCCCTAGGGTTGTCCCAGGAGCGGAATACGGCCTTAACTGCCTCAAGCAGCTGCTCGGTCGGATCCTGCGGGAAGCTGGCCCCCATCTTCTTTTTATAGAAGGCTTTGAAACGGGCCACAAGCTCCTTCATATCCTCGGCCGTGAGCTCGATGTCATACTTGACCTTTCGCTCTTCCTTGAGTGCATCGATGATGACTTCAAACTCCCGCTTGGGCAGCTCCATGACGACATCCGAAAACATCTGGATAAAGCGGCGGTAGGAGTCGTAGGCAAAGCGGGGGTTGCCTGTCAGTTCGGCGACGGCCTCTACGGCGGCGTCACCCATGCCGAGGTTCAAAACGGTGTCCATCATTCCAGGCATCGAGGCCCTCGCACCCGAGCGTACCGATACGAGCAGAGGATTTACGGGATCTCCGAACTTCTTGCCGGTGATCTCCTCCGTCTTTTTCAGGTGCTCGAAAATTTGGTCCTCGATCTCCGGGGCAATTACTTTGCCGTCCTCATAATATTTCAGGCAGGCCTCGGTCGTAATCGTGAACCCTTGCGGAACCGGCATGCCGAGATTTGTCATCTCGGCTAAGTTGGCCCCTTTTCCGCCGAGCAGCTCACGCATAGCGCCGCTTCCCTCAGAAAAAAGGTATACAAATTTATTCCCCATTTACGTTCCTCCCGTTATAACAAAAGTTTTAGCTATAATAATTGATTATACCATTAAATAATCGCCTGTCAAGCATGCCCAGACCTGCTTTTGCGCTCGTGCAGCGCATCGGCCGCCTCGACCGAGTACCCATACTCCGCCGACGCTCTGGCAATCGGCTGCGTGGACGATAAAGCACCTCCCGTGTAAAGCGGCAGCTTAATGGTCGCTGTAGATCCCTCGTCCCCCGACACAAAGCCGATATCACCTTTCAAACCGTTTGCGATGCTCTTGGCCGCGAGGAGTCCGTACCCCATATCATAGCCGTCACCCATTCCCGGCGAAAACCACGGCGCATAGATGTAAGGCAGATCTTCAGGAGGGACACCCGCCCCGTCGTCCGCGACCGACAGGTAAGCCATATCCTCGCATTTATATGTGCGTACCGTTAGCGTCGTCTTTGCGTATCTTAACGCGTTTGCGATGAGGCACACGGCAACTCGCTCAAGATATTCAGGGCTGCCCTTCACATAGAGTCCGCGGCTTATCTCTGTAATCATTTTCAGGTCACTGCCGGCCACCGAAAGTGATACGGCTTTAATTACCGTGTCAACGGCGACCGACAGGTCACAGGGGGTCAGTTCCGGAAACTCCGTAAACTCCGGCCTCATGACGAAAGAGGCCTGTGCCAGCAGTGTGAGCGACCGATATATGTTGCGGCGCAGCATATCGACAATCGAAAGGTCTCCCTTGTCAAACACTTCAGGTGAGCGGTTGATAATATCCACCAGGTTGCGGATGGTGAGCAGCGGCTCTTTCATATTTTCCATAGCCCGCATCATGGACTCAACCCCAAACAGATCCCGCGAGAGCAGGACAAGCGCGCGCCGCTCGTCCCCGGCAAGTGGGAGCATCTCCACCGAATAAGCGCCGAGTTCATCGCGCAGTACCATGTTTGTCATCTTGCCCCGCCTCATATGGCGGAGCGCTGCATCCCACAGGTCCGAGTGGGTGGATTCGCTCAGCAGTATGCCTTCCCTTATATTTGGAAAAGACGCTCTCGCACATGCATTCACAGCAAAAATCTTCAATTCCGAATCAACTAACAGTGCAGGGGTCGATATCAGTTCAACGATATTCGAAAAGCTGTCCATGTCTTCTATAACCACCTCAAATGAAATGGGGGGTTTTCTCCTTTTTTACATTCACTCTTATTTATCATTTTTATCATTATATTATAGCTACTATTATACCTGAGTGCAATCGTATATTTTGTGTTTTTTATTATTTTTTGCCTCTCCCGGCCGGGCAGCCTTGTATTTTTGCGTGATGCAAGCTATAATGATTGTATAATAAGTGGTATTCCGTCCATTTGCGGTAAGCGCTTCATTTAGCGGCTCCCCGGCAAGTTTGGCGGAGCTGCGATAAGTAGACGGAAAGGGAGTTTTGCAATGTCACGTGTTCGCATAGGAATTAATGGATTTGGGCGCATCGGTAGGCTGGTGCTGCGCGCCTCGCTCGCCCGTCAGGACGTGGAGGTCGTAGCCGTCAACGGCACGATTAACGATAATGCGTATTTGGCCTACATGCTTAAATATGATTCCGTTCACGGTCCGATTGACGCCGAAGTTAAGGCAGGTAAGGATTATCTTGAAGTGAACGGCCGAAAAATCGCCTCGCTTTGCTCGATGGATCCCGGTGCCATACCGTGGGGGACGCTTGGGGCAGATTATGTGCTCGACTGCACCGGCGTATTTACAACTGCCGAGAAGTGCAAGCCCCACCTTGCCGCCGGCGCAAAGAAGGTCATCATTTCGGCCCCGGCGAAGGACAACACCCCCACTTTTGTGTACGGCGTCAACCTGGACGCCTATCGACCGGACATGCTTGTCATCTCCAACGCCTCCTGCACCACAAACTGCCTGGCCCCCCTGGCCAAGGTCATCAACGATAAATTCGGCATCGTCGAAGGGCTGATGTCGACGGTCCACGCAATGACCGCCACCCAGATGACGGTGGACAGCAACTCCCAGAAGGATTGGCGCGGCGGCCGGGCGGCCAGCGTCAACATCATTCCCTCCAGCACAGGTGCCGCCAAGGCCGCGACCCTTGTCATACCGGAGCTCAAAGGCCGGCTTACCGGAATGTCGCTGAGGGTTCCCGTTGTTGACGGCTCGATTCTGGACCTTACGGTCCGTTTGGCGACCGAGACGACGTACGAGGCGATCTGTCAGGAGATCAAGACGGCCTCCGAAACCTATATGAAGGGGATCATCCAGTACAGCGAGGAAGCGCTTGTATCCTCCGACATCCTGAATAACCCGCACACCTGCATTTTCGATGCAAAGGCCGGAATCATGCTGTCGCCGACATTTGTCAAGCTGATGGCGTGGTACGACAACGAATGGGGATATTCGAACAAGATGCTGGACCTTACGGCATATATTGCCAAGGTGGATGGCGCCGTGTGAGGCAGTCCCCCGTCGGAAGAATAGCGGTCTCCTCCTGCTGGCGCAGCTTTTCCTCCCTTGCGGATGCGGCTACCCTTTCCCTGCAGATATTTCGTTTTTCAATGAGCCCTGTTAGCCGCATGCTGCAGACGTCGGCCACTTGGGTTCGTGACAGCGCAAGTTCTCGATTTCCGTTGATTTAAATCGCCCCATGGAGGGTCACTCTTGACTTTATAGGCAAAATAGAGTAGTCTAATGGGGCTTTCAGCCGTTAAACACACATCATACAGACACATCATACAAAAGCATCAACTTGCCTCATCTTTTAGGTCGCACTACCCGGGGAGTTAGCGGTGCCCTGTACCCGCAATCCGCTATAGCGGGGGGGAATGCCTGCACGAGGATCGTCGTTGTGCGGTCTGCGCGGCGTCGGGCGGCGATGAGAGACAGGTCCTGCGCAATCGGAAGCTGTGAATCATGTCAGGCGGGGAACCGAGCAGCATTAAGCAGTATCACCGATGTGCCGCGGGCATGCCTGTTTCGAGCCGTCCCCGTCGCTTACGCGGGTAGCGGCGCATTCGACCGCAGGCTGTGCGATCTAAAAGATGGGGCAATTCTCTTAAATTAGGCGCAAACGTGTAAAAGGAGGGACGGTCTCATGTACCAAGCGCTTTACAGAAAGTGGCGGCCGGCCACCTTTGCCGAGATGTCGGGACAGGAGACCGTCCGCACCGTACTCAGTGGAGAGGTCGCTGCAGGCCGCCTCTCCCACGCCTATCTCTTTTGCGGAACGCGGGGCACCGGCAAGACGACAGCTGCTAAAATTCTGGCCAAGGCCGCAAATTGCCTCGACCCCAAAGACGGCAACCCCTGCAACAAGTGCGAGATCTGCCGCGGCATCGACGATGGGTCGGTGCTCGACGTCGTGGAAATTGACGCTGCTTCCAACAACGGTGTGGAAAACGTTCGCGAAATCCGCGAGCAGGCCCAGTTTGCACCGGTTAAGGCCAAGTATCGAGTCTATATCATCGACGAAGTGCACATGCTCTCCCAGGGGGCCTACAATGCGCTGCTCAAGACGCTAGAGGAACCGCCTGAGCATGTCATCTTCATCTTAGCCACCACGGAGCGGCACAAGATTCCTGCCACCATCATGTCTAGGTGCCAATGCTTTGATTTTACGAGAATTCCGGCTTTGGACATCGCCGCGCGGCTCATGCAGGTGGCGCAGGCGGAGAACATCTCCCTTGAGCCGGCTGCTGCCGACCTCATTGCCCGGCTTGCCGACGGGGCGCTGCGAAACGCCCTCTCCATCCTCGACCAGTGCGCCATCTCCGGGGGCGCCGTAACTGCCGGGACGGTCGAAAACGTGGCGGGACTTGCAAACAGGGACTATTTGTTCGGAATTTCCGGTGCCCTCGCAAAAAAAGATGTCGGCGCCCTGATGACTGCCGTCTCAGGTGCGGCGCTGCAATCCAAGGACCTGGTTATCATTGTCGGTGAGCTTATGACCCACATTCGGGATCTCTTGCTCATTAAGGCGGTCCCCTCGCCCGACGAATTTCTGAAATCGCCGCCGCAGGAGACCCTCGCCCTAAAAGAGCTGGCACCTGCCTTTGACGAGGCCTTCCTGCTTCGGGCACTGCATGCGCTTCAGACGACGGCCTTGGAAATTTCCCGCAGTCCGGTTCGGCAAACCCTGCTTGAAGCGGTGCTGCTCGAACTCTGCCACGCGGAAAAAGAATCTCCGCCCTCAAGCTTTGAAAGAGAGCCAAAGGCTCCTCCCGCTCCGGCGGTGCCGAAAGTGCCGGCCGAAAAAATACCGGCTGAAAAAGCGCCGGCTACCCCTTCGCCGCTACCGGATAGTACGCCGCCGAAAAGCATGGCCGGTGGAACCGGCAAAGCAGCTCCGGTTCGCCGTGGAAAGCCCGATTTCTGGGATGCGCTCGTCGCGGCCCTCGACCCCGCCATCTCCCCCATCATCGCGGGGGCGCAGGCAACGCTGGACGGGGATTTTCTGACGATCCGGCCCGAACGGGCCTTCGGGCTGCGGATGCTCTCAAAAGACACTTGGCAGCTTGAGCTGAAAAACAAGATTAACGCCATCGCGGGCAGGGATTACGAGTTGCGGATTTCCTCCGAGAACCAGCAAGAGCAGCTTGAAAGCCTTGCAAAGACCATAGCCCAAATGAACAGATCGGAGGCAGGCAAGTGAAAGCACATATTCCAAAGGGAGCCGGCGGCCCCGGAAATTTAAACGAACTGATGAAACAGGCCCAAAAAATGCAAGATGAGGTCTCCCGTCTCACTGAAGAGCTCGAAGCGCGGGAATACGAGATCAAAGCCGGCGGCGGACTGGTGCGGGTGGTCATCGGCGGCGACAAGCTGCTGAGGGAGCTTGCACTCTCCCCCGAGATCGTCGATCCGGAGGATGTTGAAACGCTGCAGGACCTCATCATGGCCGCCGTCAACGAGGCTGTCTCGACAGTGGAGAGCACCTCCAAGCAGGAGCTCGAAAAGGTCACCGGCGCTTTCGGCATGCCCGGCATGTGACGGGAGAGGGACCCGAATGGACGGATATTCCACCTCTGTAGCGCGACTGATTGACTGCTTTGCCAAGCTGCCCGGCATTGGGAGAAAGACGGCCTCGCGGCTGGCCTTCCATGTCATCCGCATGGACAGAGCCCAGCAGGAAGCCTTTGCCAAAGCCATCATGGACGCAGCTGATAACCTGAAATTCTGTACCGTCTGTCAGAACATCTCGGACGACGACCTTTGCCCTATCTGCGCAGACACACGCCGGGACCCCACGATTATATGCGTCGTCGAGCGGCCGCGGGACATCCCCTCCATTGAGCGAACCCGCGAGTTTACGGGGCGTTACCACGTCCTCCACGGGCTGATTTCCCCCATTGACAGCATGGGCCCCGACCAGCTCAAGATCAGGGAACTGGTGGCCCGCATTGCAAAGGGCGGCGTGACCGAGGTCATCATGGCCACAAACCCCACCGTTGAGGGGGAGGCCACCGCCCTATACATCGCGCGGCTGCTGGAGCCCTTTGGCGTCATGACGACTCGCCTTGCCTTCGGACTGCCGGTCGGCGGCGACCTCGAGTATGCCGATGAGGTCACTCTCTCCCGCGCCATCGAGGGCCGCCGGGAGATTCTGTAAAACAGGTCAAGGCCGTCACCCGGGTGCCGGGCCAAGAAAAAATACTGCGATAGCAAAAGCGGACGGCAAATGCCGTCCGCTTTTTTTCTGCCGGAAGTCTCCTGTAAAAACAACACATGATGCGCGCAAGCGAAAATGTATTCTCAATCTATCTTTTGTCGATTATCACTCATGTAGGGTGCGTTCTTTTTCCAAGGCTTCTTTTTTGCCGTGGATGCGCCCCAGCGCATACATCAAGAGTGTGCTGCAAAGCAAATTGAGCCAGCCGGACACACGAATCGCGCCTAGTCCGATGACCAAATTGGCCATGCCAATCGCAAACAGCATTTTTCCGATGCGGCTCAGATGCGCGATTTTGGAGTCAATGTCCGAAAAAATATCAAAGGCACCGGCCACCGTTTTCTTGCGGAAAAAGATCCACTGCACCACACGGCCGACATATTCGGCACCGGTTTCGGCCATGAAGTCAAGATACCGCTCATCATAGCCGTGCATTTCCAGACGAATGCTGTATTCGCCCGGCTCGCTGGCGATAAAATGATATGTGCAAAGGCCAACGCCGTCGAGCGCCCAGCCCTGCAGCGCCATTTCGTTGAGCCAAGCCTCTTCTTTCTCAAAGTCCCAAACCAAGAATATTTTATGGACTGTCTTTCTGGTCATTCTTGCGTTCCCCCAATGATTTTCTCGCCGTTTGCCACGAGTTGCTGCAGCCTTGTTAGCTCCGTTTTCAGCACGCGCATCCCTTTCTCGGTCAACTTGTACTCTTTCCGGCGGCTGCCGTCTTCGCAGGGTAAGGCCGCTATCCATCCTTTTTCACACAGGTTGCTCAGTGCGCCGTAAAGTGTACCTGCCGCAAGCCGCACTCTGCCTTCCGACAGTTCCCCTGTCTGCTGTATGATTCCATAGCCGTGCTGCGGCGTGTATAATGACAAAAGAATATAATAAACCGCTTCTGTCAGCGCTTGATTCTCGTCCACAATGACCTCCATCTTGTCATGACATTTATATCGGCATGCGATATATCCGCTATCAATATATCGTATGCCGATATAAATGTCAAGGTATTTTCTATTTTTTTATCACAAGCAAAAAAACCGGAAGTATCTTTCGATACTCCCGGTCATTGTGTCGATTCCTACTCAGTCGAGCAGTTCCCGCAGATAGCCGTAGCCCTCCTTATCAAGGTCGGCCTCCGCTATAAAACGCAGGGCGGCACTGTTGATGCAGTAGCGCAGTCCGCCCCTCTCCTTCGGTCCGTCTTCAAACACATGTCCGAGGTGGGCGTCTCCCACCCGGCTGCGCACCTCAGTGCGGAACATGCCATAGTTGAAGTCCTCTTTCTCCCGGACGACATTGGGGTCGAGCGGAGCTGAAAAGGCCGGCCAGCCGCAACCCGAATCAAACTTGTCCTTTGACGAGAACAGCGGCTCTCCCGTCGTGGCGTCGACATAGATGCCCTTTTTGAAGTGGTGGTCAAATTCATTTTTAAAGGCCGGTTCGGTTGCGCTCTTCTGGGTGACGGCATACTGAATATCGGTCAGCTTTTCCCGCAGTGCGGCGTCGCCCGGCTTTTCATATTGGGACGGGTCAACGGCCGCCCCCGCCGCCTTCTCAAACTCGTGTCTGCCGATGTGGCAGTACCCATGGGGGTTCTTTTTCAGATATTTCTGGTGATAATCTTCGGCCTCGTAGAAATTAAGAAGTGGCTCCACCTCGATTGCGACCGGCTTGTCATATCGCTTTTGAAGCTCAGAAATGGATGTTTCGATAATCGACAGGTCGACATCGTCTACATAGTAGATGCCGGTGCGGTACTGTGGACCGAAATCCCCGCCCTGTCGGTTGACCGAAGTGGGGTTGATGGACTCGTAAAACAGACTGAGCAAAAACGGCAGGGAAATCACACCCGCGTCATACTCAACTTTCACAGCTTCGGCATACCCCGTATTCTGGTAGCATACCTGCTCGTATGTCGGGTTCTCGGTCTTTCCGTTTGCGTATCCGACCCCCGTCGACTTCACGCCCTTGATCATCGAAAGGAATTTTTCGGTCCCCCAAAAACACCCTCCGGCGAGATAGATCGTAGCCATACTTCCTCCTTGTCTGACCGCAATGCGATAATAATTACCCGGACATACCTATACTCTGGGCACTTTTCTCACACATATTTTTGTCTTTGCGTCCGGGTTATATTTCTATACAGCAACAGTATGAATTAAGTGTGTGAACTTTTCTACCAAAATGTGTAAATCAAAGCTACACTCTCGCTGCCGTGCAAAAAAAAGCACTCTTGTCTTATTAAGACAAAAGTGCTTTTTCTCATATGGTGGGGAGAGATGGATTCGAACCATCGTAGCAATAATGCAACAGATTTACAGTCTGCCCCCTTTGGCCGCTCGGGAATCTCCCCATATGGAGCTGGTGAACGGAATCGAACCATCAACCTGCTGATTACAAATCAGCTGCTCTGCCGATTGAGCTACACCAGCAGATCGAGCGCGGTCTTTGCAAGCGAGTATTAGTATAACAAACGGACAAGCCCTTGTCAACCATTTTAAGCATATGGCGCGCATTTTTTTGTAAGGCCATCTTCTATTGCTCTTTGCTTTTGAGAGGTGCTATAATGGTAGAAAATGAAAGGAGCGATTCATATGGATATTCTATCTATGTGCAAAGCCAAGGAGGACTATATCATTGCCATGCGGCGGGAATTTCACCGGCACCCCGAGCTCTCCGACAAGGAGGATGGCACTGTCGCCCGCATCTGCGAGGAGCTGACCCGCATGGGTGTGGAGCATGTCGACGTACCCCACGGCGGCGTACTGGCCTTTTTCGGCGACGAGAAAAACGGTCCCACCGTGCTGCTCAGAGGGGACATTGACGCCTTGCCGGTGCAGGAGAACGCCTGCAACACGGCTGGCCCCCGCGCCGTCATTTCTGAAGTCGAGGGCGTCATGCACGCATGCGGACACGATGGTCACGCCGCTTCGCTGCTTGGCGCCGCAGCCGTCCTGGCCGACAATCCGCAGCTCTATGCCAGGGGGCGCATCATTTTGATGTTCGAGCGCGGCGAGGAGGCCACCGGCAACGTCGTCTACCTACACAAATATATGTATGACAAAGGCATCCATGTTGACACCGCCTGGGGGCTTCACCTGTTCACGGCCTTCGAAAAGGGGAAGTTTGTCATTTACGACAAGTACGCCATGGCCGGCGCCCTCTTCTTTAAAGTGACCCTGACCGGCAAGGGCGGCCACGGCTCACGGCCCGACGCCTCTTACAGCCCCATCGACTGCTTCCACGCTGTCTACACCGGCATGAACATGCTGCGTCTGAAGTACACCAGCCCCTTCAAGCCCTTTGCGATGTCGCTGGGCTCCATTCAGGCCGGTGTCGCCCCCAACGTCATCCCGAATCAGCTCACGTTCCAGGGCACCTTCCGCTATTTCGACCGCGGAGACATGATGCGGGTGGTCGAGGAGCTGAAGATGCTGCTCGAGACGACGGCTAAGGCCTACCACTGCACCGTGGAGCACAACCTGACAAATCCGGGACTCGGGCTTGTCAACGACCCCGGCTGTGCAGAAATTGAGCGTGCTGCTTACCTGAAGGCCTTTGGGTCCGACAGCGTTATTGAGGTCGAGCCGCTCATGGGCAGTGAGACCTTCGCCCTGACGGCGGGGCTCTGGCCCTCGGCCTTTGTGCTGCTCGGTGTGCGCGACGAAAAGCTTGGCACGACCGGCGAGCATCACAACGAATATTTTGATATTGCGGAGGACACCCTTAAGACGGCGTCAGCCGCCGGCATCACCTATGCGCAGGCCTTCTTCGAGGCGGCACAGGACGTTTCGGACCGCGCATACAAGGGCACCATCAAGGAGTTTTACGAAACGCTCGGAACCGGTCAGGCCGCCATCTTCGACTGATCTGATGCAAAATTTAAGGGCAGGGGAATCTCCCCTACCCTTTATGTTTTAATTTCTGACCGATGGCCCGGCTTCCCCGGAATTTCTAAGACAGCTCTCGCCGCCTGCTTCATTTGAATTTCTATCCGATGACCGCGACCGCGCAGGCCACTGTGGCGCCGACCATGGGGTTGTTGCCCATTCCGATGAACCCCATCATGTCGACATGGGCCGGCACCGATGAGGAGCCCGCAAACTGTGCGTCGCCGTGCATGCGGCCCATCGAGTCGGTCAGCCCGTAGGAGGCGGGGCCTGCCGCCACATTGTCCGGATGCAGTGTGCGCCCGGTGCCGCCGCCCGATGCGACTGAGAAATACGGCTTGCCGTTTTCGGTGGCCCACTTTTTATAGGTCCCGGCCACCAGGTGCTGGAACCGAACGGGATTGGTGGAGTTGCCGGTGATGGAGACGTCGACCGCCTCCCGCTGCATGATGGCGACTCCCTCGCGCACATCGTCGGCACCGTAGCACCGGATGACCGACCGCTCGCCTTTGGAGAAGGCCTTCTCCTCGACGATTGCAAGCTCGCTCGTGGCGTAGTCGAATTTTGTCTGCACATAGGTGAACCCGTTGACTCTCGAGATGATATAGGCCGCGTCCTTGCCAAGGCCGTTTAAGATAACCCGCAGGGGGGTTGTCCGCGCCTTGTTTGCGACCCGAGCGATGCCGATGGCCCCCTCGGCAGCGGCAAAAGACTCATGGCCTGCCAAAAAGCAAAAGCAGTTCACTTCGTCCCGCAAAAGCCTCGCAGCGAGATTGCCGTGCCCGATGCCAACCTTACGCTCGTCGGCAACCGAGCCCGGAACACAGAAGGCCTGCAGCCCCTCACCGATGAGTGCGGCAGCTTCGGCCGCCGTCCTTGCACCGGCTTTGATTGCGATGGCGCAGCCCAACACATAGGCCCAGCCGGCATTGTCGAAAGCGATGGGCTGGACCTCCCGGACGATGGCCAGCGGATCCACCCCTTTGACGGTGCAGATGTCGCGGCATTCTTCGAGCGAGGAAAATCCATAGTGAGAAAGGGCTGCGGCAATGGTGTCTACCCGGCGTTCGTATCCTTCAAATCTTACCATGGCTTACTCCTTCCTCGGATCGATGACTTTGACAGCCTCGTCGTACCGGCCGTAAGTCCCGACATTCTTCTCATAGGCCTCGGCAGGCGGGGTGCCGCCCCGGATGGCCGCCATCATTTTACCCAAGTGGACGAACTTGTAGCCGATCACTTCGCCCGCTTCGTCAAGTCCCATCGACAGCACATATCCTTCGGCCATCTCAAGGTACCTGGGACCGGAACGCCTGCTCCCGAACATGGTGGCTGTCTGGGAGCGCATACCCTTGCCAAGGTCCTCCAGCGAGGAGCCGATCGGCAGGCCGCCCTCGGAAAAGGCAGTCTGGGTACGGCCGTAGACAAGCTGTTTGAAAATCTCCCGCATCGCGACGTTGATGGCATCGCACACGAGATCGGTGTTGAGCGCCTCAAGCAGCGTTTTGCCCTGCAGGATCTCTGCCGCCATGGCAGCAGAGTGGGTCATGCCGGAACAGCCGATTGTCTCTAGAAGCGCTTCCTCTATGATTCCGTTCTTGACGTTAAGCGTCAGCTTGCAGGTTCCCTGCTGTGGCGCGCACCAGCCGATGCCGTGCGAAAGGCCGGACACATCACCGATCTGCCGGACGGCGACCCACTTTCCTTCTTCCGGAATGGGTGCGGGTCCATGGTCACAGCCCTTTGCGACGGAGTACATGCGCTCCACTTCATGCGTATAGTCCATAAAAAACCTCCATTTTCATGAAAAAAGGGCGGGGATTATCCCCGTCCTTTATGATACCAAAAAAACACGGCCGCTACAAGCGCGATTTGCATGATTAGAATGGCAGGTAGTCCCAGCGCAAACGAGCGGTGCTTCGTTTTGTGGTGGAACAGCCTCATGCCGATGATGGCCCCGGGTGATCCGCCGATGATGGCAAACCCAAACAGCACCCGTTCAGGAATTCTCCGGGCGTCCATTTTGGCAAGCAACTTATCAATGCCAAACGCCGCGAAAGCCGCGGCGTTGACAATCAGCAGATACCACTGCCAGATTTTCATTTCCCGGCGCCCGAAGCAAACTCACCGAGCAGCTCGGACAGCTCGGCCATCTTCTTGACGTTGATGGAATAATAGACCTGCGCGCCCGACTTGCGGGTCTTGACGATTGAGGCTAAAGCCAGCACCTTCATGTGATGAGAGAGCGTGGGCTGAGAAATTTCCAGCTGCTCAAGAAGTTCTATTGCACACATTTCCCTCTCGGAAAGCATGTTGATAATCTTGATTCTGTTGCCGTCGGCAATGGCCTTGAATGCGTCAACTGAGCGAAGGCAGCGTGTCTCCGTCTCAGTAATCGCGACGTTGTTATGTCCCATATTCTATACCTCCAATAATAATACTTGTCTATATTAACATAAGCAAACCGATTGTTCCAGTAATTTTTTAAATTTTGCCTTATTTTATGCAATATCACCGAAAACCGCACTTTATAGGCCTAAATTTCTACGGACGCGCATAATAGTATTTTTTTCCGGCCGTAAGTTCCACATCTCGCGCCTCCATCAGCTCCTCGACCGTTACGAAGGCATACCCCTTGTTAGACAAATCGTCGATGATCATGAGGGCGGCTGCGACCGAAGTCGAATAGGTATCGTGCATCAAAATGATATCGCCATCTTTTATGACTTTGATCGTCGCATCGCAGATATAGCTTGCGTCTGGATACTTCCAGTCGGCGACGTCGACCGACCACAAAACGGCGGGTGCACCAAGGTTTGCGAGCACGGTGGCTGTAACCGATCCGTAGGGAGGGCGCACCAATGCGGGATAGATGCCGGTCGCCTTTTCAATGGCCTTGGCCCCCGACTCGATCTCGTCTTTTACGCCCTGGGCAGACAGCACCGTCAGCAGTTTATGCCCATAGGAGTGATTTCCGATGAGGTGGCCACCTGCGGCCACCTGCGCTGCTACCTCCGGATAGCGGGCCGCATTGACTCCGAGCATAAAAAAAGTGGCCTTTACACCCCGCTGTGCCAGCCCTTCGAGCAACACGGGGGTGTTCTTGTAGGAGGGGCCGTCGTCAAATGTGAGCGCGATCTTATATGGCCTGTCCTGTGGCGGAAGTCCGGCCGGAAGATCCCGTTTCC
Organism: Oscillospiraceae bacterium; assembly: GCA_963662765.2. Taxonomy (GTDB): domain Bacteria; phylum Bacillota; class Clostridia; order Oscillospirales; family Feifaniaceae; genus DATMXT01. Next base: position 70,410 of record CAXXUP010000001.1, read on the forward strand.
AGAGCAGCGGCGTGCCGGTTGACGGTATGTAATAGGACCCCTGTGGCTCCACCTCGTCGTGAGGGATAATGACCCGGCGGGCCGCCCCCTCAAGCCCAAGCCGGTCGGCCGGAAAATAGAGACATATCCCGGACGGCGATAAGGTGAAGAGTGCGTAATTCTCCTCGGTTGGGGCAGTTGCAAGCCGGACCGCCTCCGTCACCTCGCCGCCCGCGTACACCGCCAGCTTTTGGAGACAGATCGGCTCCAGCACCTGCGCAGGAAAGACGCCCTCCTCAAAGAAGTCGGACAACTCCCGGAAAACGCCCTCTTTTGTATCATAAACCCAGGTGTAGTTGATGACCGTTCCGTCAAGCCGTGCCGCTAGGTGCACCGATACCATCTGGCCAAGCTTCGAAGTCGCTCCGACGACGCGCAAATCTCCGCCCGCCGAGGCAAAAAAGGCTTCTCTGTAAGTTTGAGACAATGTCTGCACGGCGGCGTCAAGCGCCTCAATCCCCGTCTGCGGCAGGGCAACGGTACAGTGGTATCCCTCCGCATACTCGGTCCGGGTGATGACCGGAAAACCCTGCCCATCCGTGTATGTACGCTCAGTTACAGTCAGCCCGGCCCCTTCTGCCGGAGCTTTTTCACTCCACTGCGACACGAAAAGACTGCCCCCCGCCATAAAGAAGGCGACGAGCATTCCAAAGAGCAATATGCGAATTACACGTCCGACAGTTTTCAGGATGGTTACCTCCGAATGTTGGGGACCCGGCAAAATATGCCGTCGTTAAGGGGCAGCGATTGCCGCGCCGCTAAAGCGGCGGGTCCGAAAAAATTATATCGCGGCGGCCAGGCGATTTATGTCACAAGGGCCGATCCTTTGTCACCATGCTCATAATATTAGCTTATTGCCGTAAAAAAGCAAATCCGACTTCGCTCGGCTTTTTTGTGAAAGCTTCGGGCCGTTCGGCAAAAAAAAGAACGCCGACCCTATTTTGTACCGGCAGTATTTGTTCGCCACCTGGCGAGCTCCTCAGCCGTGTTGAGGTTTCGAAAGATGTCGGGCGCATTTTCTGCCCCGACAAGGAGTGCCCCCGCCCCTTCAAGCAGCTTTATGGGCGAGTTCAGTCCGGCAGCAAGGTCTCGTTCGAGCATCGGCAGCAGCGCCTTGCCGTAAAACGCGTGAAAGGGCTGGATTTTGCCCCCCTCCCTCAGTGTGACGCAAGCAGGCGCGTCTGTCTCCCGGATGCGGTCCATCAGATAGGCCGCATAGACGGGCGAGAAGTCGGGCATATCACAGGCAGTGATATAGACGTACTCACTTATGGAATGTTTCACGGCTGCATGGATGCCTGCAAGCGGTCCGCAGTCCGTAAACTCATCCGCCGCCGTGCGCACGCCCCGATAAAGCTCTGGGCGCGCCGTCACCACAAGTATGTCGGGAAAGACCGCCAAAAGCTGAGCCGTGATGCGCCCCGTCAGGATGCACTGCTTGTCATAGCCCATTCTCGTCGACTTCCCACCGGCCAGGATCGCCGCTGTTCCAAACATCTCCATGGACTCATTTTGCCACAATTTTCCCGTGGGGTCAAGGCAACGAGCAGTATTTTCAGAAAATGCAAAATATAAAAAGAGGAAGCTTAGGGCCTCCTCCTTTTATCATATATGATATTTTGGATATTGCTTACATTGCGGAGCGGTCCGTATAGTGGGTGTGCAGCAGCTCGTGGGACTTGTGGCCGCAGGGCTCGCCGAGGAATTCCTCGTAAATCTTCGTAATCGAGGGATTCTGGTGCGACTTGCGGATGACCTTAGACTCGTCCTCATCGTATGCAGCCTTGGCGCGCAGCACCTTGGGGTCGCAGTGCTCGCGGGTCCAAGAGTCGACGATGGGCTGTCCGCCACCGGTCACGCAGCCGCCGGGGCATCCCATGATCTCGATAAAGTGGTATGTCTTCTCGCCGGCCTTGATGGCGTCGAGGAGTTTTGCCGCATTGGCGGTGCCGTGGCAGATGGCGACTTTAATATCCATTCCGGCCACGCTGACGGTGGCTTCCTTGATGCCTTCAATGCCGCGGACGTCGCAGTACTCAATCTCCTTGAGGTCCTGTCCGGTCAAGATGTCGGCCACGGTGCGCAGCGCGGCTTCCATAACACCGCCGGTTACGCCGAAGATGACGGCAGCGCCGGTGGAATCGCCGAGAATCTCGTCGAAGTTCTCGTCGGGCAGATTGACGAAGTCGATGCCGGCCTGCTTAATCATGCGAGCAAGCTCGCGGGTGGTGATATTAGCATCGACGTCGCGGTAGCCGTCGCGGCCCATCTCGGGACGGATGATCTCGAACTTCTTGGCCGTGCAGGGCATGACCGAGACGACAAAGATGTCCTTGGGGTCAAGGCCGTTCTTCTGGGCGAAGTATGTTTTGGTGATGGCGCCCTGCATCTGGTTGGGGCTCTTGCAGGTCGACAGGTTGGGAAGAAACTCGGGATACATGTGCTCGCAGAACTTGATCCAGCCGGGCGAGCAGGAGGTGATCATCGGCAGTACGCCGCCCTCTTTGATTCTGGTGAGCAGCTCGGTGCCCTCTTCCATGATGGTGAGGTCGGCTGCGAAGTCGACGTCGAAAACCTTGTCGGCGCCAAGGCGACGCATGGCAGCGGCGAGCTTGCCGGTGCAGCGGGTGCCTATGGGCATACCGAACTCTTCGCCGATGGCGACGCGCACAGCGGGAGCCGGCTGGAAGACGACATACTTCTTGGGATCACTGAGGGCTGCCCAGACGGCCGCGGTGGAATCCTTTTCGCGCAGGGCGCCTGTGGGGCAGGCGGCGATGCACTGGCCGCAGTTGATGCAGTTGGTGTCGACCAGAGGCTTTTCGAAGGCCGGGGCGACCTGCGTCTCGAAACCGCGGTTGACCATGCCGATGCAGGCGACGCCCTGGGTTTTCTCACAGGCGGCTACGCAGCGGCGGCAGAGAATGCACTTGTTGTTGTCGCGGACAATTGAGGGGGACATGTCGTCGACCCTGCGGCGAATGCGCTCGCCCTCGAACTTGACTTCATCGATGCCAAGCTCCTTGGCAAGTGTCTGGAGTTCGCAACTCTGGCTGCGGTTGCAGGTGAGGCAAACACGATCGTGGTCGGACAGAATCAGGCCGAGCACAAATTTGCGAGCTTCGAGAACCTTGGCGGAGTTTGTGGAAACGTCCATTCCCTCCGACACAGGCATGACGCAGGATGCCATCATCTTGCCGGAGCGCTTGTCTTCGACAAGACACATACGGCAGGCGCCAATTTTATTGATGTCCTTTAAATAGCAGAGCGTTGGAATACGAATGTTTTCCTGGCGCGCCGCGTCAAGAACGGTCATGTTCTCATCGGCTTGCACTGTCCGCCCGTCGATTTTGAGTGTTACCATCTTGTTCATCCTTTCTCGTTTGCAGTGGAATCGCTCGAAAAGTTGTACGCAATATTGTATTAGCTATTCAGACATAGTCTATTATAGTTGAACCATTTCTCCATTGCAAGCATAAGTTAAAATTTTATCGGAGATTTGTGCTGCAAATTGATGCTTGACTAACAGGGTATTTGACAATTTCACTAAATAAATAAATGTGATTATGCCTATTTCGCCTAAAATCAAATGTGTATGCAAAATAGGGGCCTCGCCCTGCGGCGAAGGCCCCCGAATTTGTGCGGTTTACGCTATTTCTTTTTTCCAACGTCAAACCCGCCCACGACATACTTTGTCTCATTGACCATGACAAAAGCTGCGGGATCGAGCTCCTGAATGAGTTTTTTGAATCTTGCCTGCTGATTGCTCTTCATTTCAGCGATCAGCATGAATTTCTCTGTTCCGAACTCCGAGCCGTTGACATTGATAACCGAGATGGCGTAGCCCGCCTCGCGGATGGCGGCCAGCATGGCGTCGTCCCGGCGGCTGGTGATGACCTGCATTGTGAGGTGCCCGACGATAAGCCTCTGCGCCAGTTTACCCCCGACAAAGGTGCCCGTGGCAAAGCCGCCGGCGTAAAACACCGCCAGCATCAGTCCGCCTGAGGACGAGTTCAAGGCTTCGCGGACAATTAAAAACCAGATGAGCACCTCAAAGAAACCGATCACGGTGGCAGTGAGCGTCTTTCCCTTGACCGAAAGGATCATTCTGATCGTCGACAGCGACACATCGATGATTCGACAGCAAAATATTTTTATGCACAGGAGCAGTAAGACCGTATCCATAGACAACCCTCCTCGCTTTATTGTATAATATCTTAAAATTCAAACCTTGTAAAGGAGTGTTTAAATGAATACTTTGTTTGGATGTGAAAAGCCCGTCATCGCCCTGCTGCACCTGGCCGCCCTTCCGGGAGACCCCGCTTTTTGCGGCGATATGGGGGCGGTCGTCACAGCCGCCCGCCGGGACCTTATCGCCCTGCAGGAGGGCAGCGTCGACGCCGTTCTCTTTTCAAACGAGTTCTCGCTCCCCTATCAGAGTAAGGTCGACGGTGTCATCCTAGCCGCCATGGCCCGCGTCATTGCCGAGCTCTTCCCCATTATTTCGGTGCCGTACGGCGTACACGTCATCGCAGACCAGCCCGCCACCATTGAACTTGCTGCGGCCGTCGGCGCCTCTTTTGTCCGCTCAGTCTTTACGGGTGTCTACGCCGGTGAGGGCGGTCTTCGCGCCCCCGACATTGCCGCCATGGTGCGCCGCAAAAACGAGCTCGGCATGAAAGATTTAAAAATGTACTACATGATCAACGCCGAGTCGGACGGCGATGTGTCAGCCCGTCCACTGCCCCAGATCGCAAAAGCCGTCATCTTCAAATGCGCGCCGGACGGCATCTGCATCTCCGGAATGCAGGCCGGCAGCGGCGTCGACAGCGAGCTCATCGCCTCGGTGCGCAGGGTATCGGGATCGACTCCGGTCTTTTGCAACACCGGCTGCACGGAGCACAACATCGCTGAAAAACTCTCCTACTCAGACGGAGCCTTTGTCGGCACCGCCTTCAAGGTGGACGGCAAATTTGAAAACCCGGTCGACGGGGGCAGAGTCAAACGCTTCATGGCGGCAGCCCGGGCGGCGAGGTAGCGTATGCGGTACTACATGGGCATCGATGTCGGCACCTACGAGAGCAAGGGCGTTTTGTGCGATGAAAGCTTAAACATCGTGGCAAGCCACTCCGAAAAGCATGGGATGGAAAACCCCGCCCCCGGCTTTTTCGAGCACGACGCGGAGGTCGTCTGGTGGGGGGACTTTTGTAAAATATCGAGAGCGCTGCTGCAAAGGGCCGGGGTAAAAAGCACGGAGGTGGCGGCGGTTGGGGCATCTGCCCTCGGGGCCGACCTCGTGCCGGTTGATGAAAACTGCGTTGCCATGCGCAAAGCCATCCTTTACGGCATCGACGCCAGAGCCGCCGAGGAGATTGCCTACTTAAACTCCATTTTTACTCCGGATGAGGTGCTGGAGTTCAATGGCAGGCCTTTGTGCTCCAACGACATCCCGCCTAAAATCCTATGGCTCAAAAACAATGAGCCGGAAATCTGGAAGAAAGCCCACAAACTCTTGACCGGCTCCTCTTATTTGACTGCCAAGCTCACAGGCTCGTATGTCATTGACCGGTTTTTGGCCTTCGGCGCTTTCACGCCCCTCTATAACCCCACAAAGGGCGGCGAGATCGACGAGGCGTTTTGTGAGCTCTTTTGCCGCCCCGATCAGCTGGCCGAAGTTCGCGATACCACCGACATCGCCGGCACCGTGACGGGGAAGGCCGCAGCCGAGACGGGGCTTGCGCAGGGCACCCCCGTCATCGTCGGGGCCGACGACTCGGGAGCCGAGGCCATTTCGACCGGCGTCTTCAACATCGGGGACATGATGCTGCAATTTGGCTCCTCCCTCTACATGATCGGCCTCTCGAATCGCATCGTGAAGGACCGCCGCATCTGGTCGGGCGGCTTTATCATTCCGGGGGCCTGCAGCGTGCAGGGCGGTACCAACGCCGCCGGCACTTTGACGAGATGGTACCGCGACAACGTCTTTTCGGATAAACTGGCCGAGGAGGAAGCCGGCGGGAATAACGCCTATACTCTCATGATGGAGGGTATAGACGATATAAAGCCTGGCTCGGATGGGCTCATCACCTTGCCCTATATCGCCGGTGAGCGCACGCCCATCAATGACCCCTATGCCAGAGGTGTGCTCTTCGGGCTCTCCATCGCCCACACGAGGCGGCACATGTACCGCTCGGCCCTCGAATCCATCGGCTACACGGTGGCGCAGCACCTCGACATTTTCCGCGAAAACGGCATTGAGATCCGTCGAGTGTTGGCGGTCGGCGGCGGCACGAAAAATCCTTACTGGCTTCAGATGATCGCCGACATCACGGGTACACGCATCGACACGGCCGGTGTCACGGTCGGCGCATGCTTTGGCGACGCCGCCATGGCGGCTATCGGGGTGGGTGACATTGCAGGATTTACGCAGCTTGAAAAATACATAAAACCGGGACAGGTTTATGAGCCCGATCTTTCAAAACACGCCCTCTACGCGCCCTACTGCAAGCTGTACAAGGAGCTGTACGAGTCGACGAGAGGACTTTTCAGAAAACTGTAAGGAGGCACTGCGGTGTACGATCTGATCTTGAAAAACGGACTTGTTTGTGACGGGATGGGAGGCGTCCCCTACCACGGCTGGGTGGCCGTCTCGGACGGCAAAATCGCTGCCATCGGCACTCTGGAACCGCCTGAGGCGGTCGAGATTGTCGACTGCGGCGGCTGTGCCATTGCGCCCGGGTTTATCGACATCCACTCCCATTCCGACGCCTGTTTTCTCACAGACGACGCCTGCGAGGCAAAGCTGCGCCAGGGCGTAACGACCGAGGTCGTCGGCCAGTGCGGCTTCTCCCTCTTCCCCTGCCCATCCGGCCGCGAGGGGGACCTAAAGCTGCTTTCGACCGGCCTTGGCGGCGGAACAGCCGACTATGTGACGACCTCTTTTGGTAGGTACCGTGAGAAGGCGCAAGGCCGAAAGATGGCGACAAACCTCTTCCAGCTCATCGGCCACGGCGCTCTGCGGGCCGCAACCGTTGGGTTTGACGGCCGCGAGCCAACGGACCGGGAACTTGCCGACATGTGTACCCTGCTGGATACCGCCCTGTCGGAGGGGGCCGCCGGCCTGTCGCTGGGACTTGGCTACGCGCCCGGCTGCTTTGCGACAAAAAAAGAGCTTCGGGCCCTAGGTGAAGTGGTGGCCAAATACAATGGCGTCGTCACCTCTCACATGCGAAATCAAAGTGACCAGATTCCCACGGCTTTGGAGGAGATGTATGACATCAACCGGCATTCCGGCACACACGTTCACATCTCCCACTTAAAGGCAGCTCGCCGTGCCAACTGGGGCACGGCCCCCATGGTCATGGCAAATATCCGCCGCGCTGTGGCTGACGGCATTGCCGTCACTGCCGACCTCTACCCCTATACGGCCGCCGCTTCCGGCATCACAAACTCCGGCTTCCCCAAGTGGTCCTTGGAGGGCGGGGTGACGGCTGTCTGCCGCAGACTGCAAAATGAGGAGCGCGGCGCCATACTTCAAGCCCTCGAGGAATATTACTGCGACGAGGCTGTCGGCCGCGGCGAAGTCGTCGTCTCGACTTTCGGCAAATACCCCGCAGCCGATGGCAAGAGCATTTTTGAACTCTCGAAGGAGATGGGGCTCTCCATGGCCGAGACAGCAGCCCTTGTCACTCTCAAGACCGGAGCAGACTGCTCTTGCATCTCTTTCACCATGTCAGAGGAGGACGTGACATACCTGCTCTCGCAGCCGGACCTTGCCATTGGTAGCGACGGCTACGCCTACTCCCTCGACCCCGCGAAAAACAGCGGCAAGCCGCATCCCCGGTCGTTTGGCACCTTCCCCCGCTTCTTGCGCCTCGCAAGGGAGCAAAATCTATGCCCACTCGGGGTGGCTGTTCACCGCATATCGGGCCTCTCCGCCGAGATGATGAGCATAGAAGGCCGCGGCAAGCTGATCCCGGGGTATGCTGCCGACATCACGGTCTTCGATCCCGTGACCGTCACCGACAAAGCCGAGTATGATGACCCGTTTCAGGCGCCTGATGGCATCATCCATGTCGTCATGGGCGGCGCTTTTGCCCTGCGGGACGCCCGTCAAACCCCGAACCGCCTTGGAGGTTACCTGCTCAAAACGAAGTGATGACTGGCGCCCGTATTGCCGGCCGCGGCGGGTAATGTAATTTTCATCCTTTGCGGGAATACTGAACAGTAATTACCAACCACTGTGCAGGCCATGCCGCCACAGACAACAGGAGGAATATGGAACTAAATAAGCGCGATATCAAAAAACTGCTCTGGATCATCACCTATGCCATTCTGCTCTTCACTGCCGTGCAAAATCTCTCGGTCGTCGCCCGGGTGATCTCGTATATTTTCCGCCTCATCACCCCATTCCTGATCGGCGGTGCCATCGCTTTTATCATCAATGTACCGATGCAGAAGATCGAGGCGGCACTCTTCGGCAAAAAGGCGGCCGGCAAGGCGGCTGCCCGCGCAAAAAAGGTGATTGACAGCCAGGTCACCCACTCCGCCGCCGCGATTCACGAAGAGCAAATAAAATGCGACGCCATAGACGAGGCCGACTTCGACGGAGGACATGGCGATGCGCCTGCCACAATGCCGGCCAAACGCGAGCGTAAAATCTCACGCTCCCCCCAGCTGCGGCGCGCCACAAGTCTCATCATCACGCTGCTGCTCGTATTCGGCGTTTTGTTTATCGCAACCTTCCTTGTCGTTCCAAATCTCAGCGAAACCGTCGCTCAGCTCGGGACCACAATTCCCGCGTACTTTGATCGGCTTAAGCTTTCGCTCAGCGGCGAAACCGGACTTACGGCCTTTTTCCCGGAGCTCAAAGAGTGGTTGTCCTCCATTGAACTGGATGGGACTGTAATCACAGATGCCCTTGGAGCGTATCTTCCAAACTTCTCGGCCGGCAACGTCGTGTCCTCTACATTTGCTATGCTGCTTGGGCTTTTCCACGGTGTGCTGAACGCTTTTCTGGGGCTTGTGTTTGCACTCTATATTCTCATGCAAAAAGAACAGCTCGGCGAGCAGGCCAGGCGGCTGATGAAAGCCTACCTGCGGCCATCCGTCAACGAAAAAGCCTTATATGTGCTTGGCCTGACAAGCGGCACTTTCTCCAATTTCTTTGCCGGCCAGTGCCTTGAAGCCGCCATCCTGGGACTGATGTTTTTCATCTCCATGACCGTACTTCGATTCCCTTATGCCCTCATGATTTCGGTTCTGATTGCCGTGACGGCGCTGATCCCCGTGTTCGGCTCTTTCATCGGATCCATTGTCGGCATGATCATGATGCTGACGGTCAGCTCCGCAAAGGCCCTCTGGTTTTTGGTGTTGTTTTTGCTTTTACAGCAGCTTGAGCAAAACTTTGTCTACCCGAAGGTGGTCGGCGGCAGCGTTGGTCTGCCGCCCATCTGGGTGCTGGTGGCCGTCATCCTGGGCGCCTCGACCATGGGAGTGCTCGGCATGCTGCTCTTTATCCCGATCGTATCGGTGCTCTATGCACTGCTCTGGCGGGAAACCGAGCAGCGGCTGGACGGACAGGGGGAGGACATGGGCAAATGATCGGCTTCACGTTTGACTTTGGCAAGTGCATCGGCTGCGGAGCCTGTCAAGTCGCCTGCAAGGACCTTCACGATCTCCCGAAGGGTGTCTTTTTGCGCCGGACGGCCGAGGTCATTGGCGGCTACTACTCGGGCGCCTGTAACCACTGCAAGGAGCCTGCCTGTGTCGATGTCTGCTCCACCGGCGCCATGTATCAGTCGGAGGACGGGCTTGTACTACATGACGACGCCCGCTGCATCGGCTGCGGCGCCTGCGTCACGGCCTGCCCCTACGGCGCGCCGGTCCTCCACCCTCGACTTGGCATTGCAGTCAAATGCGACGCCTGCAAAGACCGACGCACGGGAGGACTTGACCCCGCATGTGTCGGCGCCTGTCCGGTGCGGGCGCTGTCTTTTGGCGAACTGGAAGACACTTTCGCCGCGGCGCCCTTTTTACCCGATCCCACGCTGACAAGCCCTTCGCTTTTTATTAAATTTATCTGATAATTCGTCAACATATAAGGAGGAGAATTTGCATTGAAAATCACGAAAATTGACATCCTGCACCTCAAAACAGAACTGAAAGGCGGTCACTGGCGGCCCATCGTCTGCCGCATCTACACCGATGAGGGCATCTACGGTGACGGCGAAGCGGCGCTTGCTTACGGCGAGGCACAGTTTGCCGCCTTCGGCATGATTCACAACCTCGGCCGGCTCATCATCGGCATGGACCCACTCGATCACGAGGTCATCTGGGATAAACTCTACCGCTCCACTTTCTGGGGCCAAAACGGCGGACCTGTCTTTTATGCCGGCCTTTCGGCAATCGACATGGCGCTGTGGGACATCAAGGGCAAGTTTTTTGGCGTGCCGATTTACAAGCTTTTGGGCGGCAAGAAAAGGGGTCAGCTGCGCACCTACGCAAGCCAGCTTCAGTTCTCCTGGGGAAACTCCATCATCCCCTCCTGCTCCATCGAGGACTATGTGCGCGAGGGCAAAAAGGCCGTAGCCGAGGGGTTTGACTGCGTAAAGTACGACTTCTTTACATATGCGCCGGACGGCTCAAAATTTGACGACCGGCACCGGCTTGGACTTTTGGCTCCGAAATATGTGAATTTGGTTGAATCCAGGGTGGCCGCCGTTCGCGAAGCTCTCGGTCCCGACGTCGACATCATCATTGAAAACCACTCTTTCCTTGACGCGCTGTCGGCCGTTCAAATCGGCAACGCAGTGAAAAAGTACGGCATCTTCTACTTCGAGGAGCCGACCACCCCGACCCCGCAGCTGACAAAACGTGTGCACGATGAGACCGGCATGCCCATCGCCACCGGCGAGCGGGTCTACACGAGATGGCAGTACGCCGAGTATTTCACCACAGGCGGGCTTGCCGTCATGCAGCCCGACATCGGCACCTGCGGCGGCATCTCTGAAGCTAAGAAGATCTGCGACATGGGCTACGTCTACGACGTCGGCGTGCAGATTCACGTCTGCGGCAGCCCCTTATCGACGGCGGCCGCCCTGCAGCTCGAGTGTGTCATTCCGAATTTCGTCATTCACGAGCACCACATCTACGCCCGCACCAAGGCCAACATCGAACTCTGCATCCACGATTACCAGCCAAAGGACGGCATGTTCGAGGTGCCGGAGCTTCCCGGCCTTGGCAATGAGCTGTCAGACGTGGCCTTTAATAACTGCGACAAGGTGACGGTGAGTTGACTTATCTGATTTTAGGCGGGGGTATCGCCGGACTTTCGGCCGCACGCGCCATCAGGGAACGGGACAAGGCAGGCCGCATCGTCATGCTGACTGCCGAGCCCCGTGCCCCCTATATTCGGCCGCTGCTGAGTAAGGCCGCCTTCTCGGGGCTAAATCCGACCCGCATTTCGCTGAACGCCGAAGGGCTCGACCTGGAACTTCACACGGCGTGTGAAGTATTGAGCCTTGACGCAGACCGCCGCCGGGTTTTTTCCACCGCCGGCGAGTTTTGTTACGATGCCTGTATCTATGCGATGGGGGCCCGCCCCTTTGTACCCGATTTTCCGGGTTCTGCATGCGGACACGTCCTTCGAAGCATCGAAGATTTCTTCACGGTCAAAAGGCAGCTGCCCCGCTCCGCCACCGCCACGATCATGGGCGGCGGAGTCATCGGGGTCGAAATGGCCTGGCTCTTGAGGGAGCGAGGTCAAGCGGTGCGTATATTAGAACTTGCCCCACGCCTCATGCCCCGCCAGCTCGACGACGAGGCGTCCCGGCTCGTCTGCAATTTGCTTGAGGAGCGCGGCATTGCAGTCGAAACCGGCGTAACGCTGAGTGAAGCGCCTGTCGCCGACATCCTGATTGTCTCCTGCGGCATCCGTCCAAACGACGCCGTCGCAAAGGCGGCCGGCGTCTCGCTTGCGGTGGACGATCATATGGCCACCGGCACCCCCGGCGTCTTTGCCTGCGGCGACTGCGTCGGAGCTGGGCTCTATTTGGTGGCCGAAGAGCAGGGCAGGGTCGCCGGGGCAAACGCCGCCGCCTTCACGCAGGGCCTTGACGCAGCCGATACGGTAAGGCCTACCTGCCGCGACCTGCTTTTGAACCTCGGCGGTCCCGGGGTCTATGCCACAGGGCGCATCACTGGGGACGCCAAAACTGAGCCGGTCGACAAAAGCCCCTTCTTCAGGGTCAATCCCGCTTGGTCTGGAAACACATGGCGGCGGACCTTTTTCGAGGACGGCAAGCCTGTCGGCGGCGTCATCGTTGGCGACCTCAGCGCTGCGGCGCAGCTTCGGAGGGATCTCGCATGACGGACGCTTTTATTAAATTTTTCGAGGGAACGGATGGCATGTGGGCCAATCCGCCTCTGGATGCCCTCTTTGCGGAGCTCTCCCGCGAGGAGGCCGTCTTTGAATACGACCGGCTTTTTCGCGGCACCGATCCCGATGTCGTCATCCCGCTCTGGGCCTCCGGAGACTATCTGATGGATTCCACCACGCTGGAGGTGCTTCACGCCTATAACCGGTTTGGCTACATTCCCCGCCGCATGGAGGGCAATCCGCCCGACTACATCGGAAATCAGCTTGAGTTTCTGCTCCTCGCAGGCACGGACAGCACCGAGTTTTTCGATCTCTATACCGTCGATACGATCGATCGCATCGTAAAGGGCATCACAACCCACGCGAGGCTTGAGCCCTTTAAAGAGCTTGCAAGGCTGCTGGCAGAGCTTCCACCCCCTAAAGGTCCCCGCCGTACGGCCCCGCCCATTCCGGATGTGCCGCGGCGCATCATCGCGACAACCGGCGGCAACAACTGCGGCGGCCGGTGCCAGATCAGGGCCACGGTTGAGCAGGACTGTGTCCTGACACTTGATACCGACTGCGGCGAGGAGCCGCAGCTTCGGGCCTGTGTCAAGGGCCGCGGCTATAGGCGCACCTTTTTGTCAGCCGGAAGGCTTCGCTACCCCATGCTGCGGGTGGGTGCCCGTGGCGAGGGCATCTTTCGGCGCATCAGCTGGGAGGAGGCGGCCGACATCACGGCCTCCCAGTGGCTGAGGATCAAAGAACAATACGGGCCCTCAGCCCGCTTTCCCATTTACTCCACCGGGGTGACCGGCATTGCTCGCCCCAGCAACTTTGCAAAAAGGCTGCTGTCCCTCGATGGCGGTTTCCTCGGGGCCTACAACTCCTACAGCAGCGCCTGCTCCACTTACATCACGCCTTACGTCTATGGCGACGCCAAGTCCGGCAGCGAGCCTGTGACCCTGCTCGACTCGAGCTTTGTCATCCTGTGGGGGCACAACCCGGCCGAGACCATTTTTGACAGCCGCCTCAACTACTATCTCTCGCAGCTGCGGGCGCGGGGCGTCAAAGTGGTGGTCATCGACCCGCGCATGTCTGACTCGGTCATGACCTATGCCGACGAGTGGGTACCCATCATCCCCTCGACCGATGCGGCGCTTGCCGCCGGCATGGCCCACCACATCTGGACTATGGGATTTTTGGATCGCCCCTTTATGGATCGCTTTTGCCTCGGCTTTGACGAGGCGCACATGCCGGAGGGGGCGCCAAAGGGCGGCAGCTACGAGAACTACCTCTTTGGCCGTATGGATGGCATAGAGAAAACCCCGGAGTGGGCGGAAAAAATCTGCGGCGTTCCGGCCGATACCATCCGCCGGCTCGCAACTGAATATGCGACGGCAGAACCCGGCTGCATCCTGCAGGGGCTTGGCGTCCAGCGGGTGGGAAACGGCGAACAAAATGTGCGCGCCATCGCCATGCTGACCTGTCTGACCGGGAATGTTGGCAAGCGGGGGGGCGGCGCCGCCGGTCAGGGTGGCATCGCTGGCGGCTACGGACCCACAATCCCGCTGCCCGAAAACCCCTACCCCGGGCAGATTCCGAATTTCCTCTGGACAAGGGCCATTGAGCGGGGGCCGAGTTTCAACTTCAGAGACGATGGGCTTACAGGCGTCGAGGGCCTGCCCTGCGGCATTAAAATGCTCTTCAATCTGGCAGGAAACACCCTCATCAATCAGCACTCCGACATTAATGACACTTGCCGTATCCTCGCAGACGAGAGCCTGTGCGAATTTATTGTCACGAGCGACATTTTCTTCACGGCCTCGGCCAGATGGTCCGACCTTGTGCTGCCGGCCCCCTCGGTCCTAGAGTGTGAAAACATCGGTCTGCCCTGGAATTACGACTGCTACACCGCTAAAAACAACCGTCTGACAGATCCCCTTTTTGGCTCCCGTTTTGAGTACGACTGGCTTAGCGATGTCGCCCGCCGCATCGGGCTTTACGATGCCTTCACCGAAGGGCGCAAGACCGCAGAGGATTGGCTGACCTGGGCCTACGAGACCGCCCGGCAAAAGAGCGGCGGCAGACTCCCCTCCTATGCGGAGTTTTCGAAAAAAGGCGTCGTGCGGTACGACAACGACCCGCCGGTCGTCGGCTATGAGAGACAGGTTAAAGATGGCATCCCCTTCCCCACGCCGTCCGGAAAAATCGAGATTTACTCCATGCGGCTTTTAGAGCGGGATGACCCCGTCAATATTCCGCCCATTCCATCCTATCTGCCCTGTCCCGAGGGGCCCCATGACCCCCTGCGGAACAAATACCCTCTTCAGCTCATTGGCTATCACACGAAAAGGCGCTGCCACTCCATTCACGACAACAACCCCATTTTAGAGGAGGTCGACCCGCAGCGGCTTTGGATAAACCCGGCCGATGCCGCCGCCCGCGGCATCTCACAGGGAGATGCGGTGGAAATTTTCAATGATCGCGGCCGCACGACGGTTCCGGCGTTTGTGACAAAGCGCATCACAAAGGGCGTCGTAGCCCTCGCCCAGGGTGCCTGGTACACGCCGGATGGGGCAGGTGGAGACCGGCGCGGCTGCATCAACATCCTGACCGGGACTGCAAACCCGACGCCGGTCGCCAAGGGCAATCCCCAGCACACAAACTTGGTCGAAGTGCGTAAAAAGGCATAAAAGAGCGGCGCCAATTGGTGCCGCTCTTTTTTGCATAGGCCCTTACTTCATCCGATTGACGAGATATTTCTGCACAACCTTGGCGATCCATGCGCCATAGGCCTCGTAGCATTTGATTCCAGTCTCGGCCGTGGCATCCGACGGATTGCCGATATAGCCGGGCGTGACATCCTTGCGCACCGGGCAGTAGACGCCGACAGCTCCGCCGTAGTAGTGCAGCCCGCTCATCTTGACATCCATGGTCGGCTCATCGTAGTAGTAGGGCGGGGTGTTCTCGGCCTTGACGAGCTTCGGCACAGCCGC
>CAXXUP010000002.1:0-278289 GCA_963662765.2 Oscillospiraceae bacterium
ACTCTCAAATTAGATATTCGAGAGATCACAGAAAATGCAACTACTTTATAATAATCTGTTCTTAAAGAACATGCAAGCACAATAGGATTATTTTTCCGATTATCAAAGTAAAAGTGCTCTTAGCAAATCCATTAGCAAAGCACTTAAAAAGATAGTTTTCGCCCGCTAATAACTTAGTATAAATACAGGAAAATTAAATTGATAAAAATGAAAACCCACAGTATTTAGCCTAAAATAGCTATATACTATGGGTTCTCTATCGAGAAAAAGGAGGCATGAAAAGACACCCGCTTATACTGCTTAGGTTGCTTTTTTGATTCCGTTTATAAAGCTCTCCATTCGCTCTGCGCTTTCCTTTTTCATGCGCTCCGATACATGCCCGTAAACATCCAGAGTGAAGGATGCTGTATGATGCCCTAGAGTCTCTTGCACGGTTTTTACATCGTCCCCAGCCTGTAACGCGGCGACGGCATAGGTATGGCGCAAATCATGGAATCTCGCCTCCGGGACGCCTATACTGGCTGCTATGCGCTTGAAGTGGCTATAAACCGTAATATGGGTTAAGTGTCGTCCAAGCTCATTTGTAAATACGAGGTTGGTATTTTCCCATGCTGCGCCAGCTTTGAATCTTTGCTCTATTTGTGCCTGCCTATGGTCATAAAGTGCCTTCATTATTGAGGGTGCCGGACTGATACGGCGGGCCTTGTCGTTTTTCAGGGAGACAAACACATACTCGCCTTTAACCCTTTGAAGTTGTTTACTGATTAAGATAGTGCCGCCCTGAAAATCTACGCAGTCCCAAGTCAAGCCAAGTATTTCTCCCTGCCTCATGCCGGTAAAGACATCTACAAGATACAGCGTTTCAAATTGATGCCCTTTAATGGCTTGTATGAAAGCAGCTATCTGCGCCTCCTCCAGTGGCTTAATTTCGGATTTTTCCACACGGGGTAGCTTACATGCGGAGGCGGGATTAAACTTGATGTAGCCTATCTCAACGGCTTGAGAAAGCGCCCTGTGCAATACGCCATGTAAATTTTTGATGGTTTTGGGTGAAAGCCCGGGGCTATCCTCTGAGCCCTTTTGCACGGCATTGTATAAAGCCTGTATCTGGGCGTGCTGAGTGCCGACAGTTTGACGGCACCAAGGGCGGGCTTCAGGTGGTTGTTTATATGCACATTGTATGACTTCAATGTGAGCGGCTTTACTTCGCCCGTGTATTCCGAAAACCAAATATCCAGCCATTGTGAAAGCGTCATCTTGTTAGGTTCTGAATACATTCCGTCGTCAATAGCTATACAGGCTTGCTGTAATTTCTGCCGTACTTCTTTTTGAGTTTTTCCGTATACAGATCGCTGCACCTGCTTGCCGGTGCCGGGGTCACGGCCTACGGTATACCGAGCCTCCCAGCGCCCGTCAGGACGTTGCCGGATTGTTCCGCCGCCTTGTGCATTGCGTTTATTCTTTGTCGACATTTGCAGCATCTCCCTCTAGTTACGCTTGCCATCCATATGCAACCCGATACCCCTCAACCTTCCGAATGCTCGCTATTGTAAGCAAGTGCCTTTTGGTGTGTCAAGCTTTTGCCGGCATCCTTGTTTATTATTGCCTTTTATCTGGCTCCGCTCCATTTACGCTTCTCTTTACTCCTCCCAAAATTTTTTAAACATAAATTTATTTACATGGTACGCTTGATTTTCAAGATAGTTTTCATATCCGGATCGCTGTTTCTCAATCCATGCTAATAGCCATTGTTCTGCTTGATGTGAACTGTAAAGTCTTTTTCCATCTGAAGAGGTGTAAGAGAAATTATAAAAACGGGATATAAACTCATCTACCAGAATTTCAATATCAGCATAGTTCATTTCTTTCACTTCGGATAGCTTTGTAATTAAATCCTTGTATAAACTCGAAGACAAAATATTGTCCCCGATGATCAGCAAGTAGAATATTTTATATAGGTTTTCATCTTCAAGTGGCTTAAGGAATTTTTCATAATGGTCAATAACCATCATCAGGTGATTTTTTATATCCGACAGCAAAAAATCACCCCAATTTTCCGGGAATGTGGCATCGCTATTATACCGATTGCTTGAGTAGCCCAACAAGTAGTTAGTTGTCGTACTAAAAAACTCTGCCGCTTTAGTCAAAAAAACTATGTCTGGAACTCTATCACAGTTCTCGTAGTAACTAATGCTACCACGCGAAACACCAAGCTTTTCAGCTAATTGATCTTGAGTTAATTTTTCCGCTGTTCGCAAATATTTCAATCTGTCCGCGAAAATTACTTGAACATCATTAGTCCCCAACATTACTATTCCTCCAGTTATGACTAAATTTGTTGAATATTAAATTAATGTGAAACCTATCGTTGCATGCATACTGTTGTTGTGTTACAATAAAAGCATACACCAATAGTGAGCATTAGTCAATAAAATTTTGGAGGTAAGGCAATGAAAAATATTGATATTCGAGAAGCGGCGCAGTCGAAAAATATAAAGCTCTGGCAGATCGCCGAGCAGTTGGGCTGTAATGACGGAAACTTCTCGCGTAAACTGCGCAAAGAACTTTTCGGTGAAGAGAAGGCCGTGTCATGCAGATAATTGATGATCTTTCAAGGGGTGGAAAGTATGGATCAATACACTATAAAATTGGTCAAGCGAGGTACTATTCTAGCGTCTGGAATGATGGAAGCGGCTCCAACATCTAAAGCATGCCTGCGTTCAGCACATTCTTAAGCAGGAGGAAGAATTGATGACGACAGATGCAAAACTTTGTATGAGTGTTGCCGAGTTTGCCGAGCGCATGGGCGTGTCAAAGCCGGTTGCGTTTCAACTCGTAAACAGGGCAGACTTTCCAGCGCTAAGAGTGGGGCGACGTATATTAATCCCCGTTGCTAGCGCTGAAAGATGGATAACCGAGCAGGTGGAAAGTACCCATGTTGACAGGTGTTGACGTTAGCATCGCTCTTGGAGTGGCATAAAAGGTAATCATACAATGAACACAAAAAGGAAACCGCTTCCTTTAGTACTGAGGGTGGCAGAGTCAATTTGATGTCCGACAGCAGGGATGCCCTCTCAATAATATCAACGGCAAAGGCTTTTTGCACAAGCCTACCATTTTAAGCGAAAGGACTATTGAAATGGCAAAGGATTTTTTCAATGCCTATCACAGCTACCTAAAGTCGATGGAAACACTCACAGACGCAGAGTGTGGGCGACTGTTCAGGGCTTGCTTAAATTACAGCAAGTTTGGCACAGAGCCGGAGCTCCGTGGTAACGAGCGATTTGTCTTTCCGATGGTTCGGCAGCAGATAGATATTGACGTTGAAGCCTCCAAGGTTAAAAGTGAAACAAACAGGAATAACGCGCTACGACGGTATGCGATGGCAGGCGATGGCATGCGATCGTATGCGAACCCCTGCGAAGACCAGCGACTGCCTGCGAGAGAGAAAGAAGAGAATGAAGAAAAAGAAAGAAGCTCCCCTTGTTCCCCCTCTTCTTTCCCCCCACACCCCCCTATTATTACCCCCTATAATCCCCCAAAAGAAAAAGAAGCAAGAGAAGAAAGAGAGTCTTGTGCGGGTCGGCCGGTCGATGTGCGCTTTGAGCAGTTTTGGCAGGCTTACCCGAAGAAGGTGGGGAAAAAGGACGCACTCAAAGCCTTTGAGAGAGCAAAGCCAACAGCCGAACTTTTCAGCAAGATGCTCGAAGCCATCGAAATAGCAAAGAAGTCCCCTGGGTGGCAGCGGGGAAAACGGGCGGTTCATTCCTAACCCGGCGACATGGCTTAATCAGGGCCGATGGGACGACGAGCCTACGACGCCATCGAATGCAGTCGCGGATTATTCCGGGTGGGAGGACTTTACGGATTTGATGGTGCAGGGCGGAGGTAAAACATGAACGTAGGTGAGCGGGCCTTTTTAGAAATCGTGGAAATGTCGCACGCAAACAACCAAGAGGCCGCAGGTGATTATTACGACGAAGCCGGACTTCTCATGTGCGGGAAGTGCTACACACCTAAACAGCGGCGAGTGAAGGGGCCAAAGAGCCTGGGAGACCAGCTGATCCTTGTTGGGCAACGGTGCCGGTGCGCGGAGGAAAAGTATCAGGCGGATAAGAAAGCGGAAAAGCACGAAGAATTTCTGCATGATCTGAAATACCGGTGTGACACGGGCCCGGTGGACATACCCCAAAAAGATTGCCGGATAGAAAATGCTGACGCGGGGAATGTCAATGCACTGATCGCCGCCAAAGACTACATCGAGAAGTGGGACAAAATGCGGGAGCAGGGAAAGAACATCGGCATTATGTTCTACGGCGCAGTGGGGACCGGCAAGACCTATCTCGCACAGTGCATAGCAAACGCGCTGATTGAAAAGGACATAATGGCAGGTGTCACGAGCTTCCCAAAGATTTTAGCCTACTTGCAGACAGCATCGGACGACGAGCGCCGGTCGGCGATCAGGGGACTTGGGTGGTTCGAGCTGCTGATCATCGACGACTTCGGAACAGAGCGCGACACTTCATACAGCACTGAGCAGATATTCAGCGTGGTAGACGCGAGACTCCGCAGCGGGAAGCCTGTGATCTTCACGACAAACTTATCCCCGGAGACTTTGTTTAATCCGAAAGACATGGCATACAGGCGCATATACGACAGGATCGGTGAGATGTGCTCCATTCAGATACGCATGGACGGGGAGAGCCGCAGGCAGACAAAGACCAAAGAGCTCCGGGAGGCAGCACTAAGAATTTTCGGATATGGGAGGGTGCAGAAATGACCATGAAAGAGCTTTATAAGGAGACCGAGGAAATCCTGCACCGCGATAACAGCCTAGACATGGACGATGGAGTGTTTCTCTCCGCGCTGTGCTTGGCGTGCGAGAAAAGCCGTCGTATACAGTACCGTGAGCAC
This sequence comes from Oscillospiraceae bacterium, assembly GCA_963662765.2. Taxonomy (GTDB): domain Bacteria; phylum Bacillota; class Clostridia; order Oscillospirales; family Feifaniaceae; genus DATMXT01. The sequence continues at coordinate 4,915 of CAXXUP010000002.1, forward strand.
CGGTGGCTTGACAAAGAGTATTTCGCCCATCCCACTGCTGATAATTGCAGGGTGCTTTCGTTCTCTCGGGGCGCATAAATGGCTACCGTTTGGTGCTGCCCTTACTTCCGATGGGAAGAAAAGATGTGTGTCTTTTGTGAGGGTGGGAAAATGCACTTTAAGGACGGTCTCCAGCGCCGGGAGTATATCTACACTTATTGCGCATGTGTGCCTGGCTGGGAGGCCTGCACGATCGCGCAAAACATATCAAGACGATATGAGCGAGAGGACGAGCAACAAGCGAAGAAGAAACTCTTGTGAAAGCAAAGTAGGCGCCCTAGGGTGGGCCTGGATTGAAAAGTGAAAGGTTTACCATCCGAAGCTATTGGCATGAGTTTACGGCGGCTGTAGCGCACCGGTTGATAAGAAGATGGCCATTCGAGAAGCTTGCCATAAACACCTTCTACTGGAACGGCGGGCTCGAATGCAACAATCCCGCATCTTTGGCGAAAATACCGAAAGACGACAGCCGCCGGTTCACTCGGAGATTACACACTATTTCAATGATAGGCCTTCATGCTGGTAAATGTAGAAGGGATCAGCGCAGCCGTAATAGAAAAGACCCACTCACTCTGAGGGGGCCTTTCTGCTTCTTCGGGGATCTATGGAGGCAAGTATATTTTATTTTTCTGAGCCGTATTTTAGCGATGAGTATGTTATGGTAAGAAAAAAAGTGGAAGGTGGTAGCAACATGGCTACAAGTAAATTCGACACACATGTGCTGCCCAACCTGGACAAGATTGTAGTCTGGGCATCTAAAGGAGCAACCACAAAGGCCATTGCTAAAAAACTGGGCATCGCATATTCGACATTTCGGAAGTATGTCGATGAAGGGCAAAACGGAAATGAGCGCTACTCGGCACTTTCGGCAGCTTTCGCGCGCGCGAGAGAAGTGCCGGATGATGACATTGAGGGCAGCCTACATAAGCGGGCGATGGGGTATACCGCAAAGGTAGCCAAGCACTACAAGATCAAGGATGTCATCTTCGACCCGGACACAGGGAAGAAGGTCCGTGAGGTTGAGAAGCTGGTGGAATGCTTGGATGAGGTCCATGTTCCTGCAGATACCAACGCTATCGTATTCTGGCTGACCAATCGACGGCAGGATCGATGGAAGCGGGACCCGATGCCAGGTGCAGTGGACGGCAGTGCAACGCCAGTGATCGTTAAGTTTGAAGGAAAACTTGATGAGTGGAGTAAATAATGAAACCCTGATCTTCAAACACCTGCGGGAGTCAGCGCTAAACCCTCGCCAAGTGGACATTTGCGGACGACAAACACATAGCTTATTGTGAGCTAAAAACAGTACCTTCAAAACCGAGATCGGGGACAGTTAAACAAACGACAGCGCGTCACCACAATGACGCGCTGTTTTTGCGTGAATTTAGCTTTCCTTGGGCTTGGATACTCTGCAAGGATAAAAGCCCCTATTTCCCACCTTGCAAACGGCATTAAAATTGCAGGGAACTTCTAGTAGCTTTCAATAGGTGAAAACTGTGTAGAGGCCGACTATTTCTTAAATATTTAGCATTACGGCCGCACTGTCCCTCGCCTTTTATCGCCGCCGCTCCGCCTAGCTTAAAGATAATATCTGTATTCAACAGTCGTGCTCTGACCACTTGGGACATCTTGGACGATCTCGTGCTTAAAATGCTCGGCAGCAATTTTCATCGCGCTTACACACATAGGCGTCCGATTGCTGATTCCAATCATTTTGCCAACCTCACCTGCCGTCAGGTTGATCTGCTTTTTGCCACGTTCCCTTTCGGCTTTTAAATAGTTCATAATGATATCAGCTATTTGTTCGGTCTGAGTCACTATAATCTCTCCCACTAAAATATTCGATTCAACCTAACTGCATAATACATCTTTTGTTGCCAGACAACAACAGTGATAGAATATATGGTAATTATTGTCGAACTTTATATCACTTGGAACTTTGCTAAGGCTTTGGGTCCAGAGAGGCAAGAACGTAATAAGAGAATGTAATTGATGATGGGGGTACACATATATGGGCACTGTTATAAATCGACGAGATTTCCCAGTGGTCATCGTACAAGCACACCAGGGAGTGTTTGTACTGGCTCCCAAAGTGACCGTGCCGGTGACTGCTCCTGTCGTGAATATCGGTCTGATGCTCAGCGAGAGGATGTATAAAGCAAAAGTTGATGGGTCGCCCATCAACATTACAAATGAGCTGGATTCTATTTTGGGCGATGAGCACCGTGATATCACGGTCGAAAACACCGATATCCTTTTTTCACCCGAATATGAATTAGATGTCATAAAGTTATTCCTGCAGGTTGGCAGAAACCAGAGGTTCTATTTACAATGGCCAGGTGAGATTACAGGAGAAAAGTTGACATACTCCGAGCCGGGTAGATTTGATTTCAAAGAATATAACATCAAAGACTATGTAGACACATACATCGTCTTGAGATAGGAGCAAAGGATATGAAATACAGTGAACTGATACAATTCGATCCGATTGTTACGGTCATCGAACTAAAAAGCGCCGATGATAGCACAAAGGCAAAAGAACTTGTGCGTAGCTACGTCATGAGTGATAATATGGCGGACCTTGTTTCGGTAAAAATCCTCTCTCAGTTGGGCTTGGAGGATGTCGTTGATAACAAGGGTGTTTTGCTGGTCGGCAACTATGGCACGGGTAAATCTCATTTAATGAGCGTGATTTCTGCCGTCGCTGCCGATTCTGCATATCTTGAACTTGCTCAAAACGAAAAGTTCCGTACTGCCGCAAAGCCAATCGCTGGTAAATTCGAAGTGCTTCGCATCGAAATAGGCAGCACAGAGGCTTCGCTTCGCACGATTATAACGAATAACATTGAGCAGGATTTAGCGCGTCGCGGAATAATATTTAAGTTTCCAGATGTCGGCAACATCACAAATAACAAGGATGCCCTCGTTGCAATGATGGCGGCTTTTGCCGACAAGTATGGTGCTAAGGGTTATCTCATCATTGTGGACGAGCTGCTGGACTACTTGAAAGGACGCAAAGACAACGAGCTGATGCAGGACATCGGCTTTATGCGAGAGCTTGGCGAAATCATCAAGTCGACCAATTTACGCTTTATTAGCGGCATTCAGGAAGTTCTTTTTGAAAATCCGGCATTTCACAATGTCACCAATTCATTGCTTAAAATGAAAGATCGCTACGAACAGGCGCTTATCCGTACCGAAGATATCGCCTTCGTAGTCAAGCAGCGTATCCTTCACAAGACGCCGGAACAGAAAGCTATGATACGTGAATATCTGACGCCGTTTTGTCCGCTTTATCAGAGCATGGCAGAACAGCTTGATGAATATGTGGACTTGTTCCCAATACACCCGGCATATATCGGCACCTTCCAGCGCATGGTAATCGTTGAAAAGCGTGAGGTGCTGAAGACCATCTCCGAAACCATCAGCACCATAATCAATAAGGAAATCCCGAATGGTCAACCCGGCATCGTGTCCTATGATACCTATTGGAGCCGCATCAAAGGCGACCCCGCAAAGCGTGTGGACCCAGCCATTCATGAGGTACTACAAAAAAGCGGTGTGTTGGAGGACATTATCGGACGTTCTTTCCCGAAAGCTGTATACAAACCGATAGCACAGCAGATCATCTCTGCACTCAGCGTTCACCGTTTGACGACCGTTGTTCTCGATGCTAAGCTCGGCTTGACAGCGCAAAATCTGAAAGACGACTTGATGCTGTATATTCCGTTGCCCGTGATGGAAGAGGACTTTCTGCTCACCACAATCGAAACCATCCTGAAAGACATCATGAACACCGTCAGCAACCAGTTCATTGAATATAATAAGGACAACGGTCAGTATTTTCTTGACCTCAAAAAGGACGTCGACTACGACAAGAAAATACAGGAGAAAGCGGACTTCCTCGGTGAAGATCGCTTGAACCAGTACTTCTATACGGTTATGTACGATGCTGCCGACTTGCAGCTTAACGAGCATGTCACCGGGCGCAAGATTTACGAGTATCGCATTAACTGGACGGAAAAGAACATCTTCCGCGAGGGCTATCTCTTTATGGGCCTGCCGACGGAGCGCCCGACCGCGCAGCCGCCACAGGATTATTATGTGTATATGCTTCCGCTGTTTGGCACAAAGCCTATCGAGGAGCCGCAAAAGGACGAGGTTTACTTTACGTTCCAAAGCAGTGCAAAGTTCACCGAGCTTTTGAAAGCCTATGCCGGTGCCAGAGAAATGGAAGCAATGTCCGCTCAGGGTGAGACTCGCTCCACCTATGCGAAACGCGCCACTGCCACACTGCGTGACCTTCGTCGCTACTTGGAAGAAAACAAGACTGTTTGTTTCCAAATCTCCTACCTCGGTGCGGATAAGCCAGTGCTTGAATACCTGCATGGCGCTCGTATGAATGAGATAACTGTGCGCGACGTCATAAGTATTGTTGCATCCAAGGCACTCAGCAGCTATTTCAACGAACGATATCCGAATTATCCCGTGTTCAAAAAGCCTGTCACAAAAGACAATCAGGCTACGATGCGGGCAGAAGCCATCAATGCTATCGCGGGCAAAGCGACACAGCTCGGGCAGTCCTTGCTTGAATCGCTGGGCTTGCTCCTTGACGGTAAGGTGAGCGTGGAGAATTCCAAATATGCCACACACTATCTCGGCAAGCTCTCCAAGCTGCCGGAGGGTGGCGTTCTCAATGCGTCCGACATTATGACCTCACTAAACGGGCAGGACATGGTCGACAGTGAATTCAAACTAAGTGTCATCTGGACTTCCGTCATCTGGACGGCGCTGGTGTACAGTGGAAACTGCGTCCTTGTGGGTCCTGATAACAAGCGTTACGATGCATCCAACGTTGAAGAATTTATCAAGAATCCAAGCACCACCTACGACTTCAAACGGCTCGAAAAGCCCAAGGCTCCCGCCGTCCAGCTTTTGCGTCGTCTGTTCAACACCATCTCCGTGCCGGAGGGACTTATCGTCAATCCAAACACATGGGATAAAGGCTGGGAGGAGCTTTACAAACGCTGCAAGGCTCTGAGTGAGGAAACCTTCCGCTACGACAAGCTCTTCAAAGGCTCGCTGTATTTGTGGGGCGACCAAATTGTGCCGACAAATCTCGCAGAAAAATACTGCCGTGATATGGAGGCACTTCGCACCCTATACAATGATGTGCAGAGCCGTTGGAGTACGCCCGCAAAACTAAAAAACTTTGACTACACTGATGACAAGCTCGATGCGCTTTCTCGCGGTATTGATGCACTGGCGATTGCACACATCATTGAGGATTTCAAATCGTCGGTTCAGGACATCATGCAGTACCTCGCCACCGCTGAAACGATGGTCGGCGGTAACGCCGCGCTTAAAGCCCGATTCCAAGCTGCAAAGGATAAATATCTCGCCATGCGCGACGAGCTGCTGGATGTTGATTATAATACGGACAGCACCGACGCGCTGATGGACGAATTAGAAGCCCTGAAGAAGGATTATATTGATTTCTACCTTGAGCAACACAAAGCCTATCGCCTTGACCATGCCGGACTCAAGCGCAAACAAGCAATCATCGACGGCGAACAGATGGCGACACTCCGGCAGCTACTCGGCGTCCATGATATCCTCTCGACAGGACAGTATCAGGAGCTTTTGAATGTGCATCTGAATGGACTCAAGGCTTGTTACGAATGTACGGCGACCGAACTAAAATCCGCGCCGTTCTGCTCTCACTGCGGCTACAAGCCCGGTGATAAGGATAAGCCTGTTGCCGGAAAACTCGACTATATCGAGGAGCAGCTCGGAAAACTCGTCGCATCTTGGACTGCCGCCATTGTCGGTGCAGTCGAAGACCCGATGCTGGAAGATGACAAGGCGTTGCTTTCAAAGCCAAAGAAGCAAATTATCAACGATCTTATATCGACAAAACGGCTCCCAAAAACCGTTTCGCCGGAATTCACCTCTGCCGTGAATGAGCTCCTCTCCGGGCTGGACAGTGTGGAGATTGATCCACAACGCATGGAGCGTGAGATGGTATCGTGGGGACCAGTGACGCCAGCCGATTTCAAAAACAAGATGGACGCGCTCATTGAGAGCTATATGCAAGGTCACGACGAAGATAAGACGCGGCTCGTGGTGAAGACTAAATACACGGACGAGTCTGGGGAGGTATAACCGATGGAAGAGAGAAAACTCACAAAAGAAGATATCGATCGTGTACGCGGCATTGAGGGCTTCCCGATTGCGAAGGACGAGGACATCATTGCGCTCTCCCGTCCTCCGTATTACACCGCTTGCCCGAATCCGTTCATTGCTGATTTTATCAAAGAGCACGGTACGCCGTATGACGAAGCGACTGACGATTACCACTGCGAGCCATTTGCTGCCGATGTTAGTGAAGGAAAAAGCGACCCGATATATAACGCACATAGCTATCATACGAAGGTACCTTATAAGGCTATTATGCGTTATATTCTGCATTACACGAAACCGGGAGATGTCGTTTTAGACGGTTTTTGTGGCACAGGTATGACAGGTGTAGCAGCTCAAATGTGCGGCTGTCCAGACGATAGCTTCAGGATCCAAATTGAAAGTGAAACTCCTTTTGTCAAATGGGGCGCCCGATATTCTATATTAAACGACCTTTCTCCTGCTGCAGCTTTTATTGCATTCAATTATAATGCTCCCGCTGATAAATATAAGTTTAAGAACGATGCGGAAGCCATATTATCGGAATGCGAAGAAGAATATGGTTGGATGTACGAGACACAGCATTGCCAGCTTGGGAAAAAAATATGTGGAATTAATGGCACACCGTTAGTCGGAAGGATAAACTATGTCGTCTGGTCTGATGTTTTTTTGTGCCCTAACTGCACAAAAGAAATGGTATATTGGGATGTTGGTGTTGGCAGAGGAAGTGGCGAAGAACTTAAGGAATTTTGCTGTCCTCATTGTGGCTGTGTTATTCAAAAAAGAACTGCTGAAAGAAGTATGGAAACCATTTATGACAACGCCTTAGATAAGCAAGTTACAGTTGCAAAAACAGTACCAGTGCTTATTAATTACTCCATTTCAGGCAAGCGTTTTGAGAAAGAGCCTGATGTTCAAGATATGGAAACACTAAAGAAGATTCAAGAGATTAGATTTCAGCAATCGTCAAAAAATGCGGAACTCCCTTTTGGATATAATACGGAGCAGCCAAAACGTTCACATGGTGTTCAATACACAAGTCAAATATATACAGCGAGAAATTATGCGATTCTCTCGGCCCTTGAGTTGCGGATTAGAAAAAGCAATAATACTCATCTTTACACATTAATTACTTCAGTTGCAAATAGGAACCTGATGAGATGCAACCGTTTTGTGATAAACTCATACAACCCTCGCGGCAGAGTAAATGGTCCAATGCCGGGTACATTATTTATTGCGTCCTTGACTGTTGAACAAAACCCGTTTGAACTTATTAAGTATAAGGTAGACGACTTGCTTAATATGTATACGCAGGATTTCAACTGCGAAAACGTATGTATTTCTACACAATCCACCATCAAGTATAATGGAGTTGCTGACAACTCAATTGATTATATTTTTACTGACCCTCCGTTTGGTGGAAATATAAATTACTCGGAAATGAACTTCATTAACGAAACATGGCTTGGAGTTACTACGCAGCCAGCGACCGAGGCAGTCGTAAATTCTGCTATTCATAAAAGCCAATCTGATTATGAGGAATTGATGTTATCATGCTTTAGAGAGTACTATCGGATTCTAAAGCCAAATAGATGGATAACTGTTGAATTCCATAATAGTCAGAATAGTATCTGGAACATTATTCAGAATGCAATTCAAAACAGCGGATTCATTATTGCAGATGTTCATGTGCTTGACAAAAAAAGAGAAAGCCTTGCACAGCTTGTCACGCCCGATGCCGTAAAAAAAGATTTAGTAATAACGGCATATAAGCCAAATCAAAGTTTTACTGCCCAGTTTGTGGCTCAGATGGGCAATGATGTTGAAATGGCATGGGAGTTTACTCGGCAGCAATTGATGCATCTGCCCATTGCTCCAAGTTCTGAAGAAAAGCTGGATTATGTGCCAGGCAGATATGAATTTTTGCTCTTTGACCGCATGGTGGCGTTTCACATCATGAACGGCATTCCCGTTCCAATGGACGCGCACACTTTCTATGCGGGCTTACGCGAGCGATTCATCCAGCGCGACGGGATGTTCTTCCTTGCCGACCAAGTCAATGAATACGACGAGCGCCGCCAGAAGATGGAACTGCAAGACCAGCAAACTTCTCTATCTGTTTATGATGAAAAAAGTGCAATTCTTTGGCTGAATGTGCAGCTGATTCAATCTCGGAAATCCCGTTCTGAAATACAGCAAAGTTTTCTAAAAAACTGGCATCAAAGTAAATTTGAGCAGATGCCGGAGCTTCTTGATATGCTTAAAGAAAACTTCTTGCAAGATGCCGATGGCAAATGGTATGTGCCGAATCTTTCCGATAAGGCGGACCTTGAGAAGCTGCGCCGAAAGCGTCTGCTGAAGGATTTCTACGATATCTATGCCAAAGGCACCGGCCGCATAAAGAACGCTCGCACCGAGGCAATCCGTGTAGGCTTTGACGAATGCTGGAAGGAGCGTAATTACTCCCTCATCGTCAAGGTCGGCGACCGCTTGCCGGAAACCGTCCTGCAGGAAGACCCTGCGCTGCTGATGTATTACGATAACGCAGCAAGCAGAATGTAAAGGAGGATCTACAATGAAAGATCTGAGCCGTAATGTTTCTCTACGATGCCCTGTATGCGGTAACGACCCGTTTTCCACTGTTGATGTTAACACCGAAGAACTGTCTAATGCGCCAGATGAAACAAGAATTAAATGCTCAGACTGTGGAGTCATACGTACAAAGGCAGAACTGATTGAAGAGAATCAAGAAATCACAAATGCAAATATAGGCGACATCAAAAAAGAGGCTGTGGCAGAAATCGAGAAAGAACTAATAAAGGCTTTCAAGATATTCAAGTAGGTGATGACATGGATTTTTCGATAATTCTGTATTGCTTAAAAATAATTGTGACCTACATAGTACCCTTGGTAGCATTGCTTCTTTCAATAATCTCCTTATACAAATCCGTAAAGGGTCAAAACCTACAAGACCGCGTTAATGAACTTGAACTGAAGATCAAACAGTATGAAGTCGCAGAGCTTGATAAGAAGAAAACGCAAGCTGAGCTAGCTTGTGTTGAGGCGCGAGTGATAAAAATATCAAGCGGGAACTACAGATTGAAGGTTTGGAATTCTGGACAAGCCACCGCATATAAAGTTACAGCTTCTATTGATAAAGATGCGAACCTAACAATTACGGATTCAAAAATGCCATTCGATTTTCTGGATGCTGGGAAGAATTTTGAGGAACTTCTTTTTGTACAGTTTGGTACAGCTAATAAATTCAAGATTACTATAGAATGGGAAGACGCCAGCGGAAAGGCATATCGAAAAGAGCAAATGGGAAGTTTATAAATCAGGGGGTGAAGGCTGTGTTTACCGTTGGTGAAAGCGTAATAGATACTCGAACAGGTCACGTTGTCCTCATCGTTGAGGTGCATGAGATTTGGGGTATGACGACCTGCAAGGTCATCGACATGACGAGCAACAACGTCTACTCCGTCAATGCCGAGAACCTTTCTGCGCCCGGGACTGCGTGTACGGCTTCGGAGTCATTTGTGCGCTTTGTCACCGCATGGTGCAAGGTAAAAAATGAGCTTGCCAACGGTACGGTTTTTGATACCAGTGAAAGCGTCCTCCCACTCCCGCACCAGCGTTACGCTTTAGAACGGGCAATTGCGACGAATGATGTGCGTTATATGCTTGCCGACGAGGTTGGACTTGGTAAAACCATCGAAGCCGGGCTCATCATTAAGGAACTGAAAACGCGAGGACTTATTGAGCGTGTCCTCGTCGTATGCCCGAAAGGGCTTGTAACGCAGTGGGAAGCCGAGATGCTTGAAAAATTCGGTGAGCGGTTTACCATAGTTTCGCCGGAGGATTACACGACACTCAAAAAGTTGAATCCAGACCGTAATGTCTTTACACAGCTTCCACTGGTCATCAGCCCGATGGACGCAATCAAACCACTGGAACAGCGGAACGGCTGGACGCAGGAGCGCATCGACCAGTATAATGACGACCGCATTGAAGCAATTGTCGGGGGTGGCTGGGATTTGATAATCATTGACGAAGCACACCATGTTGCCGGTTCAACGGGTGAGGTTGCACGGCACAAGCTGGGTAATATGCTCTCAAAAGCAAGCCCACATCTGTTGCTTCTAACCGCAACGCCGCATTCCGGCAAAACAGAGCCATTCTTGCGTCTCATGCAGCTACTCGACCATGACGCATTCCCCAACACAAAAGCCGTTGTCCGTGAGCAGGTCGCACCATATATCATCCGCACCGAAAAGCGTGAGGCTGTCGACAACGACGGAAAGTCACTTTTTAAAGATCGCCATACACATCTTGTGAAGGTCGAATGGCAAGAACGCCACAGCCTACAAAAGGAACTATACGGGCAGGTGACGGAATATGTCCGCACCGGCTACAATAAAGCCATCCGTGAAAAGAAGCCGTATGTCGGTTTCCTCATGGTGCTTTTTCAACGACTTGTCTCCAGCAGTACCGCTGCGATTGCAGACGCGTTGGAACGCCGTCTAAATATCCTCATTACACAATCAGATCAATTACATACCGCAAGCATCGGAGATTTGGCAGACCAAGAGATGGAAGAATCGCTGGAGCAGGCATTAACCGTGCTTTCCGCTGGTATTACCGAGGAGAGAAAACAGCTCGAGCAGCTTCTGGCATTAGCAAAACAAGCGCAACTGCAATTTACAGACGCAAAAGCCGAAGAACTGGCTGAGATCCTCCGTTTGCTGTCCACACAGGAGAAGGATGTCAAAATTATCATCTTCACCGAATTTGTGATGACTCAGAATTTCATACAGGCGATGGCAGAGGCACGAGGCTTTTCGACAGTGCTCATTAACGGAAAGATGTCTATAGAGGAACGCAATATCGCACTCCGGCAATTCAGGCGCGAGAAAAACATACTAATCTCTACCGACGCTGGTGGCGAAGGTATCAATATACAGTTCGCGCATATCGTGATCAACTACGATCTGCCGTGGAACCCGATGAAAATTGAGCAGCGCATCGGCCGCGCTGACCGTATCGGACAAAAAAGCGATGTTGAAGTATTTAACCTTATTCTTGACAATACGATTGAAAACCGCGTCCGTGTAGTTCTTGAAGAAAAGCTAGCAACGATACTGTCTGAGCTTGGCTTTGACAAGCTGCAGGATGTCCTCAACAGCGACAGTGCTGATCTGGATTTCACACAAGTATATATGAAAACTATTGCAGCGCAGAAATATGGAACATACTACACGGACGAGCTTGGCAAGGATATGGAAAAGCAGGTCGAACAGGCAGTCAAAATCCGCGATATCATCAGAGACGAAAAAATACTGACTCCAGACAGTCAGTTTGAAAAGCAACAACAGGCGTTCCACAGTGTGCTGCGGAATATGCTCTCCCAATACAGGACTTGGAAGGGCTTGGATGCTGACTCACTCTTTGATTTGGAACTCTCGGTTTCAGACCCACAAATACAAATGCTGCTCCGCGATAAATGCGTTTGGCACCAGAAAGACGGAATGCCAGTATTTGAAGTCAAAGGCGCCAACACCGAAGACGGTATGTGGTCGCTATGGCGCATAGCCTTGAGCGACGGCGACGAAGATCAACGCATAGTGTCTATGTTTATCAACGACAGCGGCGTTTATCGTCCTGCCGCGTCAAAGCTCCTATGGGATGAAATGCTCCGAGAAAAGATAATACTCAATATGTGGGACTCCGAAGCGTTGGATGAAGAAACGTATAACGCCATCCTCGCCCGTGCAGCCGAGCTTACTGAAGATACGTTCATCACGATGAAAAATCAATACTACTCTCAGCATGAGCAGGAGTTTCAAAAACGCCGGTATGCATTGGCGCTACGCATCGAGGCTGCGGACAAAATTGGCATTGATAATATTCGTGTGTCACGGATAGGAAAACTTGAAAGGCAACTACAGGAACTGCAGCAGGAATATGATCGGCAAAAGAGTATCTGCCCGTCGCTGCAACCGATGTTGATTTGCATGGTGAAAAAATCATGTTGAGAGACTTACTTTTTGAAAAAGCCGGTTTGCAATGGGCTGACCGAGTAATTATATATGACGAAGATGGGCTTGTAGCTCGTGTCGCCGCGGTTGGTGATGATAAGCACATTTTCCAATGGATAAGTAGCGCAGAAGAATTGCGCTACATCTTCGAACGCGATTATAGAAACAGCGAGACACAGGCAGTACTGATAATTTCAAATACGAGCATTCGCATACCCTTTGATATCGGGCAGTTTTTCGCGATTTCACGGTTGAGACTCGATGATGTGTTTCCGCAATTGGATGCCGCTACATTAAGAACTGCTGGCAACATCGATTTTGATTATTTGTCTGTCGCAGTGCGAAATCTAAACGAGCTCCGGTTGACGACAAAGCAGACAAAAGCCTTTTATATGAGCGAAATGTTCAATCAGGAAAGTGTCGATGCATATTCAGTTGCCGTAGAGCAGTTGTTGAAGTCATGTGTGGCATCATGTGAAATGTACCGCGATTGGAAACGGGTCATCGACATGCTTTCAAAGCTCATGCTGTTGCGGGATAAAGGGTTTACAGTTGCTGATTTTCGAAATACATACGATACTGTGGACGCATCATTCCGAGCATGGATGGCACAGCGGTATGCCTCGCTTGCTACATCGGCTGATGTCAACCAGCCAGTCATGCTTCATCACGTTCCCGATTTTGTGCGTCGTGCAAGCAAAAAGCCAGCTGTCATTGTGGTTGACGGCATGAGCTTTGTGGACTGGCAGCTTATCCGAGAGTATCTCACAGACGAATCGTGGGGATTTACCACTACTGCGGTGTTTTCATTTCTTCCGTCCATAACGAGTATGGCCCGTCAGTCGCTGTTTTCCGGCGCTATTCCGGCACAGAATGCAAGGCCGTTTTCATTGGCAGACGAAGAAAAGCAATGGCGGTCTTATTGGATAGAACATGGGCTACTCGAAGATGAGATTTTCTTTGGAAAAACAGAAACGCCAGACATCCTAGAAAAGACAAAAGTCGCAGGTATCGTTGTGAATTTCATCGACGACCTAATGCACCGGCAGCTTCAGGGAACACACGGCATGGCTGTTGATATTGCCGCATGGCTTAAAAGCGGGTCCTTGCGTCGCCTGATAGATAACCTAATGAAGTCAGGCTTTGATGTATTCATCACTGCAGACCACGGCCATTCGGAAGCAATCGGCAAAGGACGGTTTTCAAAGCCGGGACTATTAACCGAAGATGCCAGCCGGAGAGCTGTTATTTATAAGGATTTTGCCGGAGCAGAAGAACTTGATAAGTTCAACGTAATTGAGTATGCTGGCACGTATATGCCGAAAACCTATCGCTATTTCCTCTTTGCGAACGGAGAGTGTATTGGTGACTACGGCAACAAATACATCTCACACGGCAGCGATTCCATCGAAGAATTGCTGGTGCCGTTTGTAAGAATAGGAGAAAATCAAAATGGCTGAAAGAGTAGCACTATCAAAGCCAATTAGTCTTGACCTTCTGAATGAGGTTTATGAAGAATATATCGCTGGCTTTACAAAGCTGGAGTCAAAAGAAAAACTGGATGAGATAATTAGTCAGGCAATAAGCAGCAAAGATAACATTCGCAAAACGAGAACAATCGTTCAAAATCTATGGTACGTTGATACGGATTGGTTTCATGAGGAAGCATCGTTCGCTGCTCGATATTTGACTCGTATCGAACGACTACCTGTTCATTGGGCGTTGTTAATGAATTGCTATCCTCTTTTTACTGATATGTGTATAGTGATGGGACAGCTATTTGAAATAAAAGACTCTGTGTCTGCAACACAAATTAAGGCAGCAATATTCAGTAAGTGGGGCGCACGAGACACGCTGAACGCGTCTCTCTCAAAGAGCATCAAATCGCTACGAGATATGGGAGCTCTCACATTTGGTGATAATCGTACATCTTACGCAAAAGTCACACACACTGTATCAGACTCTAAAGTAGTTGCACTTCTTTTCGCAGCCGTTATGCTTGCAACTGAACAGCAATACATGACATGGGAGGGCTTTATCACACATCCTGCAATCTTTCCATTTACCATCAACAATGTTACACAGGCGGATATAGCAGCAATCCCATATCTCTCAATGGAGCGTATGGGCGAACAGGTAGTGTTCCGCATTAAGGAAAACATGTAAGGAGTCGTTTCACAGGCAAAACGGGTTTGAATTTGTACATTAATAGATTTTAAGTTTCGTTTGAAAATGGAGCGATGGTCAATGAAACTGATTCACTTATCGGATTTGCATCTTGGAAAACGTGTCAATGAGTTTTCTATGTTAGAAGATCAGACCTATATACTCAAGAGAATCATTAATATAATCGATGACGAGAAGCCCCACGGCGTACTCATTGCCGGAGATATTTACGACAAAACAGTTCCATCTGCAGAGGCGGTGGAACTCTTTGACGATTTTTTAGTGCGCATTGCGAAGCGAAATCTACAGGTATTCATTATCAGTGGCAATCACGATTCACCTGAACGGCTGGCATTTGGCTGCCGTCTGATCGATGTCAGTGGGATCCATCTCTCCCCCGTATATGGTGGGAATATTGCACCTTTTAGCTTGCGTGACGAATACGGAGAAGTCAACATCTTCATGTTACCGTTTATTAAGCCTGCCAATATTCGAAGATTCTTCCCCGAATCAAAGAGTGATTCTTATACAGATGCAATGCGCACTGTTATTCAAAATATGTCTGTCAATACCGCCAGCCGTAATGTCATTGTGACACACCAGTTTATAACGGGTGCGTCACGCTCCGATTCGGAGGACATTTCGGTTGGCGGATCTGACAATATTGACGTCTCGGTTTTCAATGGGTTTGATTATGTGGCTTTGGGCCATATACACGGGCCGCAAAACATCGGCTCTGAGAGAGTACGGTATTCCGGCACACCGTTGAAGTATTCTTTCTCCGAAGTTTCACAAAAAAAATCCGTTACCGTCGTTGAACTTGGTGAAAAAGGTTCAGTCTCCATTCGGACAATACCGCTGGTCCCACAGCACGATATGGTAGAAATCAAAGGAACTTATAGTGAACTGACCCTGAAAAGCTATTACGAGGGTACAACCTATCAGGACGACTATTTACATATTACCCTGACAGATGAAGAAGATGTCCCAGATGCCATAGGGAAACTACGCGTGATCTATCGCAACCTTATGAAGCTGGATTATGACAATAAGCGGACAAGGCAAAGTACAGAGATTGGCGGCACAGATGCTGCCGAGAGCAAATCGCCGTTTGACTTGTTTTCAGAATTTTATGAGCTGCAGAATAATGCTCCCTTGTCGGATGAGCAATCCACTTTTATGAAAGATTTGATTGAAAAGATCTGGGAGGATTAACAATGAGGCCAATAAAGCTAGTCATGTCCGCATTCGGCCCGTATGCATCTAGGACAGAACTAGATCTTGAGAAGCTTGGAACAAGCGGGTTGTATTTGATTACTGGAGACACCGGCGCTGGCAAGACGACTATTTTTGATGCAATTACATTTGCCCTATATGGAGAGGCCAGCGGTGAGAATCGCGAGGCGGGTATGTTTCGCTCCAAATATGCCGATGTCACTACATCAACAGAAGTGGAACTCACCTTCACATATGCTGGGAAACAATACTATGTAAAAAGGAATCCAGAGTATGATCGCCCAAAGTCCCGTGGAGAAGGATTTACAACTGAAAAAGCAAATGCAGAATTCATATGTCCGGATGGACGGGTCGTGACAAAGCAAAAAGATGTCAACAGAGCGATCGTTGATATCGTTGGTATCGACCGAAACCAGTTTACCCAGATCGCCATGATCGCTCAGGGAGATTTTTTGAAACTGCTGCTTGCTCCGACAGAAGATCGCAAAAAGATCTTCCAGAAGATATTCCGTACACAATTATTTCAGACGCTTCAGGAGAAATTGAAAACCGAATCCAGTAAACTGAGAATCGAGCATGAGACCTCTTTAGCTGGCGTGAAGCAGTATATCGGCGGCATTCTCTGTGATGACGATAATGTTCTGTCTATTGAGGTTGAGAAAGCTAAGGGCAATATGCTACCAATGGAAGATGTGGTCTCCTTAATCGAAAGGCTGATAGAACAAGATGAGAAGGCCTCAAATACATATGAGGAAGATGAAAAAAAGCTAACAAAGGAAATTGAAACGATTACCGAAGCAATTACGAAAGCCCAGGTGCAAAAGAAAACAGAGGATTCTCTAAAAAAATCCTCTGATGATTTGCATGCTGCGCTGCCAGCGCTAGAGAGCTCAAGGGTTGCCCTTGAGGTAGAAAAAGCAAGGCAGCCGGAATTGGAGTCCATCAATAAATCCACAGCTGCAATTGAAGCGGAGTTTCCGGATTATGCTGAGCTCGACGCTAAGAATGAATTACTCACTGCTGCGTTAAAAGCAATTGACATTGAGAAAAAGGGCCTATGTGAAAAAACGAATGCTCTCACAAAGTTGAGAATAAACATCGAGGCTCTGAAAGTAGAGCAGAGAGACATTGAAAACTCGGGCGAAGTGAAGGCAAAGCTGGAGGCCGAAAAAAAAGATGCCGATCAGTATAAGCAAGGTTTGGACACTTTACAAAAAGATCTGTCTGAATTTAACGAAATTACAAAAGCGCTAGAAGCAGCACGAAAAGATTATTTAGTCAAATCCGAAATAGCAAAGAATAAGAAATTGGAATATGAATCCCACAACAAGGCCTATCTAGATGAGCAGGCTGGAATTCTCGCGAATACTCTGATCGATGGCCAACCTTGCCCGGTTTGCGGATCACTAACACATCCCAGTCCGGCTCATAAATCCGAGAAAGCTCCGACAAAAGCGGAGCTTGATAAATATAAAAAAGCCGCAGAGAAGGCTGAAGAGGAATCTGCGAAGGCCAGTATAGAAGCGGGGAGAATTTCGGGCTCCTTAGAAATAATGAAAGCTGCAGTAATGAAAGCAGCTGCAATACTCCTACCCAACGTTGCCTTCAACGGCATCGAAGAGGTACTAGCAGCGAAAATTGTTGAACAAAAAGGCATCCTTTTCGAGATGTCAAGATCAATCACCGAAGCGGAAATCAAGGTAAAACGAAAAAAAGCACTTGATGAATTCATTCCTAAGGAGCAGGAGACTGAGAACAGTCTTTCTACTGAAATTTCGCAAACAGAAAAGATTTTGGCTGCTAAAAGTTCAGAGAAATGTTCTTTGGAGGAACGCATTTTTGAGTTGACTTCGAAGCTGAAATTTGAAAGCCAGGCTGCTGCAAAAGCAGCAATCGATGCCTTAACTAAAAAGAAAGAGGAACTTAAAAAGGCCCTTGAAAAGGCCCAGAAAAATTTTGAGCAAAACAATGAATCGGTGACAAGGTTAGCTGCAAAGATTGAAGAAATGGGAAAATTACTTCAGGGTCAGACGAAAATAAATGTTGACGAAGAAGAAGCTAAGAAGATAGAGTTGACGCAAAAAAAGACTGAGATGATGAATAAGAAACAGGCAGTCCTCACCAGGGCAGCATCTAACCGGACAACGCAAAAAAACATCGCTGCTAAATCCTCTGAGGTTGCATCAATTGAGTCAAAGTGGGCGTGGGTTAAGGCACTGTCCAACACGGCAAATGGAAACATCAGCGGTAAAGAGAAGATTATGCTAGAAACATATATCCAGATGACTTATTTCGACCGTATTATCGCTAGGGCGAATACTCGTTTTATGATCATGTCTGGCGGCCAGTACGAGTTAAAGCGCCGTAAAGAGGCAGTCAACAACCAAAGTCAGAGCGGGCTTGAACTGGACGTCATTGACCATTACAATGGCACAGAGCGTAGTGTAAAAACACTCTCCGGTGGTGAATCGTTTAAAGCTTCACTCTCTTTGGCGCTCGGTTTGTCTGATGAGATTCAATCCTCGGCGGGTGGCATCAGGCTCGACACCATGTTTGTGGACGAGGGCTTTGGGTCGCTTGACGAGGAATCTCTGCAACAGGCAATGAAAGCTTTATCTGGACTTGCAGAAGGCAATCGCCTGGTAGGCATCATATCTCATGTGGCAGAACTGAAAGATAAGATCGATAAACAGATCATGGTTAGAAAAGGAGTAACCGGAGGTAGCTTTATAGAGTTTGTAGTATGACAAAGGCCTGCCTGCAAGTAATATTTGGGGGAGAACAAATGAAGGTTCTGGAGTATTTAGCAATCCTTATGATAAACCTTGTGGCTCTGCCTTTTAAACTGATGCAACACTATCTTCCATTATTTCTTATTCCCTTAAAAGTCTTTTTTGGAGTAGTATTTTTTTGGGTTGTTCTGTTGTTCAAGCTTACTGAGCGCTACAATTGAGATTTCTTACGTTCTTCTTTATCCTTGAAATCCTTGAAAAAATACGATCAGGGTTCTTAAGCTCTTATCATCAGGACGATTAACTACCCGCGTGTGAGCTTCGCGTAGGGGCTGTAATTGACGCTGCCTGTGCCCCAGCTTTGTTGCTAGCCCTCGGTTAATGATAAAAAAGCAGCAGCGCGTCACCTCAATTTCGCGCTGCTGTTTTTGCATGAATTTTGCTTTCGTTAGGCTTGGATACTCAGCAAGTATAAAAGCCCTGATTTCCCGCCTTGCAAGCCATGTAAACGGCATTCTAATTGTAAGTTGTCCCTCGCATATCTGACTAACGATTAAACAATTCAATCTCAAGTTACGAGATCATCAAAACGCATGAGTTTCAACTACTTTTCTGAATTCCTTCTCATATGTATTCATTCTTGCTACAAAATCTATGTAATGATCTGTATGGTTTGGAATTTTCAATCCATGCTTAATGACACATATGTCGTTTCTCGATTCCACATTTTCTTCATACGTGGAGCCTTTATTCATCCAAAGTTGTAAATCCTCTGTGTTTTCAACCTCCGGATAAAAATAGAATCCTTGCTTGGCATCAAATCTGAACATATATGCAAGCACCTGTAGATAGTCCCTGTTCCCAATATTATCAATCGGTTTGTATTTAGCATCAGCAATCATGCGGATCCCGCTACTTCGGCTGATGAAATCTGGATAAATCAAGCCAATGTTACCCGCGAATAAACGCTGCGCACCTTTTCCTCCCTTGTTCATCGGATGGTAGAATAGATCGTCAATGAGTGTATTGATATATTCCTCCCACAGCCAAGCACCATCAAATAAAATTCCATATATTTGACGTGTCCCGGAACCGATCTGATGCTTTTGATGCTGAAGGATTAGAAGGCACAAATGCTGCAACGATCTATATTCATGATAATACGCGTGTCTGATAGTGATCTGTTTATTATCTGCGATAATCTTCCGCTTGTCGTAATGCTCATACTCCGGTGTTGAATCCACAACGAGCCTTACTTCATCCTTGACCTTGCTGAGGAGATTGTTTCCATATGGCTTTTTCTTGATGAATTCAATAGTGTGGCGAACCAGTTCCATCAAATAGTTATCATATGAATACTCTCTCTGGCTATATGCCACATTCCCGGTGAAGGGTGTGTTTTGGGTGATATGACGTGCTACATCAATCGTGCCTTTTATGTTACCATCGTTGTATTCGTTACGAATGTACATCTTAAAGATGCCTTTTCGTGCGGCCTTTTTTAGATAGAACGGAAAAAGGAAAAGTAGCAGATTAAACAATCTATTGTTTTGATCCGCATCGGTTTCTAAGTCAACGATGTTAGGAAAATTAAGAACACGGTCGAGCAGATACTGGAAGAAAAAGTCGTTATCATCCGAACAGAATCGAGATTGAATTATGAGCCGTTCATTCCCACATCCAAGGAATCCCATTACGTTTCCAGAGAGATATGAATCATTGACACTCTGAAGAATCATCTGATCTTTTGTTATGTCTTCAGCATCCTTGATAATCTCAGGAAATACGAAGACTCCTTCTCTTTCAAGTTGCTCAAGAGTCTTATCCGCGACCCTGCGGGCAATTGATGCAACTTCGGAGAAGTCTACTTTTCTAATTTGGGAATTGTCTTTAATTCTGAACTGCTTCATCAGAACTACCTTCATTCGGCTTCTTGTAGCCGTATGCCTTTGCGAACTTATTCATGATGTCACCTTCATCGTACATTCCCTGAATATATTCCTGCAAAAGCGGCTGGAGATAGTCCGTCCAAAGTTGGTCAAAACTCAAAGTTTTGAGCTTCAGGAAATATGATGCTCCAATTTGATAGTTTACGTTTAGGTCCTCAACGCTGGCTATCTCTTTGTTCAATGCCGCCATTCGCCTAATCGCTTCTGCTTCTAATTCCTCATTCTCCAAAGTAGAAAGCATCTCCAAACGCTCGTCTGCTTTCAGCTCAACAAACCTGAACCTACGGCGCATAGCAAAGTCGAAGCTATCTACAGATCGGTCAATATCATTCATTGTTCCGATAATATATACATTTTCTGGAATGAAGAGCTTTTCATCTGGGTCTGAATGAAGATTTGCATATTGCGTCGAAATCTCACCGACTCTGCCACGATAGCCCGGATCAATTGCGAAGAACAGCTCACCGAAAATCTTTGAGATTTCACCACGATTAATCTCATCAATAATGAAAATGTACTTTTTCAGTTCTTCCTGCATAGCAGCAGCCTTTGATGTAACGATCTCCTTCGCCTTGATAGCCTTATATATTGCAAAGTCATATGAGTAGCCTTGGGTTGCGAATTGTTTTCCAAATAAATTTGTGATATCCTTTATCTTCTCAAACTTCGCACCGGATTCCAACATTTTCTTTATTTCGTCAATGTTAAGGGTGAGCTTGTTAATAGACGCGTTTCCCGGAATCGAGATGCCAATATGCTTATCATCAACACTTGTGATATAAAATGCATTTCCATTTATTGTTTTGAATTCTTCCGTCCCGAACTCTAAGCTTGAAAAGAAGTCCTCAATTGCTCCCTTAACAGAAACCTCTTTTTCAATGGTTTCTTTGGATTTTTGAGAATCCTCGTAATTTTTTCTTGCACAGGTCACGAATTTTTTGAAAACGCCGTCCTGAAGCTCAAAACCCATAGAGCCGTCGTCATTCACCTTCGGGCGCAGCCCTTCTACAAAATCAGAGTAATCATAACTTGGATGGAACTGAACAAACTCCACTTGCTTTTTCTGTTCCTTCGATAGCATTGTATAATCATCAAAATAACCGTTGCTGATAATATCAGCTGCGATCTCTTTTGCAAGATAGGATTTGCCAGTGCCGGGAGCGCCACGAAATATGATGTTTTTTGACTCTATCAGCATTGAAGAATACGGATTTCTATAACCATTGAATTGCTGAGCCAATTCCTCTGCAAGCGTGGCTTCATTTTCTGCCTGCTCGGTCTCCTTTTCATCCTTATCACGATAGGTAAGGATAAACTGATCTCCTGCTTCCCCAAAACGCTTCAGGCACTCTTGTGTGAAAAGAATTGTGGAAAAAACATTCCAGCAATATATCACAAACTGCCGACCATTGTCATAGCTGTATATTAAATACTCTATTGTGTTGCGATACTTTTTGAATTCCTCAACACTTGAGTAAATTCCTCGATATATTTCACCGTCGGTAGTGTACCGGCAAACGGGAAAATTTTCTCGCTCTTCTACGGACAACTTCGTAAGTTGACTCTCAAATATTTGACAGGCTATACGGGGCATAGTCTGATTGGAATTTTTTCTTTCGCCTTTATTATAGTTTCGCCGAATAATACTACCGTCTGCTTTTTTGAAATACGCATCCAGCGGTTTGCAGGTATCTCCGAGGCCCAAATCGCCCATTGTAAAGCGCTCATCAGTGGAGACGACAGTGTCAGCTGTAATTGTCAGCTCATACTTTTCCTGCTTTGTCTCAATCACGAAGCCCATTCCTTGCAAATAGTTCTTTGCTTCCACTGCGTGAAAGCTTTCCGTAGCAATATCTGTGCCGTTTGCTTGATGATCCGCTACGGCTATTACATACTTCGGCGGATACTTTTTCCCATCGTCTGTGACAAGCTCGTACTTTGTGCTCTTATTCTTGCCAGGGACACCATGCTCGTCAATGTATTTAAGAGCGTTGAGAATATCCTGTTCTTCAACTTTTGGAATGGCCATATAATTGCCTCCCTTGTGATAGCATACTCTGTGCGTCTTATTGACAAGCCCGCTAACGCTTTGGCTCCATAATTGGGTGTGTGCTAGCATCGCTGCTGCTTTTCAATTTTCGAAAACGTGACAATAAAGAAATAAGCCACAGTATTAGTGCTTTGCCGTGAATGTATCCCAGTGCAATAAACATTCCCGAATCGGCTCATCAAGAAACGACCACGCCTTATCTTTAATCCATTGGGGGATGCCGTATGCTGCCTCCGCAATACTGCCAGTAATCGCGGCAAGGGTATCACTGTCACCTCCAAGGGATATGGCATTACGAATGGCATCCTCAAAATCAGTGCTTTCGAGAAATGCAGTTATAGCCTGTGGTACAGTGCCCTGACAGCTTTCATTAAATCGGTAAGTAGGACGAATTTCCTCCAGTGTTCGAGAAAGGTCGTAATCGGAGTGTTTTCGCAGCATATCCTTCCACTTGTCGATGTTGTTCGGATAATCCGTGAAACAGCGCGCACGCAGCATAAACCATATTGCCTTTGCGGTTTCGATTGCGCCTTTGATACCTTCCGGATGATTGTGGGTGACTGCCGCACTGGTTCTTGCCAGCACATCAACATCTCCAATGCATTCATGGATGAACTGGGTCTGTTCACATGCCCATGCACAAGGCGACACCCGCATTGCAGAACCATTTCCCCAACTGTTATACGGCTCCCTGTTGTCAGAGAACAGCCAGGCACCGAACCGACCACCGTAACCTGCATCCGGGTACAAGCGTCCCCATTTTTTCATTGAATCAACAAACAGATCGTTACTTACTACTACACCGCTGTGAGCCTCAAAACCGCCACCAAAGGTTTCTCTTTTTCCCTGCATGATTGCATCTGCGACTGCCACGGTCATTACTGTATCATCGGTGAAAAAGCACTCGTCGCGAAACAGAGGAAAGTCTTTTGTCTTAATGTTATGCCACTCATAAACGGAGCCTACAATGTCGCCGATAATTGCCCCCAGCATTATTTTCGACCTCCTCTATGTTTGTAATCCTTTTGAATGTCACCATTCCATCCCGCCGGCACCGCTGCACATTCACGGAAAGAAGCAA
The DNA here is from genome assembly GCA_963662765.2 of Oscillospiraceae bacterium. Classification (GTDB taxonomy): domain Bacteria; phylum Bacillota; class Clostridia; order Oscillospirales; family Feifaniaceae; genus DATMXT01. Next base: position 28,386 of record CAXXUP010000002.1, read on the forward strand.
CTGCTTCGCTCATCACACGGAAGTTGAGCTCGACGCCCTCGCTGTCGGCGTGATAATTCTGAGCTCGGTCGGGCGCGATGCCAAATCTGCCTGCGGTTTCGACAGCATCGATGTTTGCACCGAGAAAGATAAACTCCCAACCGTATTCTTTTTTCTGCCGCTCAATTTGCGCCTTGATCCTATTTGACGAATACTCTCGACTGCTGTTTTCCTCACCGTCGGTAATGATAACGAACATGACCTTTTCAGCACGGTATTCGTCAGCAGTATGCCGCTGGGCATTATCAATTTTGTGTATCGTTCTGCCGATGGCATCAAGCAGCGCGGTTGAACCGCCAATGAAATATTCCTTTTCAGTAATCGGACTAACCGCACGAATGTCGATGCGATCATGGAGCATCTCATAGCCATTATCAAACAAGACCGTTGTAATGAGGCACTCGCAGCATACCGCTTTCTGCTTTTCAAGCATAGAGTTGAAGCCGCCGATCGTATCTTTTTCCAGCCCTCCCATTGAACCGCTTTTGTCAAGAATGAAAACAAGCTCTGTGAGTCCTTTTTTCATATTAATGTCCTCCTCAAGTTTTTGTGACTTAAGGATAACACTTCCACTCAGGACAAAGGTCGCTTGAGGAGCGACATGTGTTCATCCTCCAAGAAGCGATTGATCGTATTTGAAAAGCACTTCGTTTATATCAAAAATGTCGTACTTGCCACTGACGATGAAATATTCAATGATCACGTCAAATTTCTGACTGTGTGACAGCGTGTAGCCGGCTCGTTCCAGAAGGTCCTCGGTTTCGTCAAGATTTAGTTCCAAAGCCACAGCAAGTGCAACGGCAGTGCGTTTACTGGGCATATACCCTTTACCTGTTCTGATTTTCGAAAACAATTTGCGGTCAATATTTGCGCGTTTATAAACCTCGACATCAGTCTTTCTCTTGGTGTCAATCAATCGCAGAAGCGTATCGGAAAACGGCTCATCAAGATTACCCAACAAGTCTTCTATGCCAACTTTTGATACCGGCTGGGACTTTTTTACCGCCATACTCGGCATCGGAATGTTATAGCTGATTAGGTCTGCTTCTTTATAGGCGTCCCGCTCAACATCAAGAAGCTCCCGCCTGTAATCCATATGCTCTTCGACATAATGCTCGTCAATGTAGCTTGCAACGTCACCCAGCAGCTTTTCGCTGATGGCAAATGCTGTTTTATCGAACACAGTTAAGTAAACAGTCATATCGTGATCAGCGAGGAAATCTTGAATTGCCGCTCTCGCCAAGTATATGGCCTCTTCCTTTGGATAGCCATAAACCCCGCTTGAAATGAGGGGGAAAGCGACGCTGTCGCATTCTTTTTCTGCAGCCAATCGGAGAGACTCTAAATAGGCAGAACGCAGCAGCCTTTCACTTTGCTCTTTGTTCCAGTGTTGATAGACTGGTCCCGCTGCATGAATCACATATTTGCATGGAAGATTAAATCCTGGCGTGACGGCAGCCTCTCCCGTTTTTATCGGCGCTACTTTTTCACAGGCGGTTTTCATTGTATGTACGCCCGCCGCTTTGAATATCGCGCCGCAAACACCGCCACCCATAGCAAGGTCGGTATTTGCCGCATTAACTATCGCGTCAACTTTCATTTTTGTTATATCCTGCCGTACGATGTTAAAAGGCATTGCGCACCCCTTTACATTGATGTTAACAAAATGTACACAGCAATATTCAACAAGATGGAAATCCGGCGGGTCCATTCAAGTAATAGGCCTGATGGTACTGGTTAAACCATTGAGTGTTTGAGCCTTTAGTAAACGGAAATACAGAGGATAGTACAGACCCAGACGTCCCTATATTATAAACTGGCACTAAGTAATCTATCATCAAGAATTATTTCCCAGTCCGGGGCCTTATTGACGGAAATCTTTTACTAAACATGTTGATGACAGTTTTTGTATACATTCACCGAAAACATGACGATATGAACATGATAATCTACTTTAAGTATACATTCAAGCCTAAACAGGATTATTCTCCCATTTTCTCGGCAAGAGCAGGAAATCCAAAATGATCCCATTCACTAATTCATTAGCAAGGAAATTCGCGAAATGAAATAGCGCTACATAGGCATTATTCAAAATAAAAACTTGCTTCGATACAAAATTCACAAAAAGTATTAAGAAATGAGCAAAATAATTTACTTCGTGTCAAAAAAGGGCTATACTAATTCTGTAACCGGAAAACATTCCCAAAAAAACAGAATAAAAACGCGGTCGTATTTAGTTCAATTGAGCTGACTATTCGTTGTTTTACAGATTCCTGAAAACACCTGAGGAAGAAAAATTCAGCCGCAAATACTATGATGTCGATTCTTTCATGGTTGAGGCATATCGCAAACGCATCAAGAAGGAATAAAGAATAGGAGGCCTGTCGTATGAGTAGTTCTCAGAACAATTATAATACGATTTCGCTGTTCGACGTTGACGACGACTGCTCCTGCGTCATCTCTTCCGGAACCAAGCTTGAGGTCGTGAAACTCAATTATGAGTCAGCTGAGTCCGTTACCTGGCAAGACCTCTTTTCAGGTTTCGACTCACTTTATGCGATCACTTTCTCATCCGGCGTCAATTTCGTGTATAAGCTCCTCGGAATGTTTGACTACGCCGAAATCATTTTCGGCTGTGAGGCAGTTCTGTCCTATACGCTTCAGGAGGTTATGGCATATCAGGACAAGCTCATTGAACGAATGCGGGACAATATATCGGAATCTCAATCACAGCTGCTTTCCCGTATGGATAACGGTAGCGTTAAATTTTATGTATCCCGGACAAAACTCTCGCATGAGAAGCTGTACCTCCTTGCTGCTGAAGATGGGCGTAAGCGCGTAATCATGGGCTCTGCCAACATGTCTTATAATGCTTTTGGCGGCATACAGCGCGAAAACATCTGCTATATTGACGGCGATGAAGCGTATGATTGGTACATGGGTTCATTCTCAGAACTCCGGGAATGTAGTTCGGATGCGATAAAGCGAAGTGCCCTCGAAAGGGCTGATCTGAATGGAAACATTGATGAACTGCCAGTGGCCGGAACGATTAAGGCAAATAAAGTCCTTGTCATAGAGCCGGTTAAGGAGAACACAGAGGAAGTCAAATTCGTTCTGGATACTCATAAGCTTGCAGGCACACTTACCCCAATGCTACCAAAGGCAGATAAAAAGACCGGTAAGCTTACCGTCGTATCTGATACCATTGTGAAGCTGCGCCGGCAGCTTATAAGCGAGGCGACAAAAGAAAAAGAACTGCGAAGTGAGTATCCGCAGCTCGTGATTGATGCATTCCAAGGCACGGCAGCCTTGAATGCCGACCTGCTTGATCTCAACCCTGACCGGGAAGCCGTCGAACAGGATGTTTCGCTCTTTCTTAAATACATGGAAGGGTACAGCAAGTTTCATGGCGATTACGTAGGTATGCAGTATCGTTATTTTGAGTTCGCCAACTGGTTTTTTTGTACTCCTTTTATGGGCGTCATGCGGGATATGGCGGCACGCTATGATCAGAACCGGCTGCCGTATCCTGTATTCGGTCTCGTTTACGGCCAAAGCAAGGCCGGTAAAACCAGCTTTCTGGAAACCCTGCTGAAGATGATGATTGGCCAGAAGCCAAAGGTATCGGCACCCGACTTTACCAGATCCAGCATTGAGAGCCTCAAGCGTACTGTTCAGGGCGCTCCGATCATTGTCGATGATCTTACAAATACCCGTTTCAGCCAACATGCTATTGAAACGATAAAGAACGATGACTTCGGCGTGAGCGAACATCTCATCAATTATTCGGCCGTTGTTATCAGCGCAAATGAGGATGTGAAAGCTGTCGCTCCGGAAGTGATCCGGCGTACAGTGATTTGCCGCGTGGAAGCAGGCCTCACAAATACCGAGGTAATGAAAAGCAATGTGGTTCGCTCGGTACAGCAGAAGATCGGTACTGCTTTCTACAGAGAGTACCTGCGTCGCATGCTGGCTCTGATCCCGGATCTGCTTGAAGCTTTGAAAGCGAACAACGATGATAACACCCCTGACATCCTCAAGTGTTCTTCCGAAGTAATTTGCGAGATTATCGGCGAGCACACAGATGAGATGCCCGAATATGTTCGACATCTCTCCCTCGATAATTATTTCAGTGAGCAAGTAACTGGGAAATATGCAATAAAGACAGTCCAGAATGCCTGGAAAACCAGTCGAAAATCATTCGTAATTTCGCCAAGGAACAACGAGTTGAGGTACAATGCCGGCGCTACATATGAAGCGGATCGTTTGATGAAGGAACTACCTGAGACTTTGGAAGCACATAAATCCCGAGAATGGGTAGTGATGAATTTAGACGAAGCACGACACTTCTTCGAGATCAATTTCAAAAAGCCACTGCTCCCTTGGTAGCGGTATTACAGTTAAAATCTAAGTGATTTCGGTGGGACCATCAACAAGGTTGAGGAGCTTGCCTCCACCCTGCAGGTGGCCTTTGATGCTGGTGCCACGCACATCATCATCCCTATGAGCAGCGCAGCCGATATTTCCACGGTTCCGACAGACCTGTTTGCAAAATTCCAGATTTCCTTCTACAGCAGTCCGGAAGATGCTGTCGTAAAAGCTCTTGGGATTGAGTAAAATTTCTGTTCAAGAATAGTTGACAGCAGCATTAGGTGCGATTGGAAGTTTGACGGTATCTTAGGCTATGAAAAACAACAGCCATTCCCAAATGGCTGACGGACCTGATGAAATAAAAGAGGAGGATTTCGATGCCAGTTATTCAAGAAGCCTTTTTTATCCCGCCGGATATTGCAACCGGGCTTGCAATCGGGCTTTACCGGAGACTTGGTGGAGTTGTCCGTTATGCAGTTGGCCCACACAAAGGTCAGATCGTCAAGCACTTAAAGCCCGTTGATATCCCCGTTGCTGAAGAAGCTATTGGGCTTGCAGAAAAGGCCATTAATATCTTAAAAAATAATAAAAAGGCGTTGATTATAGGCGTGGCTGTTGCCGTTGTTGGTGGCAGTACTGCAGTTTATTACGGAATTAGAAATCACGAACCAGCTGTTGTATCAGATTTCAGAAAAGCTCTTTCAAATTATGTAGAGGCGATTCGAGCCGGAACAATGGAAACGGAAAAGATCACAGCACTGATGGTTGCCCTTGATAGGATGAAGGCGCACAAGAACTACGAGACATTTAGAATTAAGCTGTCGGCAGAAGATTTGCATATTCTAGTTAATCGAATTTATGACTATACCGCAAAACTTGCAAAGGATAATGGATTTGAGCCGCCCGCTCATGTTGAAAACAACGAGGGTGCCATCATCAACCTGCGGAACTTCCTCAAGATGCAGAAAACGATTTTCGAATCTGTTGCGTAATTGAAAATGTACAGCGCTTCAAAAGTCTGTGCATTGTATTAAAAAGGTGTTCCTATCACATATAAGAACGCTAATATTGGTACGGTAAGTGTGTCAACATTAGCGTTCTTATTTTTTGCCCAAAAAGCCTGTAAACAAGGTGCTTTCAGCTCTTTATCTGTGTTTTCCGCTTTCTACATCGTAGCAAGCTAGCATTGATGTATCGTCCTTTTTCATACCAGCGCAAACGATCATCAAAAAGTGTTCACTTTTGGAGTGGGTGTTCATTATCGAGTGCAGGGGTGTTCAACTTTGCTTGCGATTGGGGTGCTAAAATGAGCTTATAAAAACAATTCACAACTACTATCAAATCAAAAGCTACTAACACATATGTCTGCCGCAGCGTCGTTCACACGGATCTTCGCTCCACAAACCAACGGTTTTCTTCAAGAAACAGATATGTCTCCGTCCGACCGATCCTAACGGTATAGCGCATTCCCACACCGCCGGCCTTCAAACTGGCGGCCCGGCATACGCCCAGTACTTTGTCGACATCATACTCATGTCCATCCTCCCAGACTACAGAAAGCGGCTCAATGAGGCCGTCTGGGTAGTATTTGACCTTGACTTCTACATAAACCTTCGGGCATGCACCCACGGCAAACACCTCCTAATCCCAATATTATAGAAACCCCACGGGATGAACCACATGGTCCTCGCGGGCGTTCAGTGAACCGAGCCTGCAGTCCATCAGCGCTGTGCCGCGCTGGATGCTCGCGTAGCCGAAACGCCGGCGTACATCATCCACCGCCGCGTCCAACAAACGCTGACTATTACGTATGGCATTGTTCGTAAATAGATCAAGTTGTTCACAGCAGCTTGCAGGCACAAGGCTCGACGCCCGTATACCAAGGCTCCGTATCGGCTTTTGCCAGCGATAGTTCGACCGAAATAGCTCAATGGCATGGCCCAGAATCTGGCTGGTGATATCTGTCGGACTCGCCAGCTTCTTCTGTCTCGTAAACCAGCTTAGCTCATTGTCCCGTACGGATATTTCAATTACATTCCCTTTGAACCCGTTCTCCCTCATCCTTGCGCCCACGCTCTCGGCCAATGTGAGAAAGACAATGTAGGCGTCTGTATCGCAGGTCAGATCCCTTGGCGTGGTGGTGCTGTTGCCGATGGATTTGATGATAGGCTCCTCATTCTCGCGGGAGACAGGCGAGTTATCTGCACCATTGGCAAAGGCGTGGAGCATATAACCGATCTTGCCGAATTTTCTATTCAGGTAATCTGGGCTCATTGCTGCGAGCTGGCCTATCGTGTGTACACCGACGCTGTGAAGCTTGCGCCCCGTCGCACGGCCCACAAAGAGCAGGTCATCCACCGGCAGGGGCCAGACAATATCCTGATAGCTATCCTTTCTGATGACTGTAACGGCATCCGGCTTTTTGTAGTCTGAGCCGAGCTTGGCAAATATCTTGTTCCATGACACGCCGATGGAGACCGTGACTACCAGCTCAAATTTGACTCGCTGCCGTATCTCCTCGGCAATGCTCTCACCGGTACCCAGCGTGCCACTATGTGTGACGTCAAGCCAGCTTTCATCGATGCCGAACCGCTCGATTTGGTCAGTGTAATCGTCATATATTTTATTGATCAATCTGGAGAACCGCAGATACAAATCCATCCGAGGTGGTAGTATATTTATCTTCGGGCAGAGCTGCCGCGCCTGCCACAGCGCCATGCCAGTCTTGACGCCGGCCTTCTTCGCCAACTCGTCTTTTGCAAGTATGATGCCGTGCCGCGCCTCCACATCTCCGCCCACGGCCAGAGGCACCCCTCGTAGCTCCGGGTGATACAGCAGCTCGATATTCGCATAGCAGGAGTTTATGTCCGAATGCAGGATTGTCCGCTCCATGTGCCATATCTCCTCTCCGTCGATTATCACTATTATAAATCTCCATAGTGTCGATGTAAAGCTTAAATAATCGCCACCATGTCGATTTTATAGAAAAAATTCTTGCACTGCGGTGATTTCTAATATATAATAAGCAATAGGGAGTTGATAGGCATGAGCAAAACGATTGGGCAGGTTCTCGCGGCGAGCCGTGAGGAGAAAAAACTTTCGCAGCATGACGTGGCGCGAGAGCTTAGGGCTGCAGGCTTTGACGTAACAAATCAGGCGGTTTCACGGTGGGAGCTGGATCAGCGGCGTCCGAACGCGGAGCTGCTTATCGCGCTGTGCCGAATACTGGGTATATATCATCTAACCGCCTTTTTTGAGGATGACTCCGATTATGGCAGACTGAGTCCCGCCGGGCAGAGAAAGGTGGATGAATACGCCCATGTTTTGGCCGTGAGCGGTCTATATGAGCGGGAGAACAAGGTCTTCCCTCTGCGCAAGCTACCCGTCTATAACATAGCCGCCTCCGCCGGAACGGGCCAGTTTTTGGACAGCTCCGATTACGATCTAATGGAGGTCGGAGATGACGTGCCTTTGAGCGCGAACTTCGGCATTTACATCTCAGGCAATAGTATGGAGCCGCGCTACGCGGACGGCCAGCTCGTCTGGGTGCAGCAGCAGCTTACGCTGGAGGACGGCGAGATTGGTATCGTCCTGTATGACGGCTGTTCATACTGCAAGAAGCTGTCAACGGATGTGGACGGCATCCGGCTCATTTCGCTCAATCCAAAGTATGAGCCGATTGATATAAACACAGACTATTCCGAGCTGAGAGTGTTTGGAAAGGTTGTGAGCTGATATGTGCGGTAGATTTTATGTGGAGCCGGAGACCGAAGACGGAGAGCTTCGCGCCATCATAGACGAAGTAAATCGCAAAACGCAGGGTGGAGTAGCCGTAGGCGAGGTCTTCCCGAGCAGCACCATAGCGACCATCGCCAACGGGCGGGATGGTGCCCCACATCCCTTCCCAATGAAGTGGGGCTATGATTCCGGCAGCGGCAGTCTTGTTATCAACGCCCGGAGCGAGACGGCTGCCGAAAAGCCCATGTTCCGGCAGAGCATGGACCTGCGCCGCTGCCTGATTCCGGCTACACATTACTTTGAATGGCAAAAGCTTGATAAAGGCAAAAAAAAATACGCCATCTATCCGGAAAGCGCTAGGGTGCTGTATTTGGCGGGGCTGTACCGGTTGGATAAAAACGACCCGTTTGCTAGCTGTGTGATACTGACCCGCCCCGCATCTGAGAGCGTGGCAGCCATCCACAACCGAATGCCGGTGATATTACCTAAGGAAATGCTTGAGGTGTGGTTATCTCCAAATGGGAACGCCACGGCGGTTATAGAAAACGCACTGGACGCGATGCGGGTAGAGCCTTCCGCATAAGATTTCCTGTCTTTTTATTCTGTAAAGGGTAAATTAAAGGGTAATAGCCATTATTGAGCAAAGGAAAAGCCTTGCAACTCTTAGAGCTGCAAGGCTTTTAACATGGCGGAGAGAGAGGGATTCGAACCCTCGTAGGGGATTAACCCTAACACGATTTCCAATCGTGCGCCTTAGACCAGCTCAGCCATCTCTCCATAACCGTTCGCCTTGGTCTTCGACGAACGGCAAGACCTATCTTAGCAAAAAAGCCACCCTGTGTCAAGTGGTTTCACGGATTTGTCCAATCAGCCATACATCCGGTCAAATGCGGAGTAACCCATGGTCATGGCGACGATGAGCAACTGGTACGCTGCCCTCGGGTCGGCGGAAGAGAGGGTGACCGTCCGGTCGTCAACCCGCTTGATCTGGGGGACGAGGCAGGCGCATTCGGCTTCGGCGGAGGAGTGGAACCGCAGCTTATAGGTAGTTTTGGCCGGAACGGACGGTTTTTTGCCGGTGCCGAGATTCTTAACGGCGTTGCAAGCGGCCTCGCGAATGACTTTCTCGGCTTGCTCGGGCGGCAGCAGGGCAGCGCACCAGCGTGTGATATCCTCTTTGACGACGGCGAACTCGATCTCGGGGTCGACAGTGGCCTTGGCCTCACGCTGCGCCGAGGCATCGCCGCTGATCATGATGACCGGCACGCCCCAACCGGCTGCGGCTGAAGCGTTCATGGCCATCTCGCCGATTTCGACGCCGTTTAAGAAAAGGGCAGAAATCTGGACGCCGTACATGGTATGGGCCATGATGCCGGTCGAGCCGGCCTTAGCATGGGCACCGACCATGATCATGCCGTCAAAGCTGTCGTCGAGACCGGCCACCATGCACATGGGCTTGATGCGGCCGGAAATGAGCTTCACGCGAGGGTCGATCTCCTCAAAAAGGATGTTGGTCATGGAGTCGTGGGCGTCGTTGACTAAGACTTCAGTGGCGCCTCCGTCAAAGGCGCCGGCGACAGCGGCGTTGACGTCTTTGGTCATCTGGCGGCGAAACCGCTGGTATTCGGCGGCGTTATTGTCGACGTCGGCGGTTTTGACGGTGCCGGAGATGCCCTCCATGTCGACCATGATATAGATTTTCTTTTTCATCTTGACCGCTCCTTTGATTTGGGTTAAGCTACAACCAAGAGGTGAATGTATGGAAAAGCTGTTTAAAACCAATTTTCTACGGTATGCCATTGTAGGGGCAAGTGGGTTTGCCGTCGATTACGCCGTTTTTTTGACAGTGCTGTCCATGATGAAAAACGCCGGCGTGCAGCTTTTTGCGGAAGGTGCCGCAAACGGTACCGGAATGTTGGCCGGGGCAGTCTGGTGCTATCTGCTCAACCGCACCTGGAGCTTCAAATCAAAGGGAAAGATCACCGCTGAGGCTGCGCGGTATGCCGCACTTTTTTGCTTCAACACCATCGTAAGTTCCGTTGCGCTGAAGTGGATTTGCTCGGAGTGGAACTTAAAGCCATGGATTGTTAAAATCCCGCTCATGGGTGTCGTTTTCATCTGGAATTATTTTGTGGCCCGCTTTTGGGTCTTCCGCAAAGCAACTTGATTTATTTTCTTTTATTGAAGCGCGGGGGGATCTCCCCCCGCGCTTTATGATGCTTTTGTGCGATTAAATAGGTTATGCCAGCGTGTTGGTCAGCTCGCCGATGCCCTCAATGGCGACGGTCAGCACCTCGCCGGGCTTCAGCCAATCCTTTTGCCCCTCCGGCTTTCCGCCGATGACGCCCTTTGGCGTGCCGGTGAAAATGATATCACCCGGCTTTAAAGTGACAAATAGGGAGCAGTAGCTTACGATGGTCGACACATCGAAGACGAGATCGCTTGTGCTCGAATCCTGGCAAACGACGCCGTTACGGATGAGCTTAATGGGCAGGTTGTCACCGTCGAGCGTATCGGCCGTCGCAATGACAGGGCCTACCGGGCCGAACTTGTCGATGGTTTTGCCGGTCAGCCACTGGCCGGTACGCATCTGCAGGGTTCGAGCCGAGAGATCGTTGCCGCAGGTGTAGCCGAAGACATGGTCCAAAGCATCCTCCTTGGCGATGTCGCGGCCTTTTTTGCCGATGACAATAACCAGTTCCGCCTCGTAGTCGTATTTTTCGTCAACGGCCGGGAGCTCGACGGTCTCGCCGTGAGCGGCCAAGGCTGTGTTGAATTTGCTGAAGAGGCAGGGCCACTTGGGCACCTCAGAATAGGACTCCTTAACATGCTCAAGATAGTTGAGGCCGACGCAGATGATTTTTTCGGGCGCCGTCACGACCGGAGCGTAGGTGATACAGCCGGGGCAGACAGTCGGCAAAGCAGAGAGGTTGAGCGCGTTCAGGGCGGGAATACCAAGTTCAATGGCCTCCTGCATGGTCTGCGGGAAGCCTGCGGCCCCCGTCATAACGGCAACGCCGTTCTCTGCCATGGCGCCGAGGTTCACTTTGCCGTCCGAAACAAAATTGAGCAGTTTCATATTTTTTTATCCTCCTACCAGTTTTCGTGGTGAACACGGGACTCTTCGTAGCGGTCGCGGGGCGCCGGGTGCTCGGCGGGATGGCCGATGCAGATCATGGCGAAGGGGATGACGCCGTTCGGCGCAGCGAGGGCACGGGCGGTCTTTGCAATCATCTCCTCGCCCGGGTAAATACCGCACCAGACAGCGCCAAGCCCCTCAGAGGTGACCTGAAGCAAAATAGACTGGCAGACGGCACCGCAGTCCTGCGGGAAAAATCCGGGGCAGATGGCCTGCCTTTCTGGAACGGCGCAGACGAAGATCAGAAGATCGGCATCTGCTGCCATGCCGGTGTAACGTCCAAGGCCGGCGAGTTCTTTTTTCTTTGCAGCGTCACGTACGACGACAAATTCCCAAGGCCTACAGTCGCAGGCCGACGGGGTGGACATGGCGGCCCGAAGAATCCGGTCGAGCGCTTCGTCTGTCACAGGCTCGCCCGTATATTTGCGGATGCTGCGGCGTGCAAGGATGGTTTCAAGCATGGATTATCCTCCTGTTTGTCCGAACGGCGATGGGTAAAATTACCGGCTCACCGTCAAATGGCGTTTGTCAGCTCATCGGGGCAGCGGGTTTCGGGTGTGTGGCGAATGGGTGTGTCGTTTTCCAAAAAGTCGAGAATGTACTGCAGGGTGCAGCAGGCGCCCAGAGGCAACGCCGCCTCGTCAACGTCGAAATTCGTATTGTGGTGGGGTGCGCCGGAGCCGAACTCCTCATTTTGAATGCCGACAAAGGCATAGATGCCGGGCCAGTACTTGAGGTACATGCCAAATCCTTCGGAGGCCATCCAGGGCTCGTGGAACCCGATGTACTCCGGTCCCAATGCCTTGGTTATCGCTTTTTCGGCGATGGCCGAGCAGTCGGGGTTGTTAATGACGGCCATGTCATAGGCGTTGATGATCAGCTCATATTTGACGCCGTGCTTCTCGCAGCAGTTTGCGAGAATCTTTTTGAAGCCGGTGACGACCGCCTCGCCGGACTTCGAGAAGTCGGCAAGTCTGAAAGAGCCGGAAAAAGTCAAATTATCAGGAATGATGTTGCCGACTGTGCCGTAGCTGATGGTGCCGACGACAAAAGTGACAGGGGAAAAGGGATTGATTTTAACGGCCAGCAATTCTTTGCAGGAGCTGTAAATGTCGTTAAAAGCGTCGAGCGGATTGATGCACAGGTCTGGCCGGGAGCCGTGGCCGCCGCGGCCTGTCAGCTTCACGGTGTAGCCGACAGGAGCCGACATGCGGGAACCGGGCTCAACGGAAATCTTGCCGGTGGGCAGTTCGGCAAAGAGGTGGTTGCCGTAGCAACCGTCGACGGGACTTAGCTGGCGCAGCCTGTCGAGCAGCCGGTTTGCTCCCCAGCCGTTCTCCTCGCCGCGCTCAATCGCGAAGATGACGCGGCCCGCCCACTTGTCCTTATTTTCGGCAAGTACTTTTGCGACGGTGAGGGCTATGGCGATATGGCCATCATGTCCGCAGGCGTGCATGGTGGCGGGATTCTCCGATTTGCAGACACGCGGACGCTTTAAGTTGCAGTCGCTCTCGGGCATGGGCAGCGCGTCGCAGTCGGCCCGGTAAATGATGCTCTTGCCAGGGTGCCCCCCCTCCAGAATGGCGACGAGGCCGCCATGTTCCACATCCTCGGCGGTAATGCCGAGCTTGGCAAACTCACCTTTGATGTATTCGATGGTTTTGAATTCGAGACCGGCTGTCTCGGCAGTGACATGCAGGTGCCTGCGGACCTCCACGGTATAGCCCTCAAGCGCCATGACTTTTTCGCGGGTTTTAATGTCGCTCATTACTTACACCTCCTCATATTATTCGTCCAATTTGGAATAGAGTCTGCGATTTTCAGTTGATTCAAAGCGCGAAGAGACAGAGCAATGCCCAGACCTTCGTCAAATGGCATTCATCAGCTCTTGGGGGCTGCGGGTTTCGGGCGTGTGGCGGATGGGCTTATCATTTTCTAAAAAGTCAAGGAGATACTGCAGTGTGCCGCAGGCGCCGATGGACAGCGCAGCTTCGTCAATATCGAAATTCGTGTTGTGGTGAGGAGCACCGGAGCCGAGCTCCTCGTTTTGGATGCCGACAAAGGCGAAGACGCCGGGCCAGTATTTGAGATACAGGCCAAAGTCTTCGGAGGCCATCCATGGCTCGTGGGTTCCGATATACTCGAGGCCGAGCGCCTTTGTGACGGCGGCCTGCGCAATTGCCGAGCAGTCGGGGTTATTGATGACGGCCATATCGAGCGCGCGCAAATTCATCTCGTATGTCACGCTGTGCTTTTCGCAGCAGGTTGCGACGATTTTTTTGAAGCCGCTGACGACGGCCTCGCCTGACTTTGAGAAGTCGGCAAGCCTAAAGCCGCCGGTAAAAGTCAGGCTGTCCGGAATGATGTTGCCGACCGTGCCGTAGGTCATGGTGCCGACGACAAAGGTGACAGGGGAGAAGGGGTTGATTTTGACGGCAAGCAGCTCTTTGCAGGAGGCGTAAATATCACAGAAGGCGTCAAGCGGGTTAATGCAGAGGTCTGGGCGAGAGCCGTGGCCGCCGCGGCCTGTGAGTTTGATCGTGGCTCCGATGGGCGCCGACATGCGGGGGCCTGCCTCGACCGAGATTTTGCCGGTGGGTAGCTCGGAATAGAGGTGGTTGGCGTAGCAGCCGTCAATAGGGCCAAGCTTCCGCAGCGCACCCAGCAGATAGATTCCGCCCCATCCATTTTCCTCGCCGCGCTCAATGGCGAAAATGACGCGACCAGCCCATTTATCTTTATTTTCAGATAGGACTTTAGCAACGGTTAAGGCCATGGCGACGTGGCCGTCGTGGCCGCAGGCGTGCATCGCGTCCGGATTCTCCGACTTGCAAACCCGAGGTCCCTTTAAATTGCAGTCGCTCTCGGGCATGGGCAGCGCGTCGCAGTCGGCTCTGCAAATGATGGATTTGCCGGGGCGAGCCCCTTCTAAAATGGCGATGAGTCCGCCGTGTTCCACTTCTTCGGCGGCAATGCCGAGCTTGGCAAATTCACCTTTGATGTACTCAATGGTTTTGATTTCGTTGCCGCCCGTCTCGGCGATTTTGTGCAGATGCCTGCGGACCGCCACAGTATAGTCCTCAAGCGCCATGACCTTTTCACGGGTATTGATGTCACTCATTACTCACACCTCCTCATACAATTCGTCCAACTTGGAATAGAGCCTGTCTATCTCATCGCGCAGACTAACCTCGCGCGCGGTAAGCGCTTCAAGAGCCTCGTAGTCGGTGGAGGCGGCATCCATCTCACCGCGGACACCGGCAAGGTCTCGCTCAAAATTCGTTATGTCGCGCTCACAGGCGGAAACTGCCCGCTCGCGGACCCGCTCTGCCTTGGCGGGGGAGACCGTGCGCACCTTTTGTTTTTTGTCGTAAATTTTCACAGGAGCCGCGGGCTGTGCTCGCCATTGGCGATACGCCTCAAAGTCACCGGAAAACGTCTCAATTCTCCCGTCCGCGACTGTCAAGATGCGGTCGGCAAAGCGGCTGATGAAATAGCGGTCGTGAGAGATGAAGATCATGGTGCCGACATATTCCTCGAGGGTGTTTTCGATCCACTCTCTAGCTGCGATGTCGAGATGGTTGGTCGGCTCGTCGAGTAAAAATAAATTGATGGGATCAAAGCTTAAGATACAGAGCTTCAGCCGGGAGAGCTCGCCGCCCGATAGGTCAGCGACCTGTTTGAAGACCTCTTCGCCGACAAAGTCGTATGCCGCAAGCCGGTCGCGGGCAATCTGCGCCGTCACCTGATGAGCGTATAGCAGGGTGTCGACGAGATTACGCTCCGGGTGCTCGAAAGTGACGGTCTGGGGCATGAGCCCGACTTTGACGTTTGCACCGAATTTGATGCGCCCGGCATCGGGCTTTTTTTCACCGGTCAGCAGCATGAAGAAAGTCGTCTTACCGGCGCCGTTGTCCCCAAGCAGCGCGACACGCTGGCCCTGCTTGATGTCGAGGGTCACCCCTTCAAAAATCGGCTCGCCGCCGTATCCGGCTGCCACATCGATGACCGAAAGCACGTCAAATCCGGTCCGCCCGCCGTCATTTAACGCAGCGTTTATGTGGCGGTTATCCTTGGCGATGCGAGTTGTTTGGCTTGCCCGAAGCCGGGCAATGCGCTTTCTCATGGAAAGGGCTGCACGGGAGAGCCGCTCGGTCTGGATACCCCAGCCGAGCAGTTTCTCGGAGACGGTCTCCAGCCGGTCGATCTCGGCCTGCTCCCGCTCGTAGAGCCGCTCGAGCTGCTCGGAGCGGGCCTCCTTCCAGGCCATGTACTCACTGTAGTTGCCGGCAAACGATGTGACGGAGCCGCCCACCAGCTCAAGTATGCGGGTGGAGACCCGGTCGAGAAAGTAGCGGTCGTGGGAAATTAAAATGACGGTACCCTTGTAGGCGGATAAAAACTCCTCGATCCACTCAATGGAGCGCATGTCGAGATGGTTCGTAGGCTCGTCGAGCAGCAGCACCTCGGGGGAGGAGAGGATGATGCGGGCAAGGTTGACCTTGGTCTTCTCGCCACCCGACAGATCGTTAAAAAGGCGGGAGAGGAACTCGACATCAAAACTGAGCCCCGCCACAGTGCGGGCGAAATTCAGGTCCTGCTCGTATCCGCCGGCCGTGTCATATTCGACCCGCAGTCGGTCGTAGCCCTTTAAGAGCGGGGCACTGTGATCCGTCGCCATCTCGGCCTCCATAGCCGCAAGGCGCTGCTCCATCTCCCGCAAATGATCGAAGGCCGTTCGTATGACGGTTTCGACGGTATCTTCAGTACCTGCGCGGGGGATCTGTTCCAAAACCTCGACACGGGCGGCCGAATCGATGTGTACGTCGCCTGCGTCGGCGTATTCGTCGCCGGTCAGGATGCGCAGCAGTGTCGTCTTCCCGCTGCCGTTGCGCCCAATCAGGCCGACCCGATCGCCGCCTCCAACGTCGAAGCTGACGCCGTCCAGGATCACACGGTCGCCGAAACTCTTGCAAAGATGATTGACTGAGATTATGGGCATAGGATGGGGCTTAACACCTCTTTCATGACGGTAAGTCCGCCGGGACGGTCGCTCTCCATGTCCAGCACATAGAGCGGGTCGTGCAGTGAGCGGCGCAGCAGCAGCCAGCCGCACCCGTGGGCGGGGTCGCAATCCACCCGAACCCCCTCGTAATTGTCGGGCGTGAGGGAAAGGCCGGGCGTCTTTTTCGCAAAATCGGCAAGGCGGTCGAGTGTGTCGGTCGGCAGATTATCGGCCGGTATGCGCAGACTTTCACTTTCGACCGGCTCGCGTAAGCCCGCAATGAGCTCGCTGGGGCCTTTTTCGGCCAGCATGGGCAGCATTCGGGTGACGAGGTAAGCCCCGTCGTCAAGGAAAAAGTTCTCCCGCATGGCGGCGTGGCCGCTTGTCTCAATGGCAAGGGGAGTGTGTACACCAGACTCGCAGAGCCGCACAGCCTCGTCAATGACGTTTTTATATCCGCGCTTGAAGCGTCGGTGCGTAAGGCCAAGCGATACGATGAACTCACCGAGCCCAGTCGAAGTGACCGAGTCGGTCACGATGACGCCGCCCTTGTTTTGCGGTGCGATGACGACGGCGGCCAGTGCGATCATGCGGTTACGGTTGATGAGGCTGCCGTCGGGACCGACAAGGGCCGCCCGGTCGGCGTCGGTGTCGAAAGCCACGCCGAAATGGGCGCCGGCCTTTGGAACGGCGGCACAAAGGTCTTCCATGGCCGAAGTCTCCTCCGGGTTCGGGATGTGGCCGGAGAAGGTGGGGTCCGGCTCAATGTATAGGCTGCCGGCAGTGTCGGCACCCAGACGCTCCAGGACGCCGACATAGAATCCGCCCGAGCCGCCGCCGGCGTCGACGAGTATTTTCCGGCCTGTCAAGGGGAACTCCTTGCCGGTCCACTCCTGTACCCGTTCGACAAGGTAGGAGGCGTATGCCGCCATCAGATCATAATAAAGCGGAAGCTCTGTGGGGGCGGGCGGATTAAGTTCACAGGCCGACTCAAGCAGCGCCGTGATGTCCTTTTTTCCAAGACCGCCGGAGGGAATAAAGAATTTGAAGCCGTTGCGGTCGGCCGGCAAGTGGCTCGCGGTGACCATGACGCCGCCGTCGGCGGAAAGCCTCGGGTCCATGCAGCCCATGAACATGGCGGGAGTCGTCGAAATACCTGTGGCGTAAGGCGTGACGCCCTCAGCCGCCAACCCGTCGCAAAAAGCCCTGGCCAGCGGGCGACCGCTCGGTCGCGGGTCAAACCCGACGGCCACCCGGGCGGGTTCGAAGGCACAAAAAGGCCGTTTTCCGGTGCGCACAAGAATCAGGCGAGCAAACGCCCGCCCGAGCCTGCCGGCGAATCCCGCCGTAAGCGGCGGGTTCCCGCCTTCGGCGACGCCGCGTATGTCGCTGCCGTTTTGCAGGTTCATCCAGACGTTTTTGTCCATGACTATTTCAGGTTGTCAAACATATTCTTCACACGGCCGACTTCGTTTGCGAGCAGGAAGAGCTCGGCCGTGACCCACATGACGTTGATGCCGCGCTCCTTCCAAAACTGCATCACGTCTGGTCCGGTGCAGAACATTCCGAGTGACACGCCGTGCCGCTCGCAGGTCTTCGCAATGTCGGCAATGACTTCGAGTTCGACTGTGGAATACATGTCGCCTGGGGTGCCGACATCGACCGAGAGGTCTGTGGGGCCGACCAGCACGAACTGAAGCTCACCGGGGTATTTGGTCAGCATCTTTTCAAGATTTGCGGCGCCCTCACGGGATTCGATCTGGATGGAGAGCACACGGTTGTCGTTCACATCGGGGATGGTCTCGCCGGGGCGCAGTTGCGCAAACCCGCCGAACCCCTTCTTGCCGCGGGGGGCGAACCGCCAGTACTTGACGATGTCGTCAAGCTGCTCGACGGTGTCGACGCGGGGCACCATGATGCCATCGGCGCCCATATCCATCGGCTTTGCGATGAGGGACTGATGTATTCCAGGAACCCGCACCACGGTGGGCAGGTCTAAAAGCCGGCAGGTGCGCAAAATCTCTTCGATCGAGACATCGGACAGGGTGCCGTGTTCGCAGTCAATGAGCACGAAGTCCATGCCGCAGCTCTTGTAGATCTGCATGACGCCGGAATAAGTGACATTCATGAGGCCGCAGCCGACAACCGGCTTGCGGGCGGCAAGTTTTTCCATAAATTCCTTTTGTGCATTCATCACAGTTCGACTCCTTTTACTTTTTTGAGCAGGGAAATAAAGAGGGCTCCATCGCCTCGTTTGCCGATGCCGTCAATGTCCCCGTAATGGTAGGGGATCGCGATCTTCGCCGTTGTCTGCTCCACCGCCGCCGCCGCTTCTCCAGGGTTCATCGTGTAGGTTCCGCCGATGGGCACAAAGAAAACATCGGCATCGGCCGCGAGAAATTCCGGTATGGCGTCAATGTCGCCGGGAAAGTAATACGAGCCGTCATCGCACCGGAGAATGTAGCCGACGCAGCCCATTTCTTTCGGGTGGAACTGCTTGCCCAGATTGTAGGCCGGAAGCACTTCAACGCAGAGGCTGCCCAGCGACAGAATGTCGCCGGGCTCGACGATCTTGGTCTTTGCGGTGCCATACCCCTCGGCGAGTTTAGCTGCCACTTCGACCGGGGCCACAAAGACGGTGTCCTCCTTGAAGATGCGCTTGATGTCGTCGGGGGAGTAATGGTCGTAATGGGCGTGGGTGATAAAAATATAATCGGCATCATGAGAATCGGTGAGAACCCCATACGGATCCACATATATGACGTCACCCTTGTCAAGCCGGACGCCGGCATGCTTCAAGCGTTTGATGCCTGCCAAAAATTTTCCATCGGCCGCCATGGTAAATCCTCCTTAAAAATCGGGATACCCGGGTGGTTAAAAGCATCTGCCGCCTCAAAATGCGCGGCGTTTAAGCAAAATCATATTTGCCTATACTTTACCAGAATAGCGTAAAAATAGCAAGCGTATACGAGCCTTGGAAGAGCTTTTTGACACATACAAATAATCTGTGTTGTTGACAGTTGTATGCATGTATGCTATAAATGTGATATATCCGCTCCACATTCTTTGAGTGGCGAGAACCGCATAACGGAGGGAAACCTATGAACTCGAAGTTTATGATTTATATCATAAAGCGATTTTTACTTGCTGTTTTAACGGTATTTCTCGTAATAACAATTACTTTTTTTACTATGCATGCCATACCGGCAAGCCCTTTCAGCTCGGAGAAAGCCAAGTCGGACAAGACGATTGCGGCGCTTGAAGCCAAGTACGGATTTGACAAACCTGTGCCCGTGCAGTTTTTCAACTACCTCAAGAACGTCATAAAACTCGATTTCGGCCTCTCAACAGCCTGGGTGGGCAGCACGGTCTTCGGTCTGATCAAGGGCGGTTTCTCATATTCGGCGAGAATCGGACTGACCGCCGCAGTTATTGCCATCGTATTCGGGGTTTTTCTTGGGTCGATTGCCGCACTGCGGCGAGGGCGATGGCTTGATAAATTCATTCAAGTGGTCACGACGGCACTTGTATCGCTGCCGTCGTTTGTAATCGCGACGCTGCTGCTGCTGACCTTCGCCCTGAAATTTAAGCTGTTTCCGACTATCAGCACCCAACCGGGCGGCCTTGTGCTGCCAACCCTCGCACTCTGCCTCTACCCGATGGCCTATATCACGAGGTTGACCCGTTCGAGCATGCTCGATGTCTTAGGGCAGGACTATATCCGCACCGCTAGGGCCAAAGGGCTAAAAAATAGCCGGGTCATATTCAAACACGCCCTCAAAAACGCACTCAGTCCTGTCATCACTTACGCCGGCCCCATGATGGCGTATATTCTGACCGGCAGTATGGTGGTTGAAAACATCTTTTCAGTGCCGGGACTCGGACGGCTGTTTGTCAACAGTATGCTGCGCACCGACTACATGATGATCATGGGGGTCACGATTTTCCTTGCAGTCATCATTATTTTCATGAATTTTCTGTCGGACGTGCTGTACAAGATTGTCGATCCGCGCATCGATCTGAGCTGAGGGGAGTATGATGTAGATGAACGACACACACAAGAAGAACTTCCTCAGTCTACAGATGGATCCGGGCGCATTCGTGCCCGCCACCGAAGAAGAAAAGGCGCAGCAGTCGCAGATGCGGGAGTCGGTCTCCTTCATGAGGGATGCCCTTCGAAGACTCGCGAAGAACCGGCTTGCCATGATCTGTATAACCACGATCCTCCTCATCGCTTTTATCGCGGCCTTCGTGCCTTCCATATATCCTTACACCTACCAGTCGCAGGACCTTTCGCGCAAATATCTAGACCCATTCGAGTATTCTGAAAAAGAACAGGCCGTCATCGAGTCGGGCGGCAAGGTGTTTCCCCACATCATGGGAACCGACGCCCTAGGGCGTGACTACGCCATCCGGGTCATTTATGGCACCCGTATTTCGCTTTCCGTCGGCGTTGTGGCGGCAGTCATCGTCGTCATCATCGGTATCCTGTACGGATCGATCTCGGGCTTTTTCGGCGGTAGGGTTGACCTCTTCATGATGCGCATCGTCGACATCATCTATTCTTTGCCCGATGTGCTCATCATCATTTTGCTCTCGGTCGTGATCAGAGGATTTGTACAGCAGTCGCAGAGCATCGTTGTGCTGCGTCTGGGGGCCGGAATGATCTCGATTTTCATCGTCTTCGGCATGCTCTACTGGGTCGGCATGGCCCGCCAGGTGCGCGGCCAGATCCTCTCCATCAAAGAGCAGGAGTATGTGCTGGCTTCCCGTGCCATCGGAGCTAAGCCGTCATCCATTATTTTGCGGCATATGATCCCCAACAGCGTCTCGGTCATCATCATCACGGCCGCCATGCAGATTCCGGCCGCCATTTTCACCGAGAGCTTTTTGTCCTACCTTGGGCTCGGCGTCTCAATGCCGATGCCGTCCTTAGGCTCCCTTGCGGCCGACGCCAGGACGGGACTCGCCTCCTATCCGTACCTTCTCGTATGGCCGGCGCTCGCGATTTTTCTCATTGTGCTCTCTTTCAATCTGCTCGGCAACGGTCTGCGCGATGCGTTCGACCCGAAGCTGCGCTCGTGACGGGGGGAATGAACGATGAGTTTGCTTGAAGTAAAAGATTTGCGCACCTCCTTTTTCACCCCGTCCGGAGAAGTCAAGGCGGTCGACGGCATCTCCTTTTCGCTCGACCGCGGCCGGGTTCTCGGCATCGTCGGTGAGTCGGGGTCGGGCAAGAGTGTCACGGCTTACTCGATATTGCAGATTTTGACCTACCCCGGCAGAATTGTCGGCGGCAGCGTCAAGTTCGACGGCAAAGAGCTCGTCGGTGCTTCGGACGAAGAGCTGCGGAGCTTACGCGGCAATAAGATCAGCATGATTTTCCAGGACCCTATGACGAGCCTTACCCCGGTCTACACCGTGGGTAACCAACTTGAGGAGGCCATTCTGCTGCACACCGACCGCAACCGTGAGCAGGCAAAAGCGCGGGCTGTGGAAATGCTGGAACTGGTCGGAATCAACGAACCCCAAAAAAGGGTCAAGCAATACCCCTTCGAACTCTCAGGCGGTATGCGGCAACGGGTCATGATTGCAATGGCTTTGGCCTGTGAGCCGGATATCCTGATTGCGGACGAGCCGACTACGGCGCTGGATGTGACCATTCAGGCCCAAATCCTCGAACTGATGGAGGATTTGCAAAAACGGCTCGGAATGGCCATCATCATGATCACCCACGACCTCGGAGTCATCGCCGGAATGTGCGATGAGGTTGTCGTTATGTACGCTGGGCGTGCGGCCGAGCGGGGCGACGCCAGGCAGGTTTTCTATCAACCTCGCCATGAATACACCAAAGGGCTCATGCGGTCAATTCCCAACATCGAGCTCGACGAAAAAGAACGGCTGATCCCGATTTCGGGAACGCCCGTCGATCTCTTAAACCTTCCGGAAGGCTGTGCATTTTCACCGCGGTGCGATGCGGCGATGAAAATCTGTCTAAAAAAGCACCCGCCGGAGCTCATGGTGGGCATTGGGCATATGTCGGCCTGCTGGCTGAATATAAAGCAGGCGGATGAGGCCGGATGTCTTGAGCTCGATGAAGCGGGAATTCCGGTTGCGGCACCGCTAGACGTTGAGGGGGGCTGCAAATGAACGACACACCTATAAACAAGGCCGCGGGCGGCGCAAATCCCGAGTACCTTCTCGAGGTGCGCAACTTGAAAGAGTATTTTCCGGTCACGACCGGTCTTTTCAAGACAACCATGCTCAAAGCGGTCGACGACGTGTCGTTTTCCATCAGGCAAGGCGAGACGCTGGGCCTTGTCGGTGAGTCGGGCTGCGGCAAGACGACAGTCGGCCGCACACTGCTGCACCTCTACAAGCCGACGGGAGGCGAGGTATGGTTTGACGGAAAGCTCATTGAAAAAGGCCCCATCATGGATGAGTTCCGCCGCCGCGCCCAGATTGTCTTCCAGGACCCCTATTCTTCCCTAAACCCACGCATGACGGTGGGGGACATCGTGGCCGAGCCCATCGATGTGCACAAGCTTGCCGCCACAAAGAAAGAGCGCACTGACCGCATCAACGAGCTGCTGGCGGTGGTCGGGCTCTCCAGCGAGCAGGCCACCCGCTACGCCCACGAGTTCTCGGGCGGACAACGGCAGCGCATCGGCATTGCACGGGCGCTGGCCTCGAACCCAGACTTCATCGTCTGTGACGAGCCGGTTTCAGCTCTCGACGTCTCCATTCAGGCACAGGTCATCAACATGCTGGAGGATCTGCAGCACCAGATGGGGCTGACCTATCTCTTCATCGCCCACGACCTCTCGGTCGTCAAGCATATCTCAAACCGCATCGCCGTCATGTATCTCGGCCGCATCGTGGAGCTCACAAGCGCAAACGAGCTGCATCGGCATCCTTTGCATCCGTATACCATATCGCTACTGTCGGCTGTCCCCATTCCGGACCCCGACAAAGCCCGCGCGGCACGCCGAATCGTGTTGCAGGGCGATATACCGAGCCCGCTAAAAATGCCATCGGGGTGCACCTTCCGCAGCCGCTGCGGGAGAGCGACGGCGGCCTGCGCCGAAAGCTGCCCCGAGTTCAAAGAGGTGGCACCGGGACACTGGTGCGCCTGCCACAACCTCTAGGAGAGGACAGACTCCACACCGGTGCGGAAAACCGAACCAACCGCAATTCACGCCCGTAAAGCCGGGATTGAATTGAATAAAAACAGGGAGGATTACTATGAAAAAGTATTTTGCGCTTCTGCTGTCCTTGGCCATGGTCATGGCACTGGCCGCAGGCTGCAGCCCGAAAGAGACCCCCGCTCCCGCTGAGGAGCCCATGATCGCCACGGCATTTCTGGGCGGCGGCACACCCCTCACCATGGACCCGGCGCTCAACAGCGCCTCTGTCGGCAGCAATCTTATCCGGCTTGCCCAGTGCGGCCTGATGGGACACCAGCTGATCGACGGTAAGGCCGAGCTCGCGCCTGAGCTCGCCGAGTCCTACACCCTCAGCGACGACAAACTGACCTACACCTTTACCCTCCGTGACGGCCTCAAGTGGTCGGACGGCACCGACTTCAAGGCCAGCGAAATGGTCGCCTCCTGGACCCGTGCTGCCTCTGAAGACCTCGGCGCCGATTACGGCTTCCTCTTTGACATCATCGAGGGCTATCCGGACACGATGAACATCGTCGCTGACGACGCTGCCCGCACCCTGACCGTCAAGCTGAAGGCCCCCACACCCTACTTCCTCGAGCTGTGCGCTTTCACGACCTTCGACGCTGTCAAAACCGAGAATGCCGATGCCGAGGGCGCCTGGGCAGTTGACCCGGCCACCTATGTCGGCATGGGTCCCTTCAAGATGACCGAGTATAAGATCGACGACGTGGCCTCTTTTGAGAAGAACGAGTACTACTGGAACGCTGCGAACGTACAGCTCGCCGGCGTGAAGTACTACCTCTCCGAGGACAACGTGGCCATCCTCACCGCTTACGAGAATGACACCGCCGACTACATCCAGTCCATTGACCCGACCGAATTTGACCGCCTCAACGAGACCTATCCCGGCGAGTTGGTATTCGGCGACTACATTGGCACCTGGTATGTGCTCTTCAACGTACACAAGGATATCTCGCCTCTGGGCAAGCAGCTGACCATCCCGGAGCAGTCCAAGGCCCGCTTTGCCTTAGGCCAGCTGATTGACCGTGTCGAGCTGGTTGAAGAAGTCACCCAGGCCGGACAGGTCCCCGCCACCGGCTTCTATCCGAAGTCTTTGGGCGACGGCCTCAACGCTGACGTCCGCAGTGCTGAGGGCTACGGCACCTGGTACACCGGCACCGACACCCCCTCCACCGTCAATGCAGCGTATACCGAGGATCAGGTCGCTGCCTGCCAGACCCTGATCGACCTCGGCTATGCCTATACCGGCACCATTGCGACCGGCGATATCAAGTTCACTGATATGCCCGCCATCGACTTCGCCTTCAACAATGCCGGCGCCAACGCACTTGTCATCCAGTACGTCCAGGAGACCTGGAACACATTCGGAATCACCGCTACCATCAACACTGAAGCTTGGGCCACCCTGCAGCAGAAGCTGAAGGCCGGTGACGCCGAGGCCGCCCGCATGGGTTGGATCGCAGACTTCAATGACTGCGTCAACTTCCTCGAAATCTTCATTTCCAACTCCGGCAACAACTATCCGCGCCTTGGCCGTGCCATTGGCGACTACACTAGGGCTTCCGCTGTGACTACTGATGCCGGTGTCGGCGCCTACTGGGGAGACGAAGGCAACCAGACCTGGGTAGATGCCTATGACGCCCTTGTCGCCCAGATCAAGGCCTGTGCCGATCCCGCAGAGCGCGCCGCGCTTTGCGCAAAGGCCGAGAAGGTACTCATGGAGACCGGTGCGGTTGCTCCGATGTACTTCTACACCAACCCCTACATGATGAAGCCGACGGTTAAAAACCTCATTCAGCTCCCGACCGGAGACGTCATCTGGAACTACGCCACCATTGAAACCGCAGCGGCGAAATAATAAATCGCGCAAATTTAAGTAAAATAGAGGGCGGCGCATTGCGCCGCCCTCTATTTTATCAGGATAAAAAACACTGCCCGATCGGCGACTTGGGAGATTGCATAACATATACAAGCATATATAAGTGTATCTTTTTCGTTGACTATTCCGACCTTGGGCCTTATACTATATATATATCGTTTTATGGAGGTGAAGGGATGTCGAACCAGGTTCGTGAGGACGAGAGCACACGTAGCTCGAAACTCAATCTGCGCAGCCGTATCTTCAAACAACTCGAACAGGACATCGTCAACGGCGTTTATCCGCCGGGTGCAAATTTGACGGAGAAGGCGCTGTCCGAAAAACTTGGCGTCAGCCGCACCCCGCTTCGCGAAGCCCTTTGCCAGCTTGAGCTCCAGGGACTGGTCGACTCCATTCCGAACAAGGGTGTCGTGGTGGTGGGCATATCGAAACAGGACATAGAGGACATCTATGTGATAAAATATGCGATTGAGGCGCTCGCGGCGCGGCTTGCAGCCGAGCGCATCACGCCCGAGGAGATCACCGAGCTTGAAGAGGTCATCAACCTGACCGAGTTCTATGCCAACAAGGGCAATGTCGAGAAAATCGTCGACCTCGACTCGCGCTTCCACGATCTCATCGCAAAGGCGGGCAAGAACCGACCGCTGCGCTCCATGATGGCCAACTTCCACAACTTTGTCAAGATGGCCCGCCTGAAATCACTCACGAGCCCAGGCCGCCTTCAGGGCGTTTTAAAAGAACACCGCGCACTGCTCGACGCTATCATTGCCGGCGACGTGGAGCTTGCCGAAAAACTGGCCGACAACCATACCCGAAGTGCCCAGGCCAGCATTACGGAAGCCCTTGGAGGGCATCAAGACAGTAACTGATTGTCAGTTTAATTGTATTTGAAAGCGGCGGAGCGGCATACTCCGCCGCTTTTTGTATGCGCTGGAAAGCCTCGGCGGTGCCGTCGAGAAGGTAAGCCGGGATTTCGAGCCAGGTTCCGAGCGCTTCAATCTGGATATCGCCCTCCTCGGTGCGCAGCGCGGTCAGCGCCTCACCCGCAACAGCCGTAAGCCCCACCGCGACGGCAATGACCGTCAGGCAGAGCACAAAACCGATGACAAAGCTTTTCAGACGTCGTTTCATGGCGGTATTGTACCCCAAAAACAGATGTGATATAATAGCCGCAAAGCGGCTACTATATTTTTCATTTCCTCTCCGCTTACGCAGCATGCGAAAAAGATGACACATGCCACCATTCGCGCTGCGCACGCATGGTATCATAATGTGACTAAATACCTGCACAGAGCGGCGCAAACGGGCCTAAAATTTAGTTTTTTTCGGGAGAAACACATGAAGCTTGACCATATACGGAATTTTTCCATTATAGCCCATATCGACCACGGCAAGTCCACCCTCGCCGACCGGCTCTTAGAGCGAACCCAATCGGTCACAAAGCGCGAGATGGAGGAGCAGCTCTTAGACAATATGGACCTTGAGCGGGAGCGGGGCATCACGATCAAAGCCAGAGCCGTCAAGCTCGACTATCTGGCTGCAAACGGTGAGACTTACGAACTCAACCTAATTGACACGCCCGGACACGTCGACTTCAACTATGAGGTCAGCCGGTCGCTCGCAGCTTGCGAAGGCGCGGTGCTGGTCGTCGACGCGGCGCAGGGCATTGAAGCCCAGACGCTGGCCAACACCTACCTTGCGCTGGAGCACAACCTCGAGCTGCTGCCGGTCATCAACAAAATCGACTTGCCGGCGGCCGAGCCGGAGCGAGTTAAGCAGGAGATCGAGGATATCATCGGCATCGAAGCTAAAAATGCGCCCATGATTTCGGCGAAGCTCGGTATCGGCATCGACGAGGTGTTGGAGCGCATTGTTGCGCAAATTCCGCCGCCCAAAGGCGACGCAGATGCACCGCTTGAAGCGCTCGTCTTCGACTCGTACTATGACGCCTACCGCGGGGTTATCGTCTATTTTAGGATTTTCAACGGCACACTGAAAGCCGGCGATGAGATTCTCATGATGCAGGCCGGAACGAAATTCAACGTTATCGAAGTGGGGTATCTTCGGGCTATGCGACTTGAACCGGCCCAGAGCCTCTCGGCCGGAGAAGTGGGATACTTGACAGCCAGCATCAAAAACGTAGCCGACACAAGAGTTGGCGACACCGTGACCCATGTTGCAAGGCGGGCCGCTGCAGCACTCCCCGGATACCGGCCGGCCGTGCCCATGGTCTTTTGCGGCATTTACCCGCTTGACGGATCCAACTACAGCGCTTTAAAAGATGCCTTGGAGAAGCTGCGGCTCAACGACGCTGCACTGCTCTTTGAGCCCGAGACCTCGATCGCCCTGGGATTCGGGTTTCGCTGCGGATTTTTAGGACTCCTGCATATGGAGATCATCATTGAGCGGCTTGAGCGCGAATATAATATGGAACTCATCACAACGGCGCCCTCGGTCAGCTACCGCATCACCAAGACCTCGGGCGAGGTGATCATGATCGACAATCCGACCAACTACCCGGACCCGAGTCTCATTGCCGAGTCGGAAGAGCCATATGTAAAGGCTGATATCATTACACCTTCAGAGTACGTCGGCGCCATCATGGATCTCTGCCAGGATCGGCGGGGAACCTTCAAGGATATGCAGTATGTCGACGCAAAGCGAGTCAACATGCACTATGAGCTGCCCTTAAACGAGATCATCTACGACTTTTTCGATGCCTTAAAATCCCGCACCAGAGGATACGCATCCCTCGACTACGCGCTGATAGGCTACCGCAAGTCGGACCTTGTCAAGCTCGATCTTCTTTTGGCGGGGGATCCGGTCGACGCTTTGTCGTTTATCATCCACCGCGACAGAGCCTACGGCCGCGGCCGTAAGATGTGCGAAAAGCTGCGGGACAATATTCCGCGCCAGCTCTTCGAAGTTCCGGTACAGGCGGCCATCGGCGGCAAGATCATCGCCCGCGAGACCGTGCGGGCCATGCGCAAGGACGTCTTGGCCAAGTGCTACGGCGGCGACATCACCCGAAAGAAAAAACTGCTTGAAAAACAAAAAGAAGGGAAAAAGCGCATGCGCTCCTTCGGAACCGTGGAGGTGCCGCAGGAGGCCTTCATGTCGGTGCTCAAGCTCGATGAATAAGAAAAAACTCGGCCTTTACATCCACATCCCGTTTTGCGCAAGAAAATGCCCCTACTGCGACTTCTACTCGGTTACAGACTTGACGATGTCAAACCGCTACCTTGCCGCCCTGATAAGGCAGATAGAGGAGTACGGCAGGGCGATGGGCGGCTACGAGGCCGACACGGTCTATTTCGGCGGTGGTACTCCGTCGCTTTTGACCAAGGGGCAGTGGAAGGAACTGCTGGAGGCACTCCACAAGAATTTCTCGGTTTCCGAGACGGCCGAGGTGTCAGTCGAGGTGAATCCCGCCTCGGCCAATCTTCGACTGCTCAAATACCTGCGCAAGGCGGGGGTCAACCGACTATCGGTCGGGGTGCAGAGCTTTGACGACACCGAGCTAGCTCGGCTCGGCCGGCTGCATTCGGCGAGTGACGCCAGGGAGACCCTGCAAGACGCAAAAACTGCCGGATTTGGCAACATCTCCATTGACCTCATGTACGCCACGCCGATGCAGACGTCGCAGGATTTTGCCCGCAGCCTCGATGAGGCCATGAAGCTCGACATCAAACATCTGTCGGCATACGGGCTGAAAATTGAGCCGAACACACCCTTTGGCAGGACTTCGGAAAGCCTTAATTTGCCGGATGAAGATGCCTGGTGCGACATGTACGCCCGCCTTGTAGAGACCTGTAACGCGGCAGGGCTTTACCAGTACGAGATTTCGAACTATGCAAAGCCGGGGTTTGAGAGCAGGCACAACCTGAAATACTGGACGCTGGCCGAATACCTGGGACTTGGGCCGGCCGCCCACTCCTATCTCGGCGGCCGGCGCTTTGCTTTTGTGCGGGACCTCGAGGTCTACTGCAAAGCCTTTGAAGGCGGGGACGACGCACATCTTCTCTCAGAGGACTACGAGGCACCGGCTTCGGAGGCTGTGGCTGACTACATCATGCTGTCGATGCGACTGAAGCCGGGGCTCTCCACGAAAGAGTTTACCCGCCGGTTTCACAAAAGCTTTGAGGAGCTCGAGGGCGGGCGGCTTGACCGCTATCTCGCCGCGGGGCTGATGACCTATGAGGACGGCAGGTACAGCTTTACCACAAAGGGGTTTTGCGTGTCCAACGCCGTGCTCGCCGAACTGATTGATTTGGAATGACGGAAGAGAGATTTTCGATCGGCAAAACCCTCATCATCGGGCTCGCGTTTTGCACCATCTCCATCGCTTGGTCGGTCTACAACTCGTTTGTGCCGGTCTTTTTACGTGAACTGTCATTGTCTACAACGGCAATCGGGTTTATCATGACCTTCGACAACATCTCAGGGCTGCTGTTCCAGCCATTTTTCGGGCGGCTGTCGGACAAAACGAACACAAAGCTTGGGCGACGCATGCCGTATCTCATCTTCGGGGTGCCGGCGGCGGCCGTGGGTATGATTCTGGTTCCGCTTGCCGCGGCCGCAGGCAGGGCACGGCTTTCTATGGGCGGGGGACTTGTGGCAGGTCTTATCCCGCTCATGGGCAGCATCATCCTCATGAACTTCGCCATGTCAGTCTACCGGGCGCCGGCCGTCGCCCTCATGCCGGACGCCACGCCAACCACGAGACGCAGTGAAGCCAACGGCATCATCAACCTCATGGGGGGGGTCGGCTCGGCGCTGGCGTTTTTTGTGGGCGGAAAACTCTTTGACATCGATACGCGGTATCCGTTTTGGATGGCCGGAGGTCTTATGGTGACGACGGCGGTCGTCATGCTGTTCGTCTACAAGGAACCTAAAGTACCATTTGAAGCGGCGCCCCAGGCGCAAGACGAGCCAGATGCGGGACCCCGCACTCGGCCGAAAAGCCTCATGCCGCTGCTCTTTGCCGTATTCTTCTGGTTTTGTGCCTACAATGCAGTTGAGACGTTCTTTACGCTCTACGCCATTGACCGGCTTCACATGACGGCGGGGGAGGCGGCAAGTATGTTGCTCTACCTGTCGGGGTCATACCTTGTCTGCGCATGGCCAGCCGGAAGACTCGGTGCCCGCTTTGGGCGGCGGAGCATGATGGTGGCGGGCACCGCTGTCACGCTGGCGGCAACCTGCAGTCAGGCATTTATCGGCGGCAGGAGCATCCTTGCGGCAGTGCTGGCGGCGGCCGGACTCGGTGTCGCTCTCATCAATATCAACTCCTACCCGGCCTTAATTCAGATGTCGGGCAGGGGACAGACCGGCCGGTACACAGGGTATTACTACGCGTTCTCCTTTTCGGCCAGCATCGCAAGCCCCTTGCTGTTCGGGCTGATATCGGACTTTGCGGGCTCCAATTCTATGCTGTTTTTTTACGCGGTCGGGATGTACGCCGTAAGTGCAGTCTGCATCCTGATGGTGTCGAATAAGGACGTCGACATCATAAAGAATTCGGACGAATAAAATTCTATAAAGAAAGTGGCAGGGCGTTTTGAAACGACCTGCCACTTTCTTTATTCTTTGTCTTTTTCCTTATCCTTAAAGCGCTCAAATATGTTTTTTGCCTTCTTGTCGTCCACGACGGTCGGTGGGTTCCCGCCGACGATGGAGCGGTTGAAGTCGGCCAGTTTTTGTTTTTGCTCGGACGTGAGGCCCTTGGGCACTTCAACGACAACCCGGACGAACTGATCGCCCCTGCCGCGGCTGTTGAGGTAGGGGATTCCCTTGCCCTGCAGCCGAAAGACGGTATGGGTCTGGGTGCCCTCCGGTATTTTCTGGCGCACCTTTCCGTCGAGGGTGTTGACGACGATCTCGGTGCCGAGGCACGCGTCCGTGAAGGAGATGGGCACTTCGCACCAGATGTCCGATCCCCGCCGCTCGAAAAAGGGATGCGGCCGCACGCTGACAGTGACCAGCAGGTCGCCGGTCGGGCCGCCAAGTGTTCCGGTGTTGCCCTGTCCCGACAGGTAGATGGTCTGCCCGTCGTCGATGCCGGCCGGAATGTTTACGGGGACCTTGCGGGTACGGCGTACCCTGCCCTTACCCTTACAGGTTTCGCAAGGATTTTTGATCACTTTGCCGGTGCCGCCGCACTCATCGCAGACCCTAGACGTGCTCATGACACCGAAGGCCGTACGCTGCTGTACGCGGATCTGACCGGTTCCGCCGCAGGCGGTGCACTTTTCGGCCGTGGTGCCGGCTTTGGCACCGGTGCCACCACACTTCTCGCAGGACTCGATGCGGACGACTTCGACTTCCTTTGTGATGCCTTTCGCAGCCTCCTCAAAGGATATGGACACGGAGGCGTGAGCATCGGAGCCGCGGGAAGGCCGCGGCCCCCGGGACTGCTGCCCGGTAAAGCCGCCGAAACCGCCGAATATATTGGAGAAGATATCCCCCAGATCATCCATGCCGGCAAACCCGCCGCCCCAACCCTGGCCCCCGCCGCCGCCGCCGCCATAGGACGGGTCGACGCCGGCGTGGCCGTACTGGTCATAGAGCTGCTTCTTTTGCGGGTCGGAGAGGATTTCGTAAGCTTCCTGAGCCTCTTTGAAGTGCTCTTCGGCCTCCTTATTCCCCGGATTTCGATCGGGATGGAATTTCTTTGCAAGTACTCGGTAGGCTTTTTTAATCTCTTCGTCCGAGGCGCCCCTCGCTACGCCGAGCACGTCGTAATAGTCTCTTTTGTCAGCCATAGGACGCCACCACCGCTTCCCTTATTTGTTGTCGTCCACGTCCTCATAGTCGGCGTCGACGACATCGCCTTCCGGAGCGGAACCGGGCTGTGCGCCGGCGCTGCCGGAGGCGGCCCCAGCCGCGGAATACAGTTTTTCAGAGATTTCGTAGAACTTTTTCGTCAGGGATTCGCTGGCCGACTTGACAGCGTCGATGTCGGTGCCCTGGAGCGCCGTCTTGAGGGAGGCGACCGCAGATTCAATGGATGCCTTCTCGTCGGCAGAGAGCTTGTCGCCAAGGTCTTCAACCGTCTTCTCGGTCTGATACACGAGCTGTTCGGCGCTGTTGCGGGTCTCAATCTCCTCTTTACGCTTTTTGTCGTCTCCGGAGAACTGTTCGGCTTCCTTGACGGCCTTCTCGATTTCACTCTTGGAGAGGTTGGTGGAGGCGGTGATTGTAATGTTCTGCTGCTTGCCGGTGCCGAGGTCCTTGGCCGACACGTTTACGATGCCGTTTGCATCGATGTCAAAGGTGACTTCGACCTGCGGGACGCCGCGGCGAGCGGCCGGGATACCATCTAGGTGGAAACGGCCGAGGGTTTTGTTATCGCCGGCCATCTCGCGCTCGCCTTGGAGCACGTGGACCTCGACCGAGGTCTGGTTGTCGGAGGCGGTGGAGAAAACCTGGCTCTTCTTGGTAGGAATGGTGGTGTTGCGCTCGATCAGGCGGGTAAATACGCCGCCCAGAGTTTCGATACCCAGCGATAGGGGCGTGACGTCGAGCAGCAGCAGATCCTTGACGTCGCCGGCCAGAACGCCTCCTTGAATGGCGGCGCCAATCGCCACGCACTCATCGGGGTTGATGCCCTTGTGGGGCTCTTGGCCGGTCAGCTTCTTGACCTCGTCCTGGACGGCCGGAGTACGGGTGGAACCGCCGACCAGCAGGACCTTGGAAAGATCGGAAGCGGAGAGCCCGGCATCGGCTAAGGCCTGCTTGACTGGGCCAACAGTGGCCTGCACGAGGTCTGCCGTAAGCTCATTGAATTTTGCCCTTGTCAGGGTGATGTCGAGATGCTTGGGGCCGTTTGCGTCGGCCGTGATGAAGGGCAGGTTGATTTGGGCGGTCGCAAGTCCGGACAGCTCGATCTTGGCCTTTTCGGCGGCCTCCTTGAGGCGCTGCATGGCCATGTTGTCGCTCGACAGGTCAATGCCGGTCTCGGCCTTAAAGGTGGAGGCGAGGTACTTGATGATGCGCTCGTCGAAGTCGTCACCGCCGAGATGGGTGTTTCCGTTGGTTGAGAGCACTTCCACAACGCCGTCGCCGATTTCGAGGATGGAAACGTCGAAGGTGCCGCCGCCGAGGTCGTAGACCATGATCTTCTGCTCGTGGTCCTTGTCGATGCCATAGGCAAGGGCGGCTGCCGTCGGTTCGTTGATGATACGCAGCACTTCGAGGCCGGCGATCTTGCCGGCGTTCTTGGTGGCCTGGCGCTGGGAATCGTTAAAGTAGGCCGGAACCGTGATGACGGCCTGAGTCACCTTGGAACCGAGATAGTTTTCGGCGTCGACCTTGAGCTTTTGCAGAATCATGGCCGAAATCTCTTCGGGCGAGTAACTTTTGCCGTCGACGTTGACGCGGTCGGCGGTGCCCATTCTGCGCTTAATGGAGGAGACGGTGCCGGAGGGGTTGGTAACGGCCTGCCGCTTTGCGACTGTGCCGACCATGCGCTCGCCGGTCCTCGAGAAAGCCACAACCGACGGAGTGGTGCGGCCGCCTTCAGCGTTGGGGATGACGATGGCCTCGCCGCCTTCCATGACGGCTACGCAGGAGTTGGTGGTGCCGAGATCAATGCCTATAATTTTTGACATGATAATAATCCTCCTAATTTTCAAATACGCTGGGTCGCACAAGCGAAGAAAACTCGCCCGCACGTTCACCGCTGCGCGGCGCGTGCCGCTGCCGCGTCACGATACCGATCCCGTTATATAGACGGGCTTGGCGTTCAGTTCGCGACCTTCACCATTGCGTGGCGAATGACGATGTCTTTGTATTTATAACCCTTTTGCAGAATCTCCACAACGGAGTTTTCCGGCAAGGTGGGGTCATCAATGTGAACGATGGCATGGTGCAAATTGGGATCAAAGGTGTCGGTGGCCTCGATTTCCTCAATTCCAACCGATGTGAGCACGTCGCAGATGGAGCGGGCAACCATGGACAGCCCCGCTGTGACAGCCTCGCTGCCGCCTTGGGAGATGGCGATGTTCAGGCTGTCGAGTACCGGAAGAAATTTGGCTGCCGTGTCCCGCACCACAAAGCCGGTCAGAGCGTCCCGCTCTTTGGCGGTGCGTTTGCGAAAGTTGTCATACTCTGCGGCAAGGCGCTTATATTTGTCATCGAGGGATACAAGCTGATCTTCTTGGGCGGCGAGTCGGCATTCCAGCTCGGCGATGGTATCGGGTGTTTCTTTCAGAGCCTCTTCGGGGACTGCGGGTCCTGTGCCTGCCGTATTCTCCTTGACGGAAATATCCGGCGTATCCTGCATGACCTCTTTTTCTTGACTGTCTTCCAAAGTTTTAACCTCCCGGATTCTTATTCGTTGAACATGCGTCCGAGCATGACGCCCAGCTCGCCCAGAAAATATTCGAACTGCGAGAGTACCCGCCGATAGTTCATCCGAGTCGGGCCGAGTACCGAGATGACGCCGACCGGCCTGCCGCCGAGGCTATAGCTCCCGGTGATGACACTGGTTTCCCGAAGTTCCTCATAGGGGTGCTCGCCGCCAATCGTGAACCGGATGCCGGAATAGTCGGTGTCGGGACAGAGTACCCGGAGAATGCGATCCCGGTCGTGAAGCAGCGCCAAGAGCTCGCGGGCTTTGTCGGTGTTCTGGTACTCCGGCAGAGAGAGCAGCCGGCTTTCGCCGCTGACAATAACTTCTCTGGCCCAGAGCTCATTGAGCATTTCGCGCAGCGCGCGGATGATGGGGGCGAGCAGCGGACGGTATCCGCCAAGCGTTTCCTCGAGCTGTACAAGCTGGGCAAGTGACATCTCGGAGATTGGAAGGCCTGTCAGCTGCTGACCGATCACGCTTTCAAGTTTTGATAAGATGTAGTAGGGAATAGGCTGCTCGGTGCACATGAGCCGGTTTTTTACGATACCGGCTGAAGTGACCAGCACCAGCACCACGCGGTCCGCGTCAATGGTAATGAGGTCGATCTTGTGCAGGCTGCCGACGTTCATGCGGGGGGTGACGACCACCGACGGATAGCCTGTCAGATCACTCACGACCCGACCGGCTTCGGCTAAAAGCCTTGTCAGCTCGGTCACATGGGCATGGGAGAGGGAGTGTGCCTGCTCTTTTTCGGTTTCCGTCAGCCGATAGCGCCCCATGAGCTCATTGACATAGGCGCGGTAACCGAGCGAAGATGGTACACGTCCCGCCGAGGTGTGGGGCTGAAGCAGCCAGCCGAGGGTTTCAAGCTCGGCCATCTCGTTGCGAATGGTTGCCGATGAAACGCCAAGGCCGGCCTCGTCGGCCAGCGTCTTGGAGCCGACCGGTTCAGCCGTGCGGACATATGAATCGATGACGGCAGCGAGAATTCGCTTTTTTCTCTCACTCGGGTTCATATCGTTTCCTCTCGTTTAGCACTCATCGACTTCGAGTGCTAAGCACAGTGTAATAATAACGCGGCACCGTACAAAAGTCAATAGGGAATTTTGTAAACAATATGTGAAAGCAGGGGGCGCACTATTCATGTGCACCCCCCTGTTTTTTCATTAAAAGGCCGGCAGGATATTTCCTGCCGGCCTTGCAGTTGCGCCCTTGACCTGCTAAGACTGTATATCGGAGGAGGATGCGATGACAGTGCCCGCTGCATCGATCACCTGATAGCCGCCGCGCACCATGACCCAACCCGAACCCGAAACGCATTTCACGCCGCGCCCGTCGGCTCTGGGGACGAGATAGAGGTTTTGCAGCGTCAGCTCGCTTGCGTCGCCGGCTTCGCTGCCCTTGGTCAGGTTGGCGAGCATGTCCCCAATCGGGTCGACCGCCCGGAAGTCGCCGCGACGAAGCAGAACCTCGATGGCTCCACCGTAGCCTATGATGGTCTCGCCCTCGTGCATCTCCAGGGCAAGATAGCTTGTACTGCCCCCGGATACAGTGATACCGGAGGCTGCAATCTCCTTGCGCAGCTCTTCCAGGGCTGCCGCGTTCAGTTCCTGCACCTGCTTTTGCTGGTCCTCCTTGAGGGCGGGAAGCAGCACGCTGTTTAGGTAGCTCAAGGTGATCAGCGGGTCGTCGGCACCGCCGGCGGCAGACACGGCTATGTATGCCGCAGCGGCAATCATCACCGCAATCAGAATGGACCTCAGAAACTTTTTCATAACCCCTCCAAATGTACAGTTAAACTTCGTCAAGTCCGAAGCTGATGGACAGGGCCTCGTTGATACGGCCCATGGTGCCGCTGTCGAGATGTCCCATCCGCTCTTTCAGCCTGCGCTTATCGATGGTACGCACCTGCTCGAGCAGCACGACCGAATCTTTCTGGAGGCCGCAGTCGATGCTGGCTCCAATCTCGATATGGGTTGGCAGGCGTGATTTCCCGATCTGGCTTGTGATGGCGGCTGCAATGACGGTGGGGCTGTACCGGTTGCCGACGTTGTTTTGTATGATCAGCACCGGTCGCACGCCGCCCTGCTCCGAGCCGACCACCGGGCTCAAGTCGGCATAGTAGATGTCTCCTCTTTTGACTGTCACGACGATCACTCCGCAAAATATACTTTTCGTCTATAGTGTTGCCAGACAAAGCGGAGTTTTAGTCATGCGCCCAGAAAATTCCATGGAGGAAAACTTTTTTCCAGTATACCGCATAGGGGGGAAGTTTGCAAGAAAGAAGCATCGTTTAGCGAATTATGGAAAAAAGGCCGGCGGGGCAGTGATGCCCGCCGGCCGGAAATAAAAAAAGCAATTATTTTGTGAGGTAGTTGGTCTCGGCGACCTCTTTACCACCCTTGAAGTAGACGCGGGGTACGCGCTTGGAGATGAAGCACTGCATGACAATGGGGTGCTGCCCGAACTCCTTGGCCATCTCCCAAGCGTCGTGGTGGACACCGCAGTCGTCACCGAAAAGGGTGACGGTCTGCCCTTCCTCGACTCCCTCAATTCCGGTGACGTCGATCATCATCTGATCCATGCAGATTTTACCGACGCTCGGAGCAAGTTTGCCGTTAACGAGCAGGCTGATCTTGCCTGAGAGGAGACGGGAGAGCCCATCGGCATAGCCGACCGCCACGACGGCGATGAGGGAGCGCTCCTTGACCTCGTAAGTGCAGCCGTAGCTGATGACGGCGCCGGGATCGAGCCACTTGAGCTGGGCAATGACGGCCTTCCACTGCATGGCGGTACGCAGCTCCGGAACCGGACGGGCAGGGTCGGGGGCAAATCCGTAGAGGGTGGTCCCACTGCGGGCCATTGAGCACTGCTTGTCGGGGTGATAGGCACCGCCGGCCGAGTTGTTGCAATGGACAAAACTGAACTTGTGGCCAGTGGCCTCAATGGCTTCGACCATGCGGCAGAAGTTGCGGTACTGCATTTCGGTGAACTCGCTGCCCTTTTCCTCGGACTTCGCGAAGTGGGTGAAAATGCCCTCAAATTCGAGATTCGGGACTTTCAGCATTTCCATGGCCTCCGCGAAGGCGGCGGGGAAGTCGCTCTCCTTTTGATTGACAATGCCGAGCCTGCTCATGCCGGAGTCGATTTTCATATGGACTTTCAGCTTGCGGCCGGTGCCCTCCATCTCGGAGCTGAGCTTTTTGGCAAAGGCAAGCGAGAAGCAGCACTGGGAGATGTTCTCGTACTCCATCTCCTGGGCGAGGGCCGGGTCGGTATAGCCTAAAATGAGGATGGGTTTATGTGTGCCACCCTGGCGTACATTGATGGCTTCGTCATAGCAGGCTACGCCGAGCATGGAGACGCCCGGATGATCGTCGAGCATGCGGGCGACCTCTTTGGCCCCGTGGGCATAGGAGTCGCCCTTGACAATGGCACAGAGCTTGGTTTCGGGTTCCATATTGGCTCTGATTGCCGCAACATTCCCCCAGATGGCATCGAGGTCGATTTCAAGCCAGGTTCTACGTCCCTTTTTCACATAATCGCACCCTTTCAATATGAATTCAGCAAAACAAAATGAACATACAGTCAAAAATACTTACATAATTTTAACATGAAATCTGGCTATTGACAATTCCCGTTCGAAAGAATAAAATGTCAATATACCACAAGAATGTAGTGTGATTTTTAGGCGAAACAGCGAAAATGCAAAGAAGGGGAGAGTAGTCCCCGACCACGTCGACAGAGAGGGCGCGTCACCGGCTGTAAGCGTGCCCAGGCGTAGCGGAGGTGAAGTTCGCCCCGGAGCAGACCCGTTGAAAGATCAGTAGGCGGGTACGTCAGGCCGCGTTAAGGCTGCGGTTATGTGCGTGTAGAGGCTGTCTTTTGGCAGCCGGATATGCCATGGCCCATAAGTGCCGGCTTTGTCCGGAATGCGGGTGGTACCGCGGAGCATTGCTTCGTCCCAAAGGTTTGGGATGGGGCATTTTTTATTTTCTACTATTAAGTCAGAGGTGATAAATCATGAAAAAAGCGCTGCAGGATATCAGGGAGCGGGCCATGCGGGCGGTGGAGGGATCGGAGGGACTTGCCGAGATCGAGCAGGCAAGAGTCGAATTGCTCGGTAAGAAAAGCGAGCTTGCCGGCATCATGAAAAAAATGGGGGGCATGACCCCGGAGGAGCGCCGCGACGTCGGACAGATCGCCAATGCTGTCCGAAATGAAATCGAGGCGCTCATCGAGAGCCGCAAAGGCGCCCTTACAACCTTTGCCGCCGAGATCCGTATGCAGGCCGAGCGGCTTGACGTGACGGCTCCCGGCATGGAATATGCCATCGGCGGCCGCCATCCCCTGAACATCGTCTTGGACGAACTCAAGGAAATTTTCGTCGGAATGGGCTACGAGATCGCGGAGGGCCCCGAAGTGGAGTACGACCTCTACAACTTCGAGATGCTCAACATCCCAAAAGACCACCCCGCCCGCGACACTCAGGATACTTTTTATATCAACGACAACATTGTGCTGCGCACCCAGACGTCGCCTGTACAGGTGCGCACCATGCTCAGCCATTCGCTGCCCATCCGCATCATCTCCCCCGGTCGGGTCTACCGGTCAGACGCAATCGACGCTACCCACTCGCCGGTCTTCCATCAGATCGAGGGGCTTGTGGTCGACGAGGGCATCACACTGGGTGACCTGAAGGCGACGCTTGAAGTTTTCGCAAAACGTATGTACGGAGAGGACACCGTTGTCCGCTTCCGCCCCTCCCACTTCCCCTTCACCGAGCCGTCAGCCGAAATGGATATCATGTGCTTCAAATGCCACGGCAAGGGCTGCCCTCTGTGCAAGGGCGAGGGCTGGATTGAAATTCTGGGCTCCGGCATGGTGCACCCGAAAGTGCTCGCCGGCTGCGGCATCGACCCCGAGAAGTACAGCGGCTGGGCCTTTGGCATGGGACTTGAGCGCATCGTCATGCGCAAGTATCAGGTCGACGATCTGCGCAATTTCTTTGAGAACGACCTGCGCTTCCTCGGCCAGTTCAATTAAGGGGGTAAACTAACATGCGTTTATCTAAAAATTGGTTAAAAGAATATGTCGAGATGCCGGGAGAAGTGACTTTACGGCAGTTTGCCGATACGATGGCCATGACCGGATTTTGCATCGGCGGTGTCGACGAGCCGGGTGAAGGCATCGAAAAAGTGGTCGTGGGCAAACTCTTAAAAATCGAAGGACATCCCACGAAACCGAAATATTACGTCTGTCAGGTCGATGTCGGCGACCGCATTCTCCAGCAGGTGACGGCGGCCCCCAACCTCAAAGAAGGGGCCCTGTGCCCCGTCTGCCTGCCGGGCGGAAAGGTCAAGGGCGGCCACGAGGGTGGAATGGTGATCGGCGCGGCCGAGTTTGACGGTGTCAAAAGCGAGGGCATGATGTGCTCTCTGCCGGAGCTCGGCCTTACGGTCTCCGACTTCCCCTACGGCATTGAAAACGGCATTTTCTTTATTGAAGAGTCCTGCAAGATCGGGCAGGACATCAAGGCGGTCTTAGGACTTGACGACATGGTTTATGACGTCGAGATCACGGCCAACCGCCCGGATGCCCAGTCGGTCATCGGCGTGGCGCGCGAAGTGGCGGCCGCTTACAATCAACCCTTCAAAGGGCATGTCCCCGTTGTCAAGGGCGGTGCCGGCAAGATCGAAGAGCTCGTGGATGTCAAGGTGGAGGCCCCCGTCCTCTGTCCCCGCTACACGGCAAGGGCTATCACAAATGTCAAAATCGGGCCCTCGCCCAAGTGGCTGCGGGAACGGGTTCGTGCCGGCGGCATGCGCCCCATCAACAACATCGTCGACATCACAAACTATATCATGATGGAATACGGCCAGCCCATGCACGCCTTTGACATCCGCGAGATCGCGCCGGAGGGCGGACGCGGCCATATCGTGGTGCGGCAGGCGGGGGAGGGCGTGACTTTCACGACCCTTGACCGTCAGGAGCGCGAGATCCCGTCCGAGACCCTCATGATCTGCAACGCGAAGGAACCCATCGGCATCGCCGGCATCATGGGCGGTCTGCAGTCGGGAATTAAGCCGGACACCTGTACCGTCGTGTTTGAATCGGCCAACTTCCATTACGCGGGGCTGCGCCGCTCGGGCCGCAAGCTCGGCCTGCACACCGACGCCCTGTCCCGCTACGAGAAGGGCATCAGCGCTCAAATGACAGCCGATGCCGTAAACCGCGCCTGTGAGCTCTGCGAGCTTCTGGGCTGTGCCGACGTGCTGGACGGCATGGTGGACGTCGACAACACCGGCTACACCGAGCGGGTCATCAAGCTGGAGCCGGCAAAAATTAACAAACTGTGCGGCACCGACATCAGCCGTGAGGAAATGGCTGCATACCTTGGACGGCTCGGCTTTACGGTCGATGGGGATGATGTGCATGTTCCCGCCTACCGCGCCGACTGCGAGGGTATGGCAGACCTCTCCGAAGAGGTCGTGCGGCTCTATGGACTGAACAATGTGCCGTCAAAACTGCATGAGGGGGCCGCACAGGGCAAGTACAGCGACAAGCAGCTCTTCGAGCGGGCGATTATGCGCACACTGGCCGGATTCGGCTTTTATGAGGCGATCACCTACACCTTTATTTCTCCTAAGTATTATGACAAGATTCGGCGGCCGGAGGGGTGCTCTCTTCGCAACTCCATCGTCATTTTAAACCCCTTGGGCGAGGACACCAGCATTCTGCGCACGACGACGCTGCCCTCCATGTGTGAAGTACTGGCAAAAAATTATAACAACCGCAATATGAAAGCCCGGATTTTTGAAATGGGCAAGATTTTCATTCCGAACGCCGACAGCGAGAAGCTGCCGGATGAGCGGGTAATCGTCACCATCGGCATGTACGGGGCGTGCGGTTTCTACGAGGCCAAAGGGGCAGCCGTTAGCCTCTGCAAGGCACTGCGCGTCACGGCACCCACCTTTGAGGCCCTACGCGATGATCCATCCTACCACAGCGGGCGGTGCGCAAGAATTCTCATCGGCGGTGAGCCCGCCGGTATCGTCGGCGAGCTGCATCCCGCAGTGCTTGAAAACTATGGCATCGGTGAGGCGGCCTACGTCGTCACCCTCGACTTTACACTGCTCTATCAGAATCGGCAGCCCGAACCGCTCTACACGCCGCTTCCTAAGTATCCGGCCGTCACCCGCGACATTGCCTTAGTGTGCGGCGACGAGCTGGAGGTCGCCCGCATTGAAGAGGTGCTGAGAGAGGCCTGCGGGCAGCTCCTTGAGCAGTGCAAGCTCTTCGACGTTTACCGCGGCGGCAACATGGAGCAGGGCAAAAAATCGGTTGCTTTCTCGCTTGTACTGCGCGACAAGTCCGGCACCCTGGTCGATGAGACGGTCAACAAAATGCTCAGTGAGGCCTTAGGCATTCTCGAACAGAAATACGGATGCACCTTACGGGCATAGGCAGATGAAAAAGAGCCGCACGGCATTCGTGCGGCTCTTTTTATTTAGGTGGGTCACTGTCCGTCTTCATCGCCTTGAGCTTCACCGGAGAGCGGGGCGGAAGTCCCGCCGGAGGGCAGTGAGGCCGTTTCGTTCGAAGGTTCGGCGGCGGCGTCCCCACCGGTCAGCTCATCGAGGGACCCGAAACGGTACCCCTCCTCCTCCCAACGAGTCAGCAGCGCATCAAGGATTTCGGCATTGGTCTTCGAGGTGCTATGCAGCAGCACCACGGCACCGGGGTGGACACGGGGAATCAGCTTTTCGAAAGCCTGCTCCTTTGTAGGCTGATTGTCGACGTACCAGTCGACATAGGCAAGGCTCCAGAAAATCGTCTTGTATCCGAGCTGTTTGGCGTTTTTGAGGTTGGCCTCGCTGAATTTGCCCTGTGGGGGCCGGTAGTATTTTGGCAGCTCCGTACCGGTGGTGGCTGAAAAATCCGCCTCTAACTTTTCAAGCTCGGCCTTGAAGGATTCAAGGTCGGTGATGCGGGACATGTCCGAGTGAGTCTCCGTATGGTTTCCCACGATGTGCCCCTCGGTCACCATGCGGCGAACAAGCTCGGGACTGGTCTTTATGTAATTGCCGACAATGAAGAAAGCGGCAGGCGCGTCATGAGCTGCCAGCACATCGAGTATGGTCGGCGTAAAGCCGTTTTCATAACCGGCGTCGAAGGTGAGGTAGATCACCTTATCCTCGGCGCAGCCGCAATACCAAGAGTCGAATTGACGTAAGTACTCGGCCGAAGCGTTGCCGACCGGGGTTGCTCCCTGTTTTTGATAACTGACCCCCCAGTCGGTCACGGCGGCCGCCGCCGAAAGCGACCGGTTGTCCCGCCATATCCGAAGGCCCCCTGCCGCGGCGCCTGCCAGAACCACAACGGCCAAAATGACCGCGATTTTTCGCTTTGTCACATGAAACACCCCCTGCAATGAATATGCAGGAGGCGGGTAAATTATTAACGTTTTGCAGCTAGACGCGCAGATACGGGCAGCTATCCGACCGGTGTGTGCTCGAGAAAAATCTTCAAGCCGATTCCGACCGAAATCATGCCGCCGGCCCCTATCCGACCAGCGTATGCTCGAGAAATATCTTGAAGCCGATCCCAATTAGAATGAGGCCGCCGGCAAGCTTTGCCCGGTGCGAAAGCAGAGCGCCGAACTTCCTACCAAGTCCGCCGCCTATCATGCAACAGATTGCCGTGACGATGCCGATCATCAACACCGCCGGAATGATGG
Source organism: Oscillospiraceae bacterium (assembly GCA_963662765.2). Taxonomy (GTDB): domain Bacteria; phylum Bacillota; class Clostridia; order Oscillospirales; family Feifaniaceae; genus DATMXT01. The sequence goes on from CAXXUP010000002.1 coordinate 71,839, forward strand.
CGACTTGCATGGCGGCGAACCCTACGCCGACCGCGAGCGCGTCGATGCTTGTGGCGACCCCCTGCAGCAGCATGGCCTTGGTGCTGTAGCGGTCTCTTTCACAGTGCTCAGGTGGAGTGTTCCGATCGCGGATGGCGTCCGCAAGCATGTTGCCGCCGATGTATCCCAGCAGCAGCAGGGCGATCCAGTGATCGTACCGCTTGATGTAGCTTTCAAAGTACTGACCGCCGAGATAGCCGAGCAGCGGCATTCCGGCCTGGAACAACCCAAAGAAAAACGCGGAGGTCAGTGCCTGACTTTTGCGGTAGTCGGCATAACACATGCCGTTGGAAACAGAGACCGCAAATGCGTCCATGGACAGTCCGACAGCCAGCAGGAACAGCGTTGCGATCGACATGATAGAGTCCCCCAATCAGGTGTTGTAAACTGTATTATACGATATATGAGGACAGTTTCGCAATAAAGAAAAATATTGGGATGTGGCAAGATGAACATCGAGTATCGCACAAACGAAATGGGCATATGGAATTCCTTCGCGATTTTATCTATGGGTAATTGACTGCCGTCAACTGAAAAGTGTATGATATCAATGACGGTTTTTGCCGGCGGGCGACATATCCGTGGTATGATATGTGGCCGTTTTGCGGCGAATATTTGTTGCAGGCATGGACAAGCCATATGGATAATCATATAACAATATATTGGTAATAAATGGATAATCTTCTGCTTGGACACTACTTGCCTTCATTAGAGCTGCCGCGGCAGGGTACTTCCTACAGCAAAATCAACAAAAATATTAAACAATTGTTGACAAAAATATGAAATTCGATTTCGGGAGAACCGGCAACCGCGCGATCTGCGGATGATGCTGCGTCTCGGAATATCGAAGGAAAAGAACGAAGGAGGCCAAATTTGAACATCGCTTCTTTGCGCTACGTTATCGAAGTGGAAAAGACCGGTTCAATTACGCATGCGGCGCACAATTTATACCTGAGACAGCCAAACGTGAGCAAGGCCATTAAGGAACTCGAGTCGGAGCTGGGGATCGTCATCTTCACCCGCACGTCCAAAGGCGTTGTACCAACCCCGGTGGGGAAGCGGTTTTTAAGCCATGCGCGCAGCATATTGGCCCAAATCGACCGTACAAAGGCGCTGTATAACGCAGGCAGTCCGGACAAAATCTTCTTTTCCATCGCAATTCCCAGGGCAAGCTATGTGACCTATGCGTTTACCGAATTCCTCAACACACTCGATTTATCAAAAGAGATCGACATCAACTACAAGGAGACCAGTACTGCGGAGGCGATCGGCAGCGTCGCCCGCTGCGACTGTACCCTCGGAATCATCCGGTATGAGGCTGACTTTGATCAGTATTTTTCAAATGTGCTGCAGGGCAACGGCATCCAACCCCGTGTGCTGTGGGAGTTCAAGTATGAGCTTATCATGTCAAAGCGGCATCCGCTTGCGGGGCAGGAAACCATCTCCCGCGAAGACCTGAAGGATTATATGGAGCTCGTACATGGCGACATCACAATGCCATTTGAGCTGGACGATGCCATGCGTGACCGGACGTACGCGGAGCAGCACCGGAAAATCTATGTGTACGAACGGGGGAGCCAGTTCGATCTTCTGTGCAGAGTACCAACGACCTATATCTGGGGATCGCCCGTTCCCGACGAACTCCTAGAGCGGCATGGTCTGGTACGCCGCGCATGCGGGGGAGACGGCCCCACGTACAAAGATGTGCTGATTTACTTGAAGGATTATAAACTTTGTGAGATCGACCGAGCATTCATTTCAGAGCTGGCCCGTGTGAAAGAGCTGATGTCCTGGCGCGAATAATTGTTGCTGAAATATGACAAGCATATTGTCACGAATATAACAATATGCGATATATATATTTCACAAAATTGGTATGCGGTGTCAGAATAAGAGTAGCGTCCACACAGCAAACGTGTGGATAATACGAAAGGAGGCAATTCCCCAGTGAAAACTACAAGAAAACTCCTTGCCATACTCCTGGGCCTCTCGCTGCTGCTCGGAATGTTTGGCTGCGCCGCCAAACCCGCAGAGACTGAGACCCCCGTTGTCAGCCCGACAGTTGGCACCGGATCCACGGTGCCGATGAAGGCCGGCACTTATCGTGAAGAGGTCACCGGTATGAGCGACGGCCTGGTGGTCGAGACCACCGTCGGTGAGACTTTGATCGAAAAGGTCGAGGTCATCTCTAGCAATGAGACAGCCGGCGTTTCGGACCCGGCTATTGAGCAAATCCCGGCCAAGATCGTTGAAATGCAGTCCATCAAAGTCGATACAGTCTCCGGCGCCACCAGGACGTCCGAGGGCATTATCGCCGCCGTCTCCGCCGCGCTTGAAGAAGCCGGTGCCAAACTGGATGATTTCTCGATTGAATCGGGTGTCCAGACCGCCGCCGCCGCGTGGCCGGTCATGGGCTCCTTTGAAGTTCCCACCACCTGGGACGAGAGCTATGACGTCGTCGTTGTCGGCAGCGGCTTCGCAGGCATGGCTGCCGCGTACAGCGCCAAGACCGCCGGTGCCAACACGGTTCTGATCGAAAAGCAGGCCATGACGGGCGGAAACTCCGCCATCAACGGCGGCCAGTACGCCGCTTACACAAGCAAGATTGCAGCGAAGCTCCAGACAGAGCTCGGCCTTGAACCCGACACCGCTGAGAAACACATCGCAGACACGATGAAGGGCGGAGACTACATGTCGAACCCCGAGCTTGTCGAGAACATGGTCTACGGCGCTCCCTTCTTCTTTGATCTGCTGCTCGACAACGGACTCGAAGTTCGTAACGTGCTGGCCCGTCCGGGCGGCCACTATGGCTACCGTACCTATGTCACCGTCAATCAGGTCGGCAGCGACATCACGAATGTTCAGCGCAAGATGGTTGACGATGCCGGCGTGCCGATTGAGCTCGAGACCAAGATGGTCGAGATCTACCGCACCCGTGACGAGGCCAACCGCGTCGTCGGCATCAAGGTTCAGCTTGCTGACGGCACCACGAAGAATATTGAGGCCAAGAAGGGCCTGATCCTCGCCACCGGCGGCTTCAGTGCCAATGTGGAAATGCGTCAGACCCAGGTTCCGTACCTGACGGCCGACATCCCCACCACCAACAAGCCCGCCGCCACCGGCGAGGGCATTATGCTGGCCGAGGCTATCGGTGCCAACACCACCCAGATGTCCAACATCCAGCGCTATCCGTTTGCCGACGCTCGTACCGGTGTCCTCGACAAGTACGCCGTCTGGCCCTTCACCGGCCCCAGCTACGGCATCGTGTATGTTGACTATCAGGGCAACCGCTATGTCAGCGAGGGCGAGCGCCGCGACGTATGCGCCAATGCAGCCGCCAACTCCGGCTTCATCTCCACCTATTCGATCTTCACCGAAGAACTCGCCAAGTGGGCGAAGCCTGAAGAAATCGTTGCCGGCGTCGAGTCGGGCCGTGTTTTGAAGGCCGATACGCTCGAAGAGCTCGCCGAGAAGATCAACGCGTATGACATCAAGGGCCAGTACCCGCAGATCGACGGCGCCACCCTGAAGGCGACGATCGAGAAGCACAACTCCTACATTGACAGCGGCGTCGACCCCGATTTCAACAAGGTCATGGCCAACACCATGGTCAAGATGGAGACCGGTCCCTACTACGCCGTCTCTCAGTACCCCTCTGTGCATCACACGATGGGCGGACTTGTCATCAACCGGAACACCGAAGTTGTCGATATCTTTGGCAACGTGATTCCGGGCCTGTATGCAGCCGGTGAAGTCACCGGAGGCGTGCATGGCACAAACCGCCTGGGTTCCAACGCCGACGCTGACTGCTGCGCCAACGGCTATATCGCCGGATACATGGTCGTCACCGGTAAACTGCCCGATTTTATCCCTCAGGACTAAGCGTATAGATTCTCAAAAAAGCCGCCGCCCTCCGCGTCATTTGCGGCGGGCGGCGGCCTTTATGTCCTGCAGCCACAGGCGTTACAGATTTTTTTACCCAGTCGACAGGACACTCCTTGACAAGGGCAAACGGGTATAGTATAATACGGTTTGTGTAAAGAAAAAATACTTTACAGCTTTGAGGTGTCGGTATGTCAAAAAGTCAGAAGAACCTGCGGGTCGCGCTGCTTCTTGATTTCTACGGCGGCCTGTTGACCGAAAAGCAGCATGAGGTCGTGGACCTGTATTACAACGAGGATCTGTCGCTAGCCGAGATATCGGAACTTGCCGGCATTACTCGGCAGGGCGTACGAGACAGCATCAAGCGCGGGGAGGCCCAACTGTTCGAAATGGAGGACAAGCTGGGTCTTGTGGCGCGCATCACAGCCCTTGAGGCGGCTTTCGACGAAGTAGAAGAAATATCGGCTAAACTCTCGGAGTACGCCGCCCAAAACGTCGTCGTGCGGCCGGCAGCCCAGATGGCACAGGACATTTTGGCAACCATTGCGAAAGCGAGGACTTTGGCCAATGCTCTTTGAATCGCTGACGGAGCGCTTGTCGGCAACCTTTAAAAAGCTGCGCGGTAAGGGCAAACTGTCCGAGTCCGACGTCAAGGAGGCCATGCGCGAGGTACGCCTCGTACTGTTGGGGGCCGATGTCAACATCAAGGTGGTCAAGGCCTTTGTCGCAAAAGTGACAGACCGTGCCTGCGGGGCCGAAGTGCTTGAGAGTCTGACACCGGCGCAGCAGGTGGTCAAGATCGTCCACGAAGAACTCGTGGAGCTGATGGGCGGCCAAAACGCCAAGCTGATCATATCCTCGACGCCGCCGACCGTGGTCATGATGGCGGGACTGCAGGGTTCCGGCAAGACAACCAGCACGGCAAAGCTGGCGGGACTGTATAAACGGCAGGGCAAACGGCCGCTGCTCGCGGCCTGCGACGTCTATAGGCCTGCAGCCGTCAAACAACTGCAGGTGGTCGGCGATGGCGTGGGTGTACCGGTCTACGCCGAAGAGGGTAGCACAGACGTTGTGAGTATCGCGAAAAATGCAGTCGCCCACGCGCGCCGCCATGGCAATGACATGGTCTTTCTCGATACGGCCGGTCGGCTGCACATCGACGAAGAACTTATGGCAGAGCTTGAAGCCGTCAAAGCGGCGGTGTCGCCGACCGAGATTTTGCTCGTAGTCGACGCCATGACGGGGCAGGATGCCGTCAACGTCGCCACGGTTTTCGAGGAACGCCTTGGCATCACAGGCGTTCTCATGTCCAAAATGGACGGCGACGCCAGAGGCGGGGCCGCACTGTCGGTGCGGTATGTCACCGGAAAACCCATCAAATTTGTCGGCACCGGCGAGAAGCTGACCGAAATTGAAGCCTTCCATCCCGACCGCATCGCCTCCCGCATTCTCGGCATGGGGGACGTTTTGACCCTCATTGAGAAAGCGCAAGAGAACTTCGATGTCAAAAAAGCCGAGGAACTGGAGCGCAAGATGCGCAGCCAGAAGCTTGACCTCGGGGACTTCCTCGACCAGATGCGGCAGCTCAAATCAATGGGCGGTGCGGAGCAAATGCTCTCCATGATGCCGGGCATCAAGCCGGGCGCCCTCAAAGATGGCACCGTCGACGAGCGGGAGTTCTCCAAAGCAGAAGCCATCATCTGCGCAATGACTCAAAAGGAGCGGACAAACCCCGACATCATAGGCAGCTCACGGAAACGCCGCATTGCAGCGGGATCGGGTACGGGAGTCGAGGATGTCAACCGGCTGCTGCGCCAGTTTGAAATGATGCGAAAACTCATGAAACAGCTGGGCGGAGTCTCAGGCAAACGCAAAAAGGGATTTGGCGGCATGCGCCTGCCTTTTTAGCGGCGACTATTCACATGTTTGAACTTTGACCTTGCGTCAAGTCAAAATACAAAAACTTATTTATTGAGGTGCAAAACAATGGCTGTCAAGATCAGACTGCGCCGCATGGGCGCTAAGAAAGCTCCGTTTTACAGGGTCGTCGTGGCCGACTCCCGCTATCCCCGCGACGGAAGATTCATTGAAGAGATCGGAACCTACAATCCCATGACAGATCCGAGCGAGTTTTCGGTAGACGCCGAGAAGGTGACCGCCTGGATCAAAAACGGAGCCCAGCCCACCGATACGGTGAAGGCGCTGCTCAAGAAGCACGGTGTCATCTAACATGTTACAGGAGCTTTTACTGTGCCTCGCTAAGAACCTCGTCAACGACCCGGACGCTGTCTCGGTATCGGTCTCGACCAAAGAGGACGGCACCGTACTGTACGAGCTTCGGGTCGCAGAGGGCGAGATGGGGCGCGTAATCGGTAAACAGGGTCGCATTGCGAAGGCCATCCGATCGGTCATGAAGGCGGCCGCCACCCGTGCCGGCGAAAAAATCCAGGTCGACATCGTCGGCTGACTGGGAATGAAATGGAACTTATCGAGACAGGGAAAATCGTATCGACCCACGGCATTGCGGGTGAGGTTCGGGCCGAAGCCTGGGCCGACAGCTTGGAGGCCCTGCTTGCCTTTGACGTCTTTTTTCTCGAAGGCGGGCAGCGGCTTACGGTGGAACACGCGCGTGTTCATCGCGGCGCCGTCAATTTAAAACTTGCCGGAATCAACTCGATCGATGAAGCCATGGGCATGATCGGCCGAGTTATCTATATCGACAGAGCCTCGCTCAACTTGCCGGAGGGCGCCTATCTTGTCCGTGACCTGCTCGGGATGTCGGTCGTTGATGCCGACACTGGGGAGGTCTATGGGCGTATCTCCCTGGTGCAGCAGACAGGGGCTAATGATGTCTATCACATCGAGACGCCGGACGGCAGGTTGCTGCTGGCACCCGCCATTCCCGATGTGGTCATTTCAATTGACCCTAAAAACAGACTCATAAAAATACGGCCGCTCAAAGGGCTGTTCGACCTATGAACAGCTGCGGGCGGCCTGAGGGGCGAGGTCCTATGACCTTTGTCCTGCTGACTCTCTTTCCCGAAATGTGCGCCGCCGTGCTACGCGAAAGCATTCTCGGACGGGCTGCCGCAGCCGGGTACATCAAAACCGACATCCGGCACATCCGCAACTATACGTTGGACAAGCACCGCCGGGTGGACGACTATCCCTTCGGCGGGGGCGGTGGCATGATGATGCAGGCGGAGCCCGTTGTCAGGGCAGTCGAAGCGGTCGTGGCCGACTACGGCGCAAAGCCACATACGGTCTACCTCTCCCCCAAGGGGAGGGTTTTTGACCAAACGGTCGCAAAGGAGCTCTTGCAGTACGATACCCTCATGCTGCTGTGCGGCCACTATGAGGGCATCGATCAGCGGGCGCTTGACATAGTGGTCGACGAGGAGATCTCGATCGGGGACTATGTGCTTACGGGTGGCGAGCTGCCGGCCCTCTCGGTCATCGACGCCGTTGCCCGCATGGTGCCGGGAGTTTTGGCCGGCGAGGAGAGCTATCAAAACGAGAGCATTTATTCCGGGCTCTTGGAGTATCCGCAGTACACCCGCCCCGCCGTCTTCCGGAATATGGCGGTGCCCGAAGTGCTGACGGGGGGAAACCACAGGGAAATCGCGAAATGGCAGCGGCGGCAATCGCTGGCGCTGACGTTTCTTCGGCGGCCGGACCTGCTTTCGACCGCACCGCTTACGCCGGAGGATCTGGCTTATCTTGAAGTGCTGAAAAAGGCGGGGAGGAGTGAGAAAGCCAAGTGAATCAAACCCGAAAAAAACCCATCATGGCTTTTATGTATGCGCTGCTCACGGGCAGCATCTTCTACCGCACGGCCAGCAGTTTCGGCGACGCGATACACCGTCTGGCCGATAGCAGCTTTTTCGTGCGGGGGATAACCCGCTACCCCGATTTGACGAAGCTCAGACAAGAGAGTCTGTTCGGCCGGGTCTTATCCGGACTGAGGGAGCTCTGGAAACGCGCGCGGCTGACGATTTCGGCTACCGTCGAGGACAGCATGGCCACGTCCGCCGTCTGGCGGGTGTTCCGGTACTTCCTGTCGCTCGACCTGCGGTCGTGGGGACTGGGCGTATTTATCTTCGGACTTGCGGTCTGCGGCGTTCAGCTTTACGAGGCTGCGCTCGGTACGGCGCTTATGGCACTGCTGACCATGCAGATGCGAATGGGCATCATTATTTCGGCCTGCGGCGTTATTTTAATGACCGGCAGTCAGGCGCTCGGGAACGCGCTTATGGATAGTGCCGTCATGAACTTGCTGCTGGTGGGCTGGGCCGGGCTGCGTTCAGACTCCTTCAAAGCGGAAAAACCCCGCCGCGAATTTTGGCTGCCTGTGACGCTGGCCCTGATTTTGGGTGTTGCCACGACAAGAATATCGGTCTTCTATCTGGCGGCCGGCATCGTGGGACTAATCGGCTGCTGCGTTATTGCCGCATCGCCCGAGGCCGGCCTCATGCTGACGCTGGCGGCGCTACCGTTTTTGCCGACGATTCCTTTGACGCTGCTGGCGCTCTACACCGTGGCGGCCTTCTTATTCAAGGTGATCAGAGGCAAGCGGGTCATCGCCATGGAGGCGGTCGACATCGGTGTTTTGATGTTTGCGGCGGTGCTGCTGCTGCTCGGAGGCGTATTCTCGATCAACCCGGCCTCAAGCCTCAAATCGGTGGCGTTGCACCTATCCTATATCATGCTCTATTTTGTGGCCGCAAACACCGTTAAGAGCCGCCGGCTCATCCGCAAAGCGGCGGGCTCATTGCTGACAGCAGGATTTCTTGCCGGACTCCTCGGCATTTATCAGAGCATCGTGGGCCTCGAAAGTTCGGTGACATGGATTGACGCCAAGATGTTTGCCGACATCGGCTCGAGGGTCATTGGGCCTTTCGACAATCCCAATGTTTTCGGCGAATACATTGTGCTGTTGCTTCCTCTGGCGATTGCGGTGGCCTTTCGGCTGCGCGGCAAGCTGCAGCTGCTGGGGGCCGGGGCCGCCTGTACGATGACACTGGCACTGATTTACACATGGTCGCGGGGTGCGTGGCTGGCCGCAATCCTGTCGGTGGGCGTATTCCTACTCTTGTACAGCTCGGCTTTTCTAAAGCTGGTGCTGCCGGTGCTGCTCATCGCTCCCTTCACGCCGGCTGTGCTGCCTGCGTCGATTCTAAACCGACTCATGAGCATCGGGGACATGGCCGACACATCAACGGCCTACCGTGTTTCAATCTGGACCGCGTCGGTGCGAATGATTAAGTCGATGTTCCTCTCGGGCATCGGCACCGGAAGCGACGTGTTTTTGACGGTTTACCCCATGTTCGCCCTGTCGGGCGCCTCCTATGCACTGCATGCCCACAACCTGTTTTTGCAGATCACCATCGAGATGGGTTTTGTCGGTATTGCGGTCTTTCTCGTCATGCTCTGGCTGTTTTTCAGGACGGTGCTGTCCTGCTATTATACCGTCAAACAACGGGACACCTCTACGCTGGTCATGGCGCTTGGCATGGGGGTTCTGGCGCTGCTGTTCCAGGGGCTGACCGACTATGTATGGTTCAATTACCGGGTGATGCTCATGTTCTGGCTGGCCGTGGGGCTTGCCGTCGGCATCAGCCGCAGCTATTTTCTTGAGCAAGAGCGAGAGCGAGAGCGGTCATGAGAATTCTCCAGCTTTTGACCGACACCAACATCGGTGGTGCCGGGGTCTGCATCGAAAATTACCTGCTAGGACGCGAGAGCGGTGACGAGGTGTTCGCGGCGCTTCCGAGAGGCGGAAAAATGGCGCCGCGGCTTAAGGCCGCGGGGGCGCAGGTCATAGAGCTCGACATCGCGGGTGACACCTCATTTTCAAGGGGGGACATCACGGCTTTGCGGCAGCTGATCAAACACATCAGCCCCGATATCGTCCACACCCACGGCTGTCTGACCGGCCGGATTGCGGCGCGGCTCGCGGGGGGCTGCAAGACGGTCTACACCAAGCACACGCTTGGAGGCGGGGGCAGCCGGATGGCAAGCTATGTCAACCGGGCCGTGACCGATATGGCGATCGCCGTTTCGCAGGCCGCGGCATGTGAGCTTGAAGCGTCGGGACTGCCGCCTAAAAAGGTGCGAGTGGTGTACAACGGCTGCAAGCCTGTGCCGGACATGAAAAGGGCGGCGGCCAGGGCCGCTTTCGGCCTTGCCGAGGAAGATCTTGTGACGGTCTGCGTGGCGCGGCTGGAACCCATCAAAAATCATGCGGGACTGCTCGCGGGCTTTGTGGCGGCGGCGGCACAGTATGAAGGCGCAAAGCTGCTGCTGGTGGGCGGTGGGTCCCTTTACGGAAAGCTCGGGGGTCCGGCAATTTACACCGGCGAACTTGCCGACATCACGGCGGCCTACCGGGCGGCCGACCTGTTTGCCCTCGTCTCCCTATCGGAAAACCTGCCCCTCACCCTGATTGAAGCCATGTCGGCGGGACTTCCCTGCCTTGTGACGCCTGTCGGAGGCGTGCCGGAGGTGGCAGATGCCGACACGGCACTCTTCACCGGAACAAGCGGGGAAGAGATCGGGGCGGGGCTTTGCAGGCTTTTTGAGGATGGTGCCTTCCGGGCGAGACTCGGGGCGGCAGGCAGGGACCGATGGAAAGAAAAATTCACGGTGGAGGGCTACGCCCGAAACCTTGACAGAGTTTACGGAGAGTTGGTGCAGCGTGGACAGTAAGAGAAGGCGCAAAGGCGGATTGAACTTTTTTGATCTGCTCATTTTGCTTATCGTCGTGGCGGCGGTGGCACTATTGTTTTGGCTGGTGGGCGGGCGCAAGTCGGTCACGGCCGAGGGCAACGCCGTCAAAATCACCTATAAGGTCGAAGTGGGTTCGGTCACGGATGACTATAAGGATTCGGCTAGGGTCGGGGACACGGTGCGGGACGGCGTGCGCAAGACGGCACTCGGTAAAATCACGGCCATTAAGGTTTCACCGATGACTTCTATCACCAGTAATATTCTCACCGGCGAGGTGATCAAAGCCGAGTCGCCGACCAAGTACAAAGTCGAGCTGACCTGTGAGGCCGACGGCACTCTTACGGAAGGGCGCGTCGGCATCGGCAGCTTCAACATCGGAGTCGGGACCGAGATCTACGTCCAATCGTACGGATTTTCGGGCAAGGGTTACTGCGTGGCCATGTCCTATGAGCAAGGGGGTGCGCCGAATGGAAAATAAAAAGACGGGCAAACTGTTTGGGGTTTTCAACCTGCTGGATTTGGTCATCATCCTGTTTGTCGCGGCTGCAGGTGCCGCGCTGTTCTGGCGGCTCGACCTCATCAAGGCGGTCGGGACCGGTTCGCAGGATGTCACGATCGAGTATACCATCCGGATTGAGCCGGTGCGGCTTGTAACTTATCTCGCCGTGCACGAGGGGGACCCGATCTACGACAGCGAGAACGGCGCACGGATCGGCACCGTCACCAAAGTGGACACCAGCCCCTATATGCGGGAAATTGCTATGGCAGACGGCAGCCTTGTGGCTGCCTCCGACCCCGAGAACCTCACGGTGCTTATTACGGGCGAGGGAGTGGGAAAGTCCACTGGGGATGGACTGATGCTGGGCGGCAGCCGCATCTGTTCGCCGGGGGGAACCATCAAATTGGCCTCTACAAGGCTCGACTCGACCGGTATTTTCGTCATGTCGAGGGTAAAAGAATAGGCTTTACTGAAATATTTTGTCTAAATTGACCATTTGTGATTAACTCAGTTGACGAACCGCCGTTTTCGGCTATAATTATCTTAATAATAGTTGTTCGGAAGCTATTGGAGGGGAAGAGTAATGACAGAGCAAATTGCGGTATTGCAAAACCAAGTCGGGTTGCACGCCCGTCCGGCGACCTACTTTATCCAGAAAGCCAACGACTTCAAATCTTCGGTATGGATAGAGAAGGATGAGCGCAGGGTGAACGCCAAGAGTTTGCTCGGTGTTCTCTCTCTGGGCGTTTCAAGGGGAGACACCATCACAATCATCGCCGACGGCGAAGATCAGGACGAGGCGGTTGCCGAGCTTGTTACGCTCATCAACGGGAATTTTGACGAGTAAGATTTATTGAGCAGATGCGGCGCGGTTATCCGCGCCGCATTTGTTTCGTGTTGAGGAGGTGACAAAGTGGAAGGCCTAATTGAGGCGCTGCGCGAAAAGGCGCGCGCACTGCCGGAGAGTCCGGGCATTTATCTCATGAAGGACGAATCCGGGAAAATCATTTATGTCGGCAAGGCCAAAGTGCTGAAAAACCGTGTCTCCTCCTACTTTATGGGGATAGAGCGGCATCTGACCAAAGTGCGGCGCATGGTGGAGCATGTGGCCGACTTCGACTACATCGTCTGCGGCTCCGAAATGGAGGCGCTGGTCTTAGAGTGCAGCCAGATCAAGCACTACATGCCCCACTATAACATCCTTCTCAAAGATGATAAAAACTACCCCTATGTCAAGGTGACGCTGGCGGAGGACTATCCGCGGGTGGTCTTCACCCGCCGCAGGGAAGAGGACGGAGCCAAGTATTTCGGGCCTTACAGCGGTAATGTGGGGGAAATCGTCGTCACCGTCCAGAAAACCTTTAAGCTGCCCTCCTGCAAACGCCGTTTTCCGCAGGATATCGGACGGGGACGGCCCTGTCTCAACTATGCCATCAAGAACTGCATGGGGGTTTGCACCGGAAAGGTGCCGAGAGAGCAGTACCTAGAGGCGGTGGAGGAGGCTGTCGACTTTCTCGACGGCCGTTACCGCGAGGTGGCGCGTGAACTCGAACGCAAGATGACGGCGGCCTCCGAAGAGCTTCGATTTGAGGAGGCGGCAAGGCTTCGAGACCGGCTTTCGGCCTTAAGGGCGCTTGGCGAACGGCAGAAGGTGATTTCGGCCCCCAGCGTCGAGCGGGATGTCATCGCCCTCGTGTCGGACGAGAGCAGAGCCAGCGTCATGGTGTTCTACATCCGGGAGGGGAAGCTGACCGGGACCGACAGTTTTATCGTTGACGCCGAGGAGTTCGAGGACGTGGCTGAGGGCATGGCCGCTTTTGTCAAGCAGCACTATTTGCTGCGGTCCGACATTCCGCGCGAACTGCTTTTTTCCGCAGAGCCTGCCGATGCGGGGTTGCTTGAAGACTACCTTTCACAGCGGGTGGGCAGGCACGTTCGCATCAAAACGCCGCAGCGGGGCGAGGGTCGCCGGGCGGTGGCGCTGGTCGAGGAGAACGCCCGCGAAGGGCTCTTGAAAGCGGCCTCGCGGGCCGAGCGGACAGAGCGGGGCGTCGTGGAACTCGGCAAGCTATGCGGGCTTGAATCCCCGCCCGACCGTATCGAGGCACTTGACATCTCCAACACGGCCGGCAGTGAGGTCGTGGGGGGACTTGTGGTATTCCAAAACGGAAAACCCTCCAAGGGGGACTACAAGCGCTATAAAGTCAAGACGGTCGAAGGTCAGGACGACTATGATTCCATGCGGGAGATCATTTGGCGGCGGTTTCGTCGGTATCAGGCGGGAGACGAGGGCTTTTCACAGCTGCCAGATTTACTTTTGCTCGACGGCGGCAGAGGCCAGCTGTCGGCGGTGCTTGAAGTGCTGCGGGAACTTGAGATTATCCTTCCTGTCTTTGGCATGGTCAAGGATGACCGGCACCGCACCCGCGGACTTGTCGGGCCGGAAGGGGAGATCACACCCTCGCCTCTGAATCCGGGGTTTGTCCTGGTCGGCCGCATTCAAGAGGAGGTCCACCGATATGCCATCGCCTATCACCGCTCACTGCGGGGCAAAAAGACCTTCTCCTCAGCCCTCACCGGCATCAAAGGGGTCGGACAAAAGCGTGCGGAGGCGCTGCTGACCACGTTCAAGTCGCTCGAGGGCATCCGGTCGGCGTCGGAGGAGGAGCTGGCGTCGGTGCCGGGTATGACACTGGCCGCAGCCCGGGCGGTCAAGCAATATTATAGTTGACATAATAGACCGCTATGGTACAATAATTCGTAAGACGGACGTTAGCCGCCCAGCGGATATTCGCCAGGTGCGGAAAAAAAGGGGGGGTGCCGACATGCGGGTCATCACAGGGACTGCCCGCGGGGTGCGGCTCGATACGCTCGAAGGCGACGCTACCAGGCCGACCGTAGAACGGGTGAAGGAAGCCATGTTCAGCGCCATCCAGTTTGAGGTGCCGGGCAGACGGGTGCTGGATTTGTTCGCCGGCAGCGGGCAGCTTGGCATTGAGGCACTGTCGAGAGGGGCCATTTGGGCCGACTTTGTCGACAGCAGCCGGGCAGCCTGCGCCGTCGTCACCGACAATTTAAAGCGCTGTGGTCTTGAGGGAAAAGCGGCGGTACACTGCTGCGACTGGCAGTCCTATCTGTCGGTTGCGGTGACCCCCTACGACCTTGTGCTGCTCGACCCGCCCTACGGCAAGGAGCTGTGGGAGGCGGTCATGCACATGCTTGCCGACAGAAAACTCATCGCAAAGGGTGCCATCGCCATCTGCGAGACGGGGGACAAACAGAGCTTGCCGGAGCGCATCGGACCGCTGACGGCCACCCGCACTGCGCGGTACGGAACCATACGCCTTACGACATTCAGGGAGGGACAACCATGAAGCTTGCGATTTGCGCGGGGAGCTTCAATCCGGTTACGCTTGGGCATCTCGACATTTTCGAACGCGCAGCTGACGTGTTCGACGAGGTTGTCGCGCTGCTGGTCTACAACAGCGCAAAGCAGTTCGATGTGCCGATTGAGACCCGCCTTATGCTGCTGAAAAAAGCGACCGCTCATATCCCAAATATTAGGGCCGAGGCGCATACGGGGCTTCTCATCAACTACGCACTGGCCCACGGCGACGCTGTCATTGTCAAGGGGCTGCGAAGCGAAGCGGATTTTGGAAGCGAAATGACGATGGCCTACGCCAACCTGGCCGCGTCCGGACACCGCGTGGGTACGATGTTTATGCCGACAAAACCCCGTCTAACCTATGTCAGTTCGACAATCGTCCGAGAATTTGCCGCCTACGGCGGCGACCTATCGGAATTTGTACCGGAGAGTGTCAGGGAAGATATCTCTAAAATTTACTATAAAGGAGAACGGCCGAAATGAACATCGAGGAGCTGTTTGAAAGATTGCTTGAACTCTTTGAGGAGTCTTGGCATATGCCGCTGTCAAACGGCAAGTGCCTCGTGGATTCGCTTGAGGCCACCGAGATCATCCGCGAGATCATGAAGGGCATGCCGTCCGAATTTGAGCAGGCCAAAAAAATTGTGGCCGACCGCAAGGAGATCATCGCGACCGCCAAGCGGGAGGCCGAGGTCATGATGAAAAATTCCGAGGAGAAGGCCCGGGTGCTGGTCTCCCGCGAAGAGGTCAACATGGAGGCAAAGCGGCAGGCCAGTCAGTTCATGATGGAGGCAAAACAGCAGGCCAACGACATTGTCAAACAGGCCAACGAGCAGGCCAATGAGCATCTGTCGCTTGCCAATAAGCAGGCCAACGAGCTTCTGGCCGACACAAACCAGCGGGTCGCCGAGCTTCGGGCCACGACCAACGACTATGTCGAGAGCATGCTGGCCATGGTGGGAACTCACGTTGAGCAGGCGCTCGGGAATGTCAGGCAGGCACAGCAGAATTTCAAATCGGCAAGACTGTGATCCGAGCCCGTTTTTTGTGCGGACAGAGAAAAACAGGCCGCAAATGTACGGTTTTCCGACTTAATTTTCATCAATTCGAAACGAGAACGTAAATTTTTCACTCTCCTAATTGTGCAATTTTAACAAAAATAGAACGTTTAATAGAATAAAATAAATGAAGCCCCGCCACAAGCGGGGCTTTTCCTTTTTTTTACGAGGATTTGCACTTGCAAATCGGATTATTTGTGGTATCATACTATGTAAGTGGTGAAAAGTGGGATCAAGTACCACAAAGTGGGGGAGGTGAAGGCGCATGCTGATCGGCCGATCCCGGCACGCAATGGACAACAAAGGCCGGGTGATCATACCGCAGCGGTTCCGGGAGGATCTCGGGGCCAGTTTTGTCATTACGCGGGGCCTTGACAGCTGCCTCTTCCTCTATTCCATGGAGGAGTGGGACAAGCTCTCCTCCCGTATCCGGTCGGCACCGATGGGGGAGGCCCGCACCATGCAGCGGTTCTTCTTCGCAAATGCGGAGGAGGCGGAGCCTGACGCACAGGGCCGCATCATCGTTCCCCCCGATCTGCGCCGACTCGCAGGACTCACCAAGGATGTCGTCATTGTGGGTGTCGAAAGCAGGGTCGAGCTTTGGGACGCCGCCCGCTGGGACAACTTTGAGGGCACAATGGGCGATGAAGACGTGCTGGCGGTCATGGAGAAATCCGGTGTTTAGCCACTATCCGGTCATGGCCGAGGAGGCCATCTGGGAGCTTGACATCAAGCCCCGGGGCATCTACGTCGACGGCACGATGGGCGGCGGCGGCCACAGTGAGCGCATTGCGGCAAAGCTTGCGCCGGACGGACGGCTCATCGGAATCGACAAGGACGCCTACGCCCACGAGCGGGCCAGAGCCCGGCTTGCGGATTTTGCCAATGTGACCTATGTCAGGGCAGACTTCAGAGACCTTGCCTCCATCCTAGACAAGCTTTCCATTCCGAAAATTGACGGACTGCTGCTCGACCTTGGGGTGTCGTCGTTCCAACTCGACGACCCGGATCGCGGCTTTTCCTATATGCAGGATGCCCCGCTCGACATGCGCATGAACCAGGACGACCCCCTGACGGCGGCACAGGTTGTGGCCCAGTACTCTGAAGAGCGGCTGGCGGAAATTCTTTTCAAATACGGCGAAGAGCGCCACGCGCGGCGGATTGCCGCAGCGATTGTCAGAAACAGGGCAAGACAGCCGATTGCGACGACGGGGCAACTTGCCGATATTGTCAGAGCGGCAATGCCTCCCGCCTCCCGCAGGGAAGCGCAGCACCCGGCAAAACGCACATTTCAGAGTATCCGCATCGAGGTCAACGGAGAGCTCGAGGCCATCGGGCAAACACTTCGTGCGGCTTCGCAGAGAATGAACCACGGCGGACGAATCGTGGCCATCACATTCCACTCACTGGAGGACCGTATTGTCAAAGAGACCTTCGCCCTTATGGCAAAGGGATGCATATGCCCACCGTCCTTACCCGTGTGTGTCTGCGGACACAAGCCGGAAGTGCGGCTGGTAACAAAGAAGCCCATCCTGCCGTCGGAGCAGGAACTTGCTGAAAATCCCCGCAGCCGCAGCGCAAAGCTGCGGGCGGCCGAAAAACTATAAACGTCGATCAAGCATCAGGGAATGGGGGGCATACTTTGGACAGACAGGACGATCAGGACAGACTGTACGGCATAACGGCCGGCAAGGTCAGTGTTGCATACGATATGTCGGTGTTCGATACGAGGAGCAAGGGCAAGGGCCTTGGCAACGTGACATCCATCGTCAATAAAAGACGCAGGCAGGAGGCGCGGCGGACACTGTTTCGCGACGCGCTGATCTGCCTGTTTGTCGTCCTCATGCTAGCCGGAATCGTGCTCAGTTCCACCCAGCTAAACGAGATGACGGCGCAGGCCGCCTCGCTCAAAGCCCACCATGAAGAGCTCTTAAGCGAGCAAAAGAAGCTGCAGGCCGTGCTCGATATGCGCACCAACCTAAAGGAGGTTGAGTCCATCGCAACGGATGAGCTCTATATGCAAAAACTCGAACAGGATCAGATCGTGTATGTGCACCTCACGGGGAGCGATCACGGTGAGGTAGTAGAGGATGACCGCAGCGTGGCGGTGCGGACAATCGATTTGCTCAAGAGCGCGGCCTTAAAGCTTGGTGAATATGTGAATTAGCCCGCAAATATAATACTTTGAGTGGGGGTGATTTACATGACTGACAACGGGCCGGTTTCGAAGAAGATGAAGAACCGGATGGTGTTTGTGCTCGGGGCCCTTATGTTCGTGTGCTTTCTCCCCATCGTCATTCAGCTCTTCAATCTGCAGATACTGAAACATGAGGAATATCAGGCCAAGGCTATCGACCAACAGGTACGGGACACCGTCATCTCTCCCAAGCGGGGGACCATATACGACAGGAATCTGAAGGCGCTGGCGGTCTCGGCTTCAACCGAGACCGTCTATATCGCTCCAAAGTCAATTTCTAAAGACGATACCGAGACCATGGCGCTGGTGGCCAGCGAGCTCTCGAGGATTCTCGGAGTCTCGCAGGAGACGCTGCTCAAAAAAATGCAGGCCAACAACTACTATGAGGTGGTGAAAAGGCAGGTAGAGCAAGAGCAGGCAGATGAGGTGCGCAAATTCATCACCGACAACAAACTCTCCTGCGTGGCCCTGGCCGAGGATTCCAAACGGTACTACCCCTACGGCAGTTTCGCAGCCCATGTCATCGGGTTCACCGACATCGACGGCACCGGCATCGAAGGGGTGGAAGCCTATTACAACGACATCCTGATGGGGATGCCGGGGCGCATCATCACCCTCAAAAACGCGCAGGGCACCGATATGCCGTTCAAATACGAGAAGTATATCGACGCCCGCAATGGCTATAATCTCGTTTTGACTATCGACGAAGGAGTCCAGCACTTTGTCGAAAAGCACCTCGAAAACGCTGTCAATGAGTATAAGGTCGGCAACCGGGCGACCGCCATTGTCATGAACGTCAACACAGGCGAAATACTCGCCATGGCAACCTATCCGGCTTACGACCTCAATAATCCAAGGGCGATCACCGACGAGGCACTGCTCTTGGAGCTTGACGGACTGACAGGTGATGACTTCACAAAGCGGCAAATGGAGATCTGGCAGGCCACCTGGCGCAACAAGGCCATTGCAGATACCTACGAGCCAGGCTCTGTCTTCAAAATCATGACATTGTCCATGGCGCTGGAGGAAAACAAAACCTCGCTTTCCGACACCTTCTATTGCCCGGGATATAAAGTGGTGGCTGGAACCCGCATCTCCTGCTGGAAATATGGAGGGCACGGCAGTGAGACGCTGCAGGAGGCCATTTGCAACTCCTGCAACCCGGTCTTCATGGAGCTCGGTGCTAGGGTCGGCGGCGGAACATTCTACGATTACGTCAAAGCCTTCGGATTTATGGAAAAGACCGGCATCGACCTCTACGGCGAGGCCGCCGGCATCTTTCATTCGCGCAGTGTCATTGAAAACGGCGCGGTCGAGCTTGCGGTCTCCTCTTTCGGCCAGACGTTCAAGGTCACGCCGCTACAGCTCATCACGGCCATATCGTCCGTTGTCAATGGAGGAAAGCTGCTGGAGCCCCGCATCGCATCCAAAGTTATCGACGACGACGGCAATGTCATCAAGACTTTCGAGACAGTGGTCAAGCGGCAGGTCATTTCAGAAGAAGTTTCGGCCACCATGCGTATGCTGGTTGAAAATGTCGTAGCCAACGGCACCGGCCGCAACGCGGCGGTCAAGGGCTATCGCATCGGCGGCAAGACCGGCACCTCCGAGAAAATCGACGAGAAAAACGAAGAGGGCGTGGCCGATAAGCGCGTATCCTCATTTTGTGGATTTGCACCGGCTGACGATCCTCAGATCGCGATTTTGCTCATGATGGATGAACCGGGCGTCCCAGTGGTGTCGGGCGGTGTTATCGCGGCACCGACTGTCGCCAAAATGTTTGCCGACATTCTGCCGTATCTCGGCATCATGCCGCAGTACACCGAGGAGGAGCTTGCCTCCCTTGAAAAGACGGTACCCGACGTCACGGGACTTACCACCGATGCAGCTCGCAGGGCCGTAAAGGATGCCGGCTTTACAGCAATAGTCATGGAGGGCGGCGGCGAGACCGTGCTGGTACAGATGCCGCGGGCCGGCTCAAAGCTGGTGGCGGGCGGGAAAGTGCTGCTTTACACCGAAAGCGATTCTTACACCATTGCCGAAGTGCCCAGTGTCACGGGGCTCACACCGGCTGCAGCAGAGAGTATTTTGACCGGCGCGGGTTTCAACATTCGCACGTCGGGCAAAGATATACAGGAAAGCGGGGTCATGGCGGCTTCCCAGTCGCCGGCGGCAGGGTCATTTGCGGAGCTTGGCTCGGTCGTCGAAGTGGAATTTATCCACAACGACGAGGCAGATTGGCACGCGTCGGGCGCATAGTGCAAATTTTGGCCGCCAAAAAACCCCGAAAAGGACATGACGACAGTCGAGCATCCGACAGGAGGCAGCTTATGAAGCTCAAGGATTTACTTGAAGGCGTTTCGGTGGAAAAGACATCCGTCGATATGACATGCGAAATCATCGGGGTGACGGCCGACAGCAGAGCCGTAAAACCAGGCATGCTCTTTATCGCAATCCGCGGCACAAAGTCCGACGGCCACGCCTATATCCCGCAGGCCGAGAAGGCGGGCGCCGCATGCATCATTGCGGAGGAGGACTACGAAGGGGAGTCCGTCGTCGTTCCCGATACCCGTGCAGCCTACTCCCTCATTGCGGCCAACTGGTTTGGCCGCCCCGCGGATAAACTTGTCATGATGGGAGTCACCGGCACC
Organism: Oscillospiraceae bacterium; assembly: GCA_963662765.2. Classification (GTDB taxonomy): domain Bacteria; phylum Bacillota; class Clostridia; order Oscillospirales; family Feifaniaceae; genus DATMXT01. The sequence continues at coordinate 92,279 of CAXXUP010000002.1, forward strand.
AACGGAAAGACCTCGTCGGCCTTCCTGTTCAAGCATATCATCGATACCACGGGCGGCAAGTGCGGGCTTGTCGGCACCATTGAAATCGACACCGGCGTCCGCACGGTGGAGGCAGACGTCACCACTCCGGACGCCATGCTGCTGCAGGGCTACTTTGCCGAAATGGTGGCGTGCGGCTGTACCCACTGCGCAATGGAGGTCTCATCCCACGCCTTAGATCAGCACCGGGTTGAGGGGATTCGGTATGCATGCGGGCTCTTCACCAACCTAACCCAGGATCACCTCGATTATCACGGCGACATGGCGACATATCTCGCCGCCAAGGCGAAGCTCTTTGATGTCTGCGATGCCGGTGTATTTAACTACGACGACCCCTCGACGGCAAAACTGCTGCTGCGCTCCAAAGCCCCCATAAACATGACTTACTCCATTACGGCCGATGAGGCCGACATGACGGCTAAAAACGTCGTTTTGAAGCCCGACGGCGTGGAGTATCAAGCCGTCATCAAAGGGCAGATCGCACGGGTAAACGCCGCTCTGCCGGGGGAATTCAATGTCTACAACACGCTGGGCGTGCTGACGGCCTGTGTCGCAATGGGCATGCCGCTGATAAAAGCGGCCGATGCCCTGCGCAGCGCAAAGGGCATCAAGGGGCGCATTGAGGTCGTACCGACGAACACCCCCTACACCGTCTATATCGACTACTCCCACACGCCGGACTCCCTTGTCAACATCGGACGTGCACTTCGCGGCATCGCAAAGGGGCGCATCATCACGGTCTTTGGCTGCGGCGGCGACCGCGACCGCGGCAAGCGGCCCCTCATGGCAAAAGCGGCCGAGGCTTTCTCCGACTACTTTATCCTGACCAGCGACAACCCCCGCACCGAAGACCCGCAGCGCATCATCGACGACGCTTACGCCGGGGTCAAGGGGACCACGGTGCCCCATGAGGTGATGATCGACCGCAGGCAGGCCATCGCCCATGCGCTGGCGCAGGCAGGGTCTGGCGACACGGTGCTGATTGCGGGCAAGGGGCATGAGACCTATCAGATTCTGGCGACCGGCAAAATTCATTTCGACGAGCGTGAGGTCGTCCATGAGCTGTTAGGTGAAATAGAAAAATGAGTATGATGCTTGTTCCGCTGACTGCCTTTGCCCTGACTGCCGGAACGCTGCCCTTCCTCATCCCGTTTTTGCGGCGGCTGAAGTTCGGGCAGACCATAAGAGAGGACGGACCCATCTGGCATCAGGGCAAGGCGGGAACCCCCACGATGGGAGGCATTGCCTTCATACTGGGCATAACGGCTGCCATTTTCGCCGGCATGCCCGCAATGGGGGATGTGAGCTCGCTGCTTTGCGCCTTATGCGCCCTGTCATATGGACTTATCGGGTTTGCCGACGACTACATCAAGGTGGTCAAAAAGCGCAACCTGGGGCTGTCGGCCAGACAGAAAATTGCACTGCACATTCTGGCCGGCTGCGCGTACATCGCCGCCATGACTTCGGCCGGGCTCACGTCCACGAGCGTCGCAATTCCCTTTACGGGACTTGCACCCGACATTGGCATTCTGTATTATCCGCTCGCGCTTGTCGCAGTGGTCGGCACCGTCAACTCGGTCAACCTGACCGACGGACTGGACGGCCTTGCGACGGGGGTAACCTTGCCGGTCGCAGTGCTGTTCATGGTCATCGCATGGAGGCTTGGAGCAGACGATCTGTGGCTGCCGGCGGCGGCACTGTTTGGCGGACTGCTTGGATTTTTGCCGTACAACCGCAAACCGGCCAAAGTTTTCATGGGGGACACCGGTTCCATGTATCTCGGCGGTTTAGTGACGGCCTTAGCCTTTTTGGCAGGGATGCCGGTTCTACTTGTCATCTGCGGCGGCGTCTATGTGGCCGAGGCAATCTCCGATATCCTGCAGGTGGGCTATTTTAAGGCCACCGGCGGCAAGCGGCTCTTTCGTATGGCCCCCTTACACCACCACTTTGAGATGTCGGGCTGGAGCGAGAACAAGATTGTCATCCGTTTTTCCCTGATTTCAACGCTGCTGTGCATCCTCGCGTGGCTCGGATACGCGGGGTTTTACGCCATATAATTTAAGGCAACACCGCATGAGTTTACGGCTGGCACCTTAAACGCCCATCTGCTTGTAAATTTTACGTCATATCTCACAAAAATGCTCGCAAATACATCCAGTATTCGCTGCGCTTTTTGTTTTGTAGACAAAAAATTTACAGGGCGCAGCTGAGCATTTTAAATCGTGCGGTATTACCCAAATAAAGGGGGCTGATGCATGACAAAAAACAATAAACTCGAGCAGGACAACGGCATCGACCTTCCGTTTTTCGTACTCGTCATGCTGCTGTGCTCGGCCGGACTTGTCATGGTCTTTTCAGCCAGCCATGCCAACGCCTACTACCGGTTCGGGGACAGCTATTACTTCATCCGGCATCAGCTCAAGTGGTTTTTGCTGGGCGTTGTCATCATGCTTGTCACAGCGAAATTTTTGACTGTAAAGCTGCTGAGGATATCGGTGATCCCGGCCTTTGCATTTTCGGCCATCACCCTCATACTGGTATTGATCCCGGGAATCGGCACCGTCAAAAACGGAGCGCAGCGGTGGCTGTTCGGCTTCCAGCCCTCCGAGGTCGCGAAACTAGCTCTCATTTTGAGCATGTCGGCACTCATGGTCAAACTGCAGAAAACCATGCACACCTTTTCAAAAGGGCTTTTGCCCTGTACCGGACTGCTGGCATTTTTCTGCGGTTTGGTGGCGCTGGAACGGCACATCTCGGCCACAGTGCTGCTTTTTGCGATCGGCGGCGTTATGATGTTCATCGGCGGCGTCCGCATCGCTTATATCGTCGCTGCGGGGCTTACGGGTGTTGGCGGAATCGTCGGCATTATCGCAATCAGCGGCTATGCACTCGACCGAATCAAGGTCTGGCTCGACCCGTTTACCGATCCCTTGGGCGACGGGTTTCAGACTATTCAAAGCCTCTATGCTATTGGCTCAGGCGGGCTGTTCGGGCTAGGCATCGGCAACAGCCGGCAGAAGTATCTCTACATCCCGGAGCCTCAAAATGATTTTATTTTTTCCATCGCCTGCGAGGAACTGGGGCTTGTGGGCGCCGTATTCATCGTGCTGCTCTTTGCACTCCTCATCTGGCGCGGGTTCACGATCGCGCTGCGGGCCCCGGATCGTTTTTCGGGACTGGTCGTCACCGGCATCACAGTGCAAGTGGCCATTCAGGCCATCCTTAACATTGCGGTTGTCACCAATTTAGTGCCGAATACCGGCATTTCGCTCCCGTTTTTCAGCTACGGCGGAACATCGCTGGTCATGCTGCTCTTTGAAATGGGCATCGTGCTGGCCGTATCCAGACGATGCCGGCTGCGAAAGGACTGATCGCGTGAAGCTCCTGCTGTCTGGCGGCGGTACGGCCGGGCATATCAACCCGGCCATCGCCATTGCTGACTTCTTTAAGGCCCGGCATCCGGACGCCGACATACGCTTTGTGGGAACCGACTACGGCATAGAGAGCAAGCTTGTCCCCAAGGCCGGATACCAGCTCTACACGGTGGAGGTCTACGGCCTGCGCCGAAAACTTGATCTCAGAAATATTCGCAGTGCCGTAAAGGCGTATGCCGCCATCGGCAAGTCGAAGGAGATCATCCGGGAATTTGCGCCCGATGTCGTCCTAGGAACCGGCGGCTATATCAGCGGCCCCGTCGTGTGGGCTGCCTGTGACATGAAAATTCCGACCGCCATCCACGAGCAAAACGCTTTCCCGGGGCTGACCACCCGTCAGCTCGCAAAACGGGCGGACAAACTCATGATCAGCTTTGACACAAGCAGGCGGTATTTTCGCCGTGAAGCTGTATTGGTCGGCAATCCAATCAACGAGAAAATGCTATTTTCCGACCGGGCGACGGCCCGAGAGAAGCTCGGGATTGGCGATGTGCCACTGCTTGTGACTTTCGGAGGCAGCATGGGCAGCCGCCCCTTTAACGAGGACATCATGGAGCTTATGCGGCTGCATGCACCGAGCGGGGTCCTGAAACATATACACGCGGCGGGGCAGTTTGGCATCCGATGGATGCCGGGCGATCTTGCTGCCATGGGGGTCAATCTCGCACAGCTGCCCAACATTGATCTTCGGGAGTACATTTACGACATGGATACGGTCATGGCGGCGGCAGACCTTGTCATCACAAGAGCCGGGGCTATTACGCTGGGGGAAATTGCCGTCATGGGCAAGCCATCCATCCTCATTCCGTCGCCCAACGTCACTAACAACCACCAGTACTACAATGCCAAGGCTTTTGCCGATGCGGGGGCCGCAATCCTCATTGAGGAGAAGGACTGCTCCGGCACCCAGCTGTGGGAGCTGACCCGGGAACTGTTGGCGGACGCCCCGAGGCTTTCGGCCATGTCGCAGGCAGCGCATGGACTTGCCATCTACGATTCAGCGCAGCGAATCTACGACACCGTCCTGCCGCTTTTGCGCGGCTAATGGCGTTGTGTGCTCAAGTCACGCACGCTTAATCCCAAATTACCCCTTTTGTGCATATTATGGGTCGAACCATAAAAATGCGGAAGGGCTGATCTGGTGGAAATTCTTAACGACGAATACCGCGTCTTTGGAGGGAAAAGGCTCTCCGGCGAGACGTCGGTGCAGGGGGCGAAAAACGCCGCGCTTCCGATTCTGGCGGCGTCGCTGCTTGTCCCCGGCGTCACCGTGCTGACAGGCTGCCCTGATATTGTGGATGTCAAGGTCATGCTGGAAATTCTTACGGAGCTCGGGTGCGAGGTTTCGCAGTACGGAGACACCGTTGCGGTCGACGCCTCACAGCTCACCCGGAGCGAGGTTCCGGAGTACTTAATGCGGGAGATGCGATCCTCCATCATGCTGCTGGGTGCCCTCTTGGGACGGTGCGGCGAGGGAGCCATATCGGCGCCGGGAGGATGCGCGATTGGGCTTCGACCCATCGATATGCATCTGGCGGCCATCGAGTCGCTGGGTGCGGAGGTCATTCAGGGGAGGAATCGGGTAACCTGCCGGTGGCGCAGGGCGGGGGCGGCGGAGGTCATCCTTCCGTATCCGTCGGTCGGCGCGACCGAGAACACCATGTTTTCAGCTGCGCGGCTGCCGGGCACAACCCTGATCCGGGGAGCGGCTAAGGAGCCCGAAATCGTCGACCTGCAGCAGGCGCTGTGCGCCATGGGTGCGAGGGTTCAGGGAGCCGGCAGCAGCGTCATCCGTATCGACGGCGTTGCGGCGCTGCACCCCGCCTGTTACCAGGTCATGCCGGACCGCATTGCGGCCGCCACGCTGCTCGCAGCGGGGACCTCGGCCGGGGGAGACATTTTCGTCAAGGGTGCGAAGGGCTATGACATGGTACCGGCACTGAATGTGCTGCGGCGCATGGGGGCCGAAGTTATGGGCGGCGCCGACGGAATTCGGCTTCGCAGGCAGGGGCATCTGCACGCGGCCGGTGTCATTGAAACGGCGCCCTACCCCGGTTTTCCGACCGATATGCAGGCTCCGTTTATGGCGGTGGCCTGCTCCGCCGACGGCGTGACAACCGTCAACGAGAATGTCTTTGAAAACCGGTTTCGGCATGTCCCGGAACTGATTAAACTGGGCGCTGACATCACTGTGACAGAGCGCACGGCCACCGTGACGGGTGTGCCGAAGCTGCGGGGCGGCGCGGTGGAGGCCACCGAACTGCGGGGCGGAGCGGCGCTCATCATCGCAGGGCTTGCGGCTGAGGGTATGACGACCATTGCGGGCAGGAAGTACATTGACAGGGGCTATGAGAATATCGCAAGAGATCTTGCGGCGTTAGGAGTAAAAATTGAAGGTGCCAAAAAAGAGGATTAAAAAAAGAGCCGGAAAGCATAAGGCGAAAAGACGCCTTATGCTGCTCTGCTCGCTTTTGGTGCTGATCGTTTTGTTGATCTTTGCAGGCTATGCCGTGAGCGAGCTGCTCGTCACCGACATTGAGGTGGTGGGGGAGAGCCGGTACGGCGAGGATGTCATCGTGGAGACAAGCGGTATCGAGCCGGGTCAAAGGCTGCTGCTGCTTCCACGGACAGGCATCAAAAAGACGCTGCTGCAGGCGCTGCCGTACCTCGAAGAGGCAAAAATCTCTTTCATCCCCCCGGGCACTGCCCGCATCACGGTCACGGCAGCAACGCCCATGTGTATCATGCAGTTGCCCGAGGGCTCCTATGTTATCAGCGACAGCTGGCGCATTCTGGGTCCCGCCGAATCGGCAGATGCCGAGCTGCCGGACGTTGCCATGGACATGCCCGACGGGCAGCAGGTCGGAGACGAGCTGGCATTTTTTTCTGAGGCGGACCGCCGGATAGCTGTTGACATTTTCTCGGTACTGAAAGATAATGATATATTGAAAGATATATCTGAAATCGACATGAAAAATACGGCCGAAATAACCGTCAGATACCTTGACCGCTTTACGGTCAAGTTGGGGGACAAGCTGGATCTCGCTGCCAAAATGCGGCTTGTCGAGGCTTCGGTCCAGTCACTCTCACAGACGGCGCGCGGAATTCTCGACGCCACACTGGATGGACGGGTGAGTTATCGGCCCGAGCGAAAGGGAAACGGGAATTGAACCAAAATAACGACTTTCAAGCGGAGCAGACTTCGTTTGCAGACCACAACCTCGAAACGCCGGAGCGGGACACCGGTGCCGGAAGACCCAGCTCTCCGGGGCAGGACTACGGAAAGCGCGGCTATGCCGGGAGGTTTGCGGTCTTTTGCGTCTGTCTGCTTTTTGGATTTCTTGTCGCAATGCAGTTTAAGAGCGTGAAGCTCTCAGTGGACACCGTGCAGAATAATCAGCTCATGCGTGCCGAGGAACTGCAGACGCTGCTCAACAAGGAGCGGCTAAAAAATGAGCAGCTCTATGGCGAGATCATGCAGTATAAAGATGATCTGTCAAAATACCGCGAACAGGCACTCTCCTCCGGAGACTATGCCGAGGTGCTGGCGCGGCAGCTCATCCGGTCGGAACTGGTCGCCGGAATTACCGATGTCGAAGGGCCCGGCGTCACCATCACAATGACGGACAGTACGGATCAGATTACGACAGAATATTTGAACGACCCAAACTATTATATTATTCACGACACGGATATTTTAAGTGTCATCAACGAGCTCCGAGACGCCGGTGCCGAGGCTGTCGCCATCAACGGCGAGCGGCTGATCGCAACCAGTGAAATCCGATGCGCGGGTTCCATTGTCAGCGTCAACAACAACCGCTACGCAGCGCCTTATGTCATTACGGCCATCGGAGACCCCGATGCCCTGGACAGCGCATTGCGAATGCGGGGCGGCGTCGTCGACCAGCTGGCCCCGTGGGGCATCGGTGTCAACATCGAGAAGAGTGAGCTTATCAAAATAAAAGGGTATACGGGCGGAATCACATTTAAATATGCCACCCCGTCAGAGGGAAGTGATGATTAATGTTCTGGGGAGTAATCGGCATGGCAATCGGCTGCGCGGCGGGGCTCTATTTTCCCGGCTATTTTCCGGAGAGCCTGTCGCCTTACATGGCCATCGCCCTTGTGGCCTCTTTCGACACAATCGTAGGCGGACTGAGGGCCAAGTATGCGGGCGACTACAACGGTCGAATTTTCATTTCGGGCTTCTTTCTCAATGCCGTGTTGGCGGTGCTGCTCACAATGTTCGGAAAACGCATCAATCTGCAGCTCGAACTGGCTGCCATGGTGGTCTTCGTCATGCGCATCTTTCAAAACTTCGCGTATCTGCGGCGCAACCTATTGAACTTGGACTGATCCCGATGGTATAATAGCTGCAGACGGCTATTATACATTCATTCTATGCGCGTGCGGTTTTCGCCTTTACAGGCAAACGCACTTGCTGAAATTATGCCATCTTTGCTTTTGCTTCTATGATATAATAGCTATAATTCGGACAGTGGACACAGGGAGGTACATACATGTTTATAGAGCTCGATTCCAACAACTCGGCTCCGGTCATGATCAAGGTACTGGGCATAGGCGGCGGCGGGAACAACGCTGTCAACAGAATGGCTTCCTCCGGAATCACAAGCGTGGAGTTTATTGCGATAAATACCGACAACCAGGATCTAAAGTCCTCCAGAGCGACACAGAAGATCCAGATCGGCGCCAAGTTGACCAAGACACAGGGCGCCGGCGCCAGACCTGAAATCGGCGCCCGCGCGGCCGAGGAGAGCCGGGATGAGATTGCCGCCGCCCTCAAGGGCGCGGATATGGTGTTTATTACGGCTGGAATGGGCGGCGGAACCGGAACCGGCGCCTCTCCCATCGTGGCCGAAATCGCCAAGGAGATGGGTATCTTGACGGTTGGCATTGTGACAAAGCCCTTCCTGTTTGAGGGCAAACGCCGCATGTCGGTCGCGGATCAGGGCATCACCGAGCTGCGTGAGCGGGTGGATTCGCTGATCGTCATCCCCAACGAGCGGCTCAAGCTGATCAGTTCGACCCCCATCACGCTGCTCAATGCTTTCGAACGGGCCGACGACGTGCTGCGGCTCGGCGTCGCAAGCCTTTCGGACCTCATCAATGTGCCCGGATACATCAACCTTGACTTCGCGGACGTCAGTGCGGTCATGCGGGGAGCCGGATATGCCCACATGGGTGTTGGCATTGGCGTGGGTCGGGAAAAGACGAGTGAGGCGGTGCTGGAGGCAATCAACAGCCCCTTGATCGAGACCACCATCAGCGGTGCCCGCGGGGTCATCATCAGCTTCAATGCACCGACGGACATCGGCCTCGATGAGGTCGATGAGGCGGTCAGCATGGTCACTGCGCAGGCCCACCCGGACGTCAATATCATCTGGGGCGTCTCCTTTGATGAAAGTCTGCACGACGAGGTCCATGTCACGGTCATCGCGACGGGATTTGAGAACCTCACGGTCGCCGGGGACCCCGAGACAAGGACGGCACCAGGCCAAAGGCCGTCCGCAAAAAGTGAGGACAAGCCTGCCGAGGCAAGACCTGAGGTCAGGCAGGAGGCTCCTTTTGCGGCGGGAACCGGCGGATATAAACCCTTCTCCTTCAACCCGTCCTCGGCCGCACCCGAAGCTGCGGCAAAGCTCGACTTACCCAAAATTGACACGCCGGCGACCAAACGAGAAGATCCGTCCCCTGCTGTCGACGATGACATCAACAGCCTCGACAAAGTGCTGGAAATCTTCAAACGCAGAGGCTGATAATTTTGCCCAAATTAAATCAGGGGGCCCGACGGCACAAGCCGCCGGGCTTTTTGAACCCGCGTCGCTTACAGGCGTCGCGGCCGCCCGCAGGACTTGCCATGAAAAACGGTTTATGCTATAATTAAACGGTTAATAATAATGCCGCACGGCAGAGAGGAGTCCGACATGAATCCCGACCCGGGACGAAGTACCGTTCCTATACAAATAAATAAAAGTGGCCGGGTACAATGTCGAATTGCGCCCGGCTGAAGAAGGGCGTGATAACCTTGCTGACATTTTTTAAGACAGAAGCGGGCAGGCTTGTAAAAACCGACACGCTGCTGCCCGGAGGCTGGGCTTCTGCCGTGGAGCCCACCGACAAGGAAATCGACTTTCTCCTTGGCGAACTCGGACTCGACTCGGGTTTTGTCAGGTCTTCGCTTGACGCAGAGGAGTCGCCGCGTATCGAAGTTGAAGATGAGCAGACCTTCATCATCACCGACGTGCCGATCGCCGAACAAAACGAAGAGGCGGTGTTCTATTCGACGCTGCCGGTCGGCATCATTTTACATGGGGACAACATCATCACCATCTGCTCAAAGAGCAATAATGTCATCACCGACTGCGAAGAGGGCCACATGCGCAACGCCAACACCGGCGCACGCATCCGCTTCGCCCTGTCTCTCATGATGCGGGCCACCGGTTATTTCCACCAGTACCTGCGCAACATCGATAAAATCTCGACCGACATCCAAAACCGGCTGCACCACTCCATGAAAAACCGCGAGCTCATTCAAATGATGGAGTTAACCAAGTCACTCGTCTACTTTACGACTTCGCTGCGCTCAAACGAGCTCACGCTCGAGAAGCTCATGCGTGGCAGGACCGTCAAGCTGATGGAAGAGGATGAGGATTTGCTCGACGACGTGCTCATTGAGATGAAACAGGCCATCGACATGTCGGTCATCTACAAGGACATTCTCTCAGGCATGATGGATGCTTTCGCATCAATCATCTCCAACAACCTCAACGTCGTCATGAAAGTGCTGGCTGCCGTGACCATCGTGCTGACGATTCCATCGGTTATCTCCGGCTTTTACGGCATGAACGTCGAAGGTATTCCGATGCCGACCTTCTGGACGCCGGTGGGCCTTGCGCTGGGCGGTGTATGCATCGCTTTGATTATCCTCAACAAATACGACCTTCTCTCTTAAAAGGAGCAACCATGCCACACGGATACGGAGCAATCTCTTTTCCCGGACTCGGAATATACGACCTTGAGATTAACAGGGTCGCATTTTCGGTGTTCGGAAAGGACATCTACTGGTACGGCATCATCATCGCCACCGGTTTTTTCCTCGGCGTCATGCTGGCGGCCGGCCTCGCAAAACGCAGCGGAATTGATCCCGACCGCATCATCGACTTGACGCTGATCGCAACGCCCGTCGCCATCATCGGAGCACGGGCGTACTATGTTCTGACGACGCTCGGCGAGTATGACAGTTTCTACGAGGTGATCGCCATCTGGAACGGCGGTATCGCCATCTATGGCGCCATCATTGCGGGACTTGCCGTCATACTGATTTACTGCAGGGTGAAGAAGCTGCCGCTTATGCGGGTGCTCGACTGTCTTGCGCCGGCCGTCATTTTGGGCCAGGCCATCGGGCGGTGGGGGAATTTTATCAACCAAGAGGCCTTTGGGGAGGTCTGCGACCTGCCTTGGCGGATGGAGCTTGTCATTGGCGGCGAGGTGACGGCTGTCCACCCGACTTTTTTGTACGAGTCGCTGTGGAACGCGGTGGGATTTGTTCTGCTGCTTATCATCTTCCGTGGCAAGAAGCGGGATGGACAAGTATTTTGGAGCTACATGGGATGGTACGGCTTCGGGCGCTTTTTTATTGAAGGGCTTCGAGTCGACAGCCTTTATGTCGGTACGTTTAGAATTTCCCAGATTGTGGCCGTCGCGGCCGTTGCGGTTTCGCTTGTCATGCTGCTTAAAAAAAATAAACATGTTAAAGATGAGCCTGCAAAAGAAGCCGTCGCAGGCGGGGACGGGAGTGAACATATGGCAAAAATTATCGACGGAAAGGCCATTTCGGCCGACATCCGAAAAGAGCTTGCAAAAGAAGTTGCCGGGATGAAAAAGGCGCCGGGACTTGCAGTTGTCTTGGTCGGAGACGACCCCGGATCGCAGATCTACGTGCGAAACAAGGGTAAGGCCTGCGGGGAGGTCGGAATTTCGGTCAGGGAGTACAAACTTCCAACCGAGACGACGCAGGACGAACTGATGGGACTTGTGGCCACGCTCAATGCAGATCCTGAAGTCAATGGCATCTTGGTGCAGACCCCGCTTCCAAAACACCTTGACCCCGGTCCCGTCACCGAGGAAATCGATGAGAAAAAAGACGTCGACGCCTTCCATCCCGCAAATGTCGGCCGCATCATGTTGGGCAGCTATACGTTCGTCCCCTGCACGCCGGCCGGCGTCATGGAACTCTTAGACCGAACGGGTGTGACGATCGAGGGTAAGGAGTGCGTCGTCGTCGGACGCAGCAACATCGTCGGAAAACCGCAAGCCATGCTGCTCATGCACCGTAACGGCACCGTCACAGTCTGCCACAGCAAGACGATAGACTTGCCCGCGGTCACCCGCAGGGCGGACATCCTGATCGTGGCCATCGGAAAACCAAAGTTTATCACGGCCGACATGGTCAAGGCGGGTGCCGTCGTCATCGATGTCGGAATGAACCGCAGTGTGGACGGAAAGCTTTGCGGCGATGTGGACTTCGAGGAGGTTGCAAAAAAAGCCTCGGCCATCACGCCGGTACCTGGCGGTGTCGGCCCCATGACCATCACGATGCTGCTTAAAAACACCATTGCCGCGGCAAAGCTCCAGCAAGCGTGATTTTCACTCTTCACTATTGACATACCCCCAAAATCTTGATACACTAACAAAGTCCGCATATAAAGGGCTCAAGCGGGCGAAAGCCCCGCCCTAATTAGCGTGACCTCATGAATAGGAGAGAGGTGTAAGAAATCATGTACGCAGTTGTTGTCACCGGAGGCAAACAGTACAAAGTCGAAGCCGGCGATGTGATTTACGTCGAGAAACTCGATGCAGAAGATGGGTCCGAGGTCGTATTCGACCAGGTGCTCGCAGTCGGCGGAGAAGCCGGCGTCAAGTTCGGTACCCCAGCGCTTACGGGCGCCACAGTTACCGGAGTGATCGTTAAGACCGGCAAAGGTAAGAAGATTATCGTCTATAAAATGAAGGCTAAGAAGAACTACCGCAAGAAGCAGGGCCATCGCCAGCCCTATACCAAGGTAGAAATCAAAGCCATCAATGCATAAGGAGGAAGAATCATGGCACATAAAAAAGGCGTAGGCTCAACAAAAAACGGTCGCGATTCCGCCTCCAAGCGGCTCGGGGCAAAGCGCGCGGACGGACAGTTTGTTCTGGCCGGAAACGTACTCGTAACCCAGCGCGGCACCAAAATTCACCCTGGCACCAACGTCGGGCGCGGCTCGAACGACACACTCTTTGCTCTGGCGGACGGAGTTGTCCGCTTCGAGCGGATGGGCAAGGACCGAAAGAAAGTCTCGGTCTACGCGAAAGAGCAGTAATGTCAAAGAGGTGTTGCGAAGCAACACCTCTTTTTCTCTCATCGTTAACCACTGTAAGGAGTTATCATGTTCATTGATGTAGCGAAAATTCATGTTCGCGGCGGGGACGGCGGCAATGGCGCCGTTGCCTTTCACCGCGAGAAGTTTGTGGCAGCCGGCGGCCCTGATGGGGGCGACGGCGGCCGCGGCGGCGACGTCATCTTTGTGGTCGACGACCACATGTCGACGCTGCTCGACTTCAAGTATAAGCGTAAGTATATTGCGGAAAGCGGCCAGCCGGGGTCCGGCAAAAACAGCTCGGGTAAAGGCGGTGCCAACCTTGTCGTCAAAGTCCCTCGCGGCACCCTCATCAAGGATGCCGAGTCGGGGCTTGTCATCCGGGACATGTCAAACGAGGAGTCCTTTGTCATCGCTAAAGGCGGCAAGGGCGGCTATGGCAACGCGAAATTCGCAACGCCCACCCGGCAGGCCCCTCACTTTGCCAAAAACGGCATGCGGGGAGAGGTGGGCGACGTTGTGTTGGAGCTCAAACTCTTAGCCGATGTCGGACTTGTCGGTTTCCCCAATGTGGGCAAGTCGACGCTGCTGTCGGTCGTGTCGGCCGCCCGGCCAAAAATCGCAAACTATCCTTTTACGACGCTAGTCCCGCAGCTCGGAGTGGTCAGAGTCGACGAGGGAATCTCCTATGTCATGGCCGATATTCCGGGCCTCATTGAAGGAGCGGCAAACGGCGAGGGACTTGGACACGACTTTCTGCGCCATATCGAACGCTGCCGGTTGCTGGTCCACATGGTGGACATCTCGGGCAGCGAGGGTCGGGATCCCATTGAAGACTTCGAAGCAATCAACCGGGAATTGGCCCAGTTTTCACCCAGACTTGCCGTAGCCCCGCAAATTGTGGCCGCAAACAAGAGCGACATTGCGGAGGACAAAGAGGCATACGAGCGGATGCGCCGACATGTGACCGAGCGAGGTTGTGAATGCTATGAGATTTCGGCAGCGACTTTAACCGGGGTTGACGCCCTAATGAAGGCGGTCTGGGAAAAGCTGCAGCAGCTGCCGCCCGTCCTCACCTACGAGAGTGAAACCACCATTGCGGTCACACGCGGTCAGCGCACTGAGAAGGTGACCGAGATCAGGGAAGAAAATGGTGTTTTTGTCGTCGAGGGCGACTGGCTTTACAACCTGCTCGGTTCCATCAACTTTTCGGACAATGAATCGCTGCAGTACCTGCATCGTGTGCTGCACTCATCCGGCATCTATGATTTGCTCGAGGAAGCCGGCATCTCGGAGGGGGATACCGTGTCAATCTACGGCATGCAGTTCGACTATATAAAATGATGTATGTTTGCGTTCGCCATTTTCGACGAAAAAGCCGTTGACATTGAAAACAAATTATCGTATACTATAACAGCACAATGAAGCAGAAATGGAAACCACCCATTCTCACCGAGGCGGCCATGCCGCCCGGTCAATACGGAAAGACGCAAGTATTGTGTCTAAGGCTGTATGTTTACGGGCGGTTTTCTCCGCCCGTTTCTTTTTGTGTATTCTTGAATTATGGAGGTGTTCGCAATCGCCGGAAAAGACTTTCTCATCAACGAACAGATCACCGATAAGGAGGTTCGTGTCGTCGGTGAGGACGGGAGCCAGCTCGGAATCATGACGGCGCGGGACGCAATGGCCCGCGCAGCCGCAAGCAATTTTGACTTAGTCAAAATTGCCCCGCAGGCCGTTCCGCCCGTATGTAAGATCATGGATTACGGTAAATTCCGATTTGAGCAGGCAAAGAAAGATAAAGAGGCGCGCAAAAATCAAAAGGTTGTTGAAATTAAAGAGATACGCCTCTCCGTCAACATCGACACGCATGACTTCGATACAAAGCTCACCCATGCCCTTCGCTTTTTGGCGGAAGGCAACAAGGTAAAGGTGTCTGTGCGCTTCAGGGGACGTGAGATGGCCCACACGTCGCTGGGAGAGAAGGTATTGCTCCGGTTTGCAGAGTCCTGCAAACTAAGCGGGAATATCGACAAACCGCCCAAGCTCGAAGGACGCAGTATGTCGCTGTTTATCTCGCCGATTCAGAGCAAATAAATAAAAGGAGATAAGTGCAATGCCTAAGATCAAGACGCACTCCGGTGCGAAAAAGAGGTTCAAAATCACCAAGCACGGCAAAATTAAGCGCAACACGACCAAAAGGCGCCACATTCTGAACCATAAAACCCGCAAGCTTAAGAGGACTCTTCGCATGCCCGCCTACGCCGACGACACCAATGTCAAGGTGATCCGGAAGATGATCCCCTACAAATAAGCAGTACTCAAAGCCTGCCGGACACCGCGCTGTCCGGAAACATTCGGGCGACAAAAATATAATTTGAAGCGCGGAGAAACGGCGGAAAACTATGGCTCGTGTAAAGGGCGCTATGGCAACCCGGAAAAGAAGAAAAAAGATACTAAAGCTTGCGAAAGGCTACTGGGGCCGCAAGAAAACAAATTATAGAATTGCCAATCAGGCGGTCATGAAATCGCTGACCTATGCGTATGTCGGCAGGAAACTAAAAAAGCGCGACTTCCGCAGAATTTGGATCACCCGTATTTCAGCGGCCTGCAACCTGAACGGCATCAACTACTCGAGGTTCATGTACGGCCTCAAAAAGGCCGGCATTGACTTGAACCGCAAAATGCTCTCTGAAATCGCAATTGCAGACAGCGCAGCCTTCACAGCCCTTGTCGAAAAGGCGAAAGCACAGCTGTAAACCTCAAAAGCAGGCGCACGCGCCTGCTTTTGCCTGCACTTGCGCGCCGATTGAAAAATGTGACATTCACAAATCCCACTTGTATTTTTCGCCTCTTCCGATATAATACACATGACAAGAGGTGCTGCATATTCAAAAGATGCCGAAAAAAAGGCCCTGGCTGCGGCTGCAACCCACCCAGTACGTCCTCATAGGCTTTGCAGCCATCATTTTGACGGGGGCCATCATTCTGACGCTCCCGATTTCGTCGCGGACTGGCGTTGCAACCGACTTTTTGACGGCGCTCTTTACAGCAACTTCGGCGACCTGCGTCACGGGTCTTGTGGTGGTCGACACCTACACCTACTGGAGCAGCTTCGGGCAATGGACCATTCTGCTCCTCATTCAGCTCGGGGGCCTCGGCTTCATGAGCTTTGCGACCCTCTTTTCGCTCATGCTGCACCGGACCATTTCGTTTTCCGAGCGGTTGATCATGAAAGAGGCTTTCAACTTTTTTGACACCTCCGGTATTGTTCGCACAACTCGGCATATCCTGCTTGGCACATTTATATTCGAGGGTACCGGCGCCGTGATTTTAAGCATACGGTTCGCCAAGGATTTCGGCGTGGCTGGTGGCATACGCAGGGGCATTTTCCATGCGGTCTCGGCGTTTTGCAATGCCGGGTTCGACCTTATGGGCAGCTACGGAGAATTTTCGAGTCTGACCCATTACACTGGAGACGTCACTGTCAATGTCGTCATCATGAGTCTTATCGTCATTGGGGGCTTAGGATTTTTCGTCTGGGAGGACATTGCCCGCAAGAGAACGCTTAACGTCAAAAAGCTGTCTTTGTACAGTAGGCTGGTTTTGACGGTAACAGCACTACTACTAACTGGTGGCGCCCTTTTTTTCCTTTTCTTTGAGTGGGATAACCCAGGTACCCTCGGGCCTCTCCTGCCGGCAAACAAGCTGATGGCGGCTGCGTTCCAATCGGTAACCTGCAGAACTGCGGGATATAATACCATCGATCAGACCGCACTGTCACCGGCCTCGGCCATGCTGTCCATGCTGCTCATGTTCATCGGCGGGGCCTCGGGCTCCACGGCGGGCGGCATCAAAGTGGGGACATTCTCGGTCTTAATATTAACAGCCTTTTCAGTGGCCCGGGGACGCCGCAGCGTCAATGTCTATGAGCGGTCCATCGGAATCGATACGGTGTTCAGGGCCATTACCATCGCTTTAATTGCCTTCGGACTGACCGTCGGCGGCGGAATGCTGTTGACGGCCTCACAGCATGTCGGCATGCAGGAAGCCCTCTACGAGTGCTTTTCAGCTTTCGGCACCGTTGGACTCACCATGGGGCTGACGCCGACACTCTCTGCGGCAAGCCGTATTTATATTATTTTGCTCATGTATTTTGGGCGGGTGGGCATACTGACGGTCACGATCTCACTGGCGGCGCGTATGCACGGCAGCACAGAAGCGGTGATCTACCCAGAGACCCGCATCATGATAGGATAGGAGTGGATGCAATGAAATCCTTTGCCGTAATCGGACTTGGACGATTTGGCAGCAACCTCGCGAGGACGCTGGCCAATCTCGGTTTTGAAGTGCTGGGCATTGACGAGCGGCCGGAGGCGGTTGCCCAAATCTGTGACGACATCACCCATGCCGTCACAGGGGATGCCAAGGATGAGCATGTGCTCCAGTCGCTCGGTATCCGCAACTTTGACTGCGTCATCGTGGCCATGTCTACCGACATGCAGTCGTCGATCCTCGTCACTCTCATGCTCAAAGAGATGGGGGTCAAGGAAGTGGTTTCTAAAGCCTCCTCCGACTTGCACGCCAGGGTGCTTCAAAAAGTCGGGGCCGACAAAGTGGTCTTCCCGGAGCGGGACATGGGGGCAAGACTTGCCCAGAGCCTCTCCATGAACAGCATCCTCGAGTATATCGAACTGTCGGACAAGTACTCTATCGTTGAAATCGTGCTGCCCGAAAAATGGGAGAGGCGCTCCCTGCGGGAGATGAGTGTGCGCTCAAAATATAACATCAATGTCATCGGACTGCGTCGCGCCGGGGGTGAGCTCGACATTGCGCCCAACCCGGACGAGAAGCTATCCCACGGTGATGTCCTCATCGTCATCGGCGAGAGCCAGGCCATTTCAAAGGTCGGAAAACTGTGATCAGTATCAAGACAGCGTCCGAGCTTCTGTACGCGAAGGGCAGAAGAGAGCAGGGTAAATTCTTAGTCGAGGGTCAAAAACTCATCGATGAGGCCCAGTGCGCCGGTTACAGGATGTGCGGCATGTGGCGGGCCGAGGAAGTCGGGGATCGGGCCTTTTCCAAACTTTGCGATACGGTCACGCCGCAAGGGGTGGCGGCGGCATTTGAAATGCCGCCGGAAAGAGATGCGGCCCTTGCGCCAAACGGACGATATGTGCTGCTTGAAAACCTGCAAAACCCCGGCAATGTCGGCTCCATCATCCGCACCGCCGAGGCCATGGGGCTCACGGGCGTGCTGTTTTGCGGCGAGGCGGTCGACATCTTCGCCCCCAAGGTGATGCGGGGAAGCATGGGTTCGGCACTTCGAATGCCGACTTTTGCCTTTGACACACCCGCTGCCTCGAAGACGGCAATTGCCGCTGCGGGGCTGCCGCTGTGGGGTTCGGCCCTGAGAGCAAAGGCTGTGAAACTTAGCGGAGAGGTTTTGCCAAGCGGCGTCATTGCGGTCGGCAACGAGGGGGCAGGCATGTCGGAGGCACTGCTTTCGCTGTGTGACCGCATCGTCGTTATCCCAATGGCGGGGCACACCGAGTCGCTGGCGGCGCCAGCTGCGGCCGCCATTTTACTGTGGGAGCTGTTTGGAAGAGGTGCACTGTAACCGAAAACCGGAGGTGAGGACATGTCAAAAGCAGACATCTATGCACTGTGGCTTGCAGCCGCACTGCCGCCGGACTCACCGCCCGTTTATCGACTTGTGGATTGTTTCGGTTCCCCCCGTGAAATTTACGAGGCCGGGCGGGAACCGCTTGCCGCAACCGGGCTGCTCACGGGCCCCGAGCTTCGGTCTCTTGGCGAAAAATCGATGTCGGGCGCGCAGTACATTGAAGAGACCTGCCGGAAATATGGGGTAGAGGTCACCCACCCATGGGAGCCGGACTATCCACCGCTGCTCACCCACATTGCCCAGCCGCCGGTGACGCTATTTTACAAGGGCGACCTTTCGGCTCTGACAAAGCCCCTTACCATCGCCATCGTCGGCACCCGCAGCTGCACCCCTTACGGGGAGACCTGCGCAGCTGTTTTTGCGAGAACCCTCGCGGGATGTGGCGTGACCATTGTGTCGGGACTTGCCGAAGGGATTGATGCCGCAGCCCATCGCGGGGCTATCGAGGGCGGGGGGAGGACTGCCGCCGTTATGGCGACGGGGCACGACCGGGTATACCCTTATGTAAACAGTGAGCTCTACGAGAAAATCCTTGAGACGGGCGGTGTGGTGCTCAGTGAATACTACCCCGAGTGCCGGGTCACAAAAAACAGTTTTGTCATACGCAACCGCATCGTGTCGGGGCTGTCCTATGGCACCTTGATCGCCGAGGCGGGGGAGCCGTCGGGGGCACTTGCCACCGCTAGGCACACCCTCGATCAGGACAGAGACCTCTTTGCGCTGCCGGGCCCCATCACGTCTCCGGCCTCAGCGGGGACAAACGGACTCATCAAGTCTCTTTCGGCGCGGCTCGTCACCGAACCCGCCGATATTCTGGCAGAATATATCGCCCTGTACCCTGAGAAACTATACCTGCCTGCAAGACCCACTGTGAGCGGGGAGGTGCTCAGCCCGGTCGAACAAAAGCTTTCGGCACTGCTGGCATCGGGCGGCGGGATGTCGGAACGGCTTCTCGCAAGGGTCTCGGGGATGGAGGAGCGCCGACTTGCTGCCGCTTTGAAGGAACTGATACATAAAGGAATCATAATAAAACTGCCGGACGGCAGGTATGATAGGACGGAAAGGAAGTAGGATGGCAAATTTACTGATCGTTGAGTCGCCGGCCAAGGCCAAGACCATACGCAAGTATCTGGGGAACGGCTATCGTGTCGTCGCCTCGATGGGGCATGTGCGCGACCTGCCCAAAAGCAAGCTCGGCATTGATGTTGAAAACAATTTCGAGCCCAACTACATCGCGATTCGCGGAAAGGGAGAACTGATCCGTGAGCTGAAAAAAGAGGCGAAGGCCGCCAAAAAGGTCTTTCTCGGAACCGACCCGGACCGCGAGGGGGAGGCCATCTCTTGGCACCTCTCCCAGATCCTGGGGCTGGACCCGGCGGAACCCATTCGGGTCACCTTCAACGAGATCACCAAGTCGGCGGTGCAAAAAGCCGTAAAAAACCCCCGCCCACTCGACATGAATCTTGTGGACGCTCAGCAGGCCCGCCGGATTCTCGACAGGCTGGTGGGCTATAAAATCAGCCCTTTTTTGTGGAATAAAGTACGCAAGGGGCTCTCAGCCGGCCGGGTGCAGAGTGTGGCCACTCGCCTGATTGTCGACCGCGAAGAGGAAATCGAAGCTTTTATTTCTGAAGAGTATTGGACTATAGATGCACTGCTGGCAAAGTCAAACGGGGCCTCCTTCAAAGCGCGCTTTTACGGCACCGCTCACGGCAAACTCGAGTTGCCGGACGGAGCGACCGCGACCGGCATCACGCAGGCGGCGCAAAGTGCCGCCTACCGGGTTACAAGTGTTAAGAAGAGTCAGAAAAAACGCAGCCCGGCGCCGCCCTTCACCACATCGACCTTGCAGCAGGAGGCGTCCCGCCGGCTCGGCTTTACATCCAAAAAGACCATGTCCATCGCCCAGGAACTCTATGAGGGCATTGAGGTGGAGGGTGTGGGTCTGACCGCTCTCATCACATACATGCGTACCGACTCGCTCCGCATTTCCGAAGAGGCCCTGGATGAAGTGCGCACGTATATCGGACTCACCTACGGCGAGGACTACCGGCCGTCCGCTCCCCGCCGATACAAGTCGCGCGGCGGTGCGCAGGACGCCCACGAGACCATCCGTCCCATCACTATGATGCTGCCGCCGGACAAGGTTAAGGGAGCCATTCCGAGGGACTCCTACAGGCTTTACAAACTGATCTGGGATCGCTTTGTGGCCTGCCAGATGGAGGCGCAGGTGCTCAACGTCGTCGGCGTCGATGTGGAGGCCGGGGACTATGTGTTTAAGGCTAACGGCCATACGGTGCAGTTCCCGGGATTTACGGCGGTTTATGAGGAGCAGACCGAAGATGTGGAGGAGAGCAACGGCAAGCTGCCGGAGCTCGAGAAAGGTGAAAACTTGACCCTCGAGGAGCTCTCGCCCGAACAGCACTTCACACAGCCGCCGCCCCGCTACACTGAGGCCAGCATCATCAAGGCGCTGGAGGAAAACGGCATCGGCCGCCCATCAACTTACGCACCGACCATCTCGACCATCCAGTCGAGAGAATATGTCGTCAGGGACGGCAAGAGCTTCAAGCCGACTCCACTGGGCATCGTGACGACGAAGCTCATGAAAGATCACTTCAACGACATCGTCGACATTGAATTCACGGCCAATATGGAGGGTAACCTCGACAAGGTCGAGACCGGCGAGGTCGAGTGGAAGTGGACGGTGGGACAATTCTACTCAGGCTTCGACAAGGAGCTTAAGCAGGCCGAACTAGATCTTGGCGGCCAGTTGTTCCGGGTGCCGGACGAGGAGAGCGAAGAGGTCTGCGAATTGTGCGGGCGCAAAATGGTCATCAAGAGCGGGCGCTTTGGGAAGTTTCTGGCCTGTCCGGGGTACCCGGAATGCAAGAACACCAAGCCGCTCATCGAGGACACCGGTGCCAAATGCCCCAAGTGCGGCGGGCGAATCGTCAAGCGCCTGAGCAAAAACAAAAACAAATACTACGTCTGCGAGCATGCACCGGCGTGCTCCTTCATAAGCTGGTACGAACCCTCCAAGGAGAGTTGTCCCTTGTGCGGCAGCATCATGCTGCAAAAGGTGCGTTACGGCAAGAAGTCTCTGATCTGCTCCAATGAGGAGTGCCCCAACGGCGAAAAGCCGGAGCCGCGGGAGAATAAGACAGAAGAGGCGACCGGGACCCCGGCTGCCGAGAGCGGAGCTACGAAGGGTCAGGCATGAGCGTCGAGATCATTGGCGCCGGTCTTGCCGGAAGCGAGGCTGCCTGGCAGCTTGTAAAACGGGGAATTCCGGTGCGGATGCGGGACATCAAACCGCATGCCTATACACCGGCGCACCAAAGTCCCGGCTTTGCCGAGCTTGTGTGTTCCAATTCGCTTAGGGCGGCTTCGATCGACAATGCCGTCGGCTTACTCAAAGAGGAGATGCGGCACCTCGACTCGCTTGTCATGCGGGCGGCCGATCTGACCCGCATACCGGCCGGAGGGGCTCTGGCGGTCGATCGCGAAGGCTTCTCACGGTATATCACGGAGACTTTAAAAAACCATCCCCTCATCACGTATGAGAGCGGTGAGGTGTCGGCGTTGCCTGAGGGCGAAGCCATCATTGCCACAGGTCCCTTGACGACGGGAGCGCTATCAGACGCCATTGCCGCGCGGTTCGGTGCGGAGCACCTGCACTTTTTCGATGCCGCCGCCCCCATCGTCACCTTCGAGTCGATTGACATGGAGAAGGCTTTTTTCCAGTCCCGATACGACAAGGGGTCGGATGACTACATCAACTGCCCCATGACGAGGGAGGAGTATCTCGCCTTCCGGGAGGCACTTTGCCATGCCGAGGAGGCTCCGCTCCACGGGTTTGAGGATAGCGCTGTCTTCGAGGGGTGCATGCCCATCGAGGTCATGGCCCGCCGCGGGGAGGACACCATGCGTTACGGGCCCTTAAAGCCGGTCGGGCTGAAAGATCCGCGAACAGGAGAGGAGCCCTATGCCGTTGTGCAGCTGCGGCAGGATGACGCCGCAAAGACGCTCTACAATCTTGTCGGTTTTCAGACTCATCTGAAGTTTCCGGAACAGCGCCGCATCTTCGGCATGATCCCGGGGCTTGAGACGGCAGCCTTTGCGCGGTACGGCGTCATGCACCGCAATACCTATATCGCGTCGCCCCTCATCCTCACCGCCTGCTTTCAGTGCAAAAGTTTGCAAAGCCTCTTTTTCGCCGGACAGATGACGGGGGTGGAGGGGTATGTCGAGTCGGCGGCTTCAGGTCTTGTGGCGGGTATCAACATGGCCCGCCGCCAAATGGGACTTGAGCCCGTGATTTTCCCCACAGCGACAGCCATCGGGGCACTCGGAAATTACGTATCCACGGCAAATCCGGAAAAATTCCAACCGATGAACATCAACTTCGGCATCATCTCACCGCCGGACTTCAAGTTTAGGGGAAAGAAAAACAAAAACCCCATGCTCGCACTGCGGTCGCTTGAACTGATTGACGGTATCAGGGGGGCACTATGAAAATCATTCTCGACGCCTGTGGCGGAGACAACGCTCCGGAGGCAATGGTCGCCGGCGCTGTGGACGCAGCCAAAAAATTCAAGATCGAAATCTGCCTGTGCGGACCGGAACAGATTCTAAAAACCCGCCTCGAAAAGTTTGGGTCGCCGAAGGCTGTCACCGTCGTCGATGCCGCCAGACCCGAGGACTATGGGCTTGACTACATGGTGGCTGTGCGCACCCGAAAGCCGGTCGGCATCGTGGTCGGCATGAAGCTTTTGGCCGAGGGTGTGGGGGATGCCTTTGTCTCTTGTGGCAGCACCGGAGCCGTCATGATCGGCACGGTCGCCATTGTCGGCCGCGCCCCCGGTGCCCGCCGGGTGGCGCTGGGCACGCCAATCCCAAAAAAAGAGGGGTTCGTGCTGCTGCTCGACAGCGGTGCAGGCCTTGAGTGCTCGGCCGAAACTTTGATGGAGTATGCAAACTACGGCGTCAGCTTCATGAAGTCTGTCACAGGAAAAGAGCGCCCGGTGGTGGGGCTCATCAACAACGGCAGGGAAGAGGGCAAAGGTCGCCCGGAATATGCCGAGGCCCACCGGCTGCTGACGGCGAGCGAACTGGACTTCTACGGCAATCTGGAACCGCGAGAGCTCTTCACCAGCCCCTGCGACGTGGCGGTCTGCGATGGATTTACCGGAAACGTCATCCTCAAGACAGTCGAGGGCACGGCGGCGTTTTTTTCGTCCAGCATCAAGGATGCCTTTACGAAGAACACCCTGACAAAGCTCGGCGCCTTTTTAGCCAAAAGCGGTATTTCAGACTTCAAGCGCCGGTTCGACTATGCCGAATTCGGCGGGGTGCCGATTATCGGCGCGGCAAAGCCTGTCATCAAGGCGCACGGCAGCTCGAACGCCCAGTCTGTGACCAGCGCGATCCGCCAAGCGGTTCTGGCGGTGGAGGGAAACGGCATGCTATCGATCGATTCCGACTCCCCGACCCGCAAGGATTTTTAACGGGGGCCCTTGACACAGGAATATTTGTTGACTATTATTCTTATTATAAATACAGATTTCGTTTTGAGGGGTGCTTGGTATGATTTTCGAAAAGGTCAGGATGCTGCTCTGTGAGCAGTTGTCTATCGAAAAGGGGTCCATTACGATGGACACAAGGCTTGAGGATCTTGGCGCAGATTCACTTGACATTGTGGAGCTTGTCATGGCCATGGAAGAAGAATTCGACATTCAGGTCGAAGACGAGCAGGTTGAAAAAATCCAGACGGTTGGCGATATCGTCAGCGCGGTTTCGGCAATGATAGAATAAGGCTTTCCGGTGGCCCCAAAGCCTGTGCCCGGCCGGGAAAAGGCATACTCTCCGGCACGGGAAAGGCCTACTTGCTTCCACTGGGATTTCCTTAGAGTTTACAATGGAAAACAAGCGTCGGGCGGAGGGCATGTGCCCTCCGTCCGTTTTCAAAAGGAGCTATTATGGATATCGGGTATCAATTCAAAGACGAGTCGCTTTTCGAAGCGGCCATGACCCACTCGTCGTATGCCAATGAGCAAAAGCCTAAAAAAGTGGTCTACAACGAGCGGCTGGAGTTCTTAGGCGACTCGGTGCTGTCCCTCATCACCAGCGAATACATCTATCAAAACTTTGCCTCGCTGCCGGAGGGAGACCTCTCTCGGGTGCGGGCGGCCGTTGTCTGCGAAAAATCGCTGGCTGAGTTTTCGAGAAAGTTGGGGGTCGGCGATCGGCTCAGAATGGGCAAGGGAGAGGCCACGAGCGGCGGCGCCGACCGTGACTCCATTCTGGCCGACGCCTTTGAAGCGCTGCTGGCCGCAATCTATCTCGACTCCGGCATGGAGGCAGCCAAAGAATTCCTGTTTTTCTGGATCAAACCGGCCGTCAAACAGGCTGTAAAAGGGAACAGGTTTATCGACTATAAGACGGAGCTGCAGGAGATCGTCCAGAAAAATAAAGGAGAGCAACTCTCTTATCGGCTCAAGGAGGAGAGCGGGCCCGACCACTGTAAGGTTTTTGTGGTGGAAGTCTTTCTCAACAGCAACCCGATCGGATGCGGGCAAGGGCGCACGAAAAAAGAGGCGGAGCAACATGCTGCCCGAGTGGCGCTTACGCTCATGGGACAATGAGCGGCGCTGTCGGGGTCTTCATCCCGCACCTCGGGTGTCCGCATCTGTGCACATTTTGCAATCAGAACACGATTGCCGATACAGCCTTACCGACTCCGCCTGAAAAAATCGCTGAAATCCCGCCGCCAAAAGATGCGGCGAATACTGAACTGGCCTATTTCGGCGGCAGCTTCACGGCCATCGATCGGCCACTCATGCAGGCCTATCTCGAAGCCGGACAGGCCTATGTAAGGCGCCATGGGCTTCGCGGAATAAGGTTGTCAACCCGGCCGGATGCCGTGGATGACGAGATTTGCAATATTCTTCTGGCCTATGGCGTAACGACGGTCGAGCTCGGCGCTCAGAGCATGGACGACGCGGTGCTCCTCCGCTGCGAGCGGGGCCATACGGCGGAGGACGTTACCCGTGCGGCGGCCTGTGTAAAACGGGCCGGTATCGCACTGGTTCTTCAAATGATGACGGGACTGCCGGGCGACACGGATGAAGGGGCTCTTTGCACCGCCCGCCGCATTGCAGGACTTACCCCTTCCGGCGTTCGGATTTACCCGACCCTCGTGCTGCGGGGGTCTGCCCTGGCTGAAGATAAAAACTATTGTCCGCAGACGCTTTCGGCTGCCGTATCCCTGTGCAAAAGGCTAGTGGAGTATTTTGATGAGGCCGATATCCCGGTCGTCAAGCTGGGACTGCATGCCGAGGAGGGCTACTCGGAGGGGGAACTTTTGGCGGGGCCCTATCACCCGGCCTTCCGGGAACTTGTGCAGGGTGAAATCTATTTGGAGCGCGCCAAAGCAGCCTTGGATGGGCTTGCGGGGGATGTCGTCCTTGCTGTCGGCAGGGGGCGGGCCTCCCAGCTTGCGGGGCAAGGGGGGCGAAACCGGAAAATGATTTCGAATTTGCCCGGCATCACGTCGATAAAGATTGTTGAAGACGCGAATATCGCCGGATTTGATGTTGTAGCAATGTCCAAAACATGATAAAATAATCTATCTGACGCATCGGAGAGGAGGGATGCCCATTGAAACTCAAATCGATTGAAATTGTCGGCTTCAAGTCCTTTCCGGACGCCGTGACCCTGACTTTCGGCAGCGGCATCACCGCCGTCGTCGGGCCCAACGGCAGCGGCAAAAGCAATATTGTTGATGCCGTGAAATGGGTGCTCGGAGAGCAGAGCACAAAGAGCCTGCGCGGCGGCAAGATGGAGGATGTCATTTTTTCGGGGACGGCCATCCGCAAACCGACCGGCATGTCGGAGGTCAGCCTCGTCATTGACAATTCGGACGGGAGCCTGCCGACGCCTTTGTCCGAGGTCAAGGTTACCCGGAGGCTCTACCGCTCGGGCGAGAGCGAGTATCTCATAGCTGGCCGGTCGGTACGGCTTAAAGACATCAATGAGCTCTTCATGAACACGGGACTTGGCCGGGACGGCTATTCGCTGATCGGACAGGGGAAGATCGCCGAAGTGCTGTCGGTCAGGGGAGAGGAGCGCCGCACCATTTTTGAGGAGGCGGCCGGCATCTCAAAATACCGGTACAGCCGCATCGAAAGCGAGCGCAGACTGGCAAGCGCCGAGGAAAACCTCGTGCGGCTAAAGGATATCCTCTCGGGCTACGCCTCACGGGTGGAACCGCTTCGGGCGCAGTCGGAGAAAGCGAAAAAGTACTTAGAACTGCACAGCGAGCGCAGACAGCTTGAAATCAACGTTTGGCTCGACGCCATTGAGCGCACGAAGGAGCAGCGGGCGAAGGTGCGCATCGACTTTGAGACGGTGTCGGCCCAGCTTGAAGATATCACTGGAAAACAAGACGGCATTGAGCGAACGCTTGAGGAACTTGCCGAAATGACGGCAAGGGCAAACGTCGGCCTTGATGAGACGGTGCGGGCACAGCGAGAGCTGGAAGAGGCGAGCGCCGCCGCCCGCAGCGGTATGGCCGTCATGGAAAACGACATCCGGCACAACATGGAGCGCATCGCGCAGCTTAAGAGCACGGCGGCAAGCGACGCGAAACTGGGTGAGCGGCTTGCATCTGAGCGGGAAGCACTCAAAACAAAGTTGGCGCTGCAGGAGGAAAAAAAGGCAGCCCTGACGTGTGAAATAGGCACCCTGGAAGAGCAGCTTGGTGCGGGTGGCGACCGGCAGATTTTGGACCGCATCGCGCAGCTCGAAGCGGAAATTTCCGCCGCCGCAGCAGGGCAGACTGAGTGCCGGCTTGAAATCGGCAAAGCCGAGTCTTCCTTAGCCTCGCTTGATGAGAACAGGCGGCGCCGGGACGGGGACAAGTCGGTAAGGCAGACGAGACTGACCGACGTGCTGCAAAAAGCGGCTGAACTTGAAGCGTCGCTTGCCGATCGGCAACGCCGGTGTAAAGCCGCCGACAATGTCGGCATTGGATACGGGAAGATCGTGTCGAACCGCACAGAAAAGCTGGCCGGCGTCGACGAGGAACTTGTGGGGCTTGCCCGCGCCATGGCCGAAAAGGCGGAGCGCCGCCGGCTGCTTGAAGGGTTAGAGCAGAGCATGGAGGGGTTTTCCGGATCGGTGCGGGCCGTTTTAAAGGCGGCCGAGCAGAGCAGACTGCGGGGCATCCACGGCACCGTGGCGTCCCTTCTCTCAACGGAAGACAAATTTTCGACGGCCATTGAGACGGCACTCGGATACGCCATGCAAAACATCGTGACCGACACCGAGGGGGACGCCAAGGCTGCCATCGCCCTGCTTCGGGAGCGGGGGGCGGGACGTGCCACTTTTTTACCCATCGCGACCATTCGCGGCCGAGCTATGGAGGTGCCCCGCGCGGGACAGGGGTATTACGGTATCGCGTCTGGGCTTGTTAAAACCGACGCCAAGTATCGCGAAATCATAGAGAACCTACTCGGGCGTACGGCCGTTGCGGAAGACCTCGACGCAGGCCTTGCCATCGCCCGCGAAAACGGGTATAAGTTCCGCATTGTCACACTGGACGGCCAGGTGGTCAACGCCGGCGGCTCTATGACCGGCGGCTCCTTGGCCAAAGAGACCGGCATCCTGTCCCGCCGGGGAGAGATTACGGCGCTGGAGGGTGAGCTCGCCAAGATGGAGGCGCGCCGCGATGTACTGCGGGAGGAACGGGTACGGTTTTCGGAGGAGCTTGCGGGCGCAAAGGCCAACCTCGAGGCGGCACTGGCCGAAGGCCGTGTGGCCAAAGAGGAGGCCATCCGATTTGAAAGTGAGCTTCAGGCTGCCAAAAAGGAGGCGGCCGGGCTTGAAGATGAGCAGGGATGGCTGCAAAAAACCCATGACGAGGAGGCCGCCCGCGAGGGTGAGCTAAACGATATTCTTGCAAAAGCTGGGGCAAGAGAGAGAGAACTTGTGGCGCGGCAGGTCCAGCTTGAGGCGACGGGCGC
The DNA here is from genome assembly GCA_963662765.2 of Oscillospiraceae bacterium. Classification (GTDB taxonomy): domain Bacteria; phylum Bacillota; class Clostridia; order Oscillospirales; family Feifaniaceae; genus DATMXT01. The sequence goes on from CAXXUP010000002.1 coordinate 120,846, forward strand.
CGAGCTGGCGCAACTGCTTGCGGTCGAGCGGGCCCACCTGGAAGGACTTCGGGAGACGGTTGCCAAACTGCGGGTCGACGCCCTCATGGCCGGGCGCGACATAGAACAGACGCTGCTAGACCTCGACAAAAACAGGGATGCGGCGCTTCTAAACTCCACCGATTCGGGCGAGCGGGCTTTGGAAATCGAGCGGATGACGGCTGAAAACGAACGGTTGACCCGCGAGATTGCACAGATGGAAGGGGCGGAGGGACAGACCGGCATCCGCCGCGCCGAACTTTTCGCACGGGCCGCAGAGCTTGCGGCAAAACGGGATGAAGCCGAATCAAGACAGAGCGGACTGCGCCGGGAGCTGCGAGAGGTGGGCGAACTCAAAGAGCGGCTTGTTAAAGAGCATACGCGGCTTGAAAATAAACTTGCCGCAATTGCGGCCGACTGTGACAACTCCATCACACGGCTGTGGGATGAATACGAACTGACGGTTTCGGCTGCAGCCGCCTTGCGTACCCCCATAGAGAGCCTGACTGGGGCAAACCGGCGTATTGCCGAACTGCGGGGTGCCATTAAGGAGCTCGGCAACATCAACATCGATGCCATCGAGGAGTACAAAGAGGTCAAGGAACGGTACGAGTTCTACACCGGCCAGATTGAGGACCTCGAGCATGCTCGGAGCGAGCTCGACAAAGTGATCGGGGAGCTGACCGAACAGATGAAGGTCATTTTTGCTGAGCAGTTTAAAATTATCAACGACAACTTTGCCAAGACTTTCTCCGATCTGTTCGGCGGAGGGAGTGCAAAGCTGATTTTGTCCGACCCTTCCGACGTGCTGGAGTCGGGCATCGACATCAAGGTGCAGCCGCCCGGAAAACTGATCAACAACCTGACCGCCCTGTCGGGCGGAGAACAGGCACTTGTAGCCATTGCGCTCTACTTTGCCATTATCGGTGTGCGACCGTCGCCCTTTGTCATCCTCGACGAGATCGACACGGCGCTCGACGAGGTCAATGTCGTGCGGCTTGGTGACTACTACAGGAATTTCACCGACAATTCGCAGCTCATTCTCGTCACTCACCGCCGGGGTGCCATGGAGGCAGCCGACCTGCTGTACGGCGTCACAATGCAGGAGAAGGGCGTATCCAAAGTGTTGCGCATGGATGTCTCCGAGGTGGAAAAACTCAGACTGGAGCATTAGAATGGGACTTTTTACAAAGCTGTTTTCTTCGTTTAAAAAGCTGGACGACGAGCTCTTCGATGAGCTTGAAGAGGCCATGATCGCCGCCGACATTGGGGCGCAGGCCGCAATGGAAATGACAGGGCGCCTTCGGGCCGAGGCCAAGGAGCGCAAGACGCCGGACGCCGATGCTTTGCGGGGGCTTTTAGTCGAACTCATTGCCGAAGAGCTGAGCTATGATGAACCGATGAAACTTGAGACAAAGCCCTCGGTCGTCCTTGTCGTTGGGGTCAACGGAGTCGGCAAGACCACTACCATCGGAAAGCTCGCCGCAAAATTTGCCGGAGAGGGCAAGAGTGTCCTGCTGGGCGCTGCCGACACCTTCCGGGCGGCGGCCGCCGACCAGCTTGAGATATGGGCAAAGCGTGCCGGTGCCGCCATCGTACGGCATCAGGAGGGCAGCGATCCGGCCGCCGTTGTCTTCGATGCCATTGCGGCGGGCCGCAGCCGCGGGGTGGACATCATCATCTGCGACACGGCAGGGCGGCTGCACAACAAAAAGAATCTCATGAATGAACTCTCAAAGATCTGCCGGGTGGTGGAACGGGAGCTGCCGGGCTGTGACCGAGAGATCCTGCTTGTCATCGACGCGACGACGGGGCAAAACGGGCTTCTCCAGGCCAAGGAGTTTGCTGCGGCCGCGCAGGTCACCGGCGTTGTTTTGACCAAGCTCGACGGCACTGCAAAAGGCGGCATCGTCATCGCAATTCGCAGAGAGCTCTCACTGCCTGTGCGGTTTGTCGGAGTCGGTGAAACGGTGGGAGATCTGAGGGAGTTTGACCCGCGCTCCTTTGCGGAGGAGCTCGTATGACCATTCGGGAAATTGTGGTAGCGACCTCAAACATGGGTAAACTAAGGGAGCTAAAAGAGCTCTTGGAGCCGCTGGGGCTCACGGTCCTGGCACCGGCTGAGTGCGGCATCGCGGGACTTGAGGTCGTGGAGGACGGCGACACTTTTGAAGATAATGCGTGTCTCAAAGCGAAGGCATATGCGAAGGCTGCCGGCATACCGGCAGTGGCCGACGACTCGGGGCTTGCGATCGACGCTTTAGGGGGCGCCCCCGGCGTCTACTCCGCCCGCTACGGTGGAGAGGGTCACGACGACGCCTGGCGAGTCAACTACTTGCTCTCCAACATGAGGCAGGTGCCGGACGGGGAGCGGGGCGGCCACTTTGTGTCGGCACTGGCCTATGCCACCCCCGAGGGAGAGGGCTTTGTTGTCCGAGGTGAGTGCGCCGGTGTCATCCTGTGGGAGCCCAAGGGGATGGGCGGATTCGGGTATGATCCCATCTTCCTCTACGAACCGGACGGGCTGACCTTTTCCGAGCTTTCCGAGGTACGTAAAAATGAAATCAGTCACAGAGGCGCAGCCATGCGCTCATTTACGAAAAAGTTAGGAGAATTACAGTGACAAGCAAACAGCGTGCGGCGCTTCGGGCCATGGCAAACACCATCGACACCATTTTCCAGGTGGGCAAAGACGGTCTTGGCGACGCGTTTTATAAACAGGTTGACGAGGCCTTAGAGGCCAGAGAACTCATTAAGTTGCGGGTGCTGGAGTCCTCGGGGCTGACGGCCCGCGAAGCGGCAAACGTTATTGCCACCAACTGCAAGGCAGAGCCGGTGCAGGTGATCGGGTCGCGCTTTGTGCTCTACCGGCCCGCCAAAAAACCGGTGATCAAGCTGTGAGCAGCAAAGCAATGCTGGGCGGCACTTTTAACCCGCCGCACAGCGCCCATATCGCCATGGCGCAGTACGCGCTTTCACATCTCGGTTTTGACGAGGTTATCGTCATGCCGACGGCCACGCCACCCCACAAGCTGGTGGGAGATGTCGACCCGCGGCACCGACTCGAGATGGCAAGGCTCGCATTTGCGGACATTCCGGGCGTTACAGTCTCCGACCTTGAGCAGCGCCGCGGGGGCAAGAGCTACACCATCGATACGGTGGCCGAGATCGGTCCCGTGTCGCTGTTGATGGGCGAAGACATGTTTGTCACGATCGAGAGCTGGCACAGGGCGCAGGAGCTTATCCGCACGACCGAGTTTGTGGTCTTTCCGCGGCCGGGAGGTTCGGGTGAGACTGAGGCCTTGGCGGGGCGGCTGCGGGGGCAGTACAAAGCTCGCATCATCGTCACGGACATGCCGCTGCACACGGACTCCTCGACCGAGGTCAGAAGGTGCATTGCCGAAGGCGGGCGGCCGGACGGGGTGCCGGCGGCTGTCCTGAGATATATAGAGGAGATGGGTCTGTATGTTTCCGGTTGAAAAATACAAAGCGGCACTGCTGGAGCGGCAGAGCGGAAAAAGGCTTTCACACAGCCTTTCTGTGGCCGACGAGGCCGTGAAGCTTGCAAAACTGTACGGTGCCGATCCCGACAGAGCCTACGCGGCCGGACTTCTGCACGACATCACAAAACAGGAGAGCTATGAAAATCAGTTGCGGCTTTGCACGAATTTTGATATAATTCTCTCTAATCTTGAAAGAAAGACCCCAAAGCTCTTGCACGCCATTACCGGCGAGCAGGTTGCCCGCCGGGAGCTCGGCGTCCTTGACCCCGTGGTGCTGGACGCCATAAGGTTCCACACGACAGCCAAGGCCGGCATGCCGCTGCTGACGGCCATCCTGTACCTCGCCGATTACGTCGAGCCGCTTCGGCAGTTCGAGGGAGTCGAGCGGGTGCGCGAGGTCGTCTATACCGATTTCGACGAGGCGCTGCGCCGTGCGCTGGACGCAACCATCATCGAGGTGGTCGGTGCGGGCAGTCTGCTGCATCCGGATACGCTGGCGGCCAGAAACGAGGTCGTAGAGAGGAGGCTTTTCGTTGTCAGGTAAGCGCGTTGCGAAAAAGCCAAAAAAGAATGGAGACGGCGCCTCCCGGCAAAGTCCCGGCGAGTCCTCAAGACCGCCCGAGAATGCTGGGAAGGAAGCCTTTCATCAATTATACGGCACCGAGCTGCCCGAGGAAGATATACTGTCAAAAGCCGGGGGGACCGACTACCCGGACTTGCCGGACGAAGATGCCGAGCAGCCGGAGCAGTCCAGGCAGGACCGCGCTGCCGAAATCCGGGCCGCCATTGAGGCTGCCATTGCAGCGCAGGAGGCCTCTAGGGCCGCAAGCCGGCCTGCGAAAGTGGAGACTGTACCGGATGCGGGATTCTCTGACGAGAGCGACTCCCGGGGCACAGAGGGCACCTGTGACGAGGGGCCTGAAATTTTGACTGAGTTCGTTCCGAGGCGCACCCCACCGGGGGTACTCCGTACACGTCGGGGGCAGGATGATGGGAAACAGCTAAGCCAGCCCGCGGAACAGACGGGGAAGGGCGGCACCGAGAATAGAAAGCCCCCGGCCAAAGCACCAAAGCCCTTCGGTGGGCGCAAGCAAGACGGTAAAACCGGAAAAAAGGAAAGAAAGGTCGGCCAAAAGGGAAAAAAGGCCGACATAACCGCCATAAACGAAAAGAAAGACACGGCCCAAACGCCGAAGAAATCCCGTGTCAAAAAAATCGCCATCTACCTGCTGCTCGGCATCGCCGTCCTGGCAGGCGGTGTACTCTTCTCCATATACCGTTCGGCGGCAGGGGCGTACGATCCCGGGACAACGGTGCCTGCGGACAGCGGAGCTCCCGGAAAAAAGGCCAGAGAGCGGGCGGTGCAGGCCGACCCCTCCATGGTCAGGAGAGAGGGGACCTACTGCTTTGTGGTCGGGGCGACCGACAACGAGGGCTATCGCACCGACACCATGATGCTGGTCTTCTTTGAACCGGCAAAACAGGTGCTCAACATTCTGCAGATCCCCCGCGATTTGCTCATTGAGACCGGCCACGCCAGCAACAAGGCAAACGCGCTGTACGCTTACGGCAAGGGAGCTTTGATGAAATCGGCGCTGTCGTCGGCATTCGGAATCCCGATCGACGACTACGTCGTCATCAACCTCACCTGTTTTCGCACCGTGGTGGATAAGTTGGGCGGCGTAGAGCTTGACGTCCCCTTTGATATGGATTATGAGGATCCCGACCAGGATCTCTACATCCACTTAAAGCAGGGGCTTCAGACGCTGGACGGCAAAGAGGCCGAGGGGTTTGTCCGCTACCGGTACGGCTATGTGGACATGGACTTTGGCCGCATGAACGCTCAAAAGATGTTCTTAGCGGCTATGGCCAAGACCGTGACAAAGCCTGCGGGTATCACCAAGGTGCCGGGGCTCATCGACACCGTCTTCAAAAATATGAAAGCAGATCTGACGGCGTCCCAAATGCTGTCCTACGCCACCAAGGCGCTGAAAATACCGCTTGAGAATATCCGCATCTTCTCGCTGCCCAGCGAATCGTGGTACTATGACGGCGAGTCGGGGCTGACGGCATACCGCACCGAGACCATGTATATTATCAACAACTATTTCTCACCCTACGATGGGCTGATTGAAAACGCCACCCTCGTAGAGTACGGCCGGAAATACAACACCGAGTTCAATCTCGATGGCAATACGCTTGTCGAGATCGACGAAAATCGGCCGACTTTTTACTTAAACCCCAAGTGGGACTGGCAGGAATTCCTGGCGCATCAGCAGGGCACAGCGGTCACGGAGCAGGATGGTCAGGAGGACGACACGACAATTGACACCACCCCAGAGTCCGATGTGGGACCGGTGCCTGAAACGGAGGAAATTGATGGAACTTAACGCAAGAGCGCTTGCAATCGACATTGCACGGATACTGGACAGCAAAAAGGCGGAGGACATACGGGTGCTGCACATCGGCGACCTGACCATTCTGGCAGACTATTTTGTCATCGCGACCGGCACCAGTTCGACCCAGGTCAAGGCGTTGGCGGAGGAGGTCGAGTTCCGGCTCGCCGAAAAGGAAATAGAGCCGCACCACGCCGAAGGGCGCCGAACCGACAAATGGATTTTGCTCGACTACGGAAGCGTCGTCGTGCATGTATTCTATAAAGAGTCCAGAGAATTCTACAAACTTGAGCGGCTGTGGGCAGACGCCAAAGAAGTTGATGGGAAGGAATGGGAAACAACATGAGATACGACTTTGCGGCCATAGAAAAGAAATGGCAGGACATCTGGGAAGAGAAGGGCGTATTTCATGCGCCAAATGACTACTCCAGACCCAAGTTTTACGCTCTGGTAGAATTCCCCTATCCGTCGGGGCAGGGGCTGCACGTCGGCCACCCGCGCTCTTATACGGCGATGGATGCCATCTGCCGCAAAAAGCGTATGCAGGGCTACAACGTCCTCTACCCGATGGGATGGGACGCTTTTGGCCTGCCGGCCGAGAATTACGCCGTCAAAAACCACGTCCACCCGTCCATCATCACAGCTGAAAACATTAAGCGCTTTCGAATGCAGCTCAAGAGCCTCGGCCTGTCCTTTGACTGGTCCCGCGAGTTTGCGACGACCGATCCCGACTATTACAAGTGGACCCAGTGGCTCTTCCTCAAGTTTTTTGAAAAAGGCCTTGCTTATAAAAAAGAGATGGCGGTCAACTGGTGCCCCTCCTGCAAAACGGTGCTGGCCAACGAGGAATCGACGGGCGGCGTCTGCGAGCGGTGCGGTGCGCCCACAGAAAAGCGGTATAAGAGCCAGTGGATGCTGGGCATCACCCAGTACGCCCAGCGGCTGATCGACGACCTTGACGACATCGATTACATCGATAGGGTCGAAATCCAGCAGAAAAACTGGATCGGCCGATCTGTTGGTGCGGATATCATCTTCAAGACAACTGCGGACGATGAGCTTGTCGTCTTCTCCACGAGACCCGACACGCTGTTCGGCGCCACGTTCATGATCATTTCGCCGGAGCATCCGATCCTTGAAAAGTGGGCGCCAAGGCTTACCAACCTCGAGGAGGTCAAGGCCTATCAGGTAGAGGCTGCCCAAAAATCGGATATGGAGCGCACTGAGCTCGCCAAGGGAAAAACCGGCGTGTGCCTTGCCGGTATCGCGGCAATCAATCCCGTCAATGGCAAAGAGATTCCGATTTTCGTGTCGGATTATGTGCTCGTGGGCTACGGCACCGGCGCCATCATGGGCGTACCGGCTCACGACGAGCGTGACTATGAGTTTGCCAAGACCTTTGATTTGCCCATCATCGAGGTCGTGTCGGGCGGGGACATCACAAAGGAAGCCTACACCGACTGTGAAGAGGGCATGATGGTAAACTCCGGCTTCATCACCGGCATGACGGTGGAAGAGGCCATCACGGCCATCACCAAATGGCTTCATGAGAAGGGTCTTGGTGTACCCAAGATCAACTACAAGCTGCGCGACTGGATTTTCTCCCGTCAGCGCTACTGGGGCGAGCCGATCCCGCTTGTCTACTGCGAAAAGTGCGGATGGGTCCCGGTGCCCTATGATCAGCTTCCGGTAAGGCTGCCCGACGTCAAAAGCTATGAGCCGACTGATGACGGCGATTCGCCTTTAGCCAAAATTCCAGAGTTTGTCAACACCACCTGCCCCAAGTGCGGCAGCCCCGCAAAGCGGGAGACCGACACCATGCCCAACTGGGCGGGTTCGAGCTGGTACTTCCTGCGTTACATTGACCCCCACAACGACCAAGAGTTCGCAGGGGCTGAGGCTCTCAAATACTGGCTGCCGGTCGACTGGTACAACGGCGGCATGGAGCATACAACGCTGCATCTGCTTTACTCCCGCTTCTGGCACAAATTCTTCTATGACTGCGGACTCGTGCCCACCAAAGAGCCCTATCAGAAGCGCACCTCGCACGGAATGATCCTAGGCGAGAACGGCGAAAAAATGAGCAAGTCGCGCGGCAATGTCATCAACCCGGATGAGATTGTCAAGGAGTACGGTGCTGACACGATGCGGCTCTACGAGATGTTCATCGGCGACTTCGAGAAGGCGGTTCCGTGGTCTTCCGCGGGCATCCGCGGCTGCAAGCGTTTTCTGGAGCGGGTGGCTGAGCTGCCGGGAATCATGACCGCTGAGAAGGGCTATTCGGCGGACCTTACAGTCAAGACCCATGCCATGATCAAGAAAGTCGGCTTTGACATCGAGCACCTCAAAGCCAACACCGCCATCGCTGCCATGATGAGCTACCTCAACGACGTCGAGGCCAAGGGTTCCATCACAAAGGGGGAGCTTCGGGTCTTCCTTATTCTGCTCAACCCGCTGGCCCCCCACCTCACCGAGGAGCTGTGGGAGCAGTGCGGCTTTGGTGGCATGATCACAGACCAGACCTGGCCGGAGTATGACGAGGCGAAGACGGTCGAGGACTCGGTGGAGATTGCCATACAGATTAACGGCAAGCTGAGGGGCACTTTTATCATCGCCCGCGGCGAGACGCAAGGCAGCGCCATGCCGAAAATCAGAGAGGCGTTTGAAGCACAGCTCTCCGGCAAGACCGTTGTCAAGGAAATTTTCGTTCCGGATAAGCTCGCGGGTTTTGTCGTAAAATAACAATGTGGCTATCGGAAAATTAATTTTACGGGAGGACTGCCTAGAATGTATCCGGATAAATTCATAGAGTGTGTGGCGGCTTCGGGCTGCGAGACGCCGGAGCTTGCCCTGATGTACAAGCTAGCCATCAACCTCGGCGCAAGGCTCGAGCTCGGCACCCCTGTTTTTGACGACGAGGAGGACGCGGAGCAGCGGCCTGTCGTCTTCATGGACGGCTATTACGGCGGCTTAGAGGCTATTGAGCACGTGCTTGGTGTCTCAAAGGCGGACGGCACCCTCGTCGTCGGAGAAGGCGAGAAGCTGACCCGTGTGCACGGATTTGAAAAGGTCTCGGGGCGCGCCGTTTGCCTTGAGCTGAGAGACGGCGTGTGCGGGCTTGGGACAAAAGACGTCATGCGCTGCGACTCGCCGGACCTCTTCAAGCCGGTTAAGCCGACCCTCGAATGCCCCAAGTGACGCTCAATTAGTCTGTTCTAATCACCACTTGACATTACAGGGGCGTTTGAGTATAATAAAGTATCCGGAAAGTCTCTTAAATGCAAGCACGAGGGGAGGGAGAACATGTCGGAGATTAAATTAAAGGATAACGAATCACTGGACAGCGCACTCCGCCGATTCAAGAGGCAGTGTGCAAAGTCTGGAGTCCTAGCGGAACTGAGAAAACGTGAGCACTACGAGAAACCGAGCGTTAAGCGTAAGAAGAAATCGGAGGCCGCGAGAAAGCGTAAATTTAAGTAATTTTTGCTTTCATCGCTGATCCCTCCCAAGCATGAGAGAGACGAGACGGACTAAAACACAAGAATAACCCGGAATACCACGGTGTTCCGGGTTTTTTCATCGGATGAGGCTTATGACGGATAAAAACAGTCGAACATCTGCGCTACTCATTGTGGCGGCCGGCGTACTTTGGGGCGGCATCGGACTCTTTGTGGCCATGCTGGCATCGGTGGGCCTGTCAAGGCTCCAGATTGTCGCTCTGCGCCTTGTGACGGCGGCCGTTGTGTTTTCAGCGGCCACGGCCCTGCGCAGTCCGGAGAAGTTTCGCTTTCGCTGGAAGGATGCTTGGTGCTTTGCCGGGAACGGGCTTGTAAGCCTTGTATTTTCGAACTTCTGCTATTTCACGGCCATTGAGCGCCTCAGCCTTTCTGCAGCCGTTGTGCTGCTCTACACCTCACCCATTTTCGTCACTTTCTTCTCAGTTTTGCTGTTCGGGGAGAAGCTGACAGGACGCAAAGTGGCGGCTCTCACCATCACGATGGTCGGCTGTATGTTGGTGACGGGTCTCTTTGAGAGCACCCCCGGCGAAATCAGTCCTCTCGGCATTCTGTGCGGGCTTGCGGCCGGGTTGACCTATGGGCTTTACACAATCTTCACGCGGTGTGCCCTGACGCGGGGGTACGACCCTGCCTCTATCACGCTGCACTCCTTTTTGTGGGCGGGGGCAGGGGCCCTGCCGCTGTCCGGCTTTTGGCGCTCTCCCGAGTTGCTTAAAATGCCCATTGTCTGGTTTGGGGCTATAGGACTTGGGGTCGTGTGCTGTATCGCGCCTTACTGGCTCTACAATAAAGGGCTTTCGGGCACCGAGCCGAGCAAGGCCGCCATCTATGCTACCGTGGAGCCTGCCGTCGCTACGCTTCTCGGTGTTTTCGTTTTACATGAAACCATGACGTCGCTTAAACTCGTCGGCATGGCCCTTGTTTTTGTCAGCCTGTTCATCCTCAGCCGGGGGGAACGGCCGCAGCAGCCTTCAGAGGAGCAAAAAGAGCAACATGAACTACAGTCTGTCGATCATTGAGCAAGGACTTCTCACCGCCAACATGATTTCAGCCCCCTTCGGGCTTGTGCTCTCGGTTCCGGAAGCAGCCATGGTGGCCATGGCCAAGCAGGACGCTGTTCGGACGAGCGGGCGGGTGGAATTTTCGGGCGGCGTGGAGCAAGAGATCATCCGGGCATTTAGCCCGTCGCCCTATATTGAACAACAAAACTACGCGCAAATGCTTTGCGAACTCTTCGAAATTTTTTATGAGGACAAAAATGAATTGCCGGAAGACTATCCCGATTGCGACCTGATCAACTGGATGGCCGACAGTTTCAACGGCCGCTGCGGCGGGAGCCTCGATGCACTTCGGGGACTTATACCCATGGAGGAACCACAGCAGCCGGGAGCGGAGCCGGATCCGGACGAGGAGCTGCCGGATGAATAACAGTCTCGATCGAGGTATAGACCGCGCGGAGCTCGGCGCCCTCATGCGGGATCGCTGCCGAAAATATACCGGCGGCATGAGCTCGTCGGTGCGCATGGAGGTTTTCGAGCATCTGCTTGACGGTGTGCTTTACACCATTGACCTCTGCCGTGACCGCACGCTGCCCTTAGCTGATCAGTACAGGCTCGGAAGAGGGGAGATCACCCGTGAGACGAGGCGGGCAAAGCTGGCGCTTGCGGTGGCAAGAGCGACCCGCACGAAACAGGTCTGCACGGACTATGACGAGACCTTGGACGCCGGGATGACCGCTTTCTTCAAACGGTATGACCCCGAGACCTCTCCGCAGGACTGCCTGCTCACCCTCGACTACGAGCTCGCAGTCCACCCATACGAGCTGCGGGGCGTGACGAAGATCTCGGCTTACCTGCGGCGGCTCATCATCGAAAACCGCTATTGCGCCATGCTGCCGGACGGCATGCTCGACAAAATTGTCCCGCCCGACAGAGAGCTCATTTTCAACACGTTTGAACTTGGCCTTAAGGCGGTCATTTTGACCGGAACCTTACTCGATATCCGGGACGGCGCTATGTCCGAATACGTAAAAGAGGCGGCAAAACGGTTATAAACCGCTCTGCCGCCTGTAAAGGCGATATACTTTCATGGAAAAATTTATGCCCGAATCAGAAAATTTCGTTGCGAATTTGGGCAACATAGAAGTCGATGTGTGTTTTCATAAAGGCCTCGGCTCCCGCTTCGTCGCCCGACGTCATACAGGCGAGAAGGTCGGAAAAGCAGTCAGCCTTGAGGAGGATGGAAGGGTTATAGCGTCGCAGCGAGTACCACCAGCGGGCCTCCCTGTCGATGATCTCCTCCAGCGTACGGGCGGCCACCTCGTTGTGGGCCATGCACCAAATCTGACGGTGGAAGACGACGTCTGCCTCCATTGCGGCCTGCTCGGTCGCGCCTGCGGCATCACAGATCCCGGCCAGCCGGCGCAGATCGTCCCATTCCTCCGGTGTGCCGGACGTCATGGCTTTGCGCAGCGCGAAGACCTCGAGTAATTTACGCACCTCAAAGCTGTCGCGCAGCTCCCTAGTCGAGATCTGCGAAATTTGTACGCCGACCTTTGGCAGGGTCACGACCCAGCGGTCCTGCTGCAGGCGGCGCAGCGCCTCCCGCACCGGTGTGCGGCTGACGCCGAATTCCTCCGCCAGTTTTCCCTCGCTGAGCACGGTCCCCGGAGTATATGTATTGTCAATGATGCGCTGTTTTACGGTCACATAAATATCCTGCATGATGGTACCTCCAACTGTGGGATATAAGCAGTATACATTATGACTTGCCCAAATACAAGGGCGGCGAGAGCAAAAGAGAGGAGACAGTCCCATGTCCGATTTCAGGCCGGATTTCAGATTTCATACGATTTATGAAGTGACCCCTGCGTTCCTTGTTAAGAAGGGCATTGAGGGACTGATCCTTGACATCGACAACACCCTTGTATACTATGGAGTTCATAAGCCTACCCCAGAAAATTCGTTTTGGATCAAGTCTCTGCAGGCGGCCGGCATCAAGATGGCCTTTGTCTCAAACGGACATGAGGAGCGGGTACTCACCTACAATGAAAGCTTTGGATTTCACTGCTCCTTCAAATCGGGCAAGCCGCGCAGAGGCGGATTTCTGGACGCGGCCAAGACCATGGGACTTGCACCCGCGAAAATCGCAGCCGTCGGCGATCAACTCTTCACCGATGTTTTGGGTGGAAATCGAGCCGGTATGATGACCATTCTGGTCGACCCGATCCGGCCGGAACCCTGGCTACCCTTTAAAATCAAGCGCATGGCCGAGCGGCCGGTACTGGCAAGATGTCACTATACGGAGGTGGATGGATGAAAGCACTGTTCGGACCGGCGGGAAACCCAGACAAATTCTATGAGGCTGGAAACAAGAGTACAATGCAGATTCCGGAATATCTGGCGGGGATGGGCCTTACGGCCTACGAATACCAGTGCGGCAGGGGAGTCAACGTCAGCACCGAGACAGCCCGCAAGTTCGGGGAGGCAGCACGGGAGTTTAGCATCACACTGTCGCTGCACGCACCTTACTACATTTCACTATCAAGCCTTGAAGTCGAAAAGCGGGACAACAGCATCCGGTACATCCTCGAGAGTGCAAGGGCGGCGGATGCCATGGGTGCGACGCGCATCATCATTCATTCGGGCGCTGCCGGAAAGTTAAGCCGAGAGGCTGCCATGGAGCTTGCCCGCGACACGCTTTACCGGGCGCAGCAGGCAGTCGACGCCGAAGGCCTTGGGCACGTGGCGCTCTGCCCCGAGACCATGGGCAAAATCAATCAGCTCGGCACCCTCGAAGAGGTGTTGTCGCTTTGCGAACTCGACCCCCGCATGGTGCCCTGCGTCGACTTCGGCCACCTCAATGCGCGTACCTTAGGCGGTATCGCAGGGGCGGGGGACTATGAAAAGATTTTAGACGCGGTGGCAAGGCCTGACTTCCATGTCCACTTCTCTAAAATCGAGTACACACAGGGCGGCGAAAAACGCCATCTCACCTTTGCCGACAATTTGGGCTTTGGCCCGCCCTACGAGCCACTGGCCGATCTCATTGCGAAGCGGGGCGCCACGCCGACCATCATCTGCGAGTCGGCAGGGACGCAAGACATCGATGCAAGAACTATGATGGAGATATATAAATCATGCAGACAAGAATAGACAGACTGCGCGAGAACTTTCCCGCCGTCGACGCCGTACTGGTGACCTCCCCGGTCAACCGCTTTTGGACGGCCGGATTTGCGACTTCGGCAGGGGCAATTATCCTGACGAGGACGTCGGCGCACTTTATCGCCGACTCGCGCTACATTGAGGCCGTGACAAATAAGGTGCCCTCCATGGTATCGGTGCCAATGCTTGATACTGCACCTCGGGAGACGGCGAAACTCATCGCATCCCTTGGCGCAAAGCGCATCGCCTATGAGGATGAGGCCATGACGGTCGCCGGGTATAACGAATACCGCAATGCCATGCCGGAAGTCGAACTTGTGCCGATGGGAGGCGCGATAAACCGGCTGCGGGCGGTCAAGGACGAGACCGAGATCGCCTATGTCAAACGGGCTCAGGCCATCACCGAGAAGGCCTTTGAAGAGTTGCTTCCCTACATAAGGAAGGGCGTTACCGAGCGGGAAATCGCAAAATGGCTTGAAATCCTCATGCTGGAAAACAGCTCGGATGGCCCTGCCTTTGAAACCATCTGCGTCGGCGGTCCAAACTCCTCCATGCCGCACGGCATGCCGGGAGACCGACCGCTTGCCGAGGGCGATTTTTTGACCATGGACTTCGGCGCGACCTGCTGCGGCTACAAGAGTGACATGACCCGCACCGTCGCCATTGGCCATGTCACGGACGAGATGGCCTGCGTCTACGACACGGTGCTTAGGGCGCAGACTGCCGCCATTGCGGCCGTCAAGGCAGGCGTTATCGGTCGGGACATTGACAAGGTTGCCCGCGACATCATCGACACGGCAGGCTACGGCGAAAACTTCGGACACGGGCTTGGGCACTCCTATGGAATCGAAATTCACGAGAGTCCCCGTTTTTCGAGACTCTGCGCCGATGAAATCCCGGCAGGCTGCCTCATCACGGTGGAGCCCGGCATTTACTTGCCCGGAAAATTCGGGGTACGCATTGAGGACGATATTCTCGTCACTGAGGCGGGCTGCATCAATCTCACAAGTGCGCCGAAGGCACTTATAATCCTGTAAATTTGTGTTGCAATATCCGTGCATATGCGGTAAAATATGATGTAAAATGAAAACGGGAGCAGTCCTTGGAGGAATGAGAAATGGTAACAGCAGGCGACTTCAGAAACGGCATCACATTTGAGATGGACGGCAACGTCTTCCAGATTGTAGAATTTCAGCATGTCAAGCCCGGGAAGGGCGCGGCCTTTGTTCGCACCAAGATTCGCAATGCAATCACTGGGTCCGTTGTCGAGCGCACATTCAACCCCACGGAAAAGTTCCCCTCGGCATTTATTGACCGCAAAGACATGGAATATCTCTATAACGATGGAAACCTCTATTACTTCATGGACAGCGAAACCTACGAGAATATCCCCGTCGGCGGCGACACCCTGCCCGACAGCTTCAAGTTCGTCAAGGAAAACGAGGTGTGCAAAGTTCTGTCCTATAAGGGCAGCGTGTTCGGGGTTGAGCCTCCGAACTTTGTGGAACTCGTTATCACCCGCACGGAGCCCGGCTTTAAGGGCGATACAGCGCAGGGCGGTACAAAACCTGCCACCTTGGAGACCGGTGCCGAAATCAAGGTTCCCCTATTCATCAACGAAGGGGAGAAAATCCGGGTAGACACGCGCAACGGTGAATACATGGAGCGCGCTTAAGCCCCAAGTTGAAAGGAGTAGAAACAATGACACTTACTGAGAAGGTAGCCTATATCAAGGGTCTTATGGACGGCCTTGAAATCGACAAAGACAAAAAAGAGGGCAAGGTTCTGACGGCAATCGTCGATCTGCTCGACAATATGGCTGAGGAGGTCACGGTCCTGGAGGAGAGCTTTGACGAGCTCGATGAGCAGGTTGCCATGATTGACGAGGATCTCGACGCTGTTGAAGGCTTTGTTTACGGCGATGAGGACGAGGAGAGTTACGAAGTCGAATGCCCGAGCTGCGGCAATGTCTTTTATGTCGATGAAGACACCGCCCTTGAGGGAGAGACCGTCTGCCCCGAGTGCGGCGAAGAAATTGAACTCGAGATCGAAGACGAAGATGAAGACGAGCTTGAGAGCGAAGAGGACTGTGGTTGCGGTTGCGGCGGAGACTGCTGCGATTCCCACTAAATAATCCGACCGTTATGGCCGCTGCGAAGCACACCGCTTTGCGGCGGCCATTTTTTAACGAGCATAGGCAGCGGGAGTCGAACCTGCATCGTCTGTCGGCGGCTCTATTCGGCGCTTTTCGCCTTGTCGTCCTTGCTTTGCGTCAGCAAAGCGGCGTCCTCCGCGACGAAAAATCCCTCGAATATTTCTTGCCGACAGATGTGAAGCAGTTTTCACGTGAACGGATTTTTGTCAAGGTGAGCAAAATTGCACAGCAAATACTGACGTATTTGCATGAGATTTTTGGGTGCATGGGCGGAAATCCGCCCCTTGAAAACCGATGCGGGTTTGACCCCGCTACCTTAAGGGAGGGACTATCATGGCACTGACAATCGACTCCAAAATCAAGGACCTTCTGGCAAATGAAGCAGTTCGCGCCGAAGTGGACAAAATGATGCCGGGGCTGACGAGCCACCCGCAGCTTGGACTTGCGAGAGGCATGTCGCTGCGCAGCGCGGCAAAGCTGCTGCCGG
Organism: Oscillospiraceae bacterium; assembly: GCA_963662765.2. GTDB lineage: Bacteria > Bacillota > Clostridia > Oscillospirales > Feifaniaceae > DATMXT01. Next base: position 137,086 of record CAXXUP010000002.1, read on the forward strand.
AGCAGTTCACTCCCGAGGTCATGGGACAGGTTGAAGCGATGCTGGCCCGAGTATCGTCGGGTGAGCCGGAGCCTGCCGAAGAAACAGCGGCACCGGCCCCAAAGACCGTGAGCGGTGGCTGGAACTTCGACGAGATCATCGAGCGGGAGAACACGAACTCCGTCAAGTACGACGCGGCCCCCATCGTCAACCCGGCGCTGCCGGAAAAGTACATTCCGATGTGGATCGCCGACATGGACTTTGCCTGCCCCAAGCCAATTTTGGACGCTATGAAGGCACGGCTTGACAAACGGATTTTGGGTTACAGCATGCCGCTTGACCCGGAGTACTATTCCGCCGTCATCGGATGGATGAAGCGCCGCAACGGTTGGAATGTCGACTTCTCCTCCATCGTTTTTTCAAGCGGAGTCATCACCGCCCTCAACATGGCGGTCGAAAAGCTGACCGGCGAGGGCGAGGGCGTGCTGCTCAACACGCCGGCCTATCACCCATTTGACGACGCCGTTAAAAAGTTCGGCAGAGTGCCGGTCTACAGCCCCCTCGTCAACATCGACGGGCACTATGAGTTCGACTTTGCCGACTTCGAAAAAAAGGCGAAAGACCCCCGCAACACGCTCTTTTTCCTCTGCTCCCCCCATAACCCGACAGGGCGTGTCTGGACCGAGAGCGAGCTTCGCCGCATCGCCGAAATCTGTTTTGACAACGGCGTCTTTATCGTTAGCGACGAAATCCACTCCGATATTCTGCGGTGCGGCCAAAAGCACATTCCGCTCGCTACGCTTTACCCGGAGGCCAAGACCCTCATCACCTGCACAGCCCCCTCCAAGACCTTCAATCTGGCCGGAAACCAGCTTTCGAACATCATCATCGGGGATGCCGAGATTGCTGCGGAGTGGCGAAACAGCTATTACTGCGGCCTGCCGAATCCGCTCTCGATCGATGCATGCATCGCGGCCTACAATCAGTGCGAGGACTGGCTTGAGGCACTGAAGGTCTACCTTGATGACAATTTCAAGTTCATGTCATCCTATCTTGAGGAGCACCTGCCAGCGGCGCGACTGCGCATCCCGCAAGGCACCTACCTCGCGTGGGTCGACCTCTCCGGCTGTGGAAAGACACCGGAGGAAATGAAGAAGGAGATCAATGCGGCAGGGCTTTTCATCGAGTACGGTGACGAGTTTGTGGCAAACGGCGAGGGTCATGTCCGCATCAATGTCGCATGTCCGCGGGCAACGCTTGAAGTGGCGCTGGAAATTCTCTGCGGCGCTATGAAAGAGCCGGAACCCGGCAGTATTGTGCTTGGTGAGCGGGTGAGCCCAGGCGAGAAGCTGCCTGACTTTGAGTACGATACGCCTTATATCAGCGGGCTGCGGTTGTCCCAGAGCCTCGGCGGGCGGCCCTGCGCCCTGCTCTTCTTGCGGTATTTCGGCTGCACCATCTGCCGGCTCGATCTGCACATGCTGGAGCAGCAGTACTCCGCCATCACTGAGGTCGGCGGACAGGTGAAGGTCGTCTTCCAGTCCGACCCCACACTGCTCAAAGAAGAACTCGCAGGCAAACAGCTGCCCTTTGACATCATCTGTGATCCCGAGGGTCGACTTTACAAGCGATTTGGCATACGGCCCGCCAAGTCCAAGTTTGAGCTCGGCGCATCGGCCGGCGTTGTCAAGAAAATCTTGGCGGCAAACAAGCTTGGACTTTCACACGGACGCTACGAGGGCGACGAGTACCAGTTGCCGGCCTGCATCGTCGTTGCACCCGACCTTACCATCAAGTCGGTCTATTACGGCAAGAATGCGGCCGACGCGCCGGATGCCGCAACCATTGCAGCCATGTTCTGATTGTAAGGCAGTACGGTTTCAATTTCGACATAAGCGGTTTTAATTAAAGGGAACACCCTACGGTGTTCCCTTTTTTGTACCGTTTGATTTATTCATTTTGCTGCGGTATACTGTGCAATATGGGGGTGACGGCATGATTACATTCAAAATACAAGGACTTTTCGATATGAATGACGTTACGCTGGAGATTGGCGAGCGCTGTGTCATTTTACTGGGTGAAAACGGCATGGGGAAGTCGACCATGCTTCGCCTCGCGCGCGACATTTTGGCCGGAGATTTTTGCGAGATGACGCAGTTTCCATTTATTAAGGCGTCACTGCGAGCAGGGGCACAGCGGGTGGACATCCGGTATGAAGACCTCTTTCCTGAGCGCGACGCGTTTTTAAGGTATGCGGTGCAGGAAAATGGTATGAGCCTCGCCGTCGGCGAGGCCATGAAGAGCACCGGACTGCCGGTCCCGATCGGAGACGTCACCGACGAGGGCTGGAGGGACTATCTCTCAGTCATGCTGGCCGGTGTCAGCAACACCGAGTACTGCCGGCGACTTGCATGCATCTACTGGGGAGACGAGGATGCCCCTGTTTTTTTCAATGTTGAGGAGTATGAGCGGTACTCGCAGCGGCTGAGGCAGTGCCTCGTGAACCTCGAGCACAGCGGCAGTTTTCTGTTGTCCCCGATCGCGCGGCGCAACAAGTCGGGCGCAGTTACCCTCAAACTGTCGCAGCTTATGGGGCTGCAGTCTGCCGACTTGTCCATGGCCTATGGGACCGCCCTCTACTCAGGGCTTGTGCGGGCCATGCGCTTTTGCGGGTCGGATGGAACCGAGCTTGACAACAGCTACCTGCCGGCCTACCAACCCCGCAACGCCGAACTCGATATGGACATGTACGGCAACCGGCTGAACACCATGGCAAACTTTGTCGGACAATGCGCCATCGATCAAGACGTGCGCCAGCTTAAGGAGGCATACACCCACCTCGCCCGCGCGACGCGGCGCAGCAGGGCCATTGCAGAGGACATCTTTGCCCGCCTTGACGAGGGTGTGCTGCCGGTCGGCGCCATCATTGCCGATCACTACTACACCGAGACCGACATCGTGGAGATCAACGCCAGAGCCGCTTCATATTTTATTGACACCATCGGAATGGAGCTAGCCTGCGGGCTGACAGGCGCGGCGGAGTACTGGAAGTTTGTGGAGGACAACCGAGCGTTTATCGAGGACTATGTCATGCCGGCCCTTATCAAGGACAGCATATTCGAATATTATCTTCGGGAGGTCTTCTCCGGCGAGGTCGATCAGCAGCGGTGCGACCAAGTGGGCGACGCCCTGAAACGCTTTGTGGAAGGGGAGCGGGCATATATCCTCTCGCTCAAGCCGGAACGGATCCGGCGGTACGAGGATGAGCTCACACGCTTCATGTTTAATAAGCAGGTGTCGGTCACCCCGCGGGGACTGCGAATCAGTGACCGCAAGGGCCGCAGGATCATGCCGGTCAACCTCTCTTCCGGTGAACACAACCTAATCTGCATGATGACCTATGCTTTTTTCTTTGACGACTGTGTTCTGTTCTTCGACGAGCCGGAGCTCTCCCTCTCCATCGTCTGGCAGAGCTGGCTGCTGCCATCCATCCTGTGCAACTCGGGGGCCAGCCGCATCATCGTGGCGACCCACTCCCCGTATATCGCTGAGGATGAGACCGTGCAGGAGTTCATTTCCCCGCTCGGGGTCAAGGAGATATAGTATGCCGCCGCGTTCAAGATACAAGGGCGCCGAGTCCGAGATCCGAAATCAGACCCGGCCGCCAATGACGCCGTTTTTCTGGTTTATGAGTTCTGCCGGCCGGCCGGATATCGACTGTTTTTGCTTTGTGGAGGGCAAGACTGACCACAAATTCTATCAGCCGTTCCTATATGGCAAGCTGGGGTACCCTAAAGAATCAGTCGAAATCATCTACGGCTCCGGGGGGGACGGCGGCAAAACGGCTGTCATCGCGACCGCCCGGAAAATTGAAGCACTGACCTATAAAAGCGGAAAAGAGGCCGTCTACATAGTCGACAAAGACTACGACGACCGAAACAAGCGGCAGGAATACCCCATCATGCGGATCATCACGGTGTTGCCCTGTTATTCGTTTGAAAATTATATCTTCAAGCCAGGCGTTAACCTTCGGCAGGTGTTTAAGGACGCCTTCGGACCTGCCTTATGGGAGGCCCATTATGCAGAGTTCGACGGCATTATGGCCGAGTTTTTGGAAGAGATACTCCCGTACAGTGCCTGGAAGCGCCTGTGCGTAGAACGGCCGGTCATCGCGGCGACATTGGTGTGGCACCAGAGCGGAGAGGACAGGGTCGAACGTGAGCTGGGCCGTGCAAAGCTCACCATCCCATATCGATTTCCAAGCTCGGCGCGCTCCTTTATCCGGTCGGCAATCTCGGAACTTAGGTTTGGACGGCCCGACCTTTACGCGGTGGTGGAGGGATACATGGAGGAGATGCGTGGGGATCTCGGCACCGTCAAGGGAAAACTGCTCCTCACGCTGGCCGCGCAGTACCTCGCGTGGTACGGCGTGTACGGCAGAAAACAGACGGCAGTGCGGGAGAAGCTCTACACCTTCGGGCCCCGTTTCCGGGTGCCGATGAAACCCATCAAAAACAGGATTTAAATATTAGCACTCTCGAAAAGAGAGTGCTAATATTAACATTTGGATAATAGTTTCTTCACAATAGGAGAGTATAATTAAGCCAGTAAATTACAAAAGGCAAAAGCGCTCTATTGGTATTTTTTTCGCCCGGCTGCGTTATCCTCCTCGGTGGGCGCCAGCCCATCGTCGTCGTCTGCCTTGCCGGACAGAAAAAATCCGCAATATATCAGCTTATTCCTTTGTAATTTACTGGCTATCTTGTATCGGAGGTGACTGCGATGAACACAAATTACAATAGCAATGCCGACAAGGAGGAGAAGGCTCTTTCAAAGTACGGTATCGATTTAGTCGAGCGTGCGCGCACCAAACAGCTTGATCCCGTTATCGGCAGGGACGATGAAATCCGAAATATCATCCGGATTCTCTCCCGCAAAACCAAGAATAATCCGGTCCTCATCGGAGAGCCGGGCGTCGGTAAGACGGCCATCGCGGAGGGGCTCGCCCAGCGCATCGTCAAGGGCGATGTTCCGACCGCCCTCAAGGATAAGTCGATTTTCGCTTTGGACATGGGCTCCCTCATTGCGGGCGCAAAGTACCGCGGTGAGTTTGAGGAGCGGCTCAAAGCCGTTTTAAACGAAATTAAGGAGTCGGAGGGTCGGGTGCTGCTCTTCATCGATGAGCTGCACACCATCGTCGGGGCGGGTGCCGCAGAGGGCTCTATGGACGCCGGAAACCTGCTCAAACCGATGCTGGCCCGCGGTGAGCTGCACTGCATCGGCGCCACCACCTTAAACGAGTACCACAAATACATCGAGAAAGACGCAGCCTTAGAGCGCCGGTTTCAGCCAGTCATGGTCGGTGAGCCGACGGTCGAGGACACCATCGGAATCCTACGCGGACTCAAGGAGCGGTATGAGGTTTTCCACGGCGTAAAAATCCAAGACGGCGCAATCATCGCCGCCGCGACTCTGTCCGACCGATATATCTCGGACCGGTTTTTGCCGGACAAGGCCATCGATCTGGTCGATGAGGCCTGCGCCATGATTCGCACCGAAATCGACTCCATGCCAACTGAGCTCGACGTCATCAACCGCAAGATCATCCAGCTTGAAATCGAGGAGGCAGCCCTGAAAAAGGAGCATGACAAGCTAGCCGACACCCACCTCAAGGAGATCCAGGAGGAGTTGTCGGAGCTGCGCTCAAAGTTTTCCGGCATGAAGTCCAAGTGGCAGGACGAAAAAGCCTCCATAGAAAAAGTGAGGAAGCTGCGCGAGAAGATCGAGGCGCTCGGAGCTGAAATCGAGCAGGCCGAGCAGGCCTATGACCTCAACAAGGCGGCTGAGCTCAAGTACGGTAAACTGCCCCAGCTTAAAGCCCAGCTCGAGGATGAGGAGAGTAAGACTCACACCGAACTGCTGCGCGATAAGGTCGGCGAGGAAGAGATCGCCCGCATCGTCGAGCGGTGGACCAAAATTCCGGTCGCCCGCCTTATGGAAGGGGAGCGGGACAAGCTGCTTCACCTGGGGGACATCCTGCACCGCCGCATCGTCGGCCAAGACGAGGCGGTCTCTCGGGTCACCGAGGCCATCTTACGCTCCAGAGCCGGCATCCAAAACCCAAACCGGCCGATCGGTTCCTTCCTGTTTTTAGGTCCCACCGGCGTCGGCAAGACCGAGCTTGCAAAGGCCTTAGCCGAGAGCCTCTTTGACGATGAACGCGCCATGGTGCGCATTGACATGTCTGAGTATATGGAGAAGTTCTCGGTATCCCGCCTCATCGGAGCGCCTCCGGGATATGTCGGTTACGAGGAAGGCGGTCAGCTGACCGAGACCGTGCGCCGCAAACCCTATTCGGTCGTGCTCTTTGACGAGGTCGAAAAGGCCCATCCCGAAGTCTTCAATGTGCTGCTTCAGGTGCTTGACGACGGCCGCATCACTGACTCCCAGGGCCGCACCGTCGACTTTAAGAATACCATCCTCATCATGACGAGCAACTTGGGCTCGGAAATCCTGCAAAACGGTATCGACAAGGATGGCGAGATCCTGCCGAGAGCGAGAGAGGACGTTAATTTGTTGCTGCGGCAGGCATTCCGGCCGGAATTTTTGAACCGGCTCGACGAGATCGTATTCTACAAGCCGTTGACAAGGGACAACATTCGTGCCATCCTGGACCTCATGCTGGCTGACCTCAACCGCCGGCTTGCGGATAAAGAGCTGAGGGTCGAACTGACCTCCTCCGCCAAGGAGCTTGTCATAGAACGTGCCTACGACCCCGTTTACGGGGCCAGGCCGCTGCGCCGCTACGTGCAGCACAACATTGAGACCATCCTCGCAAAACGCATCGTGGCGGGCGATATCGACCCCGACACCACGCTCACAGTGGACGTCAAAAACGGCGAACTCGATATTCGGTGACTTATCCGGCATCGTACAAAACGACACCCCGGCTGCATGTGCAGCCGGGGTGTTTTTTGTGACTAAGCATTACTTCAGTCCGTATATCCGCTTTGCGTTGTCGTAAAACACAGGATCCCAATGCTTCTCACTGACAATGTGTTTTACAAAGCAAATGTACTCTTCAATATTGACAAGCGGCCAGTCCGTGCCGAACATGACTCGATCCCATGCGTCCGCATAGGTGAGCCATGTCCTCAGCTGATCGATGTAGCCACTGTTTTCGCAAAAATAGGCGTCGAGATCGGTGCGCCCAATCAGCATTCCAGAGAGATCGGCCGCCACATTCGGGTTTTTCTCAAGCACGGCGGCGGCATCTACGAGCCATGGATTGCCGAAATGGCACATGACAAACTGCACTTTGGGGTGGCGAACCGCAAGCTCATCGAGTACGAGCGGATGGCTGTATTTGAGCAGCGCCTTGTCGGTCGAGGTGGCGCCGGTGTGGATGGCGACCGGCTTACCGGCACGCCCGGCCAGCTCGAAGAAAATGTTGTAGGCGGGGTCAGTGACCGGAATGTCACTGTAACCCGGATAGAGCTTGATGCCGACGCAGCTCTCCCTCTGGAGATGGGCCTCGACTAGGTCCGCGGCCGCATCCGGCCGATTACCCTGCAGGTATACGCGGTCAATCCCGATACAGTAGCTCAGCCAGTCGGGATAGCAATGCCGGTCAAGGTCAAGCCCTCTGTTTCCCATAACGACCGCCTGCTCAATGCTGCTTACGTCAAAGGCCGCCCGAAGGTGTTCAGGGGTGTTGAGGTGGCCAGAGGCCATCGCGATACGGTCGAAATAAGCATCTGTGCGGCAAAAATGGATGTGCGCATCAATTATTTTCATACAATCACCTCATTTACGAGAACAATTACTCCGCTCGGACTCATGTCCGAGGAAAAAAATCGTACGCGGCTAATCATAGCACATTTCATTCAATACTGCAAATGCTCATGATAAGTTCACAAAACGGACATAATAATTGTGTACACTCATCCTATCGGTTGTGAAAGGATTGTTAAATGTGATTAAAATACTCATTGCAGATGATGAAGAGAAAATTCGCCGGCTGGTGTCCGATTTTCTGAAAAGAGAGGGCATTACAGTGCTGGAGGCCGCGGACGGGGCCGAGGCGCTTGCAAGGTTTGAAGAGAACAAGGAAGATTTATCACTGGTCATCCTCGACGTCATGATGCCGGAGCACGACGGCTGGAGTGTGCTGCGCCGCATCAAGGGCGAGATGCCGGGTCTTCCGGTACTGATGCTAACCGCCCGCAGCGACGAGAATGATGAGGTCTTCGGCTTTGAGCTTGGGGCCGACGATTATGTGGGAAAGCCATTTTCACCGGTCGTGCTCACAGCCCGCATCAAGTCGCTGCTGCGTAAAACGGCGGAGCGGGCAGCCAGTGCGCCCCGTGACTTCGGAGGCATCGTCATCGACGAGGTTGCCCGAGTGGTTACGGCAGACGGTGAACGGATGGATTTGAGCCCCAAAGAGTACGAGCTTCTGGTCTACCTTGCCGGCAACTACAACATCGCCGTCTCGCGGGATCAGATTCTCAACGCAGTGTGGGGATACGACTACTACGGTGACCTGCGCACCGTGGACACACATATCAAAAAAGTGCGCGCAAAGCTTGGCCGGCGGGGCGACTATATCCGCACGGTGCGGGGCTACGGGTACAGATTTGAGGCCTAGATGAAACTGTCCCTACAGAAAAAGTTTTTCCTTGGCATCCTGCTGGTTGCAGGAGCTTTTGTTACGCTCTTTGCAGCCGTCTACACAACCCAGTATGACAACTATGTCATTTATCGAAAAAAACTGCAACTTATCGAGGCGTACAACTACATCGTGTCGGCCTACCGAGAGGACGGGTCGGTCGAACACGATGTATTTCAGAATGTCGAGCTCGACAGCGGCGTTCGGATTTTGACGACCGACGAGGCGGGCTATATCGACTACAATACGCTGCTGCTTTACTCCGACAGGCCGTGGAACCCGTCGGAATTCGAAGGGATCTCCCGCTTTAAGCTATCGGAACTGGTGCCGCGCACTTTTGGCAGCGACACTTACTTCGACATCACAGAGGACAGGACGGACCTAGGGTATGTGCTGTTCACTGCGGGCGACCGCACGACCGGTATGCAGTTTCTGGGGCTTCTCGGATCCTTTGGGACCGACCGGCTCGTACTGCTCCAGCTGCCGACGCCGGTCATTGAGAGCACAACCGAATACACCGGCTTTTTCCTGCAGCTTGTGGGGCTTGCGGCACTCCTGCTTGCCACGCTGCTGGGGTACTTCCTCTCCCGCAGACTGACCCGCAAAGTCAGCGAAATCAGCTCGATCGCCGAAGGTATGGCAGGGCTCGACTTCTCCCGCCGCTACACCGGCGAGGCCGACGACGACATCGGGGAACTTGGGGTCAGCATCAATCGGCTGTCGGCCCACCTCGAGGAGACCATCGGCGAGCTAAAACAGGAGATTGCGCATGCGAAGGAGCTCGAGGAGATGCGCAAAAACCTCATTCGTAACGTCTCGCACGAACTCAAGACCCCTATCGCCATCATACAGGGCTACGCCGAAGGGCTCAAAGAGAATGTGACAGGGGACACCGAGAGCAGGGCTTTTTACTGCGACGTCATCGAAGATGAGTCAAAGCACATGGCGCGGCTCGTCGGGGATCTGCTGTCGGTCTCCCGCATTGAGGCGGGCGCCACAAAGCCGCAGCCCGAGGTCTTTGAGCTTGATGAGCTCATCGAGGCCGTCATGCGCAGAGTGGGAGGCGCGGCCGAAAAGCGGCGAATCGATATGCGGTTTGAGCCTGCCGAAGAGACGGTCTTTGTCGACGAGGGCATGACCGAGCAGGTGCTATATAATTACTTGTCCAATGCCGTCGACCACGCAACGGACGGAGGTGCGGTGGAGGTCGACTGCCGGCGCACGCAGGACGACGTTTTGCGGATCACGGTCTACAATGAGGGCGAACCCATCCCGGAGGAGGACATCCTCCGCATCTGGGAGAGTTTTTACAAGGTGGATAAATCCCGTGCACGCGCCTTCGGAGGCACCGGAATCGGCCTTTCGATTGTCAAGGCCGCCATGGAGGCCCAGCACATGGACTATGGCGTGGAAAACAGGGAAGGCGGTGTGGCTTTCTGGTTTGATGTACGCATCGCAGGACCCGAGAACGGCGATATAATCAATTGACGAGTGCCCCCCTTTTGCTGTATGATATATTGCAGCAAAAGGGGGGCTTATATTTTGATTTGCTTAAGCTTGCAGGCATTTTCGCCTGCATGATCGTCATATTACGCTTGAAAAAAACCGCTCTATGTCGCCGCCATCGCCTGTTCGCTTTTGACCATTGTGCTTTTCGGCATTTCGCCGGCATTGGCGGTCACAACGCAAAAGGCGGCGCCGGGACCTATGCTGATTGCGGTCCCATGATCGAAGAGGACTGTGGCAACATCTCACAAAGGACAAACGATCCCGCAAAGCCTGTTCGTTAGGCCATTCCCGACCGCGGCTATTGTGGCTGGCTTTGCCTCCCTCTACTACCTCCTGCTCACCTTGTTTCAAGGTAACAGGTTGGCATATACAGGATACTCTAAAAAAACAGAAAGAAGTGTACAGTATGAAGTACGATTTTACAACCATCATGGATCGTCGGGGCAAGGACGCCATTGCGGCAGAAATGATCCCGATTCCGAATGCCGAAGTGAAACCTGGATTTTCCAAGATTCTTATGTGGGTTGCCGACATGAATTTTGCCACCGTGCCGACCATTCCGCAGGCCATCATCGAGCGTGCAATGCATCCCGCCTATGGCTATTTCGGCCTGACTCCCGAGTACTTCGACTCCATCATCAAATGGCATGAGAACCGCAACGACGTCACCGGGCTCACTAAAGAGTGCATCAGTTATCAGAACGGCGTTTTAGGCTGCGTCGTTGCGGCGGCACACGCTTTTGCCTCGGCCGGCGACAACATTCTCATCCACTCACCGACTTACATCGGCTTTACGAACTCGCTCAAAAATTGCGGATTCAACATCGTGCTCAGCGACCTCGTCCAAGACGAAAAGGGCACCTGGCGCATGGACTATGCCGATATGGACCGTAAGCTGAAGGAGAATAAAATCCATCTCGCCGTTTTCTGCTCGCCCCACAACCCCTGCGGCCGTGTGTGGGAGAAGTGGGAGATCGAGAAGGCGATGGAAGTCTACAAGGCCAATGACTGCATCGTCATTTCTGACGAAATCTGGTCCGACCTCATTCTAAAGGGTCACAAGCACACCCCCACTCAGTCTGTGTCGGAGGACGCCAAAAATCGCACCATCGCCATCTATGCTCCATCCAAGACATTTAACCTCGCAGGCCTTGTCGGCTCCTACAGCATTATTTACAACTCCTACCTCAGAGACAGGGTCAAGAAGGAATCTTCTCTGCCCCATTACAACGACTGCAACGTGCTGTCTATGCACGCCCTTATCGGTGCCTACAAGCCCGAGGGGTACGAGTGGCTCGAAGAGCTGCTCGAAGTGCTGTCCGGAAACGTGGACTATGCCTATGACTACATCATCAAGAACTTCAAGGGCGTAAAGCTGTCAAAGCCTGAGGGCACTTACATGCTCTATCTCGACTGTGAGGAATGGTGCAAGGCTCATAACAAGACCATTGACGAACTGCAGAAAGCGGGTGTCGCCGTCGGCGTCATCTGGCAGGACGGCCGGCCCTTCCACAAGCCCTACGCCATCCGCATCAACCTCGCCTCACCGCATTCGCTGGTCAAAGAGGCCATGGAGCGCCTCGACAAATACGTCTTCAACGCATAGAAGATTCGAAGAAGCCCGCCCGGGAAAATTCCCGGGCGGGCTTTTTGTTTTGTTTTCAGGCGCTACATGGGCAGCTTGGACTTTTGCACCGCAAGTCTTGCCTCCGGGTTGTAGCCGGATTTCCGGGCCATGGTCGATGAAATGACGAGGGCCGCCGTTGCCGTTACGCCGAGCACGATATCAAGGTTCCAGACAATGTCGTAAGAGCCTGTGATGTCGCGCATTGCGCCGGCGATGGGCTGAGACAGCGAGCTTGCCGTGTTGGAAAACAGCATGGCGAAGCTGTAAATGGCGGCGTAGTCCAGTGTACCGAAGTTCTCACCGGTAAAGTAGGGGAGCGGTACGGTCAGGGTGGCAAAACCAAAGCCGAAGCAGACCGCATAGACCCAGGGCATGACGGGGGAGACATCGGCGAAGCGAAGCGTCAGGGCCGAGAGGGAGATGCAAAATCCCACCAAGTAAGCCGAGCGGACGCTGCCGAGCTTATCGAAAGCAGCGCCCAAAATAACCTTTCCACCGATCATGACAGTCATGATGACGCTCATGACCGACGAGGCAGTCATTTTGGAGTAGCCGATGTCGGTCAGGTTGGCGTTGGCGTGGGCCGACATGGTCATGCCGATAAAGCCGACACACATAAAGCCGAAGACCATCAGATAAAATGAGGGAGTCTTCATGGCATCGCCTCTTGTGAGGCCGACGGCGGGCGGCGGCGTACCGTCGGCAGTCGCTATGCGATCTGCCCCGAGAGCCGTCTGGCCGACGTCTTCCGGCCGCAGCCTGATGAGCAGAATGGCTATGGTAAAGAGCACTGCGGCGCAGACTGCGAGCAACTGAAATCCCGAGCGCCAGCCGTGGTCTGCCACGACAGCCGTGACAATGGGGGTCATGATGGCCGCAGAGACTCCGGAGCCGGTATAGGCCAGCCCTATCGCAAAGCCCCGTTTCTCCTTGAACCAGTTGTTAATCAGGGTGGTCAGCGTCAGGCCGCCTAAGGCCGGCCAAAAGATGCCGGTGATCAGTGCAAGCGCATAAAACTGCCAGATTTTATTGCATAGGGAGAGCGAAAAATAGGAGACCGAGGTGGCCACGGCGCTGACAACCATCATGAGTCGGATTTTTTCCGGCTTATTACGCAGCAGTTTGCCGAAGATCACGATTCCGAAGAGTGAGGTGATGCCGGTAATGGTGGAGTAGAGTGAAAAGGCGCCGCGTGAAATTCCAAGGTCTTCAGTGACCGGCACCACAAAAATACCGTTGCAGTTACTGAACATTCCGGTTGATGCGCCGACCACCATGGTGCAGGCGAGCGCGATAATCCAGCCGTAGAAGAACTTTTTTTTGCCGGTGGTTTCCATTTATGGCAATCCCTCATTTCATTCCAATATCTCGCCTGCAATGAATATCTGTAAAGTGAATCTTCTTTACATATCCGTAAGCTTTGTCGCGTGCAACTTCCATTGACGGCCCCCTTGCGACGATACCGAGTACCCGGCCGCCGGCCGTTACGATCTTGCCGTCCTGCAGGGCGGTGCCGGCGTGGAAAATGAGGGCACCTTCGGCAGTAGCTGCCTCAATTCCGGTGATGGGGAAGCCCTTGCCGTAGGGGCCGGGGTAGCCGCCCGACGCTGCCACAACGCAGACCGTGGCGCCCGCCTCCCACTCAATGGGCACTTCGGCAAGCGTACCATTTCTTGTTGCCAGCATGATGTCGACCAGATCGCCCTTGAGGCGTGGCAATACAACCTGGGTTTCGGGGTCTCCGAAGCGGGCGTTGTACTCGATGACATAGGGAATGCCCCCTACAATCATGAGCCCGAAGTAGATTACGCCTTTAAAGGGTGCGCCCTCGGCCGCCATGGCCTTGATGGTGGGAAGAAAAATCTCCTCCATGCAGCGATCCGCGAGCTCCGGCGTATAGACGCGGCAGGGGGAGAAGGCACCCATGCCGCCGGTGTTGGGGCCGGTGTCCCCGTCGAAGGCTCTTTTGTGATCCTGCGCCGGAACCATCGGCCGCAGGGTCACCCCGTCGGTAAAAGCCAGCACGCTGACCTCGGGCCCTTTTAAAAACTGTTCGATGACCACCCTTTTCCCGGAGTCTCCGAACTTCCGTTCGACCATAATGGCCTGCAGCGCCTCTTTTGCCTCTGCCGCATCTTGTGCGATGACGACGCCCTTGCCAAGCGCCAGCCCTTCGGCTTTGATGACGGCGGGGTAGCTTGAAATATAGGCGAACGCTTTGCCTGGATCGTCAAAGACTTCAAAGGCGGCTGTGCGAATGCCGTACTTTTTCATCAGATCTTTGGAGAAGACCTTGCTGCCCTCAATGGCGGCGGCAGCCGCCGTCGGCCCGAAGGCAGGAATGCCGACCGCTTCCAGCCGGTCGACGAGGCCCGCGACTAAGGGATCGTCGGGGGCGACGACCACGAGGTCGGCGCCAATTTTTTTAGCGAGCGCCACCTGTCCATCGATGTCGGAAGAGGGGACGGGATGGCATGTGGCCAGCTGCGCGATGCCGGCATTGCCGGGAGCGCAGTGAAGGACCGGATTGTGGCGGCTCATAGAAAGTTTCCAGATGATGGCGTGTTCTCTGCCGCCGCCGCCTACGACTAATATCGTCATAACGTTATCCTCAGTGTTTAAAGTGCCGCATGCCGGTAAAGACCATGGCGATGCCGTACTTGTTGCAGGCCTCAATGGAGTCGGCATCGTGGATGGAACCACCCGGCTGAATGATCGCCGTGATTCCGGCGGCTGCCGCAGTCTCAACGCAGTCGGCGAAGGGGAAGAATGCGTCGGAGGCCATGACCGAGCCCTTTGCCTTATCTTTGGCATACTTAATTGCCAGCTCAAGGGCCGTCACACGGTTTGTCTGGCCGGGACCTACACCAGTCGTGGCCTCGCCTTTCGCCAAGACGATGGCGTTGGACTTCGTATGTTTAACAACTTTCATGGCAAATTTCATGCCGGAAAGTTCTTCCGCGGTGGGGGCTCTGTCCGTCACAACTTTGCAGGCGGCCTCGTCATAGAGCTCTACATCGAGGTCCTGAACGAGCAGCCCTCCGGCTACTTTCTTCATATCGAGCATGTCGGCCCTGTTTTTCTCCATGACGGCGGGCAGCTCCAAAAGCCGGATGTTCTTTTTGCGGCCGAGGATATCGATGGCCTCTTCGGAAAAAGCGGGGGCGACGATGATTTCAAGGAAAATCTGGGACATCAACTGGGCGGTCTCGGCATCGCAAATGCGGTTGAGTGCCACAATACCACCGTATATGGAGACGGGGTCGGCGTCATAAGCCCTTTTGTAGGCATCGACAAGCGTGTCCCCGGTGCCGACACCGCAGGGGTTGGCGTGCTTGACGGCGACGGCGCAGGGCCTATCCGCTCCAATCTCCTTTAAGACGTCAAGAGCACCGTTTGTGTCGTTGATATTATTGTAGGAGAGCTCCTTGCCGTGGAGCTGTTTTGCGGCGGCAAGTGTGCCCTCAAAGCCTTTGCCTATTTCACGGTAGAAAGCGGCTTTCTGATGGGGGTTTTCGCCGTAGCGCATGTCCTGTACCTTTTCGTAGGTCGCGGTGAAATTCTCCGGGAAGTCTGTCTCACCTGCCTGCCGACGAAGCCAGGTTGAAATCATGGCATCGTAGGCTGCCGTATGTGCAAAGACCTTGCGGGCAAGGGCCGCTTTGCGCTCTCTGGTGAGGCCACCGGCGGCAAGTTCTGTCAGAATGGCGGGGTAGTCCGCGGGGTCGACCGCGACGACAACGTCCTGCCAGTTTTTTGCCGCAGCCCGAATCATGGTGGGGCCGCCGATGTCGATGTTCTCAATGGCCTCCTCGAAAGTGACGCCGGGCTTCATGATGGTGGCCTTAAAGGGATAGAGGTTGATGGCGACGACGTCGATGGTCGCAATGCCGAGCTCTTTAAGCTGCCGCATATGCTCAGGGTTGTCGCGCATGGCCAAAACGCCTGCGTGAATGGCGGGGTGGAGGGTCTTGACTCTACCGTCGAGGCATTCGGGGAACCCGGTGACCTCGGAAACATCTAGAACTGCAACGCCCGCTTCCCGCAGGACTTTTGCCGTACCACCGGTCGAGAGAATCTCGTACCCTAAGGCCGCAAGCCCATTTGCGAAGTCTACGGCTCCCGTCTTGTCGGAAACGCTGATCAGTGCGCGCATAACTTTTCAACCTCCTGATATTTTCAAAAAATCCCATTTAAATTCTCAGTGAAAGGTCAGCTCCGGGTTTGTCCGGGCAGAAATCAAGGTCAGTCGGGGTTTGCTCCGGCGGAAATCTCCGCGCAGAGCATTTTGACAGCCCTCGGCAGGATGACCCACTCGGCCTCTTCCATCACCCGGCGCTGCAGCGTCTCGGGGGTGTCGCCCTCTCGGACTTCGACGGCTTTTTGAAGCAGGATCCGCCCGCCGTCCGTGACCTCGTTTACAATGTGCACCGTTGCCCCCGTCACTTTCACGCCGCGGGTGAGGGCCGCCTCATGCACCTTTAGTCCATAAAAGCCGTCGCCGCAAAAGGCGGGGATGAGGGAGGGGTGCACATTGACGATCCGGCCTCTGAAAGCGCTAAGCATCGGTTCTTTCAGGACGACGAGAAAGCCTGCCAGGACGACAAGGTCAATTTCTTTAACGATAAGCAGGTCTCGAAGGCTTTCGGAGTAAGCAAGTTGTTTTGTGCCGCGCTTTGGCAGGGTCACGGCTTCAATTCCGGCCGCCCGCGCCCGCTCCATGGCGTAGGCCCCCGGGACGCTTGCAACCACCAGCACAATGTCGCCATGAAGGTCGCCTGCGTCTATGAGTGCCTGCAGGTTTGTGCCGCCGCCCGACACGAGGACGGCTATGCGGGGCCTCATGCGAGGACGACGGGCCGGCTGCCCGCTTCGACCTTACCAAGAATAAAGGAATCTGGCAGCGTTGCAAGTGCGGCCTCTACATCCTGCGGTGCGAGGTAGACCGCCATGCCGACCCCCATGTTGAAGGTGCCGAACATCTCTGTTTCGGGAATGGAGCCTGCTTTGGCCAGAAAGCCGAAGATGGGCAGGGTGGGGACGGCCGATAAGTCGATAACGGCCGAAAGCCCCGGCCCGAAAGCCCGGGGCAGGTTTTCAAAAAAGCCGCCGCCCGTGATGTGGGCAAAGCCGTGGGGTCTAACTTTTTTGAAGAGCTCCAGCACCGGCTTGACATAAATTGCGGTCGGAGTCAACAGCACTTCGCCCAAGGGGGCGGAAAACCCGTCGTAGGTCTTTTTGATGTCGAGATTTGAGTCCGCAATCAGCCGGCGGACAAGGGAAAAGCCGTTGGAGTGGACGCCGGTCGAGGGCATGCCGATGATGATGTCGCCCTCGGCGACGGCTTTGCCGTCCACCATGTCTGGCTTGTTGACAGCCCCGACCGCAAAGCCGGCGAGGTCATACTCATCCTCGGGATAGAAACCCGGCATCTCGGCCATTTCGCCGCCGACTAAGGCGCAGCCGGCTTCAAGACACCCATCCGCTACCCCTTTGACAATGGCGGCCGTGCGAAGGGGCTCGTTTTTGCCCATTGCGATATAGTCGAGAAAAAAAAGAGGGGTAGCGCCGCTGCAGACAATGTCGTTTACGCACATGGCGACGCAGTCGATGCCGATGGTGTCGTGCTTGTCAAGTGCAAAGGCGAGCTTCAGCTTGGTGCCGACGCCATCGGTGCCGGAGATGAGCACGGGGTTATAAAAGCGGGACAGGTCGAGCTCAAAGGCGGCACCAAAGCCGCCCAGTCCCCCCAGTACGCCGGGTATGGATGTCTTTGCGGCGTAGGGTTTAATGAGGTCGACCGCGCGGTATCCGGCCGTCACGTCCACGCCGGCCTTTTTGTAAGCGGTATTTTCCATCATGTGCTCCTCATGTGACTGTCAGTATTATAATGTTCGGGGCGGCCGTATGACCGCCCCGAAAGTTGCAGATACCCTATTTTTCTTCCGAAAATGCGTCCTTGCCCGCGCCGCAGACCGGGCAGATGTAATCATCCGGCAGCTGCGCAAAGGGTTTGAGTTCTACCGCTTCGTCGTAGACATATCCGCAAACAGAGCAGACATACTTGGCCATTGTTTTCAACCTCCAAAAATTATTTGTGGACATTCAACAGCATCGCAGGCTTGAGCGCGTGATAATAATACTATTATAAATGATTTTAACAAAACTGCAAGGGTATTCTTGTATTATAGTGCCAAAACTGTTACAATCATTATGCAGTCAGATATGATAAAGGAGGGCGACCATGTCCGTAATATCGGTCTACACGGGGCGAAAGCCCGGGTTTGACGTCGAAGCTCGCGGGCTTTTTTCGGAGCTTGTCGGGTTTCTCGGGCTTAGCGCAGTGTGCAAGGTGAGCATTTTCAACCGGTACGACGTAGAGGGTATCTCGGAGGAAGACTTTTCCCGCGCCATTCCTGCAATTTTCAGCGAACCACCCGTCGACAGTGTCTACAGGACCCTGCCGGCGTGCACAGGCCCACATCGTATTCTCGCAACGCAGTATCTGCCCGGACAGTATGACCAGCGCGCCGATTCCGCAGCCCAGTGCATCCAGCTGATGACAATGGGAGAGCGTCCGGCCGTGGCGACGGCCCGGGTCTATCTTTTTGAGGGGGATATAACGGATGGCGACATGGAGCGCATCCGCAAATTCCTCATCAATTCAGTCGAGAGCCGCGAGTGCCAGGTTTTGGGGCCAGTGACCCTTGCCATGGATTTGCCGCACCCCGGGAAAGTGCCGATGCTTACAGGCTTTACCGCCATGGACGAGGCCGCCGTTGCCGACATGATCGAAGAGCGGGGGCTTGCCATGGACGCCGCGGACCTTGGCTGCGTGCGGGACTACTTTGCAAAAGAGGGCCGCGACCCCACCGAGACGGAGCTAAAAGTCATCGACACTTACTGGTCGGACCACTGCCGCCACACGACTTTCCATACGAAACTGACCGATATTGAAATCGAGGACGAGACCGTACGCCGCGCTTTTGAATCGTACCTTACAATAAAAGGGGACAAACCTGTCACCCTCATGAACATCGCGACCATCGGGGCCAAGGTGCTTAAAAAGGCCGGCAAGCTGGACTTTTTAGATGAGTCGGAGGAGGTCAACGCCTGCTCCGTCAAGGTTAAAGCGCAGTTCCCGGACGGGGAGCGTGACTACCTTATCATGTTCAAAAACGAGACCCACAACCACCCGACTGAAATCGAGCCTTTCGGCGGCGCCGCCACATGCCTAGGCGGGGCCATTAGGGATCCGCTGTCGGGCAGAGCCTATGTCTACCAGGCCATGCGGGTGACGGGGGCGGGCGACCCCCACACACCGGCGGAGAAGACACTGCCGGGCAAGCTGCCGCAGAAAAAACTGACCCAGACAGCCTGTGCCGGGTACAGCTCCTACGGCAATCAAATCGGGCTGACGACTGGCCTTGTCGACGAGATTTACCACAAGGGCTATGTCGCCAAGCGCATGGAGGTCGGCGCCGTCATTGCGGCGGCCCCGGCTGAAAACGTCCGCCGGGCAGTGCCCGTACCGGGCGATGTCATCATCCTGCTCGGTGGACGCACCGGCCGGGACGGATGCGGCGGGGCCACCGGCTCCTCCAAGTCCCACACTGTGGCGTCGCTTTCAGCCTGCGGGGCCGAGGTTCAAAAGGGCAACGCCCCGGAGGAGCGCAAAATCCAGCGGCTTTTCAGAAACAGCGCCTGCACGAAGCTCATTAAGCGGTGCAACGACTTTGGCGCCGGCGGCGTGTCGGTCGCCATCGGCGAGCTGTGCGACGGACTTGACATCAACCTTGACTTGGTTCCCAAGAAGTACGAGGGGCTTTCGGGCACCGAGCTTGCCGTCAGCGAGTCCCAGGAGCGCATGGCGGTGGTCGTGGCGGAAAAGGATGCCGCAAAGTTCATGGAGATGGCGGCGGCTGAAAACCTTGAAGCGACTGTTGTCGCTGTCGTCACCGAGTCCCCGCGGCTTGTCATGCGCTTTGGCGGCGATACCATCGTTGACATCACCCGCGAATTCTTAAATACAAACGGCGCGCCCAAGTGTGCGGCTGTCAAAGTGGAAAAAATGCTGCCGCTGCCGGGCGGAATTCCGCTCCCGGAAGGCAGTCCGGCCGCGAAACTGAAAGCGCTTGCGGGTGACCTCAACATCTGCTCCCGCAGGGGGCTTTTGGAGCGGTTCGACAGCTCGGTCGGGGCCGCAACCGTTTTAATGCCGCAGGGTGGTAAATATCAGCTGACCCCTGTTCAGGCGATGGCTGCCATGCTGCCGTCAGACGGTGGCGACTGCCGCACGGCCTCCCTCATGTCCTACGGATTTAACCCCTATATCCTGGAGAAAAATCAGTTTGTCGGCGCCGTGTGGTCCGTCGTCGAGTCGATGTGCAAACTAGTGGCGACGGGCGGAGCCCGCAAGGGTGCCACCTTAAGCTTCCAGGAATATTTCGGCAAGATCGGTGCGGATCCCGCGCGATTTGGCAAGCCCTTTGCCGCTTTGCTGGGCGGCCTTACGGCCCAGATGGGGCTGGAGGTCGCCGCAATCGGCGGCAAGGACAGCATGTCGGGCACCTTTGAAAATCTCGATGTGCCGCCGACCCTCATCTCCTTCGCCGTCTGCACAGCACCTGCGGACGAGGTCATCTCGCCCGAGTTCAAGGCGGCGGGGGACAAGCTCTACCTGCTGCGCCCGCCTGTCGGGGAGGACGGACTGCCCGATTTTGTGGCGCTGTGTAAAAATCTCGACGCTGTCACCGAAAATCGCCGCTCAATTTCTTCGGCCTGGGCGGTCACGGCGGGCGGTGTGGCTGAGGGTGTATGCAAAATGGCCTTCGGAAGCGGACTCGGTTTTGCTTTTGATGACGCCTTTGAGAAAAATTGCGGCATTTTTGCCCACATCATGGGCGGCATCCTCATCACTGTCAAGGGTGACTCACCCTGCGGCGGGGAGTGCGTCGGGCGTGTCACTGCGGACGGTGCTGTCACGGTCGGCGGCGAGCGCGTCCCGCTCGAAGAACTGAAGTCCATCTGGTCGGCCCCCCTTGACGACGTCTTTCCGGCCCGCAATGTGCCGGCCGACATGCCGACTCCGCCGCGTTTCACCTACACCAAGCGCAGCATTGCGGCCCCCGCCATCAAAATCGCAAAGCCCCGGGTGCTGGTCACGACCTTCCCCGGCACGAATTCCGAGTATGACACGGCACTGAAGTTCGAGCAGGCGGGCGCCACAGCTGACATCTTTGTGCTGCGCAACCAGACGCCGGAAGCTCTTGCATCCTCAGTGGCCGAGCTTTGCGCAAAGATTAATAAGAGCCAGATCATTGCCGTCCCCGGCGGCTTTTCGGCCGGCGACGAACCGGACGGCTCGGGCAAGTTCATGGCGGCGGTCTTCCGCAACCCCAAAGTCCGCGAGGCGACTCACGAGCTGCTGCGCAGTCGCGACGGCCTCATGATCGGCATCTGCAACGGCTTCCAAGCCCTCATCAAGACGGGGCTTTTGCCCTTCGGAGAGATCGACATCATGAATGAGGATTCGGCCACTCTGACGAATAACGCCATCGGCCGCCATGAGAGCAAGATGGTGCGAACGAGGGTCGCTTCGGTCATGTCGCCGTGGCTTGCGGCCTGCAAGGTGGATGAGATTTACGCCATTCCGATCTCCCACGGCGAGGGGCGGCTTGTGGCAACGCCCGCGCTTTTGACAAAACTTGAAGCGGCAGGGCAGATTGCCACCCAATATGTCGACCTCGCAGATGAGGTGTCCATGGACATCGACTTTGCGCCCAACAGTTCGGTTTGCGCCATTGAGGGCATCACAAGCCCAGACGGGCGGGTTTTCGGCAAAATGTGCCACTGTGAACGGATTGCGAAGAATACAATGCGCAACATCCCGGGCGTTATTGAACAGCCGGTGTTTGCGGGCGGCGTGGGGTATTTCAAGTGAGTTTCGGGGCATTATCAAAACGGCGGCAAATTTCATAGTCTGAACTGCATACGCTTGACAATATCGACAAGAACTTGTATAATACCTTGTATATTTAAGACAAAGGCAATGATGGGGAGAAAGCAGCGGAAAACGCGGCAAAGAGAACTGCCGGTAGGTGTAAGGCAGTGCGCGCACCGTTTGCGATAAGTCACCTCGGAGCAGCCGGCCCAAAGTTTTGTGTGACTCGCGCAGACACGCAAAGCCTGTAGGTGCGGACGGAGGCCAACCGTTATCGTATGGCGGCGCATCGATTCAAGCGGTGCGAACAAAGTGGCGCGCATAATGCGCGCAAAAAGAGTGGTACCGCGGACTTAAAGTCCGTCTCTTGCAGCAGTGCAGGAGACGGACTTTTTTTAAACCTGAATGCATTCTCACGTTGGAACACAGGCTTTCATGAACAATAGGAGGAAATTATGGCTAAAGAAATTTCGAAAGTGTACGATCCTAAAGAGGTTGAGGACCGGCTTTATGCAGGTTGGGAGTCCAAGGGATATTTTAAGGCTGACAACAAAAGTGAAAAAGAGCCCTTTACCATCGTACTGCCGCCCCCCAATGTCACGGGGCAGCTGCACATGGGGCATGCGATGGACGAGACGCTTCAGGACATCCTGACCCGCTACAAGAAAATGTGCGGCTATGAGTCTTTATGGCTGCCCGGCGTCGACCATGCCGGCATCGCGACCCAGATCAAAGTCGAGGAGATGCTGCGCAAGGATATGGGCGTGACGCGGCAGGAGCTTGGCCGCGAGAAGTTCTTAGAGCACGTCTGGACCTGGAAAGAGAAATATGGCTCCAACATCGTCAACCAGCTGCGCAAGCTGGGGTCCTCCTGCGACTGGACCCGCGAGCGCTTCACGATGGATGAGATGTGCTCCAGGGCTGTGCGGGAGGTCTTTGTCGACCTCTACAACAAGGGCCTCGTCTACAAGGGCAACCGCATTATCAACTGGTGCCCCCACTGCAAGACGGCGCTGTCCGACATTGAGGTGGAGTTTGCCGAAAAGGCGGGCCACCTGTGGCATATCAAGTATCCCTTGACAGACGGCAGCGGCTATATCGTCTGCGCGACGACCCGGCCCGAGACCATGATCGGCGACACCGGCATCGCCGTGCATCCGGAGGATGAGCGGTATACTGCCTTTGTCGGCAAGACCGCCATTCTGCCCCTCGTTGGGCGTGAAATTCCGATTTTCGCCGACGACTATGTCGAGCGGGAATTCGGCACCGGCTGTGTCAAGGTTACGCCGTCGCACGACCCCAACGACTTTGAGATGGGCGTACGCCATGAGCTAGAGTTCATCAAGGTCATCGACGAGGACGGCAAAATGGCGGAAAACGCCGGCAAATACGCCGGCATGGACCGCTACGAGGCCCGCAAGGCCATTGTGGCCGACCTTGAGGAGCAGGGATACCTGCTCAAAATCGAGGAGCTGCCCCACAACGTCGGCACCTGCTACCGCTGCTCCACCGACATCGAGACCATGACCTCGGAGCAGTGGTTTGTCAAAATGAAGCCCTTGGCCGAACCCGCCATTGAGGCGGTGCGGTCTGGTGACATCCGATTTGTGCCGCCCCGGTTTGCCGGCACCTATTTCAACTGGATGGAAAACGTGCGCGATTGGTGTGTCTCCCGTCAACTCTGGTGGGGCCACCGCATTCCGGCTTTCTACTGCGAATCGTGCGGCGAAATGGTGGTCTCTAAGGAGGACATCACGGTCTGCCCCAAGTGCGGCGGGAAGGTTTTTCAGGAGGAGGACGTGCTCGACACCTGGTTCTCGTCGGCACTATGGCCCTTCGAGACGCTGGGCTGGCCGGACGACACTGCCGATATGAGGAAGTTCTACCCCACGTCAGTGCTGGTCACGGGCTACGACATCATCTTCTTTTGGGTCTCTCGCATGATTTTCTCGGGACTTGAGCATACCGGCAAAAAGCCTTTCTCCGACGTTTTGATCCACGGCCTCGTGCGGGACGCCAAGGGCCGCAAAATGTCGAAGTCTTTAGGCAACGGCATCGATCCGCTTGAGATCATCGGGGAATTCGGGGCAGACGCCCTGCGCTTCACGCTACTGACCGGCAACTCCCCCGGCAACGACATCCGCTTCTCGATGGAGAAAGTGGAGAGTGGGCGCAACTTCGCCAACAAGATCTGGAACGCTTCCCGCTTTGTCTTAATGAACCTCGACATTGAGGAGCAGGGACTTCCAAAGACCCTCGAGCTTGAGGATAAGTGGATTTTGAGCAAGTTAAATAAGCTCATTCGGGACGTTACGGCCAACATCGACAGTTACGACTTAGGCGTCGCGCTGGGAAACCTCTACGACTTCTTCTGGGATGACTTCTGCGACTGGTATATCGAGCTGACAAAGTCACGGCTCTTCGACGGTGACAACAAGGAGGCCAAAGAGAGCGCTCAGCGCGTGCTGGTTTACGTCCTGTCGGCGGCGCTTCGGCTATTGCACCCCTTCATGCCGTTCATCACCGAAGAAATCTATCAGAACATCCCCCGCGAGGAGGAGAGCATCATGCTCTCCGCTTGGCCGAAGGATGACAAGGCGCTTGACTTTACAGCCGAGGCCGCCGAAATGGACAAAATCATGGGGGCCATCCGGGCCATCCGTGCTCGCAGAGCCGAGATGAATGTACCGCCCTCCCGAAAGGCGCAAGTTTATATCGAGACCGAAGAAACCGAGACTTTCTCGGCCGGCACCCCCTTCATGAAGCGTTTGGCCTCTGCCTCCGAAGTGCTGATAGGCAAAGAGCCTCCGGCCGACAGCGTCACCATCGTGACTGACGGCGCCCGCATCTTCATCCCGATGGGGGAACTTGTTGACTACGCGGCTGAGCGGGCCCGCCTTGAAAACGAAAAGAAAAAGCTTTTAGCGGAACTCGACCGGGTCCAAAGCAAGCTCGGCAATGAGGGCTTTCTGGCCAAAGCGCCGGCCGCCCTCATTGAGGAGGAGCACGCCAAACTCGGAAAATTTGATGAAATGCTGGCAAAGGTGGAAGAGAGCCTTGCCAAACTGCCGTAAGCGGAAAGGGAAACATGCTCAGCTACGAAGAAGCGCTGCAGTATATCCACGGGGCGGAAAAGCTCGGCATCAAGCCGGGACTTAAACGCGTTGAGGCGGTTTTAGAGCAGCTAGGAAACCCGGAGAGGGAACTGCGCTTTGCCCACGTTGCCGGCACCAACGGCAAGGGCAGCACCACGGCCACCATCGCCGCCATCATGCAGGCGGCAGGCTATAAGACGGGGCTCTTCATCTCGCCCTACCTCGAGCGCTTCGAGGAGCGCATGCAGGTAGACGGCGAGCTCATAACGCCGGACGAACTTGCTTTTTGTGTCTCCGAGGTCAAAGACGCGGCAGGGCGGGGTGGCGTTGTCCCCAGCGAGTTTGAGATCGTCACAGCCGCCGCCATGCTCTACTACAAGCGGGCGGGGTGCGACATCGTGTCGCTTGAAGTGGGGCTTGGCGGACGATTTGACGCCACCAACATCATTTCCTGTCCGGATGTGGCTGTCATCACCTCCATCTCGCTCGACCACACCAAAATTCTAGGCGACACGGTCGAAAAAATCGCCTTTGAAAAGTGCGGCATCATAAAGACTGACGGAAGAGTCGTAGTCTACCCAGATCAGCCGGCCGGAGTCACGGAAGTCGTGCGCAGGAGGACTGCCGAAGAGGGGGCGCGGCTTATCATCCCCTATGCCGCAGGAATTTTGCCGGGGGCTGAAACCCTTGAGGGCAGCGACTTTTTCTACCGCGGCCTTGCGCTGCATACGCCGCTCGTCGGCGAGCATCAGCTCCTCAATGTGGCGACGGCCGTCGAGGCGGTCCTTGTGCTGCGCAGCCGCGGATTTGACCTGCCGGACGAGGCCATTGTCAGGGGCGTCCGGGAGACGCAGTTTCCAGGGCGGTTCGAAGTCATGCGCCGGGACCCCGTTGTCGTCTTGGACGGCGGACACAACCCGGACGGGGTTCGGGTATTGCGCAAAGCGGCGCTGCGCCATCTGCGCACCCGCTCCGGCCGGCTTATCCTGGTCATGGGCATGCTGGCCGACAAGGACTGGCAGCAGGCCATCCCCATGATGGCGGCCATCACGGATGTCTTCATCGCGGTGCCGCCCGCATCGCCCCGAGCGCTTGCGGCGGACGAGATTGCCAAAGCTGCCGAGATCTGCACCGATGTGCGGAAGGCTGAGAACATCCCCCAGGCGGTCGACATGGCCTTAGCTGAGGCGAGACCGGAGGACAGTGTTTTAATCTGCGGATCCCTCTACCTCATCGGAGAGGCCAGAACTTACATCCGGGGAATAATCTGACAAAATCAGAGGAATAATCTGACAAAAACCGCGCAGAATAAGGGTTATGATGAAACCATCATAACCCTTATTCTTTGTTTTTATGGAGTGAGCATATGAATTTGAAGACAGTGCTGGAAGGAGAAGAGCTTACGGCCTTCATCACCGGGGACATCGATCATCACAATGCCGTAATGCTCAGGGAAAAAATGGACAGGCAGATTGCCGAGCTGCGGCCCAAGAGCCTCGTCATCGACCTGTCGGGCGTAGAATTCATGGACAGCTCGGGGCTTGGATTCATCATGGGGAGATACCGTGCCATGGCATCCCGCGGCGGACGGGTGGCCGTCCGGGGGGACGCCGGCCGGGTGGCGAAAATTCTCGGAATGTCGGGCGCATACAAGTATGTCGAGCACAGGGAGGAGATAAAGTGAAGGTCGTCAATGAAATCAAAATGAGCATGCCGGCTAAATCAGTCAATGAGAGCTTTGCGAGGGCGGCGGCGGCGGTGCTGGCAACCCAACTTGACCCGACGGTGGACGTCGTGGCCGACATCAAGACGGCTATTTCGGAGGCCGTGACAAATGCGGTGGTTCACGCCTATCCGCAGGGAGGCGGTCGAATATACATAACGCTGCGGCTGCTCGAGAGCGGCATTTTTTCGGCCACCATAAGAGACTCCGGCGTCGGCATTGAGGACGTCAGCCTCGCCCGCACCCCCTGCTACACCTCGGGGGGAACGGGGGAGCGCAGCGGCATGGGCTTTTCCATCATGGAGGCATTTATGGACAGGCTGCGGGTGACCTCAAAGCCGGGGCGCGGAACGACGGTCACGATGTATAAAAAATTGTCGTGAACGCCGCAAAGCTCGACCTACTGGCTGCGGCCAAGGCGGGCGACAAGGAGGCCATGGGCCGCTTCTTTGAACAAAACCAGGGGCTTGTGCGCATGGCTGTAAACCGCTTTCTCGGCCGCGGAACCGAATACGACGACCTGTTCCAAATCGGCTCCATGGCCTTTGTCAAGGCGGTCAAGAACTTTGACCTCAAAGCCGGCGTGCAGTTTTCCACCTATGCCGTCCCCGTCATCATCGGCGAGCTTCGCCGCCACTTCCGGGACACGGGGCCGGTGCGCATCAGCCGCGGCATCAAGGAGCAGGCAAGACATCTGTCAGCGCTGCAGGGAGAACTGTCGTCGGCTTTTGGGCGGGAGCCCACCATCTCAGAGCTCGCATCAGCCGCCCAGATGGAGCCATCGGCCGTCGTGCTGGCCCTCGATTCCCTCATTCCGGTGCTTTCGCTGTCCTATACAATTGACGGGGAAGGGGAGGGGCTCTTAGCCATTTTGGGCCATGACGAGACCGATGAGACCATTGAGCGCATCGCGGTGACAAACGCGCTCTCACAGCTCTCCCAAAGAGAGCAAAAACTGCTGCTGCTTCGGTATTACCGAAGCCGTACCCAGCAGGAGACGGCAGCGGAGCTTGGCATTTCGCAGGTGCAAGTGTCGCGCCTCGAAAAGAGGGCCTTGACCAAGCTACGGGAAATCATCTGAAAATCCCATACTTTACCCGGCGGGCGGCCCTTTTTTGTAGGGGGCCGCCCGCTCTTTTAAGGTCGTATTTACATTTGAACAATTGCTTTTTCGGTCAAAATCGTATATGATATTTTTCTATGATGGAAAGGGGTGGTACGGTGGCAGCGCTCACCGAGCGATACGCCGCGGCAAGACATACCATCGTCTCGCGGGACTTTGCGAATATGAATGCGGAGCAGCGCCGTGCGGTGCTGGCGCCGGACGGTGCCATGCTCATTTTAGCGGGAGCGGGCTCCGGAAAGACGACGGTCTTAGTCAATCGGATCGCTTACCTCATCAAATACGGCAACCTGCTGGACATGGAGCCAGATGCTCCCAGTGAGGCAGCCGTCAGTCTGCTCGAGGAATATGCCCAAAACCCGGACCCCGACTTTGAAGAGCATGTTCTCTCGGTCATGGGGGTTCGTCCCGTTAAACCGTGGCGGATTTTGGCTGTCACCTTCACAAACAAGGCGGCCGGTGAACTGCGGGAACGGCTTGTCAAAAAAATCGGGCCCGCCGGGGCTGAGGTTACGGCCGGCACGTTCCATTCCATTTGCGCAAAAATGCTCAGGAGGGACGCAGATAAACTCGGATATCCCGCGGACTTCACGATATACGACGGCGACGACGCAAAAAAGGTCATGAAGGAATGCGTCAAGGCGGCAGGCCTTGACGACAAGAAATTCCCAGCCGGCGCCATGCTGTCGGTCATCGGCCGGGCCAAGGATACGCTGCAGTCCCCCGGAGACTTCATAAAGGCGACCGAATCGGACTACCGACTGTCCCGCATCTCGAAACTCTATGAACTCTACCAGCGTCGGCTTAAATCGGCCGGTGCCATGGACTTCGACGACCTCATCTTCAACACGGTGAAGCTGCTGCAAGAGCACGCCGATGTGCGGGAAACTTATCGCCGGCGGTACGACTACGTGCTGGTCGACGAGTATCAGGACACCAGCCGCGCACAGTTTGCCTTAACCGAGCTTCTGGCCGAGGGCGGCGGCAACATCATGGTGGTCGGCGATGACGACCAGAGCATCTACAGCTTCCGCGGGGCGACCATCGAGAACATCTTAAGTTTTGAGACCCGGCATCCCGACTGCACCGTCATCAAGCTGGAGCAAAACTACCGGTCGACCGGAACCATTCTGGCCTGCGCCAACTCGGCCATCTCCCGAAACACCTCCCGCAAAGGCAAAAACCTTTGGACAAGCGCTCCCGAAGGGGAAAAGGTGGGCTTTTTCAGGGGGGACGATGCCTATGCCGAAGCGCAGTTCATTGCCGACCAGGCACTGGCGATGGCAGCTACCGGACGGCCCTACAACGACTTTGCGGTGCTCTACCGCACCAACGCCCAGTCGGCCGTCATCGAGGAAACGCTCATCAAGTCGGGGCTTCCGTACCGCATCTTCGGAGGCATGAAGTTCTATGAGCGCAAGGAGATCAAGGATGTCGTCGCCTACCTCACGGCGCTTGTCAACAAAGAGGACACCCTGCGGCTCTCCCGCATTATCAACGAACCCAAACGGGGGATCGGGGAGACGACGGTGGCGACTTTGGAGCGCATTGCGGCCGCGGAAGGCGCCACGATGATAGAAATTGCGGCAGCAGCAGATGCCTATCCGGATTTATCAAGGTCGGAGGCAAAGCTCAAAGCCTTTGCCGCCATGATTGGGGAACTGACCGAGTTCTCGGAGCATTCCCTGCCCACCGAAGTGTTGGGGGCGGTGCTTGAAAAGACCGGATACCTCGATTATGTGAAGGCGCAGGATGCGGCCGACGGCCGCGACCGCACGTCCAATATCGGCACTTTGAGCGAAAACGTGGCAAAGTACGAGGAGAGTGATCCCGAACCCACCATTGCGGGCTTTCTCGAGGGGGCGGCCCTTGCCACCGACCTCGACACCTATGATGAGGCTGCCGGGTATGTCTCTCTCATGACCATACACTCGGCAAAGGGGCTGGAGTTTCCGGTCGTGTTTTTGACCGGTATGGAGGAGGAGCTCTTTCCGTCGGGGCGGGTGCTCATGGAACCCATGGAGATGGAGGAGGAGCGCAGGCTCTGCTATGTCGCCATAACAAGAGCCAAAAGCCGTCTTTTTTTGACCTGTGCTGCCCAGCGGCGCACGTTCAATCTGGTGCTCTATCCGCAGCCCTCCCGCTTCATAAAGGAGATTCCGCAGCAGTATATCGAGGACATGGGCGAGCGCCGCAAAAAGGAGCGGGCCAAGGTACAGGTCCCCTGGGACCTGCCGACACGCCCCACGGCCCAAAGGATCGCGCCGAAAGCGGCCCCGCAGCAGGCGGGTGTCCAATACGCGCAAGGAGACCTTGTACGCCACGGCAGTTTCGGTGCCGGTCGGGTGCTGTCGGTCAAGGAGACGGGCGGCGACCAGCTGCTTGAAATCGACTTTGGCGGTACCGTCAAAAAACTCATGGCAAATTACGCGGCAAAAATGCTAAAAAAGGAGGGATGAGCGCATGTTCTTGGCAAACGGCTGGCAGGACTATGAAGTGATTGACACTTCGGGCGGAGAAAAGCTTGAGCGCTGGGGAGACTATACGCTCATCCGGCCGGATCCGCAGGTCATCTGGGAGACGCCCAGAACCGACCCCCGGTGGAATACGGCAAGCGCCCACTACCACCGCTCGGACAAGGGCGGCGGCATGTGGGAGATCCGGAATCTGCCCGAAGTATGGCGGATTGGCTATGGACCCCTTACCTTTGCCATTAAGCCGATGGGCTTCAAGCACACCGGCATCTTTCCGGAGCAGGCCTACAACTGGGACTACTGCGGCAAACTCATCCGAGATGCCGGCAGACCCATCTCGGTGCTCAACTTATTTGCCTATACCGGCGGGGCGACCTTGGCGGCAGCTGCCGCAGGGGCGGAAGTCTGCCACGTCGACGCCTCGAAAGGCATGGTGGCCTGGGCCAGAGAAAACGCGGCGCTGTCGGGGCTTTCGGGGTCCCCCATTCGGTATATCGTCGACGACTGCCGCAAATTTGTCGAACGGGAGATCAGGCGGGGTAAGAAGTACGACGCCGTCATCATGGACCCGCCCTCCTACGGCAGAGGTCCGTCCGGCGAGCTGTGGAAGCTCGAGCAGTCGATCTACCCCTTTATCGAGCTTGTTGCCGGGGTGCTGTCGGACGCGCCGCTCTTTTTTCTCGTCAACTCCTACACGACGGGGCTCTCGCCCTCGGTCATGGCCTATATTCTCGGCAAGACGGTGGGGCCTCGCTTTGGCGGGACGGTCTTCGCCGACGAGCTCGGACTTCCGGTCACGGGTTCACCGCCGCTGCCTTGCGGCGCATCAGCTTACTGGAGGCTTTCATGAGCGAAAAAATGATAGAAACGCAGGCGCTCTCCTTTATCTACACGGGGGAAGAGGGTGAGTGCCTTGTACTGGACGGCATCGACCTTACCATCGAGCGCGGCTCTTTTGTGGCTATTATCGGGCACAACGGAAGCGGAAAATCGACTTTGGCAAAGCATTTCAATGCCGTACTGCTGCCGTCAGGCGGCAAGGTTTTTGTCGATGGCATCGATACAACCAACGAGGCCCGACTTTTCGACATTCGACAGCGGGCAGGAATGGCCTTTCAAAACCCCGACAACCAGATCGTCGCCACCATCGTGGAAGAGGATGTCGCCTTTGCCCCCGAAAACCTCGGGGTGCCGCAAAAAGAGATTGTCGAGCGGGTTGAACACGCGCTAAAGGCCGTCGACATGTGGGAATACCGGGAGCATGCGGCCCATCAGCTGTCGGGCGGTCAAAAACAGCGGGTGGCTATTGCCGGCATCATCGCCATGCGCCCCCTTTGCATCGTGCTCGACGAGCCGACGGCCATGCTCGACCCGCAAGGGCGCAAAGAAGTGCTGGGGACGATCCAAAGCCTCAACAGGGATGAGGGGATCACGATTATTCTCATCACCCACTATATGAACGAGGCGGCCATGGCGGACCGCGTCGTCGTGCTCGACGGGGGAAAAATCGTCATGGACGGCCCCCCGCGGGACGTGTTTTGCCGGCAGGAGGAGCTGCGTGAGCTCGGCCTCGAGGCCCCGCAGGCGGCGGCCCTCGTCCACCGGCTTCGGGAGTGTCTCCCCTCGCTGCCGGAGGTGCTGACGCCAAGCGAGGCGGAGGCCGCGATCGCCTCATTGTTTGAGGGGGGTGTGTGACATGGATATCTTACAGCTTGAGGGTGTCACATACACTTACAGCCGCGGGACGCCCTTTGAGAAGACAGCCATCGAGGACATCACGTTGGGACTGCCGCAGGGGGAGTTCATCGGCATCATCGGTCACACCGGCAGCGGAAAATCGACTCTGGTGCAGCATTTAAACGGGCTTATGCAGCCAAGCTCTGGCCGGGTGCTGCTCGATGGAAAAGATATATGGGCACAGCCGAAAAAAATCCGGCAAGTGCGCTTTGAGGTGGGGCTTGTGTTCCAGTACCCGGAATACCAGCTCTTTGAAGAGACGGTCTACAAGGACATCGCCTTTGGGCCGACCAACATGGGGCTCTGTGAGGAGGAGGTCGACCGCAATGTGCGGGAGGCCGCCCGTATGGTCGGAATAGAGGATGGAATGCTCACATCGTCCCCCTTTGAGCTGTCGGGCGGCCAAAAACGCCGAGTGGCAATCGCCGGCGTCTTGGCCATGAAGCCGCGGGTTTTAGTGCTCGACGAGCCGACGGCGGGACTTGACCCGCAGGGCAGGGATGAAATTCTCTCCCGCATCCATGATTACCACGAGGATGCCGGCACCACCGTCGTCTTAGTCTCCCACAGCATGGAGGATGTGGCCCGCCACTCCGACCGGGTGCTGGTCATCAGCCACGCGAAGGTCGCCATGTACGGCGAGACCCGTGAGGTTTTTGAGCGGGCGTATGAACTTGAAGCGATGGGGCTTGACATCCCGCAGATCACGAAGGTCTTTATGGGGCTTCGGGACCGGGGCCTGCCGGTCCCCGGCGGCATCTACACGATTGAGGACGCCGAGCGGGAAATTCTGCGGCTTTGCAGCGAGAGGGGGGTGCCCCATGCTTAAAGACATCACGCTGGGCCAGTTTTTTCCCGGACACTCTTTTGTCCACAAAATGGACGCCAGGGTCAAAATCATCTGTGTCATCCTCTATATCGCGTGGCTCTTCTTTGTCAAGACTTTCGCGGCCTACGGGGTTATTGCGGTTTTTCTGGCAGTGGTCGTCATCTCGTCAAAGACCCCCTTTCGGACGGTGATTAAAAGTGTCAAGCCACTTATGGCCATCATTGTCATCACGTCGGCCATCAACATTTTCTACACCCCGGGCACCACGATCTTCGTGCTCGGGTTCCTGAAGCCAACCTGGGAAGGGCTTCGTTCGGCCGCCTTCATGGTGCTGCGAATCATGTTCCTCATCATCGGCACTTCGCTTTTAACTTACACCACCTCGCCCATCATGTTGACCGATGCCATCGAGCGGCTACTCGGGCCTTTTAAGAAAATCGGCTTGCCGGTACACGAACTTGCCATGATGATGACCATTGCGCTGCGGTTTATTCCGACCTTGATTGAAGAGACCGACAAGATCATGAATGCTCAGAAAGCAAGAGGCGCCGACTTTGAGAGCGGCGGACTCGTCAAACGGGCGACGGCCTTGGTGCCGATCTTAGTGCCGCTCTTTGTCTCAGCCTTCCGCAGGGCGGATGAGCTTGCCATCGCCATGGAGTGTCGCTGTTACCACGGCGGCGCCGGCCGTACCCGCCTCAAGGTCATGAAGATGGGCGGAATCGATTTTGTGGCCGTTGTCATCGTTTTTGCGGTGCTTGGCGGTGTACTTTGGGCCAATGGATTGCCATATTAAGTCAGACACTGCCCGAAAGGAGGCGCTGCCGTGGAGCGACAACTGCTCATTAAACTCTCATTCTTAGGCAGCGCATACGCGGGTTTTCAAGTGCAGCAAAACGCTCCCACCGTGCAGGGGACGATCCAAAAGGCGCTGCGCATGCTGCTGAAGGAAGAGGTCCCGGTCACGGGGTGCGGACGTACAGATGCCGGCGTCCATGCGCTTGAATACTGTTGCACAACAAAAACCACATCAGACTTTGCACCCTGTAAGCTTGCAAGGGCGCTTAACGCGAACCTGCCATGCGACATTTCGGTGTCGGAAGTTCTGGAAGTTCCGATGGATTTTCACCCCAGGTACAGCGCCCTCTGGAAGGAGTACCAGTACCGCATCTGGACGATGCGCCACCGCAACGTGTTTGAGGCGGCGACCAGCTGGCACCATCCCGCCCCTTTTGACATCGAGGCGGTTATCCAAAATGCCCCCTGCTTTGAAGGGGAGCACGACTTTACCTCCTTCATGGCGGCCGGCAGCAGCATAGAGGACACGAGACGTTCCATATACTTGTGCGAGGCGTTGTTTGCGCAAGGAATGTTGACCATCCGGGTGCGAGGCGACGGATTTCTCTATAACATGGTGCGCATCATGGTGGGCACCCTTGTGGAGGGCATTGATGTAGAGGCGGCTATCGCCGCATGCGACCGGTTGGCGGCAGGACCTACGGCACCGGCATGCGGACTGGCCCTCGCAAAAGTTTTCTATCCGACGCTTGGAGGTGACCAGCCATGAACGAGACGGCACCGAAACTTGTCGACAACCGGCGGGCCAGGAAGCACCGCCGGCTCAAAAAAAAGGCCAGCCGCATTCTCGCCCTCCTACTATTTTTAGTGGGGCTCACCCTGATCATTTTCCGGCACGACATCGACTACTACTCCATCAAGCTACGCATGGCAGCCCTTATGCGGGGGGGCGAAGGTGCGGGGGAGCTTGTTGAAATCCCCCTAAGCTTCGACATGTCGGGTAAGACGGTCTGTGGAGTGAACAAAGAAAACCTCGTGCTGCTGTCACAGTCTCGCCTTGCCGTCTACCGCAAGGATGGTACCACATCGCTCGATGAGACGGTGGCTCTCGGGAACCCCAACATCGTCTCGTCGGGGAATCGGTTTATCGCCTTTGACAGGGGCGGCAAAGACCTGCTTGTCTGTTCGGGCACCTCAGTCGTCGAGCGGGTTACCGTCCAGCGCCCGATTATCGACGCCCATATCAATGACGGTGGATGGTACGCCGTCGCCGAGGAGGATCCTGAGTTTCGAGCGGTTGTGACGCTCTACAACAGTTACGGCAAGGCGGCCTATGTTTGGAAGCTTGCCAGCAGCTACTTTTCCGCCGTTCGGGTCGGCAGCAGTGGACGTATGGTCGTGGCCGGTTTTGACGTGACGGACGGCGGACTGAATTCGACTATCACGGTATTAGAGCGCGCAAGCGAGGAGCCGAAAGTGAAAATCGAGCTGCCAGACGAGCTTGTGGTGTCTCTGCGGCTCGAGGGTGGGATCATCACCGTCATCACTGACCGCCGCATCGTCTCGTTTGACGAGAAGACCGGAGAGCAGACGGCGGTCTATGAGCCGGAGGGCAGCGAGCTGCTCGGCGTATCAATGGACCCCGCCGGCGGCATGGCACTGCTGCTCGGCCGGTATACGGTGGGTGGCGGCGGGGCGCTTGTGATGCTGGACAGCAGGCTCGGGGAGACAGGGCTTGCCGAGACTGACCGCGAAGTACAATATTTGTCGTCGGCCGCAGGCAAGACCGCCATCGTCTATGACGGGGGCGGAGCGGTCTACGACCAGAGTGGAGGGCTTGTGACCGAGACGCTGCTCTCAGGGGTCAAGGCGGTGCTGGTGACCCACTCGGGCAGGGTGATTTTTGTCCAGACCGACAAGATGACCACCACAAACTAAAACTTAAGCGAACAAAAAAACAATGTGAACAATGGAACTGCTTTCTCTCCACGCTGTCTAAAAAAGTACGGATGCACAGTTTAGTTTTATTTAGTAATTCAGACATAATTAGTAAATGTTTTCTCTTAGGATAACTGGTATAATGAGATGTGAGGTGGACAATGGTAGCTGTACTCGACATCATCTCGGTGGCCGTGCTCGCGTTTAGCGCTGTGTCGGCCGCCAGGAGGGGCTTTTTCAAGACCATGATCGGCCTTGTCGGTACCTTTGTGGCGCTCGGAGTGGCGGTGGTTTTCGGCGGCGGCGCCGGGGACTGGCTCAACGCCAAGTGGATCGGGGAGGCCTTTCAATCGGCGGTCGGGGACTATCTCACCCGGTTTGTGACAACGGGGGAGGGAACGCCCAGTTTCACCGAGCAGCTTGAAAAGCTGTTCTCTACAATGCCGGACGTGCTGCGGGAATTTCTCAGCCGCTATTCGGTCACGGCGGCCGACGTACAAAAAGTCATCTCCTCGGCCACCGGCGACGAAGCCAAGACTGCCGTCACAACGGCCATCGCAGGGCCCCTGGCAAGTGCCGTCAGCGCTGCGGCCGGATTTGTACTCGTCTTTATTTTGGCCCTGATCGTCATCCGCATTGCCACCTTTGTCGTCGATGCGGTGCTGAAGCTACCGGTGCTCAAATCTCTCAACGGAATCATGGGCATCCTGCTCGGCATTCTTGAAGGCGCAATTATCATGATGATTCTGGCGGGTGTTTTGACCTATCTCGCCCCATTCATCAGCAGCTACATACGGCGCGAGCTGAACTCGGATGTCATCAATTCAACAATTCTGTTCAAGTACTTCTACCAGCTGACACCATTCAAACGCATATTGTAAGCAATAAATAAGGAGAAAAACGGCTATGATGTGTACCCGCTGTCAAAAACGGCTTGCGGTGATCTTTGTCACGAGACAGGAAAACGGGAAGACCCTGAGCGAGGGCTACTGTCTGCAGTGCGCCTCGGAGCTTGGAATAAAACCGGTCAACGACATCCTGAAGAGCATGGGGATGGAGCCGGGGGACATAGAGAATATGGAAAGCGAAGTCATGCAGCTCTTTGAAGGCTCAGCTGACGATTCGGGTACTGCCATGGAGCTGCCGCCGGCCTTCCGGGCGTTGTTCTCAGGTCAAAAGCAGCCGGAGGAGCAGAAGGCTCCGCCGCAGTCAGGTCAGGGCGAAAAAAAGCGCAAAACAAAGGAAAAGCCAAAGCTCCTGTCTCAGCACTGCATCTGTCTCACCGACAACGCCCGCGAAGGTAAGCTCGACCGCATCATCGGTCGTGAACGCGAGACGGGCCGCGTCATTCAGATATTAAACCGCCGGCAGAAGAACAATCCCTGTCTCATCGGTGAGCCCGGCGTCGGAAAGACGGCGGTTGCCGAAGGCCTTGCCATCCGCATTGTGGAGGGCAAAGTGCCGCCAAAGCTCGCCGACAAGGAGATCTATCTGCTCGACCTCACCTCGCTTGTGGCCGGAACGCAGTTTCGCGGCCAGTTTGAGGCTAGGATCAAACAGCTCATCGAAGAGGTCAAAAAAGAGGGCAACGTCATCCTAGTCATCGACGAGGTACATAACCTCGTGGCCGCCGGAGACGCCGAGGGGTCGATGTCGGCCGCCAACATCTTAAAGCCGGCCTTGTCCCGAGGCGAAATTCAGGTCATTGGAGCGACGACGTTCAACGAGTACCGCAAGTCGATTGAAAAGGACGCCGCTCTTGAGCGCCGGTTCCAACCGGTGACCATCGAGGAGCCCTCCATTGACACGTCGGTCGAAATCCTCCAGGGCATCAAAAATTATTATGAGACTTTCCATAATGTTGTCCTGCAGGACGACATTATCCGGGCTGCCGTACAGCTTTCGGAGCGGTACATCACCGACCGGTTCCTGCCCGATAAAGCCATCGATTTAATCGATGAAGCAGCCTCCCTCGGAAACATCGGGGATGAGGCTGGCAATCGGCTGATCACGCTGAAGCGTGATCAAAAGGAACTCGCCGCCCGCAGGGGGGAAATCCAGCCCGACGGCAGCGAAGAGAGCTTTGCCGAACTTGCCGCCATTCGTGAGAAAGAGTGCCGCGTCGAGGAGGAGATCAAAACCCTCGAAGCAAATCGGCAACCGGTCCATATCACGGTGGATCAGCTTGCTCAAGTGGTCGAGGTCTGGACCGGTATTCCGGCTTCCAAAATCAGGGAGAGCGAGTTCAAAAAACTGGCTCGGCTTGAAGATGAACTAAAAGCCAGAGTCGTCGGTCAGGACGAGGCGGTCTCGGCCTTAGCCAGAGCCCTGCGCCGCTCGCGGGCAGGCATCTCGCCCAAACGCAAACCGGCCTCCTTCATCTTCATCGGGCCGACCGGCGTCGGCAAGACTGAACTTGTCAAGCAACTGGCTGCATCCCTCTTCGACTCACCCGAGACCATGATCAGGCTCGACATGTCTGAATTTATGGAAAAGCATTCGGTCTCTAGGCTCATCGGGTCGCCGCCCGGCTACATCGGTTACGACGAGGCCGGCCAGCTGACCGAAAAAGTGCGCCGCAAGCCCTACAGTGTCGTCCTCTTCGACGAAATCGAAAAAGCTCACCCCGATGTGCTCAATGTGCTGCTGCAGATCCTCGACGACGGCCGGGTGACCGACGCCCACGGGCGCACAGTCAACTTCGAAAACACCGTCATCGTCATGACCTCAAATGCTGGCAGCGATAAGCGCGAGGCGCCACTGGGCTTTGGCATGTCGCCTGAGGTGCGAAGCCGCGAGAAAGCCTTAAAGGCGCTCGAGGGCTTCCTGCGCCCCGAATTCATCAACCGGGTCGACGAGGTGGTCGCCTTCCGCCCGCTTGACAAGGAGGACTTTGTCAAAATCGCAGCGATCATGCTTGATGATCTCAATAAGGCGATGGCCGAAGCCGGCCGCAAGCTGATGACAGATGACAGTGTCGCCCTCTGGCTTGCCGAGAAGTCCTTCTCGGAGAAGTACGGTGCCCGCTCGCTGCGCAGGGCTGTGGAGCGTGAGATCGAGGACAGAATCGCAACGCTCATTGTTGAAGGCGGCGACTCTCCCATTGAGGCGGTCGGAGTCACCGTCAAAGACGGGGAGCTCGAAGTCCGCGGCATGTAGAAAAATATAGTCCGGCAAGGTGAACAACACCCCCGAAGTAAGACAGTATGAACGACTGTCAATACTTTGGGGGTGTTTTCATGATCCGGTCGCTTGCGGAAGATGTTGCGCGTGGGGAATATACGATCTACATTAGAAGGTGATGAAATCGTTTAAGTTTGCCGCGGACGATAGATTCTGCAACCCGTTCCTTGGCACTTTTTCTTCAGACCGAGCAGCCGCACTTACGACAAACCATAGCACCATCTACCAATTCATAGCCACACTCAACGCAAAATACGTATTGTTTTCACAATTCCAATGAGCGCGAGTATACTATCGTTATGAGGTGAAGTGCGTGGATACCAGAGAACTATTTGCAAGGCTCATCAACTGTGAGGCGGGCGGTGAGGGACTCGATGGGATGCGCGCCGTCGCAACCGTTGTAATGAACCGCGTCAGGGTGGCAAATGGAGAGTACCGCCGAATCGGCCAAGGGGATTTGAGGAAGGTCATTGAACAAACGTGCCAGTTTTCCTGCTACAAAACACAATTGGGAGGTGTGGACAATCACCAGAATGTCTGGGTGACTACTCCGGAGGAAATCCATTATCAGGTCGCCGACTGGGCAATGAATGGCGGGATTCATCTTGGAGCGGGCTCCGATTCTTTGTGGTATATGAACCCCTACAGGCCCCAGTGCCCCAACTTCTTTCCCTACAATCAAACCGGATACTGGTTCACAAGGATCAACCAGCATTGCGTTTATAATCCGACCGAGTCCTATTCGCAGACATAACTATGAAAAAAACGCGCAAACAAAAATCGCACCCATTTCAATCGGAGGTGTTTTTCCCTATGGCAAATAATTTAAACAGGATGGGCAACAAACAATTTGATTCCGGCACAACCCGTTTTTGGTCCGATCCCACTTCCATGTCGCCACAATCCGGCACGCCTTCCATGTCCATCCCACCTACTGCCGAGTCGCCCGGTACATCACTCACGGCTCCTCAGTATGGCCTGTCCCCAACGCAGCCTCAGTTTGGGTCTCCTTCAATGCAGCAATCCGACGTCGGTTTTCAGCAGGGCCCTCCTTTCTCTACGGACCCAGGCTACATACCGTATTTTTTAAGAAGCAACATAGGGAGAAACGTGCGGGCGGAATTTATTGTTGGCAGCAATCAATTTGTTGACAAAACCGGAAGGCTGCTTGAGGTAGGAATCAACTACTTTGTCCTAGAGGATTATATCTCCCACGCTCGTGTCATGTGCGATCTTTATTCGGTCAGATTTGTCACAATTCTGTAATCGTACAGCATAAAAACACCCGGTCTGTCGACCGGGTTTTTTTGATTTCGCTTCGGACGACGAAGTGGTCGCCTTCTGACCGCTTGACAAGGGAGATTTTGTCAAAATTGCCATCATTATGCTCGACGACATCAAAAAGGCGATGGCCGAGGCCGGCCGCAAACTGATGTCGGACGACAGCGTGGCACCTTGGCTTGCCGAGAAGTCCTTTTCGCAAAATTGCGGCGCTCGCTCGCTGCGCAAAGGTCGTGGGCCTGACATCGAGGGCAGGATTGCAACGCTAATTGCCGAACGCGGCGATGCGCCCATTGAGGCAGTCGGAGTCACCGTTAAAGACGGAGAGCTCGAAACCCGCGGCATGTAAAAAAAGTAAAAAGTCCGGCCAAGTGAACAGCACCTCCAAAGCAAGAAAGTACAAAACACTGTCAATACTTTGGGGGTGTTTACGTGATCTGGGTGCTCACGGAAAGTGTTGCGCATGGAGAATTTTCGAGATACAATAGATTGGTGTTAAATAGTTTTGTGAAAAATTGCCACAGACGAAGATTCTACAACCGATGATAGTTGGAGAATATTGCGTCCCCGTATGTTCCCCGTGTGTTAAAACATGGCTATACTGATTAGGATAATGAATATGCTGATCAATCGCTTTTCGGATTAGGAATAAACTGGTACAATACGGGGGCCGTGAAATGAGTATAATCAGAAAAAAAGTGAAAATTACGGTTTTGATTGTTGCGGTAATACTTATAGCAACTATAGTCCTGTTGGGTATTTATGAGGGAGGTTTTTTCTTTTTGGCTCCAGGGTACAACAAGACTGATGGTTTTGCGAAGAATAACATAGATGAATTGTCCTATGTTTCTGATGCTCTTTCAGAATTGGATTATTATACTATCGAAATTCGCAAGTTTCCCCTTCGTGATGAAGATATATTCAACATGGTAGTCCGCAAGGATGAGCTTTACAATTTCAGTCCGAACGGAAGCGACAGAGAAACCATACCGATTCCCGACGAATTGGTTGGCCACATAAAACATTTGTATGAAAGTGGAGTCGAAAAAATTTTTTGTGGCTCCGATTCTGTAGATTTTACTATGTGGAATACAATGAGTGAAAGTCGCGGAATAAAGTATTCCAAAACCGGGAATCCACCTGACGTATGGGCGGCTATTGAGGTAAAGCAACTATCAAAGGAAAACTGGTATTATTATGTGAGCAACTATGAAAAGGCGAAAGCACGGAATCCCCAGCTTTTCCAATAACACAGTAATCAACTGACCGTGACGGGGACAAATAAACCTCCCCGCCACAGACTCTGACTCTGTTTGTCTTCCGTACAAACCCCAGTTCCACAGTCAAAAAAACCACTCATTTCTTGTGAAATGAAGTGGTCTTTTTTATATTCAATAAAGCGGAATTGTCCGCCGCAGCATGTCGGCGCAGGCGTCAACATGGGCGGCCGCAGCATTCTGGGCCATGTCGGGCACGCCAAACTCAATGGCGTTGCAGATGGTGATATGCTGGGTGGATATTGAAGGCACCGACAGTTCGGGGGTTTCAAGCAGCAGGTAACGCAGCCTTCCGTTGTGATAGGAGATGGCGCTGTCAAGCGTGTGATACATGCGCACGAGGTATTCGTTTTTGGTGGCTTCGACAATCAGGCGGTGAAAGACGGGGTCGAGTTCGGAGAGACGCCGATAGTCGTGGCAGGCAAACATGTCCCGAAACTCGTAGGCCATTTTTTTCAGGCGCGCAATATCGACCTGACCGTTGTGAAGTGCGCAGAGATAGCTGGCGGTGCCTTCCACGACCTTTCTCGCATAGTAGAGATCCTCCACCGCCATGCGGGTCATGGTATAAACATAAAAGCCGCGTCGGTTTTCCATTTGAACAAGCAGTCCCTCGTCCGCCAGTGCATGGATGGCCTCGTCGACCGGCGTACGGCTGATGCCGAGCTCTTGGGCGATTTGGGAGCCGTTGACCCTGGTACCCGGCTGCAGCGCGAAGGAGAGGACGTCGTCACGGATAAGGTCTCGGACAATTTCACTGAGCTGTGTAAACGGGTTTTCCCGCAGTCTGGCGTCAAGACGGCTTTTGTCCATGGAATCACCTCCGCGTAAATTAATGTCGGAATTATATCATATCAAGTGCGATAATACAACATTGAGCCTCCTTTGCACCTATTTTCGTGCGGGTTTACCCCGCAGACCTAAGGACGGCGCAAAAGTTGATGCAATAATAGACTGGGCTCTATAATAGAGGTATCCAGTGAAAGGAGGATACGACATGGTCAAGCTTGAAATTCATCCGATGCTCTGCAAGAGCTGCGGATACTGTGTGAAGTTTTGCCCCAAGTCCCTGCTTGAGATCGGCATCCAGCGCAGCCCGCGCGGCTTTCTCCTTCCGATTATGAAGGATGAAGCCTCGTGCATAGGCTGCATGACCTGCGCCGTCGCCTGTCCAGAGGCGGCCATCAGCATAACGGAAGGGGGCAGTGACAATGGCTAAGGTACTGATGAAGGGCAACGAAGCGATGGCCGAGGCCGCGGTGCGCGGCGGCTGCCGTTTCTTTGCGGGATACCCCATCACGCCCCAGAGCGAGCTTTTGGAGTACATGTCCTGGCGGCTGCCGGAAGTGGGCGGCTCCTTTGTCCAGGGCGAGAGCGAAGTCGCATCCATCAACATGGTGTACGGCGGCGCATCGGTCGGCGTGCGGGCCATGACCGGCTCCTCCGGCCCCGGAATCAGCCTCAAGGCCGAGGGGATTTCGTACATTGCGGGAGCCAGCCTGCCGGCCGTCATCGTCAATGTCGCCCGCGGCGGCCCGGGGCTCGGTTCCATCCAGCCGGCACAGTCGGACTATCTGCAGTCGACCAAAGCGCTCGGCCACGGCGGGTTTCACACGCTGGTCTTTGCACCGAGTTCCGTACAGGAGGCGGTCGATCTCATTTACAACGCCTTCGAGTACGCTGAGCGGGACCGCAGTCCGGTGCTCATTTTAGCAGACGGGTGCATCGGCTCCATCATGGAGGAGGTTGAACTGCCACCTATGAGGGAGCTTTGCGGTGCGGGTGCGGCCGGCTGGAAGCTCGGCAGAGACCGGGGAGAAGAGCGCCCCATGCGCACCATCTCCTCCATTTACGCCTTGGAAACCCAGCTTGAGGCCGACAATATCCGCCACGGCGAGATGTACAAGGAGTGGCAAAAAACTGACGTCATGGTCGAGGAATTCATGCTCCCTGATGCCGAATATGTCGTCGTGGCCTACGGCATCGCCGCGCGGGTCGCAAAGCAGGCCATCCTGACACTGCGGGCCGAGGGCGTCAAAATCGGCATGATCCGCCCGATCACCCTCTACCCCTTCCCGAAGTCGAGTTTTGCACAGCTTGACTATGGCAAGGTTAAAGCCTTTATTGACATCGAAATGACAATCCCGGCCCAGATGCGTGACGACATTGCGCTGGAAGTAAAGGACCGCGCCCCCATCTATGAGTACGGCCGGTCGGGCGGCGTATTGCTTGACGACGAGGGTGTGCTTGATGCGCTGCGAAACATCGTGGGAGGTGACAAGTGATGGCAAAGAACTACAGCAAGCCTAAGTCGCTGCGGCCAATGCCCAACGGCTACTGCCCGGGCTGTCTGCATGCGACGGCCTCCAAGATCATCGCAGAGATCCTCGACGAGCTTGGAAAGAAAAACGAGACCATACTCGTGCTCCCGGTCGGCTGCTCGACAATGGGACTGCTCTATTTCGACATTGACATGGTCGAGTCTGCCCACGGCAGAGCCCCGGCTGTCGCGACCGGTGTCAAGCGGTGCCGCCCGGATCAGCTCATTTTTACCTATCAGGGGGACGGCGACCTCGCGGCCATCGGGCTTGCCGAGATCATGTCGGCAGCCAACCGCGGCGAGCATTTCACGGTCGTCTTCGCCAACAACGGCACCTACGGTATGACCGGCGGCCAGATGGCCCCAACCACGCTGCCGGGCCAGAAGTCGACGACCTGCCGCACCGGCCGCGACCCCTCGGACACCGGATTTCCGCTCAAGATGTGCGAGTTCATCGACCAGCTTGAGGCACCAGTCTACATCGCGCGGTTTGCCCTCAATAATCCCGTAAACATCCGCAAAGCCAAAGCCGGCATTAAGCACGCCTTTGAGCTGCAGCTCGAAGGGAACGGTTTTACATTCGTTGAGCTGCTGACAAACTGCCCGACCAACTGGGGCATGGCACCGCTTAAAAGCCTTGAGTACATGGAGGAGACCTCCATGAAGTACTTCCCGCAAAAGGTCTTCCGGGACAAGGAGGAGCAAAAATGAGGAATGTGGTACTAATCTGCGGTTCCGGCGGACAGGGTGTCATGAGCCTTGGCATCATGGTGGCGCAAAATGCCGTCGAAAACGGTAAACACGCGACTTTCATGCCGGTCTACGGACCCGAGCAGCGCGGCGGTGCCGCCCGCTGCACCGTCATCATCGACGACGACGAGATCGTCTCGCCGCTGCCTAGGCGCTGCAACTGCCTCGTCGCCTTAAATGAGGTCGGCTATAAGAAGTTCATCGGGGAACTCTCTCCGGGCGGCGCCCTCGTGCTCAACGCCTCAATGGTCAAGTGTCCCATTGAACGCGAGGACGTCAAGAAAGTTTGCATCGCGGCCGACGAGACGGCAGCTGCAATCGGCAATG
The DNA here is from genome assembly GCA_963662765.2 of Oscillospiraceae bacterium. Taxonomy (GTDB): domain Bacteria; phylum Bacillota; class Clostridia; order Oscillospirales; family Feifaniaceae; genus DATMXT01. The sequence continues at coordinate 181,670 of CAXXUP010000002.1, forward strand.
TCAAAGCGGCCAACATCGTCATGGCGGGCGCACTGATCGGAGCCACCGGCATCATGGATAAGGAGGGATTTCTTGCGAGCCTCGAAGCGAAGTTTGGCAGCAAGAAGCCCGAGCTCATGGAGGTCAACCGCAGGGCGCTTGACGCGGGACTTGCCGCGGCCAAGAACTAAAGCGGGTGTACCGATAAAATGCGGCCGCGCACTACAGTGCGCGGCCGCAGCTTTTCGGATGTTATTTCCCTAGGATGCAGGGAAGGGTGACATGCTCCATGTCGTAATAGGCCCGCTCAATGTCGAGTGTCATGAAGACACCATCTTTGTACAGGACTTTACCTTTACACATGGTTAAGCAGACGTCGGAACCCTTGGCGGCATAGACAATGTTGGAGATGACGTTGTGGCAAGGGTGCAGATGCGGCTTGTGGAAGTCGAGCAGCATGAGGTCGGCGTCAAACCCCTCCACAATGCGGCCGCTCTCGTTTTCCCGACCCTGTGCGTAAGCACCGGCCACCGTCGCCATGTAGAGCGCCTCCTGCGCCGGGAGCAGGGTGGGGTCGAAGTTTATGCCCTTGTGCAGGATGGCGGCAAGCTTCATGTCGAAGAATAGATCGTTGGTGTTGATGGCGCAGGCGCTGTCGGTTGCAAGCGAGAGCCGCACGCCGTGCCGCTTCATGGCGGTATAATTTTGAATGCCGGAGGCAAGCTTTAAGTTGCCGCCCGGATCGTGGACAGCCGTGACGTCTTTTGCGGCCAAGAGATCCATGTCGTCCTCGGTGACCCAGACGCAGTGGGCGGCCGTGGCGCGGGTGTCGAAGACGCCGCTGTCGTTTAAGACGGCGGCCGGCGTCTTGCCGTGGCGGGCGACACAATCGTCATGCTCAAGCTTCGTCTCGGAGAGATGGACGTGCATGTTGAGGTTATGGGCTTTTGCGATGTCGGCGAAAAAGCGGTGGACTCTGGGCGGCGAGGTGTACTCGCCGTGGATCGAGATATCGGCCTTAATGCGGCCGTCACCGGCGCCGTGATAGTTTTGGATCAGCTCCATGGTCTCGAGGTAGGCGCGGTCCTTCGTGGGGTCGTAGTCTGGGTCGAATGTGACGACCGAATTGGAGAGATTGGCCATGACGCCGGCCTCAAGGCACATACGGGCCAACTGCGGTTCGAAGAAGTACATGTCGGTAAAGCCGACGGTGCCGGTCGAAATGCACTCCGCAAGCCCAATGGTGCAGGCGGGGGCGGTGATCTCCTCCGTCAGCCGGTGCTCGGCCGGCCAGATGTGCTCCTCGAGCCAGACTTTGAGGGTGTACTCGTCGGCAAAACCGCGAAAAGCGGTCATGGCAATGTGCAGATGGGTGTTGTAAAGCCCAGGACAGAGCACTTTATCGGTACAGTCAATCTGCTCGTATCCCGCCGCCTTTGCGGCGTCGGGCGGGGTGACCCCGACATAGGAGATGCGGCGGCCGTCGACTAAAACGTGTGCGCCCTCAAGCACCCGCATGTCCTTATCCATCGTGACGACCGTCACGTCTTTAAACCAGTAGCGCATCGGTTACCTCCTTGGACGGATTACAGCTTCGCGAGGCAGTTTTTTACGAGCCCGCAGAAGTTGTCCTTGACTCTGGCTGCGTGGGTATCGGCCTCGCCGGGAACATAGGCTTTCTTGACCATGCCGGAGGCCATGTTGACCATGAGGGAAAAGCCCAGAATTTTCATGCCGCAGTGGGTGGCCGCAATGGCCTCGGGCACTGTCGACATGCCGACAGCGTCTCCGCCCAAAATGCGGCAGGCACGAATCTCAGCCGGCGTCTCAAACTGGGGACCGGTAAAGTAGAAGTAGACACCCTCCTTAAGCTGGAGGCCCATCTCGCTTGCCGTCTCCAAGGCCATGGTCCGCAGGGATGCTGTATAGACGTCAGTCATGTCGCAAAAACGGCCGCCGAACTCCGGAATATTGGGACCTACGAGGGGATCGGGATCAAAGAGGCGGATCTGATCGGCTATCAGCATGATGTCGCCGGGCCGATAGTTGTAGTTGACGGCGCCGGCCGCGTTTGTGACGATCATGGTCTCGCAGCCCATCAGCTTTGCGACCCGTACCGGGAAAGTGACCTCATCTGCCGTGTAGCCCTCGTAAATGTGGATGCGGCCTTGCATGACCATGACATTCTTGCCGGCGAGCTTACCGAAGACAAAATTGCCTTTGTGGGAGTGGGCGGTGGAGACACGCTGATGCGGAACTTCCTTGTAAGGGATGACGACGGCGTCCTCGACCTCGTCGGCCAAATAGCCGACCCCGGTGCCGAGAATGACCAGCACCTCTGGCTTAAAATCACCGAGCTTATCTTTCAGGGACTGGGCAGCCTCCTGATATTCGGAAAATGCGAGCATGATTAAAACCTCCTATAAAATTTTATATTTATCATATCTAAAATGGGTCAATTTGTAAAGGAAATTTGTTTGACTTGACGCCGTCTATCGTGTATCCTTAAATGTGGAGAGATATCTAAAAGGGGGTATAAAAATGCCAAGAATCACTGTGCTTACCGGCAGCCCGAGGATAAGCGGCAACACGGACATGCTTGCCGACGCATTCATTGCGGGTGCTAAGGGGGCAGGTGCCGATGTGACGAAAATATCGCTTGCAGATAAAAAAATTCATCCCTGTATCGACTGCGGGAGCTGCATCCGAACAAAAAAGTGCGTATTTGACGACGATATGGAGGGCATCTACGCGCAGCTCGCCAAAACCGACATTCTGGTTCTTGCGACGCCGGTGTATTTCTATACCTTTTCTGCACAGCTCAAGGCGGTTTTGGACCGTTTGCACAATCCGGTGAGAAAGAGCTTTCCCATCATTGCGGCGGCGCTGCTCGCGGTCTGTGCCGACAGCGAGCCCGAGACCTTTGACCCGCTCAAGAGCACTTTTTCCGCCATCTGTGAGTACGAGGGCTGGCTCAATGTCGGCAGTGTCACGGTGGACAAGGTGGAGCGCAAGGGGGCCATCGCCGGAAACAAGGGGCTCGACCTCGCAAGAGACCTTGGCCGAATCGCGGCCTCGGCATAAACGCTGCATGAAGAACAAAAAATCCGGACTTTTTCATTAAGTCCGGATTTTTTATTCGGGCGAGCTCATGTCGACATCGGGAATCGTGAAGGTCACGGTCGTGCCCTCTCCCAGCACGCTGTCGATATAGTGGGGGTAACCGAGCAGCTCGAAAATGCTGCCGACGATGTGCATTCCGATGCCGGAGCCGTCATCCCTGGAGAGCTCGCTGTGGGGCGATTTGTAAAACCGGTCCCAGACATGGGGAATGTCGTCGGGGTGGATGCCCTCGCCGGTGTCCGAGACGGTGACGGTGATGCCGCCGCCCTCCCTTGTGACCGACAGCTCGATTGTGCCGCCCGGCGGGGTGTGTTTAATGGAGTTTGAGATAATGTTGGAGAGGACGGTGTTCAGCTTCTCCCGGTCGCTTGTGACGACAACGTTGCCCTCGGTCTTGAGCGAGAGCGAGAGAGAGCGGCTGTCGGCCAGGACCTGCTGGTCGGCAACGGCGAGGCGGGACAGTGCTGCCAGGTCGATTTTTTCGAGCAGTACATTCTCGCTGCCGGTCTGGATTTTGGAGAGCAGGATCATGGACTTGACCATGCCCTCAAGGGTACGGGCACGGGATGCGATGATGCGCAGAAACTCTTGCTGCTGCTCCGGCGGCAGATTATCCCTACAGCTCTCAAGCAGTTCGCAGTAGGTGATAATGGCCGCGATCGGCGTTTTGAGGTTGTGGGAGACGTTTGATATGATTTGATTTTTAAAATTGTCCGACTTCTTTAACTGTTCAGACATGGTGTTGACCGAAGCTGCCAAGGTCGCCAGCTCGTCGTGTCCCTGCACGTCGATGTGCACATCATAATCACCGGCAGTGATGGAGCCTGCCGCATCGCCGATGTGCTCGAGCGGACTCGTGATGGTGCGGGCCAGCATGTAGGACAAAAGAGACGTGACGATTATGGAGAGGGCAATGATGTAGGCGAGGGAAGTGGCCTGTGCAAAGAGCACGCTCGAGACCGTGGCAGCATAGCAGCCGAGCAGCAGATACCGCCCATCCGGCATGGGAGAGCCGTAGAGCAGCAGCGAGGTGGCGCCGCTTTCAGCGGGCGGAAGCTGCTTGACGTAGGCCACCCCATCACTCAAAGCCTGCGCATAGTCGGCAGCGCGTCCCTCCACCGCCTCCCGCAGTGCGGACGAGGCGTAGTACTGGGGCGACATGGCCGGCTGTGCCCGGTCGAAGAGGATGACGGCTGCCATGCGGCCGGTGGCAAACCGCCGCATGTTGGCGTTGATGTCCTTTTGCGGAGTGTCGTTATTGATCATGGTGGAGGTGGTGGCCGCCTGCTCGTCGAGCATAGTAATGACGGCCTCAAGCTGAGCCCCATGCAGCATGTAGATGTGCATGGCCAGAGAGACCGTCAGAACGATCAGCGTAACGCTGACGATTGAAAAAAGGAATTTTGTAAAGAGCTTCATCAGTCTCGCAGTACGAGCTTATATCCAAGTCCCCAGACAGTCTGAATGCAGTCGCCATAGTCGCCAAGCAGCTTGCGCAGCCGTTTCACGTGGCTGTCGACCGTACGGTAATCGTTGATGTCGGCGTCGCCCCAGACCTTGCTGATGAGCACTTCTCTGGAAAAGGCGCGGCCGGGATTGCACAGCAGGAAGTAGAGCAGCTCGTACTCCTTGCGCTTTAAGATGAGCGGCACACCGTTTAAGGAGATCTCCCGGCGCTCGGTGTTGACCGAGAGGGCCCCGAAAGTGAGGTCGCTGATCACTTTTCCGCCCGGCTGGTAAGTGCGGGTGATGAGGGCCTGAACACGGGCCTCGAGTTCTTTTAAGCTGAAGGGTTTGCTGAGATAGTCGTCGCACCCGCCGGCAAACGCCTCGAGCTTGTCCCGCTCCTCGGAGAGCGCCGTGAGCATGATGATGGGCACGCCGGAGTGGGAGCGCAGCGTCCGCAAAACCTCATAGCCGCTCTTAACCGGCATCATCACGTCCAAAATGACGAGATTGACGATATGCGACTCGAAAAGCTCCAGCGCCGCCGCCCCGTCAAAGGCCTGTATGCACTGGTAGCCCTGCGACTTGAAATAGAAGCAGATCCCGTTATTGAGGTCTGCGTCGTCCTCCGCAATCAGGATGGTCCATTTTCCGCTGTCAGCCACTTGCGCTCCTCCGTTTCTGTGATGGCAATTTCCGCGCCGTCCCGGCAAATGTCGGGTCTTCGGCGCAATATCTATGTGCATTACTATTGTATCACATCGCCTTTGCGTGATACAATAGTCACGATGAATAATAACTGGAGGTAAACGATGAGCTGCAACTGTTCATGTAATTCGGTCGGCCCCGTCCGCCCCTTTCACGAACTTTCAAACGCGCTGCTTGCAGGCAAGCGCATTCACCTCGTCTTCCACGAGGCTCTCTCCCGCCCGGAGGAGTATTGGCATCTTGACAAGGCGACTGAGGAATACGTCTGCACGCTGATGGAAAGAGAATATATGCGGTGCCCGTCCGGCCGCTTTATGGCCCGGGTCCAGGACGACATGGTCGCAGCCGTCGTGGCGGAGATTATCGATTAGCCAAATCTTAATGAAAGAAGCCGGCAGCCCATCGGGCTGCCGGCTTCAAAAATGTATGGCTGCGGGACTAGTATTCGAACTGTCAACACAATAGAATCGTCCCCTTGTGTCCGAACCGTCCCCTTGTGTCCTTGTACAGTATCGGGGGTGTTTTTGTCAAGAAGGATGAACTGCCCCTAACTTTTTTGCGAAATACTACTAAAAAACTCCATAACTGGGTCCTCACTCTCTCTATTTTGCTTGGCATAAGGCAAATAGAAGGATATGAATAAAATCAGGATCACCCATATCCGTGAAAATAGATCTTGGAAAAAGAAGCCAAAGCTTAATCCCAATACTGTAAAAAATATGTCACTAGAAATAATAACAGATCTTGGACAAGGCTCAAATCTTCCTCTGATTAGACACCCAGTCTCTTTAGGTACAACCTTTCCATAAAACGCCCTTATATACCAGGAAAACCGAGGGTAAGGGATGGCGTTCCTTAAACGGAAACAGTTTCCATTTATCTGTATCTGGAAGCCATCTTGCTCCAAAAAGCCATCTTTTTTGCAGCTTGTTCGTAAAATATCAATTAATTCGGCTTGGTCGATGCTATAAGAAAAAACATATTCTCTGGATATGTAGTTTTCTGCCCATTCTTTCACGTATATCTCTCCTATATCTGCAACCGCATTTTAGTCAACGAATGAGTATTAACTTATGCCGAGCTCTCTTTTTTCCTTGGGGGTAAGATATTTGTTTGGGTCGCTTACAGTTGCATCATCAGGAATCATAACCGCATAAGAGATAACACCGTGCATTTCAATCCCCTGAGGTGTTGTCAACACATATGAACCGTCCCTCTGTCTTTCACCTCTGTCTTTCACCTCTGTCTTTTGATGCATAACTTTGGTTAGGAAACGGTTAGGAAAACTTAAGTCAGCGCTAGCACACATTGCCGTTACCGACAGCCAAAAAACATGGTATTTGCCGTCGATTTTTTTGGCGCGCGCTTCTTGGCATAAGATCACCTCCGATACCGGATTGCAGTATCGGGGGTGACTGCTGTCAAGACAGATGAACCGTCCCCTTGTCCAATAATTGTGGGAGCATTGTCAACCAACAGAACCGTGCCCGTGGTTTCCGTCTTTTGCTACTTTGCTAATATTTTTCCTTCTCCACATTTCTTGCCTATATGCAGCACAAACCCCCAAAACATAAAGAATTAGTAATTGCACAAATTTTAATGTTTGAAGTAAATCTGGAGCTATATTGCCTAGATATTCAAAAAGGTACAAAACCAATATCATCGGCACAATAATAATAATTATCATATTTAAAAAGAGTTGTCCAATTACCTTTAGCCATAAATTTAAATCATAATTGGCTTTAAGTGGCTTAAGAGGATTCTTTTCTGAATATAATACCTTCCACATGGTTTCTACAGCTAATATTAAGAATGCAGGTATTGAAAACCAGATATACCACGGCTTCTGTTTCATATTTACTCCTTTCCAGTGTCAGGAAGACAGGGGCAAAGACAGGGGGACGGTTCATGCGTCTGGATCTGGTAATGATAGCCTAACATTTTTCAATACACGCTTGCCGATACGGCGGCGATTAGCACATTTTATACATTGTAGCTCAAAAGTGCGCTGTCTTCAACACCGGAAAAGAGTAAGCAACCGAAGCGACAACAAAAAACCACCTATTTCCGAAGAAACAAGTGGTTTTTTATGGCTGCGGGACTAGGATTCGAACCCAGACAAACAGAGTCAGAGTCTGCCGTGCTACCATTACACAATCCCGCAGTATTGCTGCTCTAACACGCAGTGTCTATTATACCGTTTTTTTCGAGAATGTCAAGAACTCTTTGTGAAATCCGGGCTCGATTTTCTGTTGCAATCAAGCCTCGAATATTGTATAATAAGCGTGCACTTGCCGGTGTGATGGAATGGCAGACGTGACGGACTCAAAATCCGTTGGTAGCGATACCGTGCGGGTTCAAGTCCCGCCACCGGCACCATATTTCTAAAAAAAAGGCGGCCCGCATTGTGATATGCGGGCCGCCTTTTTTTTGAATACCATGGCGGCCAAAGCCCTACCTAAATTTGAGCACAACAGGTTTATATTTCTTGGAAATCTTGACAATATGAACACACATTAGTTACAATAAGTACACATAAGAACAATTGATAGTCTGGAGAATCATACGGATGCAGGAACTGACGGGGACGAAGGAAAAAATTTTCGATGCAGCGGTAGACCTCTTTTCTAAGCATGGCTACAATGGGGCGTCCATTCGAAAAATCGCTTACGGCGCGGGGATCAAAGAGAGCTCCATCTACAATCATTTTGCCGGCAAAGAAGAAATTCTAAACTGCATTTTCCGATATTTTCAGGAGGGAATGCAGACGCAAAGAGCGAAGGAGGATGATCTGGCTTACGAGCTGGAATTCATGGCGCCCAGGGAGCTATTCCGCTTGCTGTTTATTCGGTACCTAAAGAATCGAAACCCCAGAATTGACAAAATTGCGACGATCATTTTGGCAGAGCAGTATACCAATCCCATCGCGAGGGACTTCGTGCAAAGATATATGCTTCGTGAGCCGGCGGATTATTACGAGGCCCTCTTGAAAACGCTAGCGGCTAAGGAGAGGATACGCGGGGACATCAACCTGCGCATTGCGGCTGAAGAACTCAATTACGGCTTTCTCGGCATCATCTTCGAGATTGTGCATTCCGTTCAAGAGGGCCGCGATGGAGCGGCCGTCATGGAAAAGCTGTCAAACCACGTGGATTTTGTGTTCGAGCGCCTGGAAAAACCCGCCCGGTAAGTAAACCCGTTCCGGGCATCAGTACCGGACGGCCCCTCGAGACGGGCGCGTCCGGAGAGGAAAGGAAGCGATTGACTTGTTACTGAAGAGGTCCGTTGCGCTGCTGCTCACTTTTGCGACACTGCTCACAATGCCCTGTACCGGCTTTGCCGCGTCGGTGACGGAGCAGACACTCTACACCACGGCGTCCGACTGGGCCAAGCCGGAAATTATGAGCGCCTACGATGCCGGCCTGATCCCCGCGGGTCTATTGAATAAAAAGGCGACCGAGCCGGCTACGCGGGAGGAACTGTGCGAGCTGGCCGTACTCCTGTATGAAAAAACAACGGGAAAGACGGCTGTACCGGCTTCGCCCGACCCGTTTACGGATACCACGAATCCGGCCATCCTGAAGGCCTATGCGCTTGGTATCACGACCGGGACCTCGGCTACGACCTTTTCCCCAAACGACAAAACCAACCGTGAACAGGTGGCCACCATGTTCGGCCGCGCAATCCGCACCATGTTCCCGGGCGGCGACTACGGCACTGCCGGCGCCCCTGTGTTTACTGATCAGGCGGATATTTCCTCCTGGGCGCTCGAGCACGTGCTCTACATGAGCAAGGCCGGAATTATCAAGGGTGCAAACGGCGCGTTTATGCCCCGTGCGATCACCGACGCGCAGAAGACGTCCGGCTACGGGACGACGACGCGCGAGCAGGCTGTTGCCATCACGGTGCGCATCAGCGGTTTAAATATCAACACATCCGGCGGCGAGGAAGAATTCGCCCAATCGCTCATCCGTACCTCTGCGGGAAAACCCACAGAGGCACTAAAGCTTGCGGCAATCGATTTTGACAGCCGTGTTTTTCGGCCGATCTATCGCCCTGTCATTGCGCTTTCTGCGCAGAGTGCGCCCGGCTCCGACACGATGTCCGCCGCGCCTTTTACCGCTGTCGTGTCACACGACGATCCGCTTGCAACATTCAAGCTGAGTATGCGCGCCGGTACGGTGTCGCAGGCAGCAAAAATCGTCTGGCAGGTCTCACTGGTGCCGTTTAGCGGCGCACCGGTGACAAACCCGGCCGTAAAACCGGGTGGGCTGCTCCTCTCCGGGGAACTGAGTACATCCGCCTCGTCATTCACACTTGATTTTTCTAAAATTAATGCGGCGCAGACAAAACTGATGAGACCGAGCGAGCCGCCGGTCAGCCTAAGTGCGGTTTTGTTATTGCCCACAGTTCGTCCGAACGTAAAGCTTCCGACCCTGACGGGGAGTTGGCTGCTGACCCATTATGGCACCGAGTCGGCAACCGCTCTGCGAACCTATTATGTCCGCGTCTATCCGGCGGACGCCTTGGGAAAAAGCATCGGCGACGCGGGCGCAGGCCTGCCCGTCTTGTATGGGGACCCGATGGCGGCCAAAAGCAGCACTTTAATCAATATCAACACCTATTTCGCCCTGCAGCTCGCGGACAAATCCGGGGAGGTCTACTACACGACAGAGTTCCCCAACAAGTTTTACGACGCTACGGAGAAGGCGCTTGTCAACACCATCAACCCTGCCATTTGGTCCGTGTTGCCCTCCGGCTATCCCGACGGCACGCAGGAGCTCCGGATACAGGTGAGTCTGACCGACTTTGCCGTGCCCGCTTCGGACAGCTGGCGCAGCGTGCCCGGCCTAGTCTATGAAAAGACGCTCCGTCCGGGTGACGCACAGTTCGATGCCCTGCAGGACGCCAAACCCTTGGGTATTAGCATAGATTTCGATGAATTTGTGCCTCCGGACGATAAGCTACCGGAAGGCGAATATCTACGCTATTATATTCGTGCCGTATCCCTCACCGACGGTGCGCAGGCAGGTACGGCTAAGGCGCATTACTCCAAAACTGTCAAAATCATATACGGGATCGATAATTCCCCGGGCATCAAATTTCTTGAGAACGTCAAAATCACGCCGCCAATTCCGGTCATCGAAAAATTGACGTATGTGCCGGTGCAGTGGGAAAGTGAAAACTGGCAGTACCATTATGTCGTCACGCGCCAGCCCACAATGAAAGATGTGTTTGGCCCGCTTATCGGGAGCGACGCTCCGTATAAGTCTTACGCCGTCGGAACAAAGCTTGACTTCACGCCGCAACCGGAGAACAAATCGTGGTGGGAGGAGGCATGGGATGCCATTTCCGATTTTTTCGGGAGCATGACGAATTTCCTCGCAAAAATCGTCAACTGGGTCAGTACAGCCTATGCCGATCTGAAATCGGGTCTCATTGAAATTGTTGTGTCCGCACTGCCATCCGACCTCCAAGGGCCGCTGCGCACAGCGCTTACGGCGATGGTGGACTATGGGCTTGCCTCCATCGGCATCCCTCCGACGCTTCCAAACTTTGATCAGCTGGCAAACCTCGGCACCGACTATCTGGCGACGATGGCTTTGCAGCAGGCCGGCGTCCCGGCCGGTTCCCTAACCGAATACGGCGTCGACGTGTTGTCGGATCAGATTGGGAGCAATCTCAGTAGTTCTGCGGATGCATCTTCGCCAAACCCGATGAACTGGGACTTTGTTCAGCTCGACCCGGACGATCTTTATCGCCCTGCCTATCTGCTGGTAGAGCTGTATAACAACACCGGCATCGCGACTCCGGCCGGGCATCTGTCCTTCACCGCAGATAAGTTTATGGACTTGTCCAAAAACGGAACAGATCCTGCCGTGACGCGTCTGTACGCCGTCTACGGCTCGTCCTATGTATGCCTTTACAAGCCCGTGTTTGGCATGGAGATTCCGGCAATGGAGCCGGGTCAGCGTCTGACCGTACCTGTCATACTGGAAGAGTATGTCGGAGTGCCTTTCCCTGGCTGCTCAGCATCTGTACTAGGTTCCGATTATGCCAGTATTTACGGGGGACTTGGTGCATTTGATTTCAACCTGTTCATTCAGTATGAACTGCCGCCCATAGCGCAGGAGGCAGCGCGCCAGGGTCACACCGAGGAGGCCATTTACAGTTACAGCGCCTTGGGCAGTGGCCGGAGCTTTTCCATCGAGCCTAGTCAGGGCTACAGCAAATAACACCCAGTGAACGATAATTGAGCAAACGCAGTCATTAAGAAAGCATAAAACCGCTTAATCTCATGTATAGAGGTTCGATGGGCGGGTTATCGTCTGGATGCGCCAACTATTTTTCAGCAAAAACAAAGATATCCATTTTAATAGAAAACATGTGTTTTCCGTCCGCGGATTGGTATAACACCTATCCGCGGGCGTTTTTGCGTTGGAGGCCTCGCGCTCTACACATGTTTTTTGCAATGAAAAAAATACTTATCCATAAAAAAACCTGGGCAAAACCTTGTGTATGAATTCACAAATCGGCATCATGATGCTATATACAAAAATATATACTGGGCGGTGGACGCAACGAAACATATGTTGCTGCTTGGCATCATCAAAGGTGACGATGCCGGCAACTTCATGACCAAGGCGACCACAACGGGCTAAACCGCCGCGGGCTACGGCATGGCAACCCGCGAGGTCGCCATCCTCATGATGGTTGGACCTATGGCGCCATAGACTATGTTATAACACTTGCGAAAAATCGGAGTTCGAACATTAGCCGGCTTTGCCTGCCGGTTTGTCAAGAGATTTTTCCCCTATAATCAGAGGACCTCGCCGATATCGGCGAGGTCCTCTGTTTTGGCTGCACCATGGCGAAAGGACTCGGGAAAAAGGTCTGTTGCAGAATATCAAAAAAACACGCAGCCTGACGCCGTTTAAAACGATGTCAGGCTCGTTTATGTTTGGAGGCAAGTTCCACCGGGAGATGTTTTTCGGTGTTGAGGACTCGGAAAGCCAAACGTGAGCGATCAGGTAACCTGAATAATGGTCAGATCGGCATGGATGGGCGATGTACCATACCCGACCGTCGTTCCGGTGTTGTTGAAAAGGCTGAACACCATAGGTAAACTTGTCGGTGTAAGCAAAGCGTTGCCGATTAACTGCAGCGTGGTAACCGGAGGGGGAGAACTGGCCAGAATTGTCCCCACACCACCGGCGAGGATACGGATGCCGAAATTAACCACGGGACTTGTTTCCGCGCCATCGGAGTTGACCCACCAGTTGACATAATAATTGCCTGCTGCCGTGATAAAGAACGTACCTGTTTCCGCATTTTAGGCGATATCCGAAGGAGGCGCGTTGATAACGGAATCGAATATTACGTTGACATTGTTGGCGACCGTACCGCCGCTGCTTTCCTGCAACTGAACCTGCAGGCCGGTAAGCAGGTTATCGGGACCCGTGGGACCGGTGGGGCCATCAGCCGGTGGGACCGGTAGCACCGTCAGCGCCGGTGGGTCCGGTGGGGCTGTCAGCCGGCGGGACCGGTGGAACCGGTAGCACCGTCAGCGCCGGTGGGTCCGGTGGGTCATAGGGTGCAGGTGGAAAGGAATCGCATGGCGGCGGGGGATAGTGCTCGCATGGCGGCGGGGGATAGTGCTCGCATGGCGGCGGGGGATAGTGCTCGCATGGCGGCGGGGGATAGTGCTCGCATGGCGGCGGGGGATAGTGCTCGCATGGCGGCGGGGGATAGTGCTCGCATGGCGGCGGGGGATAGTGCTCGCATGGCGGCGGGGGATAGTGCTCGCATGGCGGCGGGGGATAGTGCTCGCATGGCGGCGGGGGACAGTGCTCGCATGGCGGAGGGGGACAGTGATGGCAGGGATGCGGAGGGGGACAGTGATCACATGGAGGCGGAGGGGGACAGTGATCACATGGAGGCGGAGGGGGACAATGATCACGGGGCGGATGGGGAGAGGGCTTATGGTGCGAAGGGACATAGGTGTCGCTGGGCGATGAGTCGTATCTGTCACCAGAAGAAGGTGCATGGGAATTTCCGGACAAAGAGAACAACATAGGCAGAATCTCTTTTATTAAGTTATCATTCATAAGCAGGTCGCTTATAAGTCCGTCATTCGAAGATTTTCCATTGGAAGGTTTTCCATTCGAAGATTTTCCATTCGTAGATCTGCCATTTGCAGATCCGTCATTTTCAGATCTGCGATTCGTAGATTTGCGATTCGCATGCCTGCCATTCGCAGATCTGTCATTCGCAGATCTGCCATTCACAGGTCTGTCATTCGCAGGTCTGTCATTTACAGACCCGTCATTCGCAAATATGTCATTCACAGATATGTCATTTGCAGACATGTCATTCGCAACTATATCATTCGCAGCTATGTCATTCGTAAATCTGCCATTATCGAAGTTGTTCTTTTTGTTGCTCCGATCATGACCGTTGTGCCGGCGATTTCTAAGTGTCAAATTGATGGCTCCTTTCGGGATTGATTGTAAGGAAGGCTACAACCCATTATATGCGATGAATGTACAAACGTTTGCAGAATTCCCCCATTTTCGACATATGGTCAAGACGATTTGCGAGCACTTTTTTCCCCAGAACCACAGAAAGGACAGACTCAGCCCGACTGCGCGGATGACCTTCAGTCAAGGCAAAAAAAACGGTAAAGATGCTACCCGTTTTCGGGCAACATCTTTGCCGTGAACATACCGCCTTTTACTCGAAAATTACGGGAGGACTGCCTTGAGGTGCGGCGGATTGCCCTTACCGTCGTTTAAACTGTTTTCCGAAAGCTTATATAAACAGATGTGAAGCGCACGCAGGACAAAAATCAGTGCCGCAGTAAGTAAGCCGGAGTACCAGAAATCCGCCGTTTTCAAGAATTCGGCCAGGCCATGCTGATGTTAAAGGAGAAAAATGGCTACATCCGCTCGATTGATGTGGCGGGGCGGCTTGGCGTCACCAAGCCCAGCGTCAGCTACACTACGAAACGCCTGCGGGAGGGCGGATATCTCACAATGAATCACGAAGGGCTCATTTCGCTGACGGGGTCCGGCATGGAGATCACCCAGCGGATGTGCGAACGGCACAGGCTGCTGTCGGAATATCTGAGGCGGCTTGGTGTCGACGAAAAGACAGCGGGGGAGGAAGCCTGCAAAACCGAACACGACATCAGTGAAGAGAGCTTCAAGGCAATCTGCCTTCACGCGAAGGGTGAAAACCAAAGCCGTAAAAAACTGTGTATTCATTTGTCTGAATTCGCTGAAAATCGGAGGCCGCCGGATTTTTCCGGCGGCTCCACTATTTTTGCCGAAATGATGCGGTAAGTGGCTAAAATGGCGGGTTTGCATAATATGCTTTAAATACGCTATTTTGGGAGGAACCCTATGATAGGAATAAGCCTGTGCATGATTGTAAAAAATGAAGAGGACACTTTGCAAAAATGTCTCAATTCTGTAACAAATTTGGTTAACGAAATTGTTATAATGGATACTGGGTCCACTGACAGGACAAAGGAAGTGGCTGCGGCGTTCACCGAGAATGTCTACGACTTCGAATGGATCGACGATTTTTCGGCTGCCCGAAACGCCGCTTTCGACAAGGCCACGATGGACTATATCCTGTGGCTCGATGCCGATGACGTTTTGCCGCCGTCGGAGGCCGAAAAATTTGCCGAGCTGAAAAGCACGCTGCCGCCCGATATCGACGCAGTATATATGGGCTACAACGCCGCCTTCGACGACAAAGGTAGACCCACATTTTCCTATAGCCGGGAGCGGTTGGTCAAAAGAAGCTGTGGTTTTCGCTGGCGGGAGCCCGTGCACGAATACCTGGGGGTCGGCGGCAAAACCCTGCTGTCGGATATCTGCGTCGCCCACGCGAAAACGAAGCAGGGGCACAGCGACCGGAACCTGAGAATCTATGAAAACAGGCTGGCAAAGGGGGAGGAGCTCTCTCCCCGCGGAACTTATTATTACGCCAGAGAACTGCGGGACAACGGGCGGTTTGATGAGGCAGCGGCCGTATTTCGCCGGTTTTTAGATGAGGGCCGCGGTTGGATGGAGGACAACATCACGGCTTGCGGGGACCTTGCCGGGTGCCTGACGGCGGCGGGCAGGTCAAAAGAGGTGCTGACGGCGCTTCTGGAGAGTTTTCGCTATGATACACCGCGGGCGGAGCTCTGCTGCCGGATCGGTTACTACCATAAGGAGCTTTCGGACTTCCGGCAGGCCGCTTTCTGGTTTGAACTGGCACTTAATCTGAAAAGACCGGAACCGGTGCGCGGTTTTTTTCAAGCCGATTGCTGGGGATATATCCCGAGTGTCGAGTGCTCGGTATGCTACGACAAGCTCGGAGATTTCGAGAAAGCGGAGCGCTTCAACGAGCTTGCCGCGACCTACAAGCCAGATTCACAAGCCGTCGATTACAATCGTAAATATTTTGCGAAGCGGAAAACTACGGATAGCCACCATAAAATCGAAAATTCTCAATAATGCTCAGACGGCCTAAAATAATTTTCAAAAAAGTGTTGCATTTCCGAAAACTATTAGTATAATATTGGTCTGTGCCTAAAAATCGGGAGATGGAAAAATGCTGGGATTTTTTATAGGAATTGTATGCGGCGCCATGGAGCTTTTTTTCTTGCAGCGCTTAATCAATGCCATGCTGGGCGGACAAACGCTTAAGGTCGGACTGCTGGCTTTACTCAAGCTGGCAGTGTTGGCCGCAACGCTATCCATTGTGATAATCTTTGCGCGGCAGGACCTCGTCTGGTGCGGCGTGGGGATTACGGGTTGCTTAATCGGCGGCTCAGTCATTTTGTTTTTGAAGAACGCCGGCATGAAAGGAGGCAACAAAAATTGATGCCTTCAGGCAACATCACCATAAAGCTGATTTTGATATTTGTCTTACTTGCCGCAGGACTTTTTATGTTTGTCCTGCGCAAGCGGGTCGCACCGGTTGATGCGGAAGATGCGGCATATCTCAAAATGAAAAGCAAGCGCAGAAACCTCTTCGTTTTCGGCGCCATCCTGCTGTGGCTTGCCTGCGGACTTGCGATCGGACTCTTTTCCGCCGGCAGTGAGGAGCTGGAAGTTTCGATTATGGCGCCTAGGGTTGCGGTGTTCGGGGCCGACATAAGCTCGTCGGTGCTTGTCTCTTGGATCGCAATGGCCATCTTGATTCTGGCTGCGGTTCTCATACGGCTTATTGCCATACCGAAGTTTAAGGAAACGCCGCGGGGCCTGCAAAATGTACTGGAGGCCGCCGTTGATGCCGTTTCGAAATACACGGTGGACAAATCCGGCGGAGTGGGTGAACCCCTGGGAGCCTATATCTTCGCCTTGGCAGCGCTTCTCGTTACTGCCGGATTCTTGGAGCTTTTCGGGTTTCGTCCTCCGACTGCCGACCTCGAGATGACGGGTTCACTTGCCCTGTGCACCTTTTTCCTCATCAACTACTACGGAATTAAGCACAAAGGTGTGGGGGGCCGCATCAAAAGTTTCGCGCGTCCCTATGCGGTCATCTTCCCCTTCAAGATTTTGTCGGACATTGCGGCGCCTGTATCGCTTGCCTGCCGACTTTTCGGCAACATGATAGGCGGCATGATCGTCGTCGACCTGCTCTATGTGGCGCTCGGCTCTTTCGGTGTCGGAATTCCAGCCGTGGCAGGCCTTTATTTCAACGTATTCCATCCGCTTATTCAGGCGTTTGTCTTTATCACATTGTCGCTTACATTTATTAATGAGGCTGTTGAAGAATAACACAGCGAAAGCATTATCGGGAGGTATAATATAATGGAACTCGGTTTGGTTGCAATCGGAGCCGGAATTGCCGTTTTGACCGGCCTTGGCGCAGGGCTTGGAATGGGTATCGCCACATCAAAGGCGGTTGAGGCCACTGCTCGGCAGCCGGAAGCCTCGGGCAAAATCAACTCAATGCTGCTGCTCGGCCTCGCGCTGACTGAATCCACCGCAATATACGGTTTTGTCACAGCGCTGATCATCATCTTTGTGATGGGCGCATAGGAGGGGGCATCATGACATTCCACTGGATCGACATCGTCGAACATATTCTCAATATTATCGTGCTCTTCGCTATTTTGCGCGCCCTGGTGTACAAACCCGTGCTGAGCTTTATGAAGAAACGTGAGCAGGGTTTTGAAAAAGAGCGCCAGAATATCAATACCGAAACGCAGGGTGCTTTAAAGCTCAAGAGCGAATACGAGGCATCGCTTGACCACGCCAAATCCGAAGCGCAGGAGACGATACGCGAAGGTGTACAGCGGGCCGACAGCGCCGCCAAGGAAATCATGGAAAAAGCCGAACAAGACGGCAAAGCGATGCTCTCACAAGTTCGAGAGCAAGCGCAGCGTGAGCAGCGCGAAGTGGAGACCGCCATGAAGAGCGAAGTTATGGCGCTTGCCGTGGGACTTGCCTCCAAAATCCTGGAACGTGAGATCTCCATTGAAGACAACCGGGAGATCATCGAACAATATTTCAGCAAGGTGGGCTGAAAATGATTAAAGGAAACCTCTACGTTGCAGGCCCCTTCGGAACGGAGGAGGTCGGCAAAATTGAAGCAAATTTCACCAAGATGCTCGGGGACCAGGTCGTGCTCAAAGTCAAGAAAGACGATAGGCTGATCGGCGGCTTTCTGGCGACGGTGGAGGGCAAGGCCTATGATGCCAGCGTACTGGGCCGCATGAAGGACATGCAGCGCCATATGCTGGACAAGGAGTAGAGAAATGAGCATCGATACGAAAGCCAAGGAAATAGGCGCGTATCTTCAGGAACGGCTTGCGAGCTATTCTGGAGAGCCTACGGTCTATGAGTACGGTAAAGTTAAGTCGACGGGCGACGGCATTGTGAAAATCAGCGGCCTCTCGCACTGCCGGTACGGCGAACTCATCGCCTTTGAGGACGACATCTACGGCATGGCCATGGATCTGGAACTCGGCGGCGTCGGTGCCGTGCTGCTCGGAGGGGTCAACGAGGTGCGGGTAGACTCCCGCGCTAAGAGCACCGGTCGAGTGGTCGAGGTGCCGGTCGGCAACATCATGCTCGGCCGGGTGGTGGACCCACTCGGCATGCCGCTTGACGGCGCGCCGCTGCACCCCGAAAACTGCCGGGCCATCGAGCGGCCGGCCCCGACCATCATCCAGCGGCAAAACGTCAACGAGCCGCTGCAGACTGGACTCCTCGCCATCGACAGCATGATCCCCGTCGGAAAAGGGCAGCGTGAGCTCATCATCGGCGACCGGCAGACCGGCAAGACCACCATCGCCACGGACTGCATTTTGAATCAGAAGGGCAAAAACGTCATCTGCGTCTACGTGGCCATTGGGCAAAAAATCTCCAATATTTCACGGATTTACGAAGAACTGACCCGCGCCGGCGCCATGGACTACACGGTCCTGGTGGTGGCCACTGCTAGCGACTGCGCGGCCATGCAGTACATCGCACCGTACGCGGGGTGCGCAATCGCCGAAGAGTTCATGCACGAGGGAAGAGATGTGCTCATCGTCTACGACGACTTAAGCAAGCATGCGGTGGCCTACAGGGCCATGTCGCTGCTGCTCAAGCGTCCGCCGGGACGTGAGGCATACCCCGGCGACGTCTTTTACCTGCACAGCCGGCTTTTGGAACGGGCAGCGCATCTGAACAAGGAGCTTGGCGGCGGGTCCATGACAGCACTGCCCATCGTGGAGACGATGGCGGGCGATATCTCGGCCTATATTCCGACCAATGTCATCTCGATCACCGATGGACAGATTTACCTCGAGTCGGAACTCTTCCACGCAGGTGTGCGGCCGGCCGTCAATGTGGGTCTTTCGGTCTCGCGTGTCGGCGGAGCAGCCCAGCGCAAAGCCATGTCTAAAGTCTCGAGAAAGCTGCGATTGACGCTGGCGCAGTACCGGGAACTCATGATCTTCGCACAATTCGGTGCCGATATCGACCCATCGACCAAAAAGCTGCTCGACTATGGCGACAGGCTGACCGAGGCCCTCAAGCAGCCGCAGCACAGCCCGCTTGCGCTCATTGATCAGATCTGTTTGCTGCTGGCCGTCACCGGGCAGCACCTTTCCGGCATTCCGGTTAAGTCGGTGCGCACCTTTAACGAGGGGCTGCTCACCTATCTGAGGAGCGCCTGCCATACGCTGCTTGGCCACATCGAAAAGACGGGCGAGTTGTCGGATGCCGATATGGAGGCCCTGAACAAAGCCATTGCTGAGTACGCCAAAGACTTTAAGGTGGTGTAGGTATGGCCAGTATCAGCGATACCCGATACCATATGAAGAGCATCAATCAGACGCGGCAGATCACAAACGCCATGTACTTGGTGTCCGCCGCCCGTATGCGCAAGGCCATCAAGCGCATTGAGCAAAACAGCGCCTATTATTACAGAGCGCTCGACACAATGCTGGACATCCGGGCTCATACCGGAGAAGTGGTCCACCCGTACCTGACCCATCGGCCCGGGCAGCCCAAGATGGGCTACATTGTCATCGCGGGGGATAAAGGGCTTGCCGGCAGTTATAACCACGACATTCTGGCTTTCGCGGAAGAGACTCTGAAGGGCAAAAATGTCACGCAGATCTTTACGGTCGGCGACATTGCCACGAGCTATTTCAAGCGCACAGGCAGAGAGGTCAATGTGCGGTTTGAAAACATGATGACCGACCTTTCGGTCGAGACCTCCAGGGCCATCGTAGCCATGATCATGCAGCTTTACGATGAAAAAGTCATTGATGAGCTGCACATTATCTATATGCGCTTCATCAATTCCGCCCTCCAGAAGCCGAAAAACTTCAAACTACTGCCCATTGAACTGGCCGACTTCGGTGAGGACCATCCGCCGAGAGTGGACAATATCGACATGCTGTATGACCCCTCCCCCGAGCGGGTCTTCGACGCTTTAGTGCCGCAGTTCATGATCGGTGTCATCTACGGCACGATGGTGCATGCCTATGCCAGTGAAAACAGCGCCAGAATGAGTGCGATGGAAAATGCCACCCACAGCGCCGACAAACTGATCAAGAAGCTGACGCTGCAGTACAACTCCATGCGGCAGCTCGCCATTACGAGCGAGCTCAGCGAGATTGTCAGCGCTGCGAATGTGTCTAACGAAAAGAGTGATCACAATGGATAACGACCAAAACCACGGCGTTATCGTCAAAATAACAGGACCTGTTTTAGACGTGCGGTTTGAAGTCGGCGAGGAGCCGGCCATCCATACGCTGCTCTATACGGTCGGCGAGCCTTCCGTCCACATGGAGGTGGCCCAGCAGTCGGCGCCGGGCGTCGTGCGGGCTATTGCGCTGGAGGCCACCGAGGGCCTGTGCTGCGGCACGGTGGTTCTCAGCACCGGCCACGACATCACAGTGCCGGTCGGGAAAGAAGTGCTTGGCCGTGTCATCGACTCGCTTGGCCGCCCAATCGACGGGGCCGGCCCTATTGATGCGCAGCGGTGGTCCATCTACCGTCCGGCTCCGGGGTTCAACAGTCAGCGGCCAATCACGGAGCTCTTTGAAACGGGCATCAAGGTCATCGACTTGCTCGCCCCCTATCCGATGGGCGGAAAAATCGGACTTTTCGGCGGCGCCGGCGTGGGAAAGACCATCCTCATCATGGAGCTCATCCACAACATTGTCACGAAACACGGCGGATATTCGGTCTTCACAGGTGTTGGAGAGCGCAGCCGCGAGGGTGTCGAACTCATCAACGAAATGCGGGCGTCGGGCGTCATCGCCAACACAGCATTAGCCTTCGGTCAGATGAATGAGCCGCCGGGCTCCCGTATGAGGGTGACCCTTGCGGGCCTCGCCATGGCCGAATATATGCGCGACGAGATGGGGCAAAACGTCTTGCTCTTCATCGACAATATTTTCCGCTATGTACAGGCCGGCAACGAGGTTTCGGCACTACTCGGGCGTATGCCCTCAGCGGTGGGGTATCAGCCGACGCTGGCCACTGAGCTCGGCGAGCTGCAGGAGCGCATCGCCAGCACGACCCGTGGGTCCATTACGTCGGTGCAGGCTGTCTACGTCCCGGCCGACGATTTGACCGACCCGGCGCCTGCCGCGATTTTCTCTCACCTTGACGCAACGACCGTCCTGTCTAGGTCCATCGCAGAAATCGGCATTTATCCGGCCGTCAATCCGCTCGACTCAACATCCAGAATTCTGGAGCCCTCTATTGTCGGTGAGCGGCACTATGCGGTGGCCAGGCGGGTGCAGGAGACTCTGCAGCGGTACCACGAGCTGCAGGATATCATTGCGATACTCGGCATGGACGAACTGGCCGAAGAGGATAAGCTGACGGTATACCGCGCCCGTAAAATCCAGAATTTTCTCTCCCAGCCGCTTCATGTCGCCGAGGTTTTCACGGGTCAGCAGGGCCGATACGTCACGCTGAAGGAGACGATTGCCGATTTCGAAGCTATTGTGGGGGGAGAGACCGACGATTTGCCCGAAGTGGCGTTTTTGATGGCCGGCAATCTGGATGAGGTGCGCAAAAAGGCGGAGGAACTGAAAGATGCCTAAATCTTTTAATTTGAGTGTACTGACGCCGGAGCGAGAATTCTATAATGACGCCGTGGAGAGCCTAGTTGTCGAGTCGATCGACGGGGAGCTCTGTATTTTGGCGGATCACGTTCCCCTGGTCACGGCGCTCGGCATCGGAACCCTGATAATCAAAAAAGGTGACGAGATTCGGGAGGCCTTCCATTCCGAAGGATTCATGGAGGTTCGCCCGGAGGGGACCATTGTGCTGCTGCAGGCCTGCGAATGGCCCGATGAGATCGACGTCCGACGGGCCGAGGAGGCCGCACGGCGGGCCCAGGCGCGGATCGAGCAGCAAAAGAATGCCGAATCCATCGCTAGGGGCAAGGCCGCCCTCTCCCGCTCCCTGACCCGAATCAAGGTCAAGTCGACGGCGGACAAATACAACCCAACGCGGTTCGGGAAATAGATCGTCCTACGCACTTCAAGGGACAGTGGATGCAGCTGTCCCTTGTTTATTGGACAAAGAGAGACATCCATTCGCATGTTCATATATGTGAGGGGCCATGCTGCAATGCCGGGGTTTTCCAAAAGACGGCATCCCGCTTCGGGAGGTGTCCACCTGTCCCATAACCCCTCAAAAAGCGGCCTGTAAGAATTCCTTACAGGCCGCACGGCATTTTGGACGGGAAAAGACAAGAAAAATTAGTGTAATGCTAATTACCTTTACAATCAAGAAAGGGCAGAATCGGTTGCACTTTGACCCCCATCGCCGTCCTCGGACAAGCCGAGTTTTTTCATGATGCTTTCCTGATTGGCGATCAGCTGGTCTATTTTCTGGTGCAGGTCTTCAATGATGATTTCAGTCTTCAAATTGGTCTTGTAGTCGTTTAAAGAGCGCAGCCGATCTTTTTCCTCCTGCCGGTTTTGGCTCATCATGATGACGGGGGCCTGAATGGCGGCAATGCAGGAGAGCATCAGATTCAACAAAATGAAAGGGTATGGGTCGACAGCATTTGACAGCATGACGACATTGAGCGCGACCCAAGAAACCAGACAGACCGTAAACGCGATGATAAACGTCCAACTTCCCACAAACTTCGCGATACCGTCGGCCATTTTCGTGCCGGTCGACATGGTGTCCTTATTTTGATCGCTGGTGTTTTCGGACAGCTTCTTATCGAGCAGAAGATGGATGATCTCCTCACTTTCGAGTGCTCGTTCCTCCTCGTCTTCAATGATCATATTGATCAGATCATGACTTTTTTCGTCGGTTTTCATGTATATTTTCCTCCAATATATTTTTGAAAATCCGTCTCTTCGGCTTGAAAACTGCTATTGAGGCGAAGGGACTTTGTATTCATACAATTATACCACGCCGATTGAAATCAGCCAATAGAATATCACTGCACAAAGGGAATTTGGATTGCGTTCATAACGAGTGATTCCCAAACGAATTTGTTCATGCTGCGTTTATGCATACTCAATATAACCGATTTGCGAGCGGCCCCGCAGCAAAAACGGCAAAGTGCCCTTTGCCTGTTGCGCACCCGTCACCAGACGTTGACGTAGGTGATGTGGAGCAGGCGGGACCGCTTGTATGTATAGCTGTCCAGCGGACGATTGTCTGAGTCGAAAGTGTGGGCGGCGATGAGGATGTTGTAGGGTGCCGGTGGGTCTCCCACCGAAACAATGACGGGGGAGTGCTCGAAAGCCCCTCCGTCAAAAGAGAGCTGAACGATGTCGCCAGGGCGTGCCTCGGACAGATCGGCTTCCACAGCCACCGGCCCGACCGAATGGTTGCCGATGAGAAAGCGGTAGAGATACTCCACCCCGGACCAGGCCGGCGCGCGGCTGCTCGAGCTGTAGTAGTACCATCCGAAAGTGGGTCTGGGGTTCATGACGCCGGCCCCGGCATATATACACTGGGAGGCGAAGTTCGTGCAGTCGCCCCCGACCGGGTCGAAATTATAGTAACGCGGATTGCGTCCAAAGGCCCACTTGTGGGCATATTCGACGGCTTTATCCCGATCATACGTTTTTTTGTTCAAGGAAGCTCCTCCTCTTTTTCTCGTTTGATTGAAGAGCACTGCTATGTTTGCCCCAGTATATTCACAATGTGCCGTTTGGGACGCATTAATAAAGGGATGAAACGAAGGGAGCCGCGTAATTTTGACAGGTTTTAAACGTCCGCACAATCCGTTGCGCACACAAAAAGCTGCCGCCCCGTTTTCGGGGCGGCAGCATGTCGATATGAGGTGAATTTGCAGCTTATGCCTTGCCGGCTTTGCTGATTTTGTAGACGCCGATGGTAAGCATGGGCAGAACATAAACAACAAGGAAGCCCCAGCAAATAGTGCCGTAGCCCTTGGCGATGAGCCCGATGAGGCCGAAGGAGGAGACACAGATTCCGACGATGACAAGGCTAATCGTAATGGTGGGGCGAACCCAACCGGGAACGGTCTTTCCCTGTTTTTCCATCGCCATCTCAATACGGTCGTCCACGGCCTTAATGAAGCCGGTGCCGGTTTCAATGAGGGTTCCGAAGAGCACGATCTCAAAAATGACATAGAGCCATTTCATGTCGAGCTTGGTGAAGATAACGGTGACAGGGACCGTGGCCGCCATCACTGCAGGCAGGTCGGCCGCCATGGTCAACATGAGCAGAGCCGCGGGAATGATTCCGATTGCACCAGCGAGCATTCCGGAAATGACAACTTCCTTGCGGCTTTTTGCCCCATGTACCGTATAGAGCAGTGCGGGCACAATACCGAGGTTGTAAAAAGAGTATTTCAGGCCGTCGAGGAACCACCCGGAGCCGATTTCGGCCTTCGCAAACTCAGCAGTGATTGAGCTTCCGAACTTGGTAAAGACGATGACCATGAAGAGAATGTACACGGCATACAGTACATAGGACCAGAAGGAAAGCACGTCCTCAATGGCCTTGGTTCCCTTGAGCACCAGCGCAATGATGCCTAGAGACAGGACAATGATGCCAATCCAGGGGCTGAGCCCCGTCAGGCTCTTCAGCATATTGCCGGCCGTTGCATTAATAACGCCGAGCACGATGAGGAGCAGGACCACATAGCAAATTTCGTAGACGATGCCGGCTTTGCCGAGCAGCTTGCCCATCATGCTGTTGTAGTCGTAGGTCTCGAATACACGCACAAATTCGAAGGTAATGGCGCAAAGCACGGACCAAACGACCAAAGTGACGACCATGCCCATCAGGCCGCCAACAAGTCCGTTTACCCCGAAGAACTGTGCAATTTCAGCACCGGTTCCGTAGCCTCCGCCGATTACGATGGACTGGAAAATAAAACCTGGGATCAGATACCTGAGGAATTTGTTCTTTGAATCCATAGCAGCCTCACTCCTAATAATCACATTTTCTATCTATATGAACAGCGTCGCTGTGAATCGTGTCTGTCACTGCGCCCCAAGATCCACCCTGCGGACCGCTTCGATGAGCTGCGCCGCCTCCTCAACGCGTGGGACCCGCAGGCGCACGCAGGAGGCGTCCATGCAGTCGAACTCGACTCCGGAGACGGTCAGAATATCCTGCCGGCACAAAAGCGCCTGCAGATCAACCGAATCCTTGTGCTTTAAGGTGCAGATCGGCACCCGGTCGTCGGTCTCCAAAAGGGTCAGTGCATTGCCGGTGGCCTTTCGAAGCGCCTGTTTGACACCCGCGATTTGTCCCTTGTGGGAGGTGGGGTAACCCACGGCCTTCATGGCGGCGGCGGCTACCTCTCTTGACAGCTCATTCATGGTGTAGGGGTTGCTGGCCTTTCCCATGTATCGCACAAGTTCCGGGGCTGCGATGAGATACCCGGCCCGAAGCCCCGCAAGCCCAAAACCCTTTGAGAAAGTGCGCAGGACAATCAGGTTGTCAAACTCGGAAATAGCGGACATGGCAGATTCGCCCTGCTCGACGAAATCGCCATATGCCTCGTCAATAAGCACGCAGACGTCCTTCTCCTTGGCCTTTTCTAAAACCCGTTTGATGTCGTCAACCGGCAGCAGCTGCCCGGTGGGGTTATTCGGGTTGTCGATGTAGACAAATGACGTCTCTTCGGTGATTGCATTCAACAGCGCATCCACATCCAAGCGATAATCGGCGTCCCTCGGTGGAATGCCGACATACTTCATGCCGTTTAAGCCGACACCCACCACCATATCGGTGAAGGTGGGCATAAATCCGACAACCAGAGCCCCTGGCTTTGCAAACAGTGCATTGACAAGATACAGCCCGCTGATGCTGCCGTCCACAAGCAGAATATTCTGGGGACCTAGGTCGGCGCAATCCTTCCAGTGGCGGATCACAGCATCTTGGACGGCATGGGAATGGGGATAATTTCCGAGCCGTACCGGATTGAAACTGCGGACAGCCTCAAGCGCCTCTTGCGGAGGCCCGTAGGGGTTGACGCCCAGACTGCAGTCCAGGGTATTCGGTGTCAATTCGGGCGTATGGGCGGCGTAGCTTTTGGTCTCCTTAAAGTAATCTTCTCGAATTTTCATCATTACCACCCCGCGCGGTTTGCCAGCACGTCGTCGGGAATTTTTCCGGCGCGATACTCATCCATGGCCTGACCGATAATGGAAAACGCCTTTTTGAGCTGCTCTTTTTCAATGACAAGCGGCGGCTGAATTCTCAGCACGTTGCCGGCCACCGAAATCATGATGAGCCCCAGTTCGTAGCACCGGTACAGAATTTTAAAGGTTCCGTCCAGATCCGGGCTTGCCTTACCGTCCTCGCCCGTCTTTGTAATGCCGATGCCCATGGACATGCCGAGGTTTCGGATAAAACTCACCATGTCGGGGTTATTCTGCCGCAGGTTTTCCGCCAGGAGGCAAAGCAACGCCGTATTTTCGGACAGGATATTCTTGAACTCCTCGGTTTTGTAATAGTCAAAGGCGGCGATGCCGGCGGCGCACGCAATGGAGTTGCCGCCCAGTGTAAAGAGGTGCGCCGGTGCCGGCAGGCAGTCCAAGATTTCAGTCTTACCCATGAAGGCGCCCAGTGTCAGGCTGCCTCCGATGGATTTGCCAAGTACGATGCCGTCCGGAACGATGTTGTAATGTTCGATCGAGAACCATGTCCCGGTGCGGAAAAAGGCCTGCTGGACTTCCTCCGCAATAAACAGGATGCCGTTTGCCCGGCAGAGCTCATAGAGCTTTTTCATGAAGATGGGGTGGGCGGGCAGCAGTCCGCCGTCGCCCTGCATGGGCTCGATGATGATGGCCGCAATGTCGTCGATGGTCAGGTAAGCGGCAAAAGCACGTTCCATCTCGGCAAGGCACTCCCGCTCACAGGTCGCATCGTCAACATCAATCCCGAAGAAGGGGAAGCTGTATATCTCCGGCAGGAAGGGGCCCATCTTATCCCGCATTTTCGGAGTGCAGGTCGTCAGGCTTGACGAGCCGTAAGTGTTGCCGTGGTAGCCGCCCAGGAAGGAAATGATTTTGTGGCGGCCGGTAAAGGCTCTGGCAAATTTCACGGCCGCGTCATTGGCGTCGGAACCGCAGTTGCCAAAGCAAACTTTGGCGGGGACGCCGCCCGGGTAGACCGAGACCAGCCGTTCAGCGTATTCAATGCTCAGCCTGTTATAGGTGTAGGCCTGGGTGTACTGGGTGAATTGACTTAGCTGCTTTTCAATCGCCGCCGTGACAACCGGGTGGCATCCGCCCAGGTTCAGCGAGGACGCGCTGGACAAAAAGTCAATAAACTCGTTTCCATCGGCATCGGTGATGACGGCGCCCGAAACCTTTTCCACCGCAAGCGGGAAATACGAAAGATGCTGACAGGGGGCAATGACTTTTTTGTCGCGGGCCACTAGGCTCTCGCACTGTTTTGTCTGCATGATAATAAGCTCCTCTCACATTCACACAACCGGCGTCCAGCCGTATTATTTGTTAAAAATAAGGGTGGCGCATGAGCGTCACCCTTTGGAATCCCATCGGCAATCACACACTGCTCACTTTATATTCAGCTCGACATACCAGCCACCGGCTAAGTAGGTTAATGAAGAGTACTGCTAGGACAAGAATCGACACTCGCACTTGAAGCAAATATACCAGTACTGCCACCAGTAGCAGATAGGCAAGTACAAAAACGGACACCGCATAAACGGTGTCCGCGCATAAATAGTAATATCGACACTGGGGCTGTTTGGACTGGGTGGCGCAGTTGCGCGCAAAACAATCTTCTGCGCCATTTTGCGCAGAAGTCGATTTACGCGTATCGCTCATATGATCAAACACGCCACACACTCCATCTCAAGTAATGTTTTATCAAGTATAGCAAATCGGCTATAAAATGTCACGGGCAAAAAGCGCTCATATCGTGTATAAAGATACCTTAACTCTTTATCTATAATGCACAAAAATGCCGAAAATTTCCAAAAAAATGCTTTTTCATGCTGCAAGGTGTTTAGCGGCGGCAGCTTTCACCGGCGCTTAGGACCGCAGGGCCCATCGGTGTTTTCGCATGTATGTGACATAATGAACTCGATATACGCATCGGCCTGCCTTTTTAGATACGGAGCGCTTGAAGTCAGTTCAAGTCTGCCTTCAACGCTGCGCTGTTTTTCGGCATATGGTATGGTCAGCCGAGGCAGGTTCATCACGTCCATATTCAAAAAGCTGATCAGCGTGACAAGGTGATCCTGTGCAACTGTGGTGCCTGACATGCCGGGGGTGATGCCGCTGACGGCAGCCGGTTTTCCGGAGAGCACAGGCGGCTCCCCGCCGCCCGGGAGCCTTGAGAGCCAATCGATGAGATTTTTCAGAACACCGGGAAAAAAGTGGTTGTATTCCGGCGAAAAAAACCAGATTCCATCCGCGGCCTTGACGATTTCACGCACACGCCGGACGGCTTCCGGGGCCGGAAACTCGATGTCCTCATTCATCAGGGGGACGTCGGCGTACTCGAGAAGTTCAACATCTGCCGCATCTCCGACCGCGCTTTTGGCTGCCAGTGCAAGCTGGCGGTTATAGGAGTCTTTTCGCAGGGAGCCGACAATGGCGACAATCTTAAGTTTTTTCAAGTCGAACAGACCTCCATTTATGTTTGCATCCATACGGGCTGCGCCGAAAACCGTTCGGTGCAGACAGACTTTCTACTTGTCGAGATATTCTATGATCAGATGCGCCGCGTCACAAAACGGCTTGTTTTCGGACGCACCGCAGCGGCAGAGAACAACTCGATTTCTCGACTCGTACTTCGTCCCGTCGGCCGATTCGATTGGAATAAAGCCCTTGACGAATATCCCGCCACTCACGCCTCTCTCCGGATCTTGAATGATGTCAATCGACGGTTCCAGTTCAGGCTCGTGTACTGTTCCGTCTTTGTCCACGGCAGTCAGTCGGCCGGCTGGACATTCGCTTGCAGCTCGTACGACCTGCTTGCGGGCCGCTTCGGGCCGGGAATCCCTTGTCAGCTCCCAGGCGTCTCCGTCCCGCGTGTGACAAAAGCGCGCCAACGCGCAGCGGCCGTCGTCAAGGAGGTCAATACCGGGCCCCTCTATGCGTACAGATCTCTTTGCGTATGTGTCCTTCGACGCCGTTTCACGCCCGCAAAAAACGCATCCTGTGTGTGAACCGTCACAAAAAGGAGCGTTTTTCGTTTTCCCGCAGCGACAAAGCGCGTAGTTTTCTGACTGCGGCAACGGACGTCCCTCAACAAATTCATATTCTTCGTCCCTTAGAACAATCACTTTTTCGAAAAGCGGCACACCACCCGATACGATGTAGGGGCCGTCTTTCATGATTTTTACCCTGTACCTGGCCTTTTCTTCGCTCACAACAATCTCAACCCTTTGCTTTTTATCAGTTCGACCATATGATTCGTGCGGCAGAGCCGGGGCTCAATATGTATTATCCGGTTTTGAAGACAGCTGCTCCAGCCATTTAATGATGATTTATTATAACATAGCTGCGCGTAATTTGCACCGGTAATCGCGACCCCGACTGGGAAAATGATGTATCCGCATCCCAACACAGGCTTCCGATATGGGGGTACGCTGCGAGAAACCCTGGGTTGAGATGATGTCAACCCAGGGTTTCTCGGGAAACAAGACGTTATTGACAGGGCAGCTTATTTGTTTTCATGAGAAATGATAAAGCCGGGATTAGCTGCGGAAGTTTTGAGTGCCAGACCGGTGGAGCCCGCGAAGGTCGGGAGAATTCCCGTGATATTGGTCACAGGGACGAAGGAGGGATTGGTGCCCAGCATGTCGTCTGCAACAACGAGCATGCCGTATACGTTTTTGTAGACGACTCCGGCCAAATCGATCACCGTGCCAATATGGACCTCGACCGTTGTACCAAGCGGCAAATAGTCGTGAATTGCCGTGACGATATTTGTGTCAAAGCCTTGGGTGAAGACAGGCTTCGAAAGATAGTTAATTGCGAGATTGTAAGGGACTCCATTCAAAAACGTGATCGATGCAATTGACTGAAGCGGCATGGCACCGACTTCGCCGCCCTCATTTACAACAAAGAGACCACCGTAAGTGGCGTCGGGAGATGAGAAAAGCTCGACCGGAGTCCCCTCAAGTCCCGCAAAAGTAAAGCCGGTGGCGTATGCCCGCAGTACGGTCGTGGGGTAATAACGGATGATCTGTGCGAGCACATGCGCAAGTTGCGCATAGGTATAGCTGACAGCCGTGTCGTTTAAGCTGCCCGGTCTTCCGGGAGGCCCGAAAGGTCCCGGTGGGCCGGGAGGGCCGGTATAGTAGTAGATCTGGGGATTGGAACCGTCAGGGTCATATGGGCTCCTAACATTTTTTGGAAACATGGAATGCTTGCCTCTTTTCATATTGGGGTTCCACATCCATCATATGCTCATTTTCGCTTTGGGTTCGAAATGCAACTGACTCACAGATTTGTTGAATCTACAGGGCAGGGGAGCGGCGAGTTGCGAGTTGCGGGTTGAAACAATTTTTCTCGTGAATGATGGACCAATGTTAAACAAAGAGCTGCCCGAAACCGCGGTGGATTTAAACGGATAGGAGTGAAATTGTCGACTCGCAACAAACACCGAGTTTCGCGCTGTGTTTTGCAAACACACAATGCCGCAAGATTGATATAATCAAAAGCAAAATTGATTATAATAATATTATTATTAAAAAAATCAATTATCTTATTGACATTGTTAATATCGAGGTGTATATTATGGGTGTAAAAAAATTACGGATGGTGTGACAATGAAATATAAGGCTCCGGGAAAATGCCCCGTATGCGGGGAGAGACTCACCATTACAAAACTGAGCTGCCCCAAGTGTACGACTTCGATTGAGGGAGATTTTCAGCCCTGCGAATTTTGCCGTCTCCCTGAAGAAGAACTTGAATTTGTAAGGGTATTTATCAAATGCCGCGGCAATATCAAGGATGTCGAAAAAGAACTTGGAATTTCGTATCCGACCGTACGAGGGAAACTCGATGCGGTTATCAGGGCGCTCGGTTTTGAAGTGAACTCCAAAGAAGCGGCTGTTGAGGCAACTGCAGAGCGAGAGGCCAAAGACGCCGCAAGAAATCAAATTCTCGACAGACTCTCAAAAGGTGAAATAACGGCGAAAGAAGCAACGCTACAAATAAAAAATCTGTAATGTGAGGTATGAAAAGATGAACGAACAAATGAAAATTCTTGAAATGGTAGAAAAAGGGCAAATTACTGCGGCTGAGGCCATGGAGCTGATGGAGTCTCTGAAAGCAACCGATGGCGCAGCGGCAGAGGAGACCGTGGCGGCCGTATCCCCTGTGACGAGGCGCAGCTACAAGTTCCTTAAAATCAGAGTGACTTCCGACAACAAATCGGTGAACGTCAGTGTCAACATTCCGATTCGGCTGCTCACGACGATCGGGGGGATCGCGGGCAAGGTGAAGAACTATATTCCCGAGGACGCAAGGACACAGATGGAGGCAAAGGGTGTCGATATCACCAGCATCGATTTTGGAAAAATCATTGAAGATGTGCTGAGCGGTACGCTGGACGACCCCAATATCGTCGACGTGGAAGCTTGGGATGAAGAAAATAATGCGATGATCAAAGTAAAGATATATGTGGAATAGGCGAGCTCGAATCATTTGGTTAGTGCTTGACACAGAGGATGGGGCGAGGTTTCATCTTAAATACCCTATTTTCTGCAACGTTTTTCGAGAGCTCCTGGACAGTATTTATGACCTCACAGTGCTGCTTTGCCTTTTTTCACCGGAGAAGCAGAGGTGTGCATCGCCCTTTTCAGTTCATACAATAAACGAGCTCACGGTGCAGCTCATGGAGCTCATCAGGTCAATCACTGAAAACGATCCATACGATTTAATAAATGTCAGTACAGACCATGTGAAGCTTCAGCTTTCGGTGAAGAATAATCATACACGCAAGGTAGCGGCGCTATGATAAGACTGTTTCTGAAATACTGTTCAATTATTATTTCCATTCTGATTGTCTCTACAGCGCTTGCTGGCGTATATGTCAGAGACGCATCAGCACTGCTCATCATGGGGCTTGTCCTTTTGATCGTCAATCTGGTGTTAAAACCGATTTTTCTTATTATCGCATTGCCGCTCAATATTCTGACACTTGGTTTGTTCAGCGTTATTATCAATGTGCTGACCATAAAAATTGCGGACGGCTTTGTGCCCGGAGTTCATATTGGCGGGTTTCTGAATGCCCTTGCGGTCGCACTGCTCATTGTCGCATTTAACAGTCTGCTGCTCGACACAAGAAAATCCGCTCATCCTTAAGCAGCGGTCAGCTGACCGCTCACAACATAAGCCCTATTCTTCATCAATTTCTTGGGACCGGAGACTTTTGTCTGCGGTCCTTTGCTGTCTAAGGCACAGTCGCGGGCACAGAGCAAGTCCGGTCACGCTAAGGGTGTGCGGCGGGAGGTAACTCTCAATAATTCGATCACGACATCAGTTTGATCTGCACGAACCGATATTGGCAGTTGTCCGATTACTTCGAGTGCGTTTACACGATTTCGCAGGCCCCAATGTATGAAATCCTCAGGTCGGGGTGCCAAACAGGGGGATTTTCGCTAAATGCCCGCATTCACTTTGTCGCTCGTATGTCGCTGAGATAACCAGGCTCCTTTTTAAAAGAAGTCGATTGCAAACGCAATCGACTTCTTTTGGAGTGACTCATGTCCAGGTGAAATCGTTGGGCTTTTACAGTCGGAGTCAAATCACAAAAAGCTGTGCCCCTAGTCATGCTCCGATGAAATCCTGCAAGCGGTTATGCCAAGCGCGCAAGGATTCTTCTTGTTGATTTATGCTCACAAGAATGGTATCATTTATTAACCACAACGCACACAACGCACACGTGCCTTATTGGCTGTCGTAAATATCTGCTGGGAGGGCTTTTTACCACCGTGAAAAAACAACATGTGGGTCGAAAACTATTTTCCGTGAGCGAAACATACGGGATCGTGTACCGGGCGGTTCGCACGATGCCGGCATTTGCGACGGCACAAAGAAACGGTGTGCTGCAGGAGGACTTTGCAGAGCGTCTGATGCTTGCGGTGACAGAAGTCAACAAGTGCGCAATGTGTTCGTATGCCCACACGAAAATGGCACTGTCGACTGGGATGAGCATAGAAGAAATAAACGCCATGCTTTCAGGTGATTTCTCCGATATCGAGCCGGCTGAAATGCCGGCTATCCTCTTTGCGCAGCACTATGCGGACGCGCGCGGCAAACCTTCAAAAGAAGCCTGGGATTCTGTTGTCAAGCAATACGGTTACGAGAAAAGCATTGCCATACTGGGAGCCATACGGGTAATCATGTTTGGCAATGCTTACGGTATTCCGCTTGGGAGTTTAAAAGCGCGTTTATTAAAAAAGCCTGATAAAGCCCCGGATTCGCGCAGCAGCACGCTGTATGAGCTTACAATGCTTGGAACAGTCATCATTTTTATTCCCAGCGCAATCATACATGCTTTGGCTGCCGTCGTTTTGCGTTTTCCGATCATTGATTTTGAATGACAGGCCACGCGAGCTTGTCGGGAAGCCTTAATTGGAATTAGCGGCGCGGCACTTATAACGCGATCTATTTTAGCACCCATTTACTCACAGTTCAATTTCGAACATCCAAACAGGAAACCGCGAAAACAAAAAGTCCGTCGGCGTTAGCCGACGGACTTTTTATGGTCGGAGTGGCGAGACTTGAACTCGCGGCCTCTTGGTCCCGAACCAAGCGCGCTACCAAACTGCGCTACACCCCGATCTGCAGCCCTATTATTATACTGAATACACAGGGGTCTGTCAATAGCGGATTGCCAAAATGAAGGCCGATATAATCTGCAACGACCGGTGCTGCGTTATATTTGTATTTTAGAAGTCTGGAGACGTTTTAGCTGATTTTAAGCAAATTAATTATGAATATGAGGTTACATCTCTTGTAATTGTCTGGACATATGTGGTAAAATACAAAACCAGGGGCGAGCCGCTGATTTTTATTCGGCTGCACTGTAAAACGGTGCGCGTTTTTTTATCTGTGCTTTGCGATGAAGGGCGCTGCGGAAAGAGAGTGACATATGAGGATAACGCTTGAGGCGGACTATGCGGTGCGCATAGTGTATTATCTTGCCACCACGAAAGCAAAAAGCGACGCAGGCGCAATCGCGGACCAGGTTGGAGTGACGATGCGCTTCACGCTCAAAATCCTTGGAAAGTTATCCAGGGCCGGTATCGTGCGCTCTTTCAAAGGCGCCGCCGGCGGTTATGTTTTGAGCAAAAGCCCAGAGGAAATCTCTCTGCTCGATATCATCACGATTGTCGACGGCCCCATTGCCATCAACAAGTGCCTGTGGCCGACCGCCGGGTGCACACGGGTGGCCGACAAGGAGAAGTGTCCGTTCCACATAGAATTTCAGCGCGTGAGCGACATCATCGCGAAGGAACTTGACAGCGTGAAAATGTCTAAGTTTTTGCCCTGACTGTCTGCATATGAAAGCGCTGTGCCGGTAAGGTGCAGCGCTTTTTTGTATTCAAAATGTATAGTCTGCATACTGGAATTATTGTTTCCAAAAAGTGCTTGACTGCGGATGAATTTGGTGGTATTATATCAAACTGCACACAATGGAGAGGTATGGGATATTGTGTAAAAACCCAACAGTCAATCGTCAAAACAGATGAATTTGTCGTTCAAAATTTTGATAAAATGACTGTTTGTTCCTATTTTCCCCATTTTGTATAAACATTTCCGCTCATTCATCGTTAATTTAATAGGGGCCCTTACCGTGGAAACGGGGTAGGGTGTACACATTTTTTAGCAGATTTTCATGATCACGCCTCTGTTATTCCTTATATGAGAATACCGGACAGATAACGGAGCGTGGGGGATGACGGCGGAGGCCCTGCATAAGTATCCGCCAAATATTGTATACGGAGTGATGTGAAGATGCCCAAAATGGTGACACTCGGCAAAAACCAGCGGCTTTCCTTCTCCAAAATCGAAGAGATTCAGGAGATGCCGAATCTCATCGAGGTCCAGAAGAAATCCTATCAGTGGTTTGTCGAGAATGGGCTTAAGGAAGTTTTCCGGGATGTATCCTACATCACAGACTACACCGGAAACCTCGTACTCGAGTTCATCGACTACACGCTGGAGAAGGAATCCAAGTATTCCGTTGCCGAGTGCAAGGAGCGCGACGCCACTTATGCAGCGCCCTTAAAGGTCAGGGTTCGACTCGTCAACCGCGAGACAATGGAGGTCAAAGAACAGGAGATCTTCATGGGCGATTTTCCGCTTATGACCGACAGCGGCACCTTCATCATCAATGGTGCCGAGCGAGTTATTGTCTCACAGCTCGTTCGCTCTCCCGGAATCTATTATGACGTGACAAGGGACAAGTCCGGCGCCAGCCTGTTTTCGGCCCAGATCATCCCCAACCGCGGCGCCTGGCTCGAATACGAGACCGACAGCGCCGGGGTCTACTACGTCCGCATCGACAAAAACCGTAAAATCCCCGCCACCGTGCTACTGCGCGCACTCGGCCTTGCCTCAAAGGACGACATCCTCGCCATGTACGGGGAGACCGAGCGTATGCTGGCCACGCTTGAGAAGGACCCGACGAACAGTGTCGAAGAGGGTCTCATCGAGATGTACAAGAAGCTGCGCCCCGGCGAGCCGCCCACAGTTGAGAGCGCACAGTCGCTTCTCAACAGCATGTTCTTCGACGCGCGCCGGTACGACCTCTCTAAGGTCGGCCGCTACAAGTACAATCAGAAGCTTGACCTTGCGCCCCGTATCGCCGGCAAAAAGCTGTCCCGCGATGCCATCGCGCCCTATACCGGTGAGCTGCTCTATCCGGCCGGTACAATGCTTACACGTCAGCACGCGGCCGAAATCGCAGCATCCGGGATCGACACGGTCTATATTAAAGTAGAGGACCTCGAGATCAGAGTTTTCTCCAACGGCATGATTTCGCTGCCCGACTTCTTCGCCTCGGCGGGGCTTTCCGAAAAGTACGCGGGACTCGACTTTGAAAAGCTCGAGCTTCGGGAGAAGGTCAGCTATAAGGTGCTCGTTGGGCTGCTCGAGCAGGCGGCAGACGGGGCGGCGCTTACGGCGCTCATAGCCGAAAATATGGCAGAACTTGTACCCAAGCACATCGCGGTCGAGGATATTTTGTCCTCCTTTAATCACCTCGTATGCCTCTCCTACGACATCGGCACGGTGGACGATATCGACCATCTCGGCAACCGCCGTATCCGTTCGGTTGGAGAGCTTCTACAAAATCAGTTCCGTATCGGCATAGCCCGTATGGAGCGGGTCATCAAAGAGCGCATGACGACTCAGAACATGGAGATCATCACACCCCAAGCCCTCATCAACATCCGGCCGGTCGTTGCGTCCATCAAGGAGTTCTTCGGCTCCTCGCCACTCTCGCAGTTCATGGATCAGACAAACCCCTTAGCGGAGCTGACCCACAAGCGCCGTCTCTCGGCGCTGGGCCCCGGCGGTCTCTCACGAGATCGTGCCGGCTTTGAGGTGCGCGACGTCCATCACTCCCACTATGGCCGCATGTGCCCGATTGAGACCCCGGAAGGTCCCAACATCGGACTGATCTCCTACCTTTCAACCTTCGCCCGCATCAACGACTACGGGTTCATCGAGGCACCTTATCGCCGGGTCAATAAGGCGACCGGCGCCGTCACAAACGAGGTCGTCTACATGACGGCCGATATCGAGGATGAATTCATCGTCGCCCAAGCTTCGGAGGCGCTGGACGATGCTGGACGGTTTGTCCGTCCGCGCGTTGCAGCCCGTTTCCGCGATGAAATTTTGGAAATCGACCGCGACCGCATCGACTACATGGACATCTCGCCCAAGATGGTCGTGTCGGTGGCGACGGCTATGATTCCTTTCCTCGAAAACGATGACGCAAACCGCGCCCTCATGGGTTCCAACATGCAGCGGCAGGCTGTTCCGCTGCTGCGCACCGAATCCTGTATCGTCGGAACCGGAATGGAGTATAAGGCGGCCGTCGACTCCGGCGTCTGCATTCTGGCGAAGCGAGCCGGCACCGTCAAGTCGGTCGACGCGCGGCATGTTGTGATCGATGCCGGCGGCGGCGATCTCGACAAGTACGAACTCATCAAATTTCTGCGCTCCAATCAGGGCACCTGCATCAACCAGAAACCCATCGTATCGGCGGGACAGAAGGTTGAAGCGGGTGAAGTCGTTGCCGACGGCCCCTCAACTCAGAACGGGGAAATCGCCTTAGGGCGCAATGTGCTGATCGGCTTCATGACCTGGGAAGGCTTTAACTACGAAGACGCCGTGCTGTTAAATGAGCGGCTCGTGCGGGATGACATATTTACCTCCATCCACATTGAGGAGTATGAGCTCGAGGAGCGGGAGACCAAGCTCGGCAACGAGGAGATCACCCGCGACATCCCCGGCCTCTCGGAGGATTCCAGAAAGGACCTCGACGCCTCCGGCATCATCCGCATCGGTGCAGAGGTACACTCGGGCGACATTCTGGTGGGTAAGATCACCCCCAAGGGTGAGACTGAACTGACGGCCGAAGAGCGGCTGCTGCGTGCGATTTTCGGCGAAAAGGTCCGCGAAGTCCGGGACACGTCGCTCAAGGTTCCGCACGGCGAGTCGGGCATCGTGGTCGACGTTAAGGTCTTCGACCGCGAGAAGGGCGACGAGATGTCGCCTGGCGTCAATAAAGTTGTACGCTGCTACATCGCCCAGAAGAGAAAGATTTCAGTCGGTGACAAGATGGCCGGTCGCCACGGCAACAAGGGTGTCGTCTCTAGGGTGCTGCCGCAGGAGGATATGCCTTTCCTGCCGGACGGCACGCCGCTCGACATCGTCTTAAATCCCTTAGGCGTTCCCTCCCGTATGAACATCGGTC
Organism: Oscillospiraceae bacterium; assembly: GCA_963662765.2. Lineage (GTDB taxonomy): Bacteria > Bacillota > Clostridia > Oscillospirales > Feifaniaceae > DATMXT01. The sequence continues at coordinate 219,823 of CAXXUP010000002.1, forward strand.
AGGTGCTTGAAGTCCACTTAGGCCTTGCCGCAAAGGCTCTGGGTATCAAAGTGATGACCCCGGTCTTCGACGGCGCCAAGGAGGAGGACATCACCGCCATGCTGCGGCAGGCCCGCGACAACGCCCAAGGTCGGGCCAAGCTGCAGTACAACGAAAACGGCAAGACCATTCTGTACGACGGCCGGACCGGCATGCCATTCGACAACCCGGTCACGGTTGGATATATGCACTTCCTGAAGCTGGCCCACCTTGTGGACGATAAGATCCACGCTAGGTCCAACGGCCCGTACTCCCTCGTCACCCAGCAGCCGCTGGGCGGCAAGGCACAGTTCGGCGGCCAGCGTTTCGGAGAGATGGAGGTCTGGGCACTTGAGGCATACGGCGCAGCCTATACCCTCCAGGAGATTCTGACCGTCAAGTCGGACGACACCATCGGGCGCGTCAAGACGTTCGAGGCCATCGTCAAGGGCGAGAACGTACCCAAGCCCGGCATTCCGGAGTCATTCAAAGTTCTCATCAAGGAACTCCAATCCCTGGCGCTCGACGTCCGGGTGCTGGATGAAGACCAGCAGGAGATTGTGCTTAGGGACAGCTTTGATGACGGCGACGACTTCGGTATGCACGGCGAAGCTACAGAGGACTATCTCACCTCCGACGAGGAGCTCGAGTTTGCCGGATATGGCATCGAGGAAGTCGAAGGGGAGTTTGACGACGCCGATTTCGCTCAAGAGGAAGATGAGTCGGACATCGAATAAGTGGAGGAGGAGTAACTTTGGAGTTCAACACGTTTGACAGCATAAAAATAGGACTCGCCTCACCGGAAATGATCCGCTCCTGGTCAAAGGGAGAGGTCAAAAAACCGGAGACCATAAATTACCGCACGCTTAAGCCCGAGAGGGATGGTCTTTTCTGCGAACGCATCTTCGGGCCGACAAAGGACTGGGAGTGCTTTTGCGGAAAATACAAACGGCACCGCTATAAGGGCAAAATCTGCGAAAAGTGCGGCGTCGAAGTCACCAGAGCCAAGGTGCGCCGCGAGCGCATGGGACACATCGACCTTGCGGCTCCGGTTTCGCACATTTGGTATTTTAAGGGCATTCCTTCCCGCATGGGTCTGCTGCTTGACATCTCGCCCCGTGTGCTTGAAAAAGTGCTTTATTTCGCCCAGTATATCGTGCTTGACCCCGGCCGCGACACCCCCTTGACAAAAATGCAGGTGTTGACCGAGCGGGAGTACAACGACTACTACGAGCGGTATGAGAACGACTTTAGGGTCGGCATGGGCGCTGAGGCCATCAAGGAGCTTTTGACCGAAATTGATCTTGAAAAACTCTCTGTAGAGCTCAAGGCCGAGCTTGATACCACGACCGGACAAAAAAGGGCTCGCGTTGTAAAGCGGCTCGAGGCTGTCGAAGCCTTCCGGCTCTCGGGAAATCGACCGGAGTGGATGATTCTGGACGTTGTCCCGGTCATTCCGCCGGAAATTCGCCCCATGGTTCAGCTTGACGGCGGCCGTTTCGCAAGCTCAGACCTAAACGATCTCTACCGCCGCGTCATCAACCGCAATAACCGCTTAAAGAAGCTACTGGAGCTCGGCGCCCCCGAGATCATCGTGCGCAACGAAAAGCGCATGCTGCAAGAGGCCGTCGACTCCCTCATCGATAACGGACGGCGCGGTCGCCCGGTCACGGGACCCAACAACCGGCCGCTCAAGAGCCTGTCCGACATGCTCAAGGGCAAGCAGGGGCGTTTCCGACAGAACCTGCTCGGCAAGCGCGTCGACTACTCGGGCCGCTCGGTCATCGTCGTCGGCCCGGATCTGAAGATTTACCAGTGCGGTCTGCCAAAGGAGATGGCGCTGGAGCTCTTCAAACCCTTTGTCATGCGCCGGCTCGAGGAGATCGGCCTTGCCCAGAACGTCAACGGCGCCAAGAAGCTTGTAGCTCGCGCCACGACCGAAGTCTGGGACGCGCTTGAAGAAGTCATCAAGGAGCACCCGGTGCTCTTAAACCGCGCGCCTACGCTGCATAGACTCGGCATTCAGGCTTTTGAACCGGTCTTAGTCGAGGGCCGCGCCATCAAGCTGCATCCACTCGTTTGCACCGCCTACAACGCCGACTTTGACGGCGACCAGATGGCCGTCCACGTTCCGCTCTCGTCGGAGGCGCAGGCCGAGGCCAGATTCCTCATGCTGTCGGCCAACAATCTGCTCAAGCCGCAGGACGGCCGTCCCGTGACGGTTCCGTCGCAGGACATGGTGCTGGGCTCATACTACCTCACCCTGAAGCGCCCCGGCTGTAAAGGGGAGGGGAAGGCCTTTTCCTCCACCGACGAGGCCTTGATGGCCTATGACACCGGCGAGGTCGACCTTCACGCTGCCGTTAAGGTGCGGATAAAGAAAGAGATCGACGGGGTGATGAAGAGCAAGATCATCGACTGCACCGTCGGACAGATCATCTTCAATGCACCCATTCCGCAGGATCTCGGCTTTGTCGACCGCAGCGATCCCGAGCACTTTTTCGACTATGAAGTCAACTTTACAGCCAACAAGGGCAAGCTCGGCGAAATCGTCGACCGCTGCATCCGAAAGCATGGTTTTGCCATCTCGGCATGTGTGCTCGATGAGATCAAGTCGCTGGGTTTCAAATATTCAACGGTCGGCGCCACCACCATTTCAGTGGCCGACATGATGGTCCCCAAAGAGAAGAAGCACATCCTGGAGGTCGCCGAGGAGGACGTCGTCGAGATTACCAAGAAATATCGGCGCGGCCTATACAGCGAACAGGAGCGTTACGGCGCTGTAATTAAACGGTGGGAAAAGGCTACCGACGACGTGACGAACGCCCTGTCAGCCAACCTCGACAGATACAACCCAATCTATATGATGGCCGACTCCGGCGCCCGCGGTTCCATGAAGCAGATCAGGCAGCTTGCCGGCATGCGCGGCCTGATGGCCAACACCTCCGGCAAGACGATCGAAATCCCCATTCGTGCCAACTTCCGTGAAGGACTGACGGTGCTCGAGTACTTCATTTCGTCTCGTGGTGCTCGAAAAGGACTTGCCGATACGGCTCTTCGTACCGCCGACTCGGGCTATCTCACGCGTCGTCTTGTCGATGTCGCGCAGGAAGTCATCATCCGAGAAGACGACTGCGGTGCGACCGAGGGCATTGTCGTCGCAGACATAAAAGACGGCAAGGCCAAGATCGAGGGGCTGGCTGAGCGGCTGATCGGCCGCTATCCGGTACGTGAAATCGTACACCCCGTAACCGGCGAAGTGATTGCGACCGGCGACACCCTCATCACCGACGAGCTGGCCGAGGAGATTGCGGAGGCCGGGGTTGAATCGGTTGAAGTGCGTTCGGTCATGACCTGCCGCGCCAAGTATGGCGTCTGCGCCAAGTGCTACGGCCGCAACCTTGCGACCGGCGGCGAGATCAGTGTGGGCGAGGCTGTCGGCATCATCGCGGCCCAGTCGATCGGCGAGCCCGGCACTCAGCTGACCATGCGTACCTTCCACACCGGCGGAATCGCGACGACCGAGGACATCACGCAGGGCCTTCCCCGCGTCGAGGAACTGTTTGAGGCCCGCAAACCCAAATCGCAGGCCGTCATCTCGGAAATCGACGGCAGCGTCATCGTCGAGGACAGCGGGAGGCTTCGCAAGATCATCGTCACCAACGACGAAATCGGCGACCGCAGAGAATATCAGATTGCCTATTCGTCCAAAATAAGGCCTGTCACGGGCGACGTCGTCAAGATCGGTCAGCAGCTCACCGAAGGCTCCATGAATCCCGGAGACCTCATGCGCATCTCAGGGATGCTGGCGGTTCAAAACTACCTCATCAACGAGGTGCAGAAGGTCTACCGTCTGCAGGGCGTCGGAATCAGTGACAAGCACATCGAGGTCATCGTGCGGCAGATGCTGCGCAAACTGCGTATTGAGTCCTCCGGCTCCACAGAGCTTCTGGTCGGATCCCTCATGGATCGCGGCGAGTTTGCGGCTGTGTGCGCCGAAATTGAGCGCCGCATGGCGGAAGGCGTTGAGGGGCTGTCCATTCCCGAAGCCGTTCCGGTGCTGCAGGGTATCACCAAGGCGTCACTCGCCACCGAGTCTTTCCTGTCCGCCGCCTCATTCCAGGAGACGACGAGGGTTTTGACCGAGGCCGCCATCAAGGGCAAAGTCGACCCGCTACTCGGACTCAAAGAGAACGTCATCATCGGAAAACTGATTCCGGCCGGCACCGGAATGGCAAGATATCAGGCGACCGAAATCGTGACCGAGGGCTACGATCAGGCTGCTACCGGCAACCGGTAACCCGCAAATATCTTGACATTTATACACCGGTACTATATAATAAATTGGTCTGCAAAATTGAGAGGAGTCGATGAGGAATGATTGAATTCGGAGACCACCCTAAGGTTGTCGGGCTCAAACAGACCCGCAAGGCGGTCAAGGAAGGACGGGCGGGGCTCGTCTACATCGCCGAAGATGCCGACCCCGCGGTGACGGTTCCGCTCGAGGAACTCTGCCGCCAGATGGGGGTAAGAGTCGAGCGGGTCCCGTCAATGGCAAAGCTTGGCGCCGTCTGCAACATTGAGGTAGGCGCCGCAACAGTTGCTGTTTTAAACCGGTGACGGTTTGAAATAATTTTTGAGGAAAGGAGGAACCTACGAAAAATGACATTTAACCAACTCGTTAAGCAAGGCAGAGAGACCTCTGTCTACAAGTCCAAGGCCCCGGCGCTTCAAAAGGGTTTCAACACCCTGAAGAAGCAGCAGACCGATCAGTCGGCTCCGCAAAAGCGTGGCGTCTGTACCTCGGTCAAGACGATGACTCCCAAGAAGCCGAATTCCGCGCTGCGAAAAATCGCCCGCGTGAGGCTGTCAAACGGTGCCGAAGTCTCTGCGTACATCCCCGGTGTCGGACACAACCTTCAAGAGCATAACGTGGTGCTCATCAGAGGCGGCAGAGTCAAGGATCTCCCAGGCGTTCGCTATCACATCATCCGCGGAACGCTGGATACCCAGGGCGTGCAGACACGCCGTCAGGGCAGATCCAAATACGGCACAAAGAGGCCGAAGAAAACTGCGAAAGCAGCGAAGTAAGACTGCCGCCCACTCGAATGAATTGACTTAGAGAAGCACCCGCAGAGCGTTTATATATAGGACCGCTTACGAAACACGTACGCGGCGGTATAGCCGGTTCGTTTTTCGCCTGTCTGCGCCAGAAGAACATGCCCATACACATCGTATGGTTCGCAATCTTCTTCCCTGACATTCGAAAAAACCCTTCGACCAACCGCTTGTATCCGAATTTCGCGAAGTAATCCAATGAACGTCTTTTGCGTGCCAACGGGAGTATTTCACTTTCGAGTACCTATGAGTTCAACTTATGTGAAGGAGGGAAGAAAAGTGCCCAGAAGAGGTTCCGTACCCGTAAGAGACGTGCTGCCAGATCCGCTGTATGGCAGTAAGATGGTCACACGCCTCATCAACAACATCATGTATGACGGGAAGAAGGGCGTAGCCCAGAAAATCGTCTACGACGCATTTGACATCATCAAGGAGAAGACCGGCAAAGACCCGCTCGAAGTTTTCGAGCAGGCGCTGGAGAACATCATGCCGGTTTTAGAGGTCAAGGCCCGCCGTGTTGGCGGCGCCACCTATCAGGTTCCGATGGAGGTCCGCCCGGAGCGCCGCCGCACACTCGGTCTGCGCTGGCTGACGAGCTACTCGAGAGCCCGCAGTGAGAGGCTCATGTCCGAGCGGCTTGCCGGCGAACTGATGGATGCCGTAAACAATGCCGGCGGTGCCGTCAAGAAAAAGGACGACACGCACCGTATGGCAGAGTCCAACAGGGCCTTTGCCCATTACCGCTTCTAAGCTTTCGGTCGAATTCGTCATAAGAACAGGAGAAAAGAATGCCAAGAGAATTTCCGCTTGAGTTGACGCGCAATATAGGCATCATGGCCCATATCGACGCCGGAAAGACGACGACGACCGAGAGGATTCTGTATTACACGGGGATCACCCACAAGCTCGGAGAGGTGCACGACGGCGCCGCTACCATGGACTGGATGGAGCAAGAACAGGAGAGAGGCATCACCATCACCTCCGCTGCAACCACCTGCCATTGGAAGGACAACCGCATCAACATCATCGACACTCCGGGACATGTGGACTTTACGGTCGAGGTCGAACGGTCGCTTCGCGTACTGGACGGCTCCGTCACCGTTTTTTGTGCAAAGGGCGGCGTTGAGCCGCAGTCCGAGACCGTGTGGCGTCAGGCCGACAGGTACGGCGTGCCCCGCATGGCCTATGTCAACAAAATGGACATCATGGGCGCCGATTTTTATCATGTCGTCTCCATGATGCGTGATAGATTAAAGTGCAACGCTGTTCCGATTCAGCTTCCCGTCGGGTACGAGGATACCTTTAAGGGGATCGTCGATCTCGTCGAGATGAAGGCCTATATCTACTACGACGACCTAGGCATGGACATCCGTGTAGAGGAAATCCCGGCCGATCTGGCGGACAAAGCTGCCGAGTATCGTCATGCCATCCTAGAAGCCGTCGCCGAGTTCGACGACGCGCTGCTCGAGAAGTACCTCAATGAAGAGGAGGCCTCGATCCCAGAGATCAAGGCCGCCATCCGTGCCGCCACCATCGCCAATAAGATGGTTCCGGTCACATGCGGCACCTCCTACCGGAACAAGGGTGTACAGAAGCTGCTCGACGCCATTGTCGACTATATGCCTTCGCCGCTCGATGTCCCGGCCATCAGGGGGATTCACCCAGAGACCGGTGCGGAAATGGAGCGGCATCCGTCGGACGACGAGCCGTTTTCAGCTCTCGCCTTCAAAATTGCCACAGACCCGTTTGTAGGCAAACTCTGCTTTTTCCGCGTCTACTCCGGTACCGCCAAGAAGGGATCCGGGATCTACAATTCCACCAAGCAGGACCGTGAGCGGCTCGGCCGCATCCTGCTGATGCACGCCAACCACAGGCAGGATCTCGATGAGGTCTACTCGGGCGACATCGCCGCCGCCGTCGGCCTTAAGAACACCACGACCGGCGACACGCTGTGCGATGAGCGCGACCCCGTCATCCTCGAATCCATGGAGTTCCCGGAGCCCGTTATTCGGGTTGCCATTGAGCCAAAGACCAAGGCAGGCCAAGAAAAGATGGGAATCGCCTTAGCAAAGCTTGCCGAGGAAGATCCCACCTTCCGCACCTACACCGACGAGGAGACCGGACAGACCATCATCGCCGGAATGGGGGAGCTGCATCTCGAGATCATTGTCGACAGACTGCTGCGCGAATTCAAAGTGGAGGCCAACGTCGGCAAGCCGCAGGTCGCCTATAAGGAGACCATCCGCAAGTCCGCCGAGGTCGACAACAAGTATGTCCGCCAGTCGGGCGGCAAAGGCCAGTACGGACACGTCAAGATCCGCATCGAGCCGAGTGAACCGGGCGCCGGTTATTCGTTCGAGAACAAGATTGTCGGCGGCGCCATTCCCAAGGAGTATATCCCTGCGATTGATGCCGGTGTACAGGGAGCCATGCAGGCGGGCGTTCTTGCCGGCTACAACGTCGTGGACGTCAAGTGCACGCTGCTCGACGGCTCCTACCACGAGGTGGACTCCTCCGAAATGGCCTTTAAGATCGCCGCCTCCATGGCCTTCAAAGAGGCTATGAGAAAAGCCGATCCCGTACTGACAGAGCCTATCATGAAAGTGGTCGTCAACGTCCCCGAGAGCTACATGGGCGACGTCATCGGCGACCTCAACTCCCGCCGCGGACAGGTCTCCGGCATGGAGGCCCGCACCGGTTCGCAGGAGATTACGGCTTCGGTGCCGCTCTCCGAAATGTTCGGCTACTCTACGGATCTTCGCTCCAAAACGCAGGGCCGCGGCGTCTACAGCATGGAGCCCAGCCACTACACGGAAGTGCCGAAATCCGTAGCTGAATCCATTGCCGGCGTGCGCCGAAAGGATAGCTGACGCAAAGTAAACTATTGCTTTTTAAGGTAAAACATTGTATGATAACATCAACCGAGATTTATTGAAGTTAAAGGAGGATAATTCAAATGGCAAAGGCAAAATTTGAAAGAACCAAGCCCCATGTTAACATTGGAACCATTGGCCACGTCGACCACGGCAAGACCACGCTGACCGCGGCGATCACCAAGGTTCTGTCCTTCCAGGGAATGGCCAAGTTTGAGGCCTATGACATGATCGACAAGGCCCCCGAAGAGAGAGAGCGCGGCATCACAATTAACACTGCGCACGTTGAGTATGAGACCAAGAATCGCCACTACGCCCATGTCGACTGCCCCGGACATGCCGACTACGTCAAGAACATGATCACCGGTGCTGCTCAGATGGACGGCGCTATCCTCGTTGTCTCGGCCGCCGACGGCCCGATGCCCCAGACCCGTGAGCACATCCTGCTTGCCCGTCAGGTTGGCGTTCCCTATATCGTTGTTTACATGAACAAAGTTGATCAGGTTGACGATCCCGAGCTCCTGGAGCTGGTTGAGATGGAAGTCCGCGAACTTCTCTCCGTCTACGAGTTCCCCGGCGACGACATCCCGATCATCAAGGGAAGTGCCCTGCAGGCCCTCGAGTCCGCCTCTACCGATCCTATGGCTCCCGAGTACAAGAGCATTCTTGAACTCATGGACGCCGTTGACGCGTATATCCCCACCCCCGAGAGAAAAGCCAACATGCCCTTCTTGATGCCTGTTGAGGACGTCTTCACCATCACCGGCCGCGGCACCGTCGCCACCGGTCGTGTTGATCGCGGTATTCTCAAGCTCTCCGAGGAAGTCGAGATCGTCGGCCTCACAGATGCTCCCCGCAAGACCGTTGTCACCGGCATCGAAATGTTCCGCAAGCTGCTAGACTACGCAGAGGCCGGCGACAACATCGGCGTTCTGCTCCGCGGCGTGCAGCGCAATGAGATCGAGCGTGGTCAGGTTCTGGCCAAGCCCGGCACCATCAAGCCTCACACCAAGTTCCGCGGCCAGGTCTATGTCCTGACCAAGGAAGAGGGTGGCCGTCATACGCCTTTCTTCAACAACTACCGCCCGCAGTTCTACTTCCGTACGACCGACGTCACAGGCGTCGTCTCCCTTGACGGAGATGTCGAGATGTGCATGCCCGGCGACCACATCAGCATGAACGTCGAGCTCATCACCCCCATCGCCATCGAGGAAGGCCTCCGTTTCGCTATCCGCGAAGGCGGCCGTACTGTCGGATCCGGTGTCGTCACCGCTGTCAACGCTTAAGTAACTTCATTTATTAAAGGCTCCCCAAGTAGGGGAGCCTTTTTGTTTGGGTCAGGGCCGGACGGGTGCAGCTTCGATGGCTGACGTGCGTCTTCAGGAAAGAGGGAGGGTGGAGAAATCGCAGACATATACCCACTCAATCCGGTCGCCGTCCGCCGGGGTCAATCGGGAGCAGCTCTCAGTGGGGCTTTCGGAATTGATGTAGTACAGCCAGCCGGAGGCCTGCCCGCCGTCGCCCGTATATATGTTGGCGATGCCCTTGACATATACGCCGCTCTCTCCCGCATCCTCATACTCCAAATGAATGTCGTTTTCCCGGAGCGTGCGTGAAAGAAGGTCAAAGACGGTATCGACCTCAAAAAAATCGACTTCGGTGTCGGCGAGGATCACGCCGTCTTTTGGGACAAGCGCGGCCTTTTCAGGGTCGAACGTATCCATATTGTCCAAGATGTCGGCGCAGGTGACGGAGATTTGAACGGTGCCGGCGGGCTGCCCTTTGGAATCGGCGGGCTTTGCGCAGGCGGAAAGCAGCACAAAGGCGGCTGCCAGTAAAACTATCGATGTTCGTTTCATTTATTCATCATGTTCCTTTGGTTGAGCGGATGAACTTGGCAATGTCGGCACCTACGGCGGTATCGACGGTATTCGGAACGGTGTATTCATCGGGACCCGGCTTACCCGTACCGGGCATCAACAGGTGGTTTAGGTCGGGAAAAGTATGAAACATGCGAGTTGACTCTTCGGTACTGTCCGCAAGGGCATCCTTCCATAAATCAAGCTCGCTTACCGGAACTTGGTAGTCCCTGCCACCTGCGATGAAAAGCATCGGCGCCTGAGTGCCGCCGACTAGGCTTGCCGGATCATATGCCGCAAGATAACGCCAGTAGGCCGGATAAGCCCCCAAAAGCAACGTATCAACGGGTGTGTCGTTTGAAATTTTCGCAATCTGGTCAAGCTGCGTTTCCATCTGGTCATAGGCGGCAAGCTCGGCCTTTGTCGGTTGGCCGAGGGTGCGCAGATAGTCCACCTGCATGCGGGCAAGCTCAGGCAGGGGAGAGCAGTTTGCGGAGAGAAAAATGAACCCCGCTGCGTCCGGTAGTTCTCCAGCGATTGCAGGCAACATATAGCCGCCCATACTGTGGCCGGCAATATAAATTTCCGTGTAGCCGTCCCGGTGACCGAGCAGGTAGTTGTAGGCGTTTACGGCATCCTCAATATATTCTTCTTTAGGTGTAAAGGCATAGTCATTTACAATGTCCTGACCGTAGACTTTGGTGCGTTTGTCAAATCGCAGGGAGGCAATGCCCTCCCCGGCAAGGTCGTAGGCAATGTCCCGCAACAGCTTATTGGGTCCGATCGTGCTGTCGGCGTCGTTTGGACCGGAACCCGAGAGCAGGATGACAACCACGGTGCTGCCTTCGGGGCGCACGAGCTTACCGGGAAGCTGCGGATCCCCGAACAGTACATCGGTCTCAACCGTTCCCTCCGGAAGCGGCTTATCAATTGCCGGTGCCAGAGAAGCCGGATCGACCCATTCGGTGAAAATAAATCCGGCGATGAGGTCCCCCTTGAAGGTAACAACGGCGGTCATGCGCTGTTTGGAGAACCTGAGTCCGACGTAATAGGCGTCGCCGTATGGGGTGACGCTCTCGATCGACTCAAACTGTCCGGAGCTTTTCACGAGGCCCATCATAGAGAGATAGAGAAGGGAGGTCGACATGGCCTCCTCCACCTGCTCCGTATAGTCATAGTTATCGCAGGCGGAGGCGTAGTGCCCGCCCGTGACGTCGGCCGTGAGGGCAAGTGCAGTCTTCCCATGCGCGTCGGTCTCAAGTTCGGGCGGAACTGCACTTCCGGAAACGGAGCAGCCGCAAAGCGAGAGCGCGATGGCCGCAGCAATGAGGAGCGCCATTATTTTTCTATACATGCGGTTATTTCGCCGATATAGGCGATGTGGAAGTCCCCCTTCGCGTAGGCATCACGGACGACGTCGGGGGCGAGAATTGAGGACTCGGAAAGAAGATTGCGGTACAACTTCTTACAGACCAGCGTCAGCTTTGCCTCTTCAAACATCACGGCACCATCTTTTTCAACCGGGGTCAGACCGGGATAGTTCATCTTGTCCAGGTCGCGACCGCTTTTGCTGCCGAGTTCGGTCAGTGCGGGGCGCATATCCTCTTCAAAAAAGGAGAGGGAATAGCTGTCCGCAGCATCCAAAAACTGCACTGTATACCGGCTCTCCCTGACAAAAATGAAGCTGACGGGTTTGTTCCAAAGAACACCGGTTCCACCCCAGGAGGCCGTGAGCATGTTAAAGGTTCCGTCCGGTTTTTTTGCAGTGACAAGCATCCACTGGTCATCAATCATTTTAAAGAAATTACAAGTAAGCTCTTTTGGCATCTTGTTCATTTCAGACCCTCCGTTCATATCAGTATAGAGATAGTTTAGCAGATTTGCGAACAAAATTCCACAAAGAGTGCACGCCAGTGAAATTTTTTTCGGAAAATGTGCCCGGTATGGACATGGCTGAAATCAAATACATTCTGACAGATATTTTTTTAAATATACGTATCATTCAATCTAGCAACAACTAGTATAGCCTTTAAACGCGGTTATTATTGTAAAGTATAAATCAGAAAACAGGCGAAATTACTGAAGAATTATTCCTAAAGTAAAATAACTTTGAACATAAAAATCAAAATACTCACTAAATAATACAATAAGCACTGGAATATTCGTGCATAATGGACATTGCCTATGAAAATGATATTGTAGTATAATTATTCTTGTTTATAGGACCGGCCCGACCGGTCAAAATATCCACTAATCGGAGGTAAGTTATGGGTGAAACAAAAGCCGCTGCTGCGGCAGAGAAAAAGAAGAAGGGCTTTAAAATGCCGCATCTTCTTTTCCTGATGCTGGGACTCATTATTTTTATGAGTTTGATGACATACGTCATCCCGGCCGGACAGTTTGCAAAGAACCCGGAGACCGGGGCAATTTTGGGCGACCAATTCGCACTTCTCGAAGCACAGACTCCCGTAAATCCTTGGGCAGCTCTTCTCATGATCCTTACGGGCCTTCAGAACGCCGGAATGGTCATCGCGCTCGTACTGATTGGCGGCGCAACCATTGGCGTCATGCTTGACACCGGCGCCATCGACCGTGCGACAAACTATGCGCTGTACAAGCTTCAGAATAAGGGCCTCACCATTATCCTCTGCGCCGTGTTCTTCTTCATCGGTGTTCAGGGCGGTTTCGGCGGCGGCGATCAGATGATCGCACTAGTCCCAATGGGAATGATGATTGCCAAGAAACTCAGACTTGACCCGATTATCGCACTGGCCATCACATTCTTCGCTTCCTTTATCGGATTCGCCTGCGGACCGACCCGCCTTCTCATACCGCAGACCATGATGGGCATCCCGGTCTACTCCGGATTCCAGGTGCGTACATACGTCATGTTCGGCGCCATCATCATCGGAATGCTCTACACGCTGCGCTATGCCAAGAAGATCGCAAAGGACCCCTCCAAGTCGGCTATGGGCAATATGGACTGGTACAACAAATTTGAGGACGCGAAAGAGATCGAAGCTTGCACCCTTTCCGCTGCCGACCTCATCACCACCATCATGTTCTTCGTCCAGTACATCCTCATCGTTTGGCTCATGCTCGGCAAGGGCTACACCAACACCGCTTTCGTAACGGTTCAGATCATTGTCTGCGTCCTCTGCGGACTGCTTGAGAAGATGAGCTTTGACCAGATCGGGAACTCCTTTGCCAAGGGCGCTGCCGGCATGGCTTTCGTCGGCATCATCATCGGACTTGCCGGCACCATGGCGCTTGTCATGTCCACCGGTAACATCCTGCACACGATCGTGTACTACGCCTGCCTCCCGCTGCGCGGCCTTAGCCTTGGTGCATCGGCCATCGGCATCTCGATCGTTGTCATGGTCATTAACCTCTTCATCCCGTCGGCGTCGGCCAAGGCTGCCATCCTCATCCCCATCATCGCCCCTATGGGCGAGACGCTGGGCATGACCGGCAACGTTGTCTGCTCCGCCTTCCAGTACGGCGATGGTTTCACCAACCTCATCACCCCCGCCCTCGGCGCAACGGCCGGCTCCCTTGCTCTTGCCGGCGTTCCGATCGGTAAGTGGGTCAAGTGGGCTCTGCCTGCAGTCCTTGTCATGTCCGCGTACTGCTGGATTGTCCTTTACTTCCTTGCCAATGCGGGTTGGATGGGCTTCTAAACAAAGCTTTGAAGTGGGGCAGACACAATCTCCTCACATTAATAGAGACATTTATACTGCAACCGGCAGGCGGGCGGCATTCATTGTCGCCTGCCTGCTTTTTTACCCGGGTGACTATGTGTTCAAATTTTGTGTCCTTGTAAAAAAGCGGCTGGTATGCTACTATTCTCATCAGCGGGGGAGGTGAGCGGGTGGAGCAAGCGAGAAACAACGGTTCAAGCGGAAAAGAGCGTCTGTTTTACATGGATGTTCTTCGAATTCTTGCATGCATATTTGTCGTGGGCAATCACACGCTGGGCTCGGTCTTCGCCGACATGCAGCCGGGTGGGGTTCAGACGGCACTGGTTGCCTGGTTTTTCCTTTGCAAAACGGGTGTTCCACTCTTTTTAATGCTGTCGGGCGCCCTCTTGATGCGAGGAACTCCAACCTACAGCAGCATCTTTAAAAAGACCGGACAGCTCGTCCTGGTGCTGACAGCGGCGTCTCTCTATGTATGGTGTTTTCAGATGGAGCGGGTGGGGAGCTTTGAGCTGGCACCTTTTTTAATTGCCCTGTTTCGCGATCCCATACTGCTCAACTACTGGTACCTCTACACGGCCGTCGGCCTATACCTCATGACCCCGCTGCTCTACCGCATGGTGCAAAACCTTGAGGGGGTAGACTTTGGTTGGTACATGCTCCTATGGATGCTGTTTGCCGGATTTTTGCCCATGCTAGAACTCTACGCCTACCCGACTGTGTCATCCCACCTGTATGTACCGCTGTTTTCAAGCTATCTCGGCTATTTTATATCCGGTTACTGTCTCGCATGGCGCCGCCGCGGGCGATACGACGGTGCCATGACGGCCGTTTTTGCCGTGCTGATGGGGGGAGCGGGCTATTATCTTGTCACGGCCACACTATCCGAGCAGGGCGGCGGCGTGCGTATTCGCCTGCTGCTCGACAATGCGCGATATCTCCCGATCATGTTGCTGTCAATGGGGCTTTTCATCGTGTTTCGCGGGCTTTTTGACGGACGGAACATTCCGAACTCCCTGCGTTGGTGCTTTGCGAAGACTGCAGACGCCACTTTCGGAGTCTATATCATCCACTCGATTTTAATTCCCTACTTTGCCGACAAGCGGACTGAACTCTTCTCAGCGATGCCGGAAGGGCAGGCGGCGATGAGCTATACCTCGCTCGTATTTTTCAGCGCGCTGCTCCTGGCCCTTGTCGCAAAGGAGATCCCAATTATCAAAAAGCTGCTGTAAAATGAAGTATACCGTGTAAATCTGCGCCGCTTTTTCGGGCATCCGAAAAAGCGGCGTTTTTGAACGAACGTACAGGACAATTCTCGATACGCGCACAAGAAGTTCACAGCACATACACTGGCGGGTGCCAGAATACAGAGGAATTCTACTAGCGGAGGTAAAATATGTTAAATCGTAAATTGCGAATATTATCGGTATTTATCGCAGGGGCGCTCTGTCTTACACTTTACGGCTGCACCAAGACCCCTGTGACCACCGAACCAACCATTGAAGGTACCCAGATTGTTCTGTCCGATACCAGCGTGACGGTGGACGGATCAGCGGCTTCGGAAGACACGAGCGCTGCGGTCTATGTCGGCGCCGATATCATTTATTATGAGGCGGGGCACGACACGGAATATGGCGAGGGTACGGAAGCTGACGCCCATACGGCCGAAGAGGCGGCGGCAAATACCGTGGTCACAATTACCGAGCCCGGCACCTATGTGCTTTCCGGCAAACTGTCGGCCGGCCAGATTGCCGTCGACCTCGGTGAGGACGCGGCGGAGGATTCCACGGCTAAGGTTGAACTTGTACTGAACGGCGTCGACATCACTTGTGATGTTGCGCCTGCCGTCATTTTCTATAACGTCTATGAGACAAACAGCACCGAGGAGGCCGGTGCCGCTGTGACGCTGGCAGATGGCAGCAAGAACGTCGTAAGCGGCTCCTATGTCGCCAAGATCTATGAAGAGGGCACCACAGACAAGCTGTACAAGTTTGACGGCGCCTTCTACTCCAAGATGTCGATGTCAATCGACGGTGCCGGCGCACTTGAACTCAATGCCGAAAATGAGGGACTTGACAGCGAGATGCACCTGACTGTCAACAGCGGCGACATCCGCATCACTGCCGGCAACGACGGCATCAACACCAATGAGGATGGCGTCAGCGTGACGACCATTAACGGCGGCACGCTATGGATCGACGCCGGTACCGGCCTCGAGGGCGACGGGATCGACTCCAATGGCACGCTTATCATCAATGGCGGCATGGTGTTGTCCTTTGCAAATCCGACTTCCGGCGACGGCGGACTTGACGCCGACGGCGACATTACGATTAACGGCGGCACGGTGCTGGCGGTCGGTAGCAGAAATGATGAGGTTTCCACCTCCTCCACTCAGGGGGTCATGCAGCTGAACCTGAACACTGCGCTTGAAAAGGGCGATGTCGTCACCATTAAAGACAAGGACGGCAACACGATATACACCCAGACGGCCGACAAGGGCGGCTCGAGCGTCATTCTCTCCTGCCCCGAGCTGACGGAAGGCTCTACCTATGCGCTCTACATCAACGATGTCCAGCAGCAGTACACCGGCACTGACGCCGTCGGCATGGTCGGCGGACAACCCGGTGGGTTTACGCCTCCAGAGGGCGGCGAAAAGCCCGCGGATGGGACAATGCCAGAAGCTCCGCAGGGCGGAGAAACACCAGTAGCGGCGGGGGGCACTGCGCCTGAGACCGCACAGCAGACGGAAGACACTGCGGATGCGGCCGAAGGTGAGACCACGACCGCACAGCAGCCCGGGCAGCCTCCACAGGGCGGCGGCCCCGGAGGTCAGGGCGGCTCCGGAGGCCAGGGCGCTCCCACAGACGGTGTGACAATCGCCGACTTGATAGCCGGAGAGGCGTCTACCGAGTTTACACTGACATCACTCGTGATGACATTCAGCGGAGTGTCGGCGGTCTCCTGATTCACAATAAAAAAATGCTCCGCACTTTATGTGCGGAGCATTTTTTTTATTGCGTACTTCCGATTATCCGGCCTTTGCAACGGCCGCATTGTAAGCCTCTTTAATGGCGTTCGAGGTGATGGTTGCGCCGGCCACACCGTCGATATTGCCGCCATTTGCGGCGTCAATCGCCTTGGAGCCGACCCCGACGGTCTCAGAGCCGCCGACAGCCGAGATCGAGGTCACCTTGCCGCCGGAGATCGTGACGGTGACCGTCACATCACCGCCGAAACCCTTGGCCGACGCGGAGTAAGTACCGTCGACAGGACCGGCAGGCTGGGCAGGCTCGGGCTCAGGATCAGGTTTGGTCTCGGGTTTGGTCTCGGGTTTGGTTTCGGGCTCAGCCTCAGGCTCGGTCTCGGGCTCAAGATCCGGTTCATCCTGTGCGAAAGCGGCGGCGTACGCCTCTTTCACGGCGCTCGAGGTGACGGTTGCGCCTGCCACGCCGTCAAGTTTGCCAAGGTTCGCCGCATCAATCGCCTTTGAGCCGACGCCGGCCGTCTCGGAGGCGCCTGCGGCGTCAATCGCCGACACCTTGCCGCCCGCGACCGTAATGTTCAGCGTGACATCACCGCCATAGCCTTTTGCGGTGCCGACATACTCGCCGTCTGCCACGCCTTCGGGTGCGTCAAAGGAAACAAAAACTTCGGCCGGAGGAGCTGCGACTTCTTTGCCGGAAGCGATGTCGAGGCAGAGCCCTACGGCATCCTTAATGCGGCCGGAGGTGTAGGTGCATCCGGCAACGCTGTCCACTTCCGTGGAGTTGGCGGCTACGATGGCCGGCGGGATCTTTTCAAGAGCGGCGTCGGATACACCCGCGGTCTCGTTATGAGAAACGACGGTGACCGATTTGATATAGCCGCCCTCAACAACGGTCTCGACGACCATCGGGCCCGCCTGTCCCTCTACGGTGGCTTCATATGTGCCATCCTGCCAGTCGGGGTTAGCTTTTGCGGTGGATTCATCGCAGCCCGCAAGCAGAAGCAGACCGAGGACAAGCGCCGAAATTACGAATTTCTTCATTGAAAAAAGCCTCCTGTGTGGTTAAATATAGTCACAATTATACCATAATGCACTGAAGATGCAAGGGAGCTGTCCATTAAAAAAATATCAATTAATGAACGAGTGCGGGCGTTGAAGGGCTGCATGGTTTGTGGTATACTCTGCTCAAAGATCATGTTCAGGAGGGGATAAATTTGCTTTTTGCAGACACTGTTTATAAAAACGGCAATATCATCACGATGGACCCGGGCAGGCCAAAGGCAACATCTGTTGCGATTTGGGGCGATAAGATCGTCGTCGTCGGCAGCGACGCCGAAGTCGCCGAGATGGCGGGACCTACCACCGAGGTCGTCGACCTCGAGGGCAAGACCATGACGCCCGGTCTCATCGAAGGGCATTGCCACTTGATTCACTTTGGCAACAATCTGCGCACGGTCAACTGCACGCCCGAAAAGACTCCGTCAATTGAAGCGCTCAAGGCCGCGATTGCCGAAAAGGCCGCGAAGACTGCGCCCGGAAAATGGGTTGAGGGCTGGGGATACGACGACAGCCGCATGGCAGAACATCGGCATCCGACCCGAGACGACCTTGACGAAGCAGCGCCAAATAATCCTGTGCTCATCACCCGCACTGACTATCACATGGTGGTCTGCAACTCAAAGGCGCTGATTCTTGCCGGTCTCACTGAGGAGACACCGGATCCTGCCGGCGGGCGCATCGTGCGGGACGCGAAGGGACGCATGACGGGACTTTTGCAGGAAACGGCGCGTTTTCGTGCCATGGAAGCCATGCCGAAACCCAGCCGCGAGGATGTCGCCGAAATGATCGGGATGGCGTGCGCTGGATACAACAAGCTTGGGTTTACCAGCGCGACCGACGCGTCTACGCTGTTTGATATCGACGGCGAGTACGCCGCCTGGAGCGACACGCTGATGGACGGCAGGCTGACCCTGCGCATGTATACCCTACTGTCGGAGGACTCTGCCAGACGGGTACGAAATCTCGGTGTGGGCAGCGGCTTTGGCAACGATATGTTCAAAATCGGCTGTGTCAAATACTTCATGGATGGCAGCATCGGCGGCGGCACCAGCGCCATGAAAAACGGATACGCCAATGACCCGAACAACCACGGCATCCTTTACCACGTGCAGTCGGAGATTGAGGCCAAGGTCATGGATGTCCACAAGGCCGGCTACCGCATCTCGGTCCACGCGATCGGTGATCAGGCTGTCGACAACATCCTGACAGCCTTTGAGAAGGCCCAGAAGGCCTATCCGCGGCCCGGATGCCGCCACCGCCTAGAGCATTGCCATATCTGCCCGCCCGACCTCCAAAAGCGCGTTAAGGACCTGGGACTGTGCATTGCCATGCAGCCGGGATTTTTATATTATCTCGGCGCCTCCCAGATCACATTCCTCGGGGAAGAGGGGATCAAAAAAGAGGTTCAGATCAAGACCATGCTGGACCAGGGCACCGAAATCGCCCTCAGCACCGACAACCCCGTCATCAACCCGGACCCCGCCATCACACTCTACTCGGCCGTTGCCCGCAAAGTGCTGGATGGGCGCAGCTGCGGCACTGAGGAGTGCATCACGCCCGAGCAAGCACTGCGCTGCTATACAATGGGCGGCGCTTACTGCACAATGGAGGAGGACATCAAGGGCTCCATCGAGATTGGAAAGCTCGCGGACCTCGCAGTCTTCAATCTTGATCCGACGGCGGTCAAGGTGCCCGAAGAGCTGCTTGGCCTCAAAGCGCTCATGACAGTGCTCGGCGGAAAAGTCATCTATAAGGCATAAGACACAGCAGAAAATATAAAAAAGGTGTAAGGCATTTGCCTTACACCTTTTTTTATGAATTACAGCCCGTGATGTGTACTTTTCCACCGATTGCGGCTCCAGGTTTAATTTTGACCGTTTTTGCCTCAATGTCACCGGTCAAAACAGCACTTTCCCGAAGCAAGGCAAGACTTTGGACGTGAATATCTCCCTTGATTTGGCCCGCGGTGTCAATGGCATCGGCGGAAAGGCTGCCAACCGTAAGGCTGTCTTTGTCAAGGAAAATTGTCCCCGACGCGTCAAGATCGCCGTAAAGTCCACCGCTCTGCACGGTGATGTTCCGGGCCGTCACACTGCCTTTGACAAGGCCTTCAATAAGGACGTTGCCTGTTGTCCTGATATCGCCGTCAACACTGCCCCGCACGCAAAAATCCCCCTCGAGAGCAAGGGGACCGACAACGGTTTTGCCGGCCTCAATGACAGTTGCATTGGGGGATATGGTTGAGCGAACGTCATCGCCGAGGGGCTGCGGTGAATGTGATGTGGGGACCTCTGCGGGAGTCGGCTGTATGTCCGGCTGCACGTCCGGCTGCACGTCCGGCTGCACAGCGCCGTCCTGCGGTGCCGATGCCGGTGCGGCCTGTACCCGCCAAACACCGAAGAGCTCGTTTAGAAAGGCTTTCAGCCCGTGCTGCCTGTCCATTATTTTCAGCCCTCCTTCGAGAATCGCACACTTGTTTTTTCACTAACCCCGATACTTGCCACCGCTCTTGCGTCTTCTGTTCAGACGCACCGTGAGAAATGCGTAAAGACCGCCCAGCAGCAGCAGCCCACCAACCGAGGCATAGAGCCACGGGCCGACCAAAAAGCCTGATATGCGGGCCAGTGCGAAGAGGAGAAAGCTGCGTTCAATCTCGGACTGGGAGACAAGGGGACTCCTGCCGTATTCCAGCCCGTCGTAGCTAAAAACAATTTCGCCTACCGTCTCGCCCTTTGCGATGGGGGCCTCCAAGGGACTCTCCACCGTAACCTCGCGGCTCATGGCAGAGGGGTCGACATCGGACGGAATGATGGCGGTATAGGCGTCCGGAGAGACGAGTGTCACGCTGTCTGTTGTGCTGGAGAGGGTGACAGGCGCCTCGGTCACCGGCTCAAGCTTGGTGAGCAGCTGCGCAAGCTTAAAGTTGCCGTATCCCCAGTTCATCAGCGCGATCGCATCGGTATAGCTGTACTTTTCCTTCGTCGTTTCGTCACGGGTGGCGCCGAGCACGATGGTGATGAGTGTCAGCCCCTCCTTTGTGGAGGAGGCCAGGACGTTGTAACCGGCGCCGGCAGAATAGCCTGTCATGAGCCCGGTTGCATACCGGCAGTAATAGTCCTCGAGCTTGCGGCGCTCGGAGCTTGAAATGACGAGTGCATTGTTCGAAAAATAGTACCGGTCGCCGGAGGTCTTATTGGTCTTTGAAATGCGTTTGTACTGGATTTTAACGATGTCGGAGAGCTGCTGGTTTTTCATGGCGGCGACCGCAAGTTTCGCAAGGTCCGCGGCCGTCGTGTACTGTGAGACGTCATCCCCGCCGTGCGGGTTCGTAATCCGCGTACCCGACATACCAAGTTCCTCTGCCCGTTTGTTCATCATGGCGACAAAGTCCGGAATACTGCCGGCCGTGTACTCGGCAAGGGCATTTGCCGCGTCGGCTCCGGAGTTCAGCAAGAGACAGTAGAGCAGGTCTGTGACCGTCATGACCTCGCCCTCTTTTAAGGAGGAGGTGGCAAGGCCCTTGAGATTTGCCACAGCCTCGGCCGAGACCGTCACCTCGGCAGACAGGTCGTCCGTATTTTCTAGGACGACAAGTGCCGTCATGATTTTGACAAGGGAGGAGGGGGAGCGTTTTGCGAGGTCATTTTTACTGTAGAGTATGTATCCGGTTTCAGGCGCCACAACCAGCGCGGCCTCACAGTGGAGCTGTGGGAGCTCCGAGGCCGCGCCGGCTGTCAGTGTCAAAGTCAGCAGCATCGCGAGTGCTGCCGCAAGGCTAATCAGGCGCTTCATATGCACATCTCCGGTTGAAGGGACGATAAGATTTGCGTGGATTTTTTTGTCCGACAAGGCAGACGACGCAGACGGGCTGACGCCCGTCAAGGAGGATAACGCAGGCGAGCGAAAAAAAGACCGCAAAGATTATGGCAATTTGGCCGGAGATGTGCATCAAATTATGAATTCCTTTTCGGAGTATTCCGGGAGCTTCGGCCGTCTCGGGGGAATCCGGCGCAGGGGATCGTAGGCAAAATGGCGGCACTTATAGTCCTGCGCCACCACGCCGTGTCTTGCGCAGTTCACGTTGCCGGTGTCGGCCAGGCGCTCGCCGAAACGGCAATAGGCGCAGGCCGGACGTATTTCGCCCCCGTAGATGGTTTTTTTCATTCAACCGTCACCGACTTTGCAAGATTTCGCGGTTTGTCAACGTCGCAGCCGCGGGCTGCGGCAATGTAATAGGAGAGAAGCTGCAGCGGAATGACGGCTAAGGAGGGCATCAAAATGTCCTCAAAATCCGGCAGCGTGATGAGGTCATCTGCAAAATACAGGGAGCTCTTCACGCTCTCACGGCAGATGGCAAGGACCCTCGCACCGCGGGCGTCAACTTCCTTGGTGTTGGAGACCATTTTGTCGGCAAGGTCGCTCTGGGTCGCCAGCGATATGACCGGAACACCCTCCGTGACGAGCGAGATGGTGCCGTGCTTGAGTTCGCCGGCGGCATAGGTCTCGCTGTGCATGTAAGAAATCTCCTTGAGCTTCAGGCTGCCCTCAAGGGCCAGGGCGTAGTCAAGCCCCCGGCCGATGAAAAAGAGATCCTCGTAGTCCTTGTAGCTCTCCGCCAGTGCCTTGAACTCGTCCTCGCGGGCCAAAAGCCCCGCGACGAGGTCGGGCATCTGCTGGAGCTTCTTAGTGAAGTCCTTCAGCTCCTCAAGGCTCATGAGCCCCCGGACATAGGCCATGCGGGCCGCGATCATGTAGCCAACGGCGATTTGGGCCGAGTAGGCCTTGGTGGTGGCGACGGCGATCTCCGGACCAGTCCAGGTGTAGACCACATGGTCCGACTCGCGGGCGATGGAGGAAGCGACGACATTGACGATGGAGAGCACCTTGCTCCCGCAGCTCTTGGCAAGTTTTAGAGCCCCCAGTGTATCAATGGTCTCGCCGGACTGGGAGATGACGATCACAAGGTCGTCGGGCCCTAAAATGGGCTGCTTGCCGCGGAACTCGGAGGCGACTTCGACATCGACCTTGACGCGGCACATGCGCTCAATGACGTATTTAGCCACCATTCCGGCGTGCATGGCGCTGCCGCAGGCCAGCACCGTGATGGATTTACAGCTCTTCAGCAAGTCGTCCGGCAGCTCATCCGCAGCAAACTGGACAATGCCGTCCTTAATGCGGGGGCCCATCGTTGCCTTGAGGATGGAGGGAGTCTCATGGATCTCCTTGATCATAAAGTGGGCGTATCCGCCCTTTTCGGCGGCGGCGTAGTCCCAGGTGATCTCAAGGGCTTCCTTTTCGATGGGGTTCTTGTCGAAGTCGAGTACCGTCACCTTGTCTGCCTCAATGACGGCGATTTCTCCCGGCTCCATGACATAGTAGTTCTTGGTGTACTTAATAAAGGCCGGCAGCCCCGAGGCCATGAAGTTCTCCCCGTCGCCGAGTCCGATGAGAAGAGGGTTTTCCTGCCGGACGCAAATGATCTTGTCGGGCTCATCTTTGCAGATGATGCCAAAGGCATAGGTACCTTTGATTTTGCCCAGCGCCATGATGACGGCGTCCAAAAAGTCGCCCTTCTGCTTATAACACCAGTCGATGAGGTGGGCGGCCGTCTCGGTGTCTGTCTGGGATTTGAAGGTGTAGCCCTCGTTAAGCAGGAACTCCTTGAGCTCCAGATAATTTTCAATGATTCCGTTGTGAAGCAGCGCAATATGCTCGCTGCAGTGGGGATGGGCATTCTCGTCGGTTGGGCCGCCGTGGGTGGCCCACCGGGTGTGGCCGATGCCGCAATGGGTGTCGGCGTCAAGCCGGCCCTCCATCTTCTTTTCGAGATTGCAGATGCGGCCGGCTGCCTTGACCTCCTGAATCTCTCCGTTTTCAAAGAAGGCAAGCCCCGCCGAGTCGTACCCCCGGTACTCGAGGGTCCTGAGACCGTCCAACAAAATGTCGGCGCACTTTTGAGGCCCGACATATCCGATAATTCCACACATGATCAATTTTCCTCCAAACAATATGTATTCAGCCGTACGATATATTTGGAAGGTGCCTGCCGCTTTCGCGCATCTGTGCTGCCGTTGCCGGCAGTTTTGGGCGCTTTTATCGACCGCGGCCGGGCCGGGGGGTACCCGCCGAAAATTCGATGAACCCCCGCCTCGTCTGCCGGTCGGACATTTTGTCCGCCGGCTCCGGCGCTTTTCAACTTATGATTTACATAAAATATCCCTCCTTTACATCAATCCGGCTGTCATAACAGTATATACGAATTAGCGGAAAATGGCAATGGGTTTACATAAAGGTATATAAAAAGACAATAATCGCCGAGGCTGCGATTCCCACTTTTCCGCCGACCGGCGCCGCAGCCATGACGGGGGCCGTCAGGGGCAAAAACCATGCAAAAACCCAGGTCAAAGTTGCTGCGATGACCGCCTGCAGGAGCTTTCCGCGCAGATAAGGCCCCGTCGGCAGTGTCGTGACTGAGCGCACCTGAAAATAGACCGAAACGCCGGCAAAGCCCATGAGTCCGCTTTGAATTGCCAGCCTTGTTGCCACAGGGGCCGACATCTCGGCGGCCCGGCGTACACCTTGGGTCATTTCGATACAACCTGCGACAAGGGGGGGCAAGGGACCCGTGAAGTGCTCCACGAGGGCGATGATTACGCCGAAAAACACGATGAAGGCCGTGATATTGATGCAGGAGACGGCCGCTTTCTTAACTCCTTCGGTCAGGGCTTCGGGAAAGCGGAGGGCGCCCCCCGGCACAGGAAGCCGCTGTGGCATGTTTGGCCGTGACCGGCAGCTGAGAAAGCCGACGATTGCGGCCGAGGCCGCGTGGCAGGCGTATAAGAGCCAGCCGACGGCGGGGCTGCCCCATATCGCGGCGCCCACCACCCCAACGATGAAGGCGGGGCCCGTGTTATTGCACCAGGGCAGCATGCGGGCGGCCTGATCCCTCGTCACGATACCCCGCCTCGCGAGTTCCTCGACGACCGACGCCCCGACCGGGTACCCTGAGAGCAGCCCGATGGCGAAAGTCGATGGAATCGCGCCAAGCCGTGACACGACGCCGGTCGAAACCAAGACCTGAGAGAGCACCAGCATGGGGAAGAGGGAGGGCAGCACGACGCCGACGGCGAGCTTCGCGCAGTCGAGAGCCGCGGCAGCCGTCACCTCCGGCAAAACCAGGATCGCTGTGATCATCGCCAGTACTGCCATTCTATCACACCCCCCGGACACATAAACTATATTGTTTCGGGGGTGGACTTATGCGAAAAAAATGGCATCTTGCCGAAGAGCTCATCGGCGGGCTCGACCTGCCGTGGGAAGGGCTGTCCAAGCTGCCGCGCATGGAGCTGTCGGGAAACAGGGAGCTCTTCATCGACGGACACCGCGGCGTGCTCGACTACGACGATACATTTATTCGGATTCTGGCCGGGAGCATTATGCTGGAGGTGTCGGGCGAGAGGCTCGACCTGGGCGGCGTGACGCCGAACGCCGCCGTCATTCGCGGCGAGATCACAAGAATAGAGTTTAAGTAATGTTTTACAGACTGCTGATGCTCTTCGGTGGGGCCGTACGGATACGGGCGACGGGCACTTTCGTGGAGCGGTTTATCAACCTTGCGGCCCGCGACGGGGTACGGATGTGGGATATCGAGCGGGGAGAGGGCGAGCTGTATTTCAAACTGCCGGCCCGCTCCTTTCGCAGGCTGCGCCGGGCGGCCAGGGCCTCGGGCGTGCGGCTTCGGGTGGTGGGCAGACAGGGACTGCCCTTTGTATACGGGAAATACCGGCGCCGGGCGGCGCTGTGGCTCGGCGCGGTCCTGTTTATCGGCTCACTGTTTGCCGCCAGCCGGTTTTTGTGGGACATCGAAATCATCGGCTGCGAGTCATTAGACCCCGCCTATGTCGAAGAGACCCTCTCGGAGCTCGGCGTGCGGCGGGGGTCCTACATCTCGGGCATTGATGTCGCCCAGACCCAGCAGCTCGCCATGCTCAAAATGGAGGAGCTCTCCTTTATCGCCATCAACATCAAAGGAGTGCGGGCAGAAATCGAAATCAGGGAGCGGGTTCCGGTGCCGGAGAGCAAAACGCTGGAGGGGGTCCGGTCGCTTGCGGCCTCCTACGACGGGCTCATTGAGAGTATCGACGTCTACCGGGGAACGTCGCTTGTAAAAAGAGGGGCCTCGGTGCAAAAAGGCGACATCCTCGTGTCCGGCGAGGTGCCCAGCGAAACCGGGGAGGCCCGCTATGTCGCCGCCGAAGCAAAAGTAATCGCCCGCACCTGGCGCACCGGCCGAATTGTCGCAAAAAGGGAGGCAACAGCGCGTGTCTACACAGGCCGCAGCAAATCGAGATATACGCTCCAGCTGCCCTTCTGCAGCATAAAACTTTACATAGACAGTAGTATTTCATGGCCGGAGTATGATAAAATAACAAAAGAGTATCGCGCACAGTTGTTCGGTGCCGAACTGCCGATCGGCATTAAAGCCGACCTGTACGGAGAGGTGCTGGTGCTGACCCGCGTACAGACCGACGAGGAGCTTGAAGCCCTCTGCCTTGCCAAGCTTGACGAGACGGTGGCTAAGCTAACGCCCGGACGGGAGCTGCAGGCGGTGCGCCACTGGATCGAGATCGACGAAGAGGGCGCGCAGCTGAAATTCGAAATCGAAGCCCTCGAGGACATTGCCACGCCGGTACCGCTTTATTGAGAGGGGAACATGAACACGGAGAGAGTAATCGACTTTGACCGTATGGAGGAGCTGACCCATGTGCTGGGCAGCGTCGACCAAAATATATCCATTATTGAACGGGAGCTGAACGTTCGGGTCGTTTTTCGGGACGGCGGCGTGAAGGTGATGGGCGAGGAAGAGGATTGCGACATCGCCGCCCGGACCATCGAAAACCTGCTTATGCTGGCCTCGAAGGGGGAGCAGATCGACGCCACCAGAGTCAACTACGTCCTGCGCATGGTGCGCGAGGGCGAAGCGGACAAGCTCCGCTCCATTGCGGGTTCCGTCATCTGCATCACGGTAAAAGGCAAGCCGATCAAGGCCAAGACGGTCGGTCAGCAAAAATATATCGACGAAATTCGCCGCAACACCATTGTGCTGGGCATCGGCCCCGCCGGCACCGGCAAGACCTATCTTGCGGTCGCCTTAGCGGTGGCTGCTTTTCGGGACCGCAAGGTCGACCGTATCATCATCACAAGACCCGCCATCGAGGCCGGCGAAAAGCTGGGCTTTCTGCCGGGCGACCTGCAGAGCAAGGTTGACCCCTATCTGAGACCCCTCTACGACGCGCTTTTCGACATGCTGGGGACAGAAAGTTTCCAAAAATACATGGAACGGGGCGCCATCGAAGTGGCGCCACTCGCCTACATGCGGGGCCGCACGCTCGACAATTCTTTCATCATCCTCGACGAGGCCCAAAACACGACGGTCGCGCAAATGAAGATGTTTTTGACCCGCCTCGGGGCCGGTTCTAAAGCGGTCATCACCGGCGACATCACCCAGGTCGACCTGCCCTCCGACACTCGCAGCGGCCTCATTGACGCAGAAGGAGTTTTGCACGGCGTGGAGGACATCGGCATCGTGCGGCTGACTGAGCGGGATGTCGTGCGCCATCAGCTCGTGCAGCGCATCATCAAAGCCTATGAAAAAGATGAAGAGAATAAGCGGCGCCATTTGATGCGCAGGAGGGCCGCACGGTGATTGCCATCACGTCAAAGCGGCGGGGCCGCGTAACGGACAAGCTTGCCGAGCGCCGCTGTGTGCGCAGGGCCTGTCTGCACACTCTCCGGCGGGAGAAAGTCAGGGTTCCGGTCGAGATTTCGGTGACGCTTGGCGAGGCGGAGTTTGTGCATTCGCTCAATTTAGAGTACCGCGGAGTCGACGCCACGACTGATGTGCTCTCTTTCCCGCTACTGGAACCTGGGGAGAGACTGAACCCGCCCTATCCCGTAGCGCTTGGCGACATCGTCATCGACTGCGGCCGGGTGGCCTATCAGGCGGGGCTTTATGACCTGCCCTATTTCTATGAACTGGCCTATATGGTCATCCACTCCACGCTGCATCTGCTCGGTTACGATCACATGGAGTTAGAGGACGAGGCGCAGATGGTGGCGCTTCAAGAAAAATATATCAGCGAACTGGAGGACCTTATACTGTGATAAAAAAATCAGGCTTTGTGGCCATTGTAGGAAAGCCCAATGTGGGCAAATCCACGCTCTTAAATGCACTTGTCGGGCAGAAGGTGGCCATTGTCGCCAATCGCCCGCAGACCACCCGCAACCGGATCCTCGGCATCGTAAACGAGGGAGAGACCCAGATTCTGTTCCTCGACACACCGGGTCTTCATAAGCCCAAGGACAAGCTGGGGGCCTATATGATGCGGCAGGCCGAAGGGGCCGTCCGGGATGTTGACGCCGCCGTTCTGGTCATTGAGCCGACTGTGGCCGTGGAGGAAGTGGAGCGCGGGGTCATCGAGCGGGCGAAGACGGGTGGATTTCCGATTATCCTCGCCATAAACAAGATTGACACGGTGGAAAAGTCCGCACTGCTGCCGATCATCGCGGTCTACGCGGCGCTTTGCGATTTTGCCGCCGTCATCCCGATTTCGGCCCGTACCGGAGACGGTCTTCCGGATTTGAAAAACGAGATCATCAAACTGCTGCCCGAAGGTCCCGCCTATTTCCCGGAGGACGCCTACACCGACCAGACCGAACGCCAGATGGTGGCCGAACTGATTCGGGAAAAAGCGCTTCGGATGCTCGAAAAAGAGGTGCCCCACGGGCTTGCAGTCGAAATTGAGCGCTTTACAGAGCGAGAGGACGGCATTGTCGAAATCAAGGCCGTCATCGTCTGCGAAAAGGAGTCCCATAAGGGCATCATCATCGGCAAGGGCGGCGTCATGCTCAAGAAAATCGGATCGTCGGCTAGGGTCGATATGGAGCGGCTGCTCGGGTGCAAGGTCTACCTCGAGACATTCGTCAAGGTGCGGGAGTCGTGGCGGGACAGCGAACAGTTCTTGCGCTCTGCCGGATACAACGACAAATAAACCTCATCGGACAAATAAAATTTGGATCCTGTTAACCTTAAACCGGAGATGAGGTTCTTATGGACTACTCGGTAAACGCGCTGGTCTTGCGAAGTCTGCCGGTGGGGGACTACGACAAGAGCCTTATGCTGCTGGCCGAAGGGGAGGGCCCTATCCGCTGCTGGGCAAAGGCGGCCGGTCGGATCAAAAGTCCCCTGCTTGCGTCGTCGTCGGTTTTCACCTATGGCAGATATACCTTAAACCGGCGCAGCGAACGGGTAACGGTCAGCCAAGCCGAGGTTGTCGAGTCGTTTTTCGATCTGCGGCGAGACATCGGTGCCCTTGCGGCGGCCGGTTTTGTGGTCGAACTCTGCACAGCCCTCACGACTGAAGGGCAGCCCGACGACGGATTGCTGCGGTTGACGTTAAACGCGCTCTACGCTCTGTCGAGGGGGGTGGCCACATGCGACGCCATTGTCGGGGCGTACACCTTCAGGGCTCTGACCGGGGCCGGCTATATGCCGCACCTCGACGGTTGCGTGCGCTGCGGCGGGCAAGACGACGCCTACTGCTTTTCCCCGCTCGACGGGGGGCTTATCTGCCGGCGGTGTGCCCCGGACGCAAAGTTACTGCCGCAGGCGGCAATCGACGCTATGCGCTATATTTCTACTTGTGAAGACAAAAAACTTTACATGTTCAAGACTGAGGGGGGACTGGATGGGCTGCTCGCCGCTCTTGCAGCGGAGTACGCACAAAATCAGCTGGCCCGCCCCTTTGAAACTTATACATTCTATAAGACTATCCAATCACCGCAGGGGAGATAATAACACATGAAGGACCCATCACAGCTTTTCAATAAATCGCTCAGGACGCTGGAGTTCGACCGGGTGCTGACGCTGCTGAGTGAAAAATGCGGCAACGACGGCGCAAGGGAGAAGGCGGCGGCCCTCACACCGTCGCCACACTTTGATGAGGTGGAGGATGCGCAGCACCGCACGGCAGAGGCTTATACCCTCGTCGGGCGCAAAGGCAGCCCACCTGCCGGCGGCATCAAGGACATCCGCGAGTCGGTAACACATGCTGTAAAGGGAGCAACCCTTACAATACTCGAGCTGCTGCGGGTTGCCGCAGTACTCAAGGCCACCCGCCAGTGCATTGAATATTTCGAAGAGGACACCGAGGATGCGCCCCGAATCCGGGAACTTTTTCGGCTGCTGACGGCGCAAAAGACGCTGGAGGAGCGCATCGTCACCTCGATTTTGAATGAGGATGAGCTCGCAGATCTCGCATCCCCCGAGCTTGCCCGGCTGCGCCGGCAGATCAGCTCGGCCTCGCAGCGGGTCCGGGACACACTGCAGAAGATGATCCGCTCCCCAAGCTATCAAAAGTACCTGCAGGACCCCATCATCACGATTCGGGGCAGCCGATTTGTCATCCCGGTCAAGGCGGAGTTTCGCAGCGAAGTGCCAGGACTTGTCCACGACACCTCGGGTTCCGGCGCCACCTGTTTTGTCGAGCCTATGCCGGTCGTCGAGGCCAACAACGAGCTCAAAATCCTCTACGCAAAAGAGGAAGAGGAGATAGAGCGCATTTTAGCTGAACTTTCGGCGGCAGTGGGGGGCCAGAGCTTCCGACATCCTGACCGACTATGATCTGCTTGTTGAAATCGACTTCACCTTTGCCAAGGGCCGGCTTGCCCGTGCGCAGGAGGCCGTCATGCCCATTTTGAACAAAGTGGGCGAAATCGAGCTGTTGCGTGCCAGACACCCCCTCATTGCGAAGGAGTCCGTCGTGCCGATCGACCTAAAACTCGGCACCGGCGTCGACACCCTCGTTATCACCGGCCCCAACACCGGCGGCAAGACCGTCACCCTTAAGACGCTGGGGCTCCTATGCCTCATGGCCTCGGCCGGCCTTCACGTCCCGGCCGAAGAAGGTACGCGCATCGCCGTCTTTTCCCACGTTTTATGCGACATCGGTGACGAGCAGAGCATCGAGCAGTCGCTTTCGACCTTTTCGGGCCACATCACGACCATTGTCAATATCCTTGCCACCCGACAACAAAAACAGTCTGGTACTGCTCGACGAGCTGGGTGCTGGGACCGACCCCGTGGAGGGGGCGGCCCTCGCCATGGCCATCCTCGAGCGGCTGCGCAGTCAGGGGGCCCGCGTTGCGGCCACCACCCATTACCCGGAGCTCAAGCTCTTCGCCCTCAACACCAAGGGGGTGCTAAACGCCTCCTGCGAGTTCGACATCGAGACGCTGCGGCCCACATACAAACTGATCACCGGAACGCCCGGCAAATCCAATGCCTACGCCATTTCGGCTAGGCTTGGCATCGAGGAGAACATCATCGAACGGGCGAAGGAGCTTACGAGCGGAGAGGCGCTGCGGTTTGAGGATGTCATGGAGCAGTTCGAGGCGCGCCGTCAGCAGATGGAGCATCAGCTCGACGATGTCCGCCGTCTCACCTATGAGGCACAGACGAACAAGACCAAGCTTGAAAAAGAGCGAGCCGAGTTTGAGCGCTCCAAGGAGCGGGAGATCGAAAAGGCCACGACCGAAGCTCGCCGCATGGTGGCCATGGCGCGAACCATGTACACCCGCACAATGGACGAGCTTGCCGAACTGAAAAAGCAAAAGGACAACCCCGAATTTGCCGCCCGCCTCGCTGAGGCGAGGGCGTCGCTTCGCCGTGATATTAACAGGGCCGCCGACGAAGCAGACCCCGTCACGCCAAGGGAGGAATCGCAGGCCGAACCGCCACAAAATTTGAGGGTGGGGGACACTGTGCGCATTCGAAGTCTCGACAAAGTAGCCGAAGTGCTGGCACTGCCGGACTCCGGCGGGGTTGTCCAAGTGCGGGCCGGCATCATCATGACCAAGGTGAAGCTGACCGACCTGGAGCTTGTCGACGAGCAGAAGAAAATCACCGAGCGGTTTGTCGCGGCTCGCCGCAAGGGGGGCGACAAACAGATTTCCGCGCTACCCATAGAGCTTGACTTACGGGGACAAAACGGCGATGACGGCTGTTTTGCGCTCGACAAATATCTCGACGAGGCGTCGCTTGCGGGCCTCGAGAGCGTCACCATCATCCACGGGAAAGGCACCGGCGCGCTGCGGGCCGCCATCTGGCAGCACTTAAAGGGGCACCCCCATGTCGCAACCTACCGGCAGGGGGTCTACGGAGAGGGCGACGCCGGCGTCACAGTCGTAGAGCTGCGGTGACGGGCATACCAATGACGAGCGCACGGTGACGGGCATACCAATGACGAGCGCACGGTGACAGGCATACCAATGACGAGCGCACGGGTGACGGGCATACCAATGACGAGCGCACGGTGACGGGCATACCAATGACGAGCGCACGGTGACGGGCATACCAATGACGAGCGCACGGTGACGGGCATACCAATGACGAGCGCACGGTGACGGGCATACCAATGACGAGCGCACGGTGACGGGCATACCAATGACGAGCGCACGGTGACGGGCATACCAATGACGAGCATACAATGACGAGCATACAATGACGGGCATACAATGACGGGCATACAATGACGGGCATACAATGACGAGCATACAATGACGAGCATACAATGACGAGCATACAATGACGAATGTACTGTAACCCCGCGACTACTCGATGTCTCAGCTCAACTTTGATTTAAGGCGGCGAGCTTGCCCAGCAGCCGGATTTCAACTTCGCATACGTTTGCAAGCGTGCTCTGAACGCTTTTGCTGACCGTCAAAATCTGTTCGGTGGTCGCCCCTTCGGCACCGATGACTTTCCAGAGACTTGCGGCCTCAGCTGATAGAATGCTGGCGAGCGCGGTGTCTTCCTGAGCGATGGAGTGTATGACTGCGGTTACAGCGTCGGCCCTTGACATTACAAGCCCCGGTTCGGAAACGGATTCGGACATAATTTATGACCCCTCACGATCGTTTTGTAGTGTATTGCCTTAAAGTTATTGTATGCAAAAGGAAAAGAATTGACAAAACACTTCAAACCACTCCTCAAATATGCTATAATTTGGATATAGAGATAGGAGGATGCTGTGTTGACGCCGAAAAACAAGGAGATATTCAGCGTACCCAACATCATGAGTTACTTTCGAATCCTGCTCATTCCAGTCTTCGTCTTTGTCTATCTTCGGGCCGACAGTCAGCGGGATTACGCAGTTGCCGGTGTGATTGTGGCCGTCTCCGGACTGACTGATTTTCTGGACGGATTCATCGCAAGGCGGTTTAACATGGTCACGGAGCTGGGCAAGGCGCTCGATCCGGTGGCCGACAAACTGACCCAGGCGGCCTTTGCGCTCTGCCTCATGCTCCGCATCCCACAGATGGGATGGCTTTTTGGCGGTGCTCATCGTCAAAGAGAGCTTTATGGGCATTTCCGCGGCAATGCTTCTGCAGTACAACAAAAAAATGGACGGTTCCAAGTGGTTTGGCAAGGTTTCGACATTTGTCTTTTTCGTCGTGGTGTCAGCCCTGCTGTTTTTCCCAGGGGCTTGACGGCTGGGCAAAATCCACGCTGATCGCCCTGGCGACACTCTGCCTGCTTGTGGCCTTCTTGCTGTACGTGCCCATCTTCTTTCAGATGTGGAACGAGCTCAAGAAAACAA
This sequence comes from Oscillospiraceae bacterium, assembly GCA_963662765.2. Lineage (GTDB taxonomy): Bacteria > Bacillota > Clostridia > Oscillospirales > Feifaniaceae > DATMXT01. The sequence continues at coordinate 253,093 of CAXXUP010000002.1, forward strand.
GCACGTAGCGTTTTGTACAAGTACAAGTGCAACAAAATGTGCAAATGCCGGGTCGGGCCGTTATCGGGCGTGCCGCATGCTGCCGGTATGGGCGCTGCAACATGCGGGACCTCGTCTATTGTGTAAATATAGAAATGGAGGAATATACTTATGAAATGGGGAGTATCGTTTGCCGTGCTGCTGACAGCGGCCGTCGCACTGTACCTATATGAGAAAAAGTGCAGGGAAGCCGATGAGGAAGGGTGCAAGATCATTTACGAGCACCCGCAAAATGATCCGCAAGAGGAATCGGAAAAATTTTTGTGAAGACAAACTGAGAATTTAAAAAGTCCGCAGGAGATTTCTCCCGCGGACTTTTTTTATGTCCCAGTCACAATCGGCAAACATCGCGCACGGCGTGTCCCAGTCATACCCGGCGGAGCATCGTGCGCCGCTTGTCCATGTCACGTCCAGCGGAACACGGTGCGCGACTTGTCGTGGCGCACCGAGGTGACGATGTAGCCGCCGTCCCCGACCGCCGACACCGAAGCGCCGTCCCAAACAACAGGAACAGTGTCCACAGAAGTGACATACTCAATGTGGTAGCAGATGCCCTTGTCGTCGGTATACTCAATGGCTTTGCCGCTGCGCAAATAGTCGACATATTCTTCAAGGCAAAGCCCCATATCGTAGAGAATTTGCGAGTGGGGGAAGCCTATGTAGCGGTAGTGCCAGGGTTCGTAAATGATGCCGGTGAGCTCAGTCTTGTCCTCCGGATAGCGCAGCGTGTAGCCAAAGCGGTGGGGCGTTTTCGAGCATCCAGATGCCGACTGTGCTCTGTGCGACATTGCCGGATAGGGTGCCGCCCTGAGCGGTGTTTGAGATATCGATCGCGTAGCCGCTCTGATGCTCGGAGGTGCCGGGGACGGCGACCGAGGTGGCGGCGGCCGCGCGGGCGTCGGCATCTGTGTATCCTTGCTCGATGTAAGTATTCACTTTGTTCGTGTACAGCCGCTCCTGCGAGGCGTATTGCCGATAGCCGCTGACGATTATGTAGTTCGTAATGCCATCGGCCGCCATGGCGTCGACCATCGACTTGGCAAAGTCGGCGGCCTGCCGGTCAAGCGAAATGGCGGCGAGGCTGACTTTCAAACCGACTGAGTTTAGGGTGACGAGATCCGCCGGCACATAATCCGCCGTTAGGGTGCAGGCGGGGTTGATCAGCACCCGGTTTGGGTTCAGGTCCTCCGTGCCGAGTGCCGAGGCCGGCAAGAGCAGCAACAGGGCAAGCAGCAGCGACAGAATTTTTTTCATGTTTTCTCCTTTGTGAATGTCCGCTTGTCCACTATGTTACCACAAAAACCCGACGCCTTCAACCTTATTTCGACGGCAAACTTCGCCATTTCGTGCATCTTTCGGGGGATATACTTTTGGCGTACTCCAAAAAATCCAGGTGATGCACGGAGGGAAACCCGAAAAAATTTGGGCGCTATTCGCATTTGCGCAGACTACAAAGATGAACGAAGAAGCACCTGCAGAGGCATCGATGGAAGCACATGCAAAGATGATCGATGGAAACCTTGCAGAGACGATCGATGGAAGCACTCGCAGAGACTACCTACGGAAGAGGGGGAGGGAATGCACCGCATCGTTTACATAGACACCCTGTTTGCCTTCAATCTTTGCCTCGATTTTATGCTGCTCACGGGGGGTGCGCCTTGTCACCCGGGCCGAACACAGGTTCTGGCGGGAGCTTGCGGGGGCGGCCGTCGGCGGGCTGCTTGCAGTCGCGGCGGTTGTCTGGGGCGGCGGTGCGCTGCTGCGGGCGGCGGGGGCCCCTCTCATGTCGCTTGTCGCCTTCGGGTGGGGCGGCAGAGCCCGATTTTTTAAGCTCACGCTGGCGCTGCTCTCCCTCACGGCAGGGCTTGGAGGGGGAATTTTCGCACTCTATTACCTGTTCGGGGACGGTGCCGATTTTGCGATGTACGGCGGAGTGGCCTATGTGAACATACGGCCGGCGGCCTTCATCGCAGCACTTCCTGTGGCAGCGGCCGTCGACATGGCGGCCTACCGGATCTTTTCGACCGGGGACGGGATCACCCGGCAAATCGCAGAGGTTGAACTTCTCATCGAGGGGCGCAGGTTTTCCGGCAGAGGCCTCATCGATACGGGTGCGGCGCTGTGCGAGCCCATTTCGGGACGTCAGGCGATCGTGGTACAGCGCAGCCTTGTCGCACCGCTCTTTGGGGTGCAGCCCGTGGGAGGAAGTCCCGGCGTGCGCATGGTCCCGTTTTCCACGGTGGCGGGCCCCGGCTTTTTGCCGGCTGTGCGCTGTGACGCAGCGGTGACGCTTAAGGGTAAGCGCGTCGTCCACCGGGGGCTGTACGCGGCCCTTTCGGAGCAACCGGTCTCGCCAGACGGGAGTTATCAAATCATACTCGGCCATGCCATCATGGCCGGGGTGGAGGAGGGGGAACTGTTCCATGAGACACATCGATCAATTTAAGGCCGCGATGTTGCGTACCCTGCTGTCGGTCATGCTGAAAATCAGGCGGCTGCTCGGTCTCGGACTGCCCGGCGCCCACTATATCAACGGGCCGGACACGCTCCCTCCGCCGCTCACCAGGGAGGAGGAGGCCGACCTGCTCTCACAGCTCGGAGGCAGCGGCAGGACGGTGCGCAACAAGCTCATCGAACGCAACCTGCGGCTGGTCGTCTACATTGCGCGCAAATACGACTCGACCGGCATCGGCATCGAGGACCTCGTGTCCATCGGCACCATCGGGCTCATCAAAGCCATCAACACCTTCAAGCCGGAGCGGGGAATCAAGCTTGCGACCTATGCCTCCCGTTGCATTGAAAACGAAATTCTCATGTACATTCGGAAAAACCAGTACACCCGGTACGACGTTTCGATTGACGAGCCCTTAAACGTCGACTGGGACGGCAACGAGCTGCTGCTCTCGGACATCTTGGGCACCGATGCGGACTGCACCTCGCAGGAGCTCGAGGTCAGGGAAGAGCGGGAGGCGCTGCTGTCGGCAGTGGCCGCCTTAGGGGAGCGGGAGCGGCTGATCATGGAGTACCGCTTTGGCATGCGGGGGCCGGAGCGGACCCAAAAAGACGTGGCCGACCTGCTCGGAATCTCCCAGTCGTACATCTCGCGGCTCGAGAAAAAAATTCTTGTCAAGCTAAAAAACGTCGTGGACAGCTGCGACTGACGGGGCCCCGCGCGCATAGGCCTATGCGCGAAATCATGCAAAACGGTGCGGTGGGGACGAGCACTGCCCAGGGAAGCCGATGCGAAATTATGTGCCGTTATCGGCAGAGTAATCATTCGAGAGGCGGCACAGGTGTGCGATTTTTATGCATAATTTAAGTCGCCATCAGGGTGTACAGTATACCGGCACTGAAAAAGAATGTAATTTTTGGTCGAATAACTGAAGCGAGAATCGGAAGATGTTTCCGATTCTCGCTTTAATTTCATAAAATTAATATTCAGCATGCAGCGTCCGACAATCGGCTTCAAAGATTCTTCGAGCGGACTTGTCGACCTTCAGGTCAAGTGCTTCACCGTGGAGCACGGTGGTTCCACCGATACACTTGTCGGTGCGAATTTCTCGAATGAGACAGACCAAAGCGAATCCCGAGCGCTCTATTTCAAAATCACGGACCCCAACCTGACCTCCGCTGGGAAGACGATCAGCGTCAACATCTACTACGCAAATGCGTCGGGGACTACAGTGAGCGGCATAACCGAGCCTGTCAGTGTATTTGAAGTTACCGGTGTTTCTTCTCTCTCCAGAAGCGGTGTGGTGTATCGGGCCGTCCTTCCAGAGAGCGGCGGGCCGCTCGACTTGCTGAAGCAGAAGAGCGCGACGGCCGTGAAAGTCTATATCAAGGTCACGACCAGCATCGGTACTCAGTCCCTGTACGGCGTCGACTCGGTCGAACTTCGCAAAATCGGACTCTTTAACCTGAACTGACGGTTGGATGCTGATGTAAGACCGATTTTCCCGTACCGCACTTAAAAAATGCAAGTGTGACCTGCAAAAACGAAAATTACAACTGAATTTACAAAAATTATTGCACGGCCCACCCCGGCCGTGCAATAATTGTCTATAGAGGTGATTTGGGTGGATGACATCGACCGGGATATATTAAATTTATTACATAAAAACGGCAGGGCAACGGCGACACAGGTGGGCCACGAGGTCTGTTTGTCGGCGTCGGCGACGGCTGCCCGCATCCGCGCCCTGGAGGAGGCGGGTGTGATCCGCGGCTACCACGCCGACGTGCTGCCCGATGCGCTCGGGTTCGGCGTCGAGTCCTTTGTGCTGATCTGTCTCGACGGCGCCCGTCAGGTCGAATCGTTTCGTCAGGCCGCGATTGCCCACACAATGGTGGCGGAGTGCCACCATCTTGCTGGGGAATACGACTACCTGCTGCAGGTATTTGCCGCAACGACTAAGGAGCTTGAGGAATTTCTATCCGGAGAGCTGCGCCGGATGCCCGGGGTGTGCCGGATCTTGCCCATCATCTCAATTTCAAGACTGAAGTAGGGGAATGAATGCTTTATAAAGGATTTAAATTCGGCATGCTGCTGCAGCTTGCCGTAGGGCCGATGTGCCTGATGGTCTTTAAGACGTCCGGGACATACGGCTTTTGGATGGGGTTTTCCCTGGTGCTTGCCATCGCCGTGGTCGACGCCCTCTACATTACGCTTGCGGGACTTGGCATGTCGGCTTTTCTCGGGAAGGAGTCTGTGAAGCGCGGCGTGCGCCGGTTCGGGTTTGCGGTGCTGCTGCTGTTTGGGGTAAGCACGATCGCTGGGACTTTCGGCTATTCGCTGCTACCGGCAATCTCGCTTTTTTCTAATGTGACGGCCTCTAATATCTTCATGCAGGGGCTGCTGCTGACCGCCTCCAACCCCATGACCATCGTATTCTGGGGCGGTGTGTTCTCATCGCAGGCGGCGGAGAACAATCTGTCACGCCGGGAGCTTGCGCTGTTTGGGTCCGGGTGTGTGCTGTCGACGCTGACTTTCATGACCGCAGTGTGCGCGGCGGCCGGATTTGTCACCGATTTTCTGCCGCAGCAGGCGATGGACGCACTAAACGTTGCGGTTGGCTGCGCCCTCATCTGGTTTGCCTTTCGAATGCTCAAAAAATAAGAAAATGCCCCCGGACCGAGTTTCGGGGGCATTACTTACTTGCTAAGGTTATTTTGACAGCGCGCAAAGCAGTCGGTCGGCAAATTCCAGGGCACCTGCGACTGACTGCGGTGTTTGAAACGAGGGCAGATCGTCGATGTCCCGGACCGAATACATGCCCAAATATTGTAGGGCCGAGTGTTCACACAGCCGCTTAACGCCGTCCTCGAAGGGGCCGGCGCCATACTGCGCATCGTATCCGTGGGTCGCTAGGATGGCAACCGACTTACCCGCCCACAGCGAGCCAGTGCCAGAGCGGTAAAACTTATTGAGGCAAAAGTGCCGGTCTAAGAGCGCTTTCATGGGGGCGGTGCAGTACCAGGTGTAGATAGGCGTAGCCAGCACCACGCAGTCGGCCGCAATGACACGGTCGAATATTTTCGGCACATCGTCGGCGATGCGGCAGCCGTACTGGCCTTCGACATCCTGACAGGCGTAGCACCCCATGCAGGGTTTAATCTCCTTGTCGTAGAGCGAAATGAGGTCAACTGAGCTTCCGGTCTCCTCCAGACGACGGATAAAAGGTTTTAACAGTTCGGCGGTGTTGCCTCTCGGTCTAGGACTGCCGAACAAGATGCAAAACTTCATTCGGGTGACCTCCAACACACAGGGATTTTATTATGAGCGGATGACGGCAACCCAGGAAGAGAGGCGCACGCCCTTACAAAAACAGGCGCCGGCATTTTCGTAGGTGTAGGCGGCTGTCTGCCTAAGCACCTCAGTGCCGGAGTAGACGCCGTCTTCAGAGACGTAGATGGAAAGAATGTAGTCGCCCAGCACCGAAAAACTTCCGCGCAGGGTTCCTAGGCCTGGGTTGTAGGACTCCCAGGTGTATGTATCGTCGTCGACAGCCGTGATCTTGTAGTTGTTTTCAAACCGAACCGGTGAAACAAATGCGACTTCAAGATAGCCGCCAAGCGTGCTCTCCCGGCCTAAGCAGACCACATTCACCTCGCCTTTGAGGGGAAATTTTTCACCGTTTTCGTCACAGTAGGTTCCCTCGGCATGCCAGTCGCGGGTCTCGGTGAAATAGGTGTGCTTCACTTGTCATCGCTCCTTTCAGTGTTCGGCATCTCGGGGATGACACTGATCAGTTCCCGCACAACATGGGAGGCCAGCATCATTCCGGCCACAGGGGGGACGAAGGACAGGCTGCCAGGTGCATCCGCAAAGGTTGCAGCCGGGGGTTCGGTGGAGTAGACGACAGTAAGCCGAGGGATCCCTAAAGCCCGCAGTTCTCGGCGCATGACCCTGGCTAAGGGGCAGACCGAGGTCTCATAAATGTCGGCAATTTTGAGACGGCCGGGGTCGAGCTTGTTGCCGGTGCCCATGCAGCTGATGATGCGGGGAGCTCGGCGGGCCAGCAGCAACTTTGCCGTGACGTTGTCGACAGCGTCGACAACATAGTCGTAGCTGTCAAGCGGGATGTCGGTATCCGGCCCGTAAAAGAGGGGATACAGGACCACTTTAATGTCGGGGTTGATGTCTAATAGCCGTTCCTTTGCGACCTCGACTTTAAGCCGGCCGACGGTTGAAACGAGGGCGTAGAGCTGCCGGTTGCGGTTCGTGTCGTCAACGCGGTCAAAGTCGCAAAGCCCAAGCCGGCCGACGCCGGCCCTAGCCAAGGCTTCTACAGCGTAGGAGCCGACGCCGCCAAGGCCTGCGATGAGGACCGAACTTGCAGCCAGTTGCTTTACGGCCATGGCGCCAATCAGTTTTTCAGTACGGTCAGTCCACATGCCGGCCTCCAATATTCTTCGATATTTACATATAGCAAGCGGCGCAGGGAAAACCTGCGCCGCTTCATTTCACGTCCTCCCGGCCGGCCGGTGGCCGTTTACAACCCCTGCTATATGCAGGTGGGTACCTGCCCAACGGTTTTGTGCGTCCCTCTTCGCTGCATGAACTGCAGGGGAGGGCTGGCATACCCGCCATCGGCGCAATGATTCCCTTATTGTAAGTGTCGGATTTAAAAAAGCACACCGTTATTACCTGACCGGGACGCTTACATTATAGCATGGCGCGGGGGGCTTGGCAAGAGTTAAATAATGTCGAAATCTTCGGATAGTCTTTCCTCAAAGGCGGCGGCGACCCGGTCGAATTCTTCCTCGTCGTCAATGGAGGTCAAGATGCTCTCTTCGGGATCCTCGTCGGAGGGAACCATCTTCATGAGTTCCAGGGAACCGTCGGAGTCCACATACTCCTCCGGGCTGTCGAATGCGGGGACGAGCGCAACATAAGTGACGCCGTCGAGCTCAATGGTATCGATGTGTTCAAACACCATTTCTTTTCCGTCTTCGTCGATGAGGGTGACGATCGTGCCGTCAAACATGGGCTTTTTTTCTTCAGGCATGTGACTACCTCGCAGTCTTAATATGATAGATCAGCTCTTCCGGCTGATGAGTATAATCATTGTACAAAACCATTCTGGGCCTCAGGTCGTCGTCAAATTCAACTGTCGTAATGGAAGTGTTGCGCGCCCAGTCGACGTTTCTGAGGTCTTCGGATTCTTCAAGCACATACCGCGCATAGACCCTAATCGGCGTGGCGTGGCTTGCAATGGCTATGTATTTGCCGCGGTTTTCGGCGACGATTTTGTCGACAGCGGCGACAATCCGTTGCTCCACTTCTTTAAAAGTCTCGCCACTTGGAAATTTTACCGTATAAGGGCTGTGCCGCCAATCCTCCCAGGTGCCCGGCAGCATGGCGCCGATTTCTTCCCAGGTTTTGTCCTCCGCAACACCGAACGACATCTCCTGCAGGTCATCGTCTACCCTGATTTCAATGTCGCGGTCGCCCCGAATAGCCTGCGCCGTCAGTTTCGCCCGCCTTAAGGGGCTCGAGTAAATGACGTCGATCGGAAGGTCTGCCATGCGGGCCCTCAGATTTTCAAGCTGAAGCTTCCCGTTGTCCGAAATGTCGCAATCGGTGCGCCCCTGTATACGGCGGCCGACGTTTCCGGTCGACTCGCAGTGGCGCACCAGATAAACCGTTGTCATGTATTCACCTCCAGAGACCCGATTATATCACAGACGTCAAGAGAATTTAAAGTGCAATACTTAGAAATTCCGTCAATAATTTTAATCGGGGCCATGGGGTCGACAAGATTTGCGGTACCGATGGCGACAGCTGTCGCACCGGCGATCAGGAATTCAAGGGCGTCCTCAGCCGTCATAATACCGCCCATACCGATGATGGGCAAGTCGACAGCATTTGCCACCTGCCAGACCATGCGCAGCGCGACCGGCTTGACGGCGGGGCCCGAGAGCCCGCCGACGTTCATGCCAAGCACCGGCCGGCGGGTTTTGACGTCGATGCGCATGCCGAGCAGCGTGTTGATGAGAGAGATGGCGTCAGCACCGGCGCCGGCTGCCGCCCGCGCCATTTCGGCAATGTCGGTGACGTTGGGGGTCAGTTTTACAATGAGAGGTCGGGTGGTCACCTTCCGGCAGGCCAAAACGACCGACTCGATGCCCTTTGTCGAGACGCCGAAGGAGGCGCCGCCCTCCTTGACGTTGGGGCAGGAGACGTTCAGTTCAATCAAATCAACACCGGCCGCGCAAAGGGCTTCGGTCATCTCGGCATACTCCGAAACCGTGTTGCCTGAGATGTTGGCAATGATTTTGGTGTGATATTGCCGCAAAAAGGGCAGTTCGTTCGCGATAAAGGCCTTAAACCCGGGGTTTTGCAGACCGATGCTGTTGAGAAGGCCCAAGGGCGTTTCGGCAATGCGGGGGGGACGGTTGCCTTCACGACGTGTATAGGTAAGTCCCTTTACAGATATTGCGCCCAGCTTCGACAGATTGTAGAACTCGGCGTACTCATGCCCGAAGCCAAAAGTTCCGGAAGCCACCGTGACGGGGTTTTTTAAGGTCACGCCGGCGATGTTGACTGACAGGTTCACCAGGCCACCTCCTTCGCGTCGAAGACAGGGCCCTCTTTGCAGACATGGACATACCGGTCGTCTTTTGTCTTGATGGCGCAGCCAAGGCATGAGCCGACGCCGCAGCACATGCGGGCTTCCAGCGAGACGAAGGTCTCGATGCCGACCCTGGCCCCGAGCTCGGCCACTGCTCTCAGCATGGGGATGGGGCCACAGGCATAAATGGCCTGGTACCCGGCCCGGGCGATGCGGCGCTCGGCGATCTGAGTGACCGTACCGTGGTGACCGTAGCTTCCGTCGTCGGTGCAAATTTGAACAAGGCGGCTGCAATCGACAAAATCCTTTTCCAAAATGACAAGCCCCTCGGTTCGAAAGCCGAGCACCACGTCGACCGGCGCCTTCGCGCGCTTTGCCAGCATGAGGAGGGGTGCTGCGCCAAGGCCGCCGCCGATGAGCAACGCCGGGGAGTCGCCGGGCTTTGGCAGCTTGAAATAGGTCTTGCCGAGCGGACCCAGCACGTCAAGCACATCGCCCGGTTTGCGGTCGACAAGCCAGTGAGAGCCCACACCCACATTCTCAATTACAAGCCTCATGGTTTCATCGTCTGCATCGCAAATGCTGATGGGGCGGCGCAGCAGCATGTCGTCCCCGCACTTGATGTGTAAAAACTGTCCGGGCTGCGCGTCCATTGCCATTTTTCCCGTAATTTTGATGTCGGCCACGCCCTCACGCGGATAAGAGACCGACAAGACCTTGCAGAGTTCCATCGTGCTCATACTATCCCCCCTCAAATCTTTGTGATGTCGACGAGCTCCACGTCGTTTTCGGAGATGTCGAGTTCAAGGCAGGATACGAAGGCCGAGGCCGTGTCGATGGAGGTGAAGCAGGGGATGGCACGCTCGACGGCCTTGCGGCGGATCTTGACGCTGTCGAGGGTCGGAATGCGGCCCTTTGCGTCGGTCGAGATGACATAGCCGATTCGGCCGCTCTCCAAGAGGGACAGGATGTTCGGTTCGCCCTCGCCGATTTTGCGCACGGCGTTTGTCGGCACCATCTCGGAGTTTAAGACCTTGGCGGTGCCGCCGGTGGCATAGAGCTCAAAGCCGAGTTTCGCCAGACGCGCTGCGACCGGTACAATCTCGCGCTTGTCACCGTCCTTGACCGTGATTAAGACACCACAGTCCCGCCGGATTTTGTAGCCGGCGGCGACGACACCCTTGAGCAGAGCGTGCTTATAGTCGGTGGCGATGCCCAGCACCTCGCCGGTCGACTTCATCTCGGGTCCGAGCTGGGTGTCAAGTCCCGTCAGCTTGGCAAAGGAGAAGACCGGAACCTTGACGGCGACATAAGCGCCCTCCGGATAGAGTCCGGTGCCGTATCCCATACCGGCGAGTTTCTCGCCTAGGACGCAGCGGGTGGCGAGCTCGACCATGGGGACGCCCGTTACTTTGCTGATGTAGGGGACGGTGCGGCTGGAGCGGGGATTGACCTCAATGACATAGACCTCATCATTGTAGACGACGAACTGGACATTGACAAGGCCGACGACCTTTAGCGCTTTGGCCAGCTTTTCGGTGTAATCGGCCATGATGTGTTTGAGTCTGCCCGAGACGGTGCGGGTGGGGTAAGTTGAAATCGAGTCGCCGGAGTGGACACCGGCCCGCTCGATGTGCTCCATGATGCCGGGGATAAGGATATCGGTGCCGTCACAGATGGCGTCGATCTCGAGCTCCTTGCCGGAGAGGTACTTGTCGACCAGCACCGGGTGCTCCTGCACCGTGCGGTTGACGATGCCCATGAACTCGCACACGTCGGCGTCCTCGAAGGCGATGGCCATGCCCTGGCCGCCCAGCACATAGGAGGGCCGCACCAGTACGGGGTAACCGAGCTTATGAGCGGCCGCTACGGCCTCCTCTTCGGTGTAGACAGTGGCGCCGGCCGGCCGTTTGATGCCGCACTCGGACAGGATGGTATCAAAGCGCTCCCTATCCTCGGCGGCGTCGATCATGTCGGCCGAAGTGCCGAGAATCTCGACGCCCATTGAGGCCAAATGGCCTGCCAACTTGATGGCGGTCTGGCCACCGAACTGTACGATGGCCTTTGTGGCGCCCTCAGCCTCGACGATGGAGCGCACGTCCTCCGGCGTGAGAGGCTCGAAGTAGAGCCTGTCGCTTGTGTCGAAGTCGGTGGAGACGGTCTCTGGGTTGTTGTTGACGATGATAGCCTCATAACCGCACTTTTTGGCGGCCCAGACGCAGTGGACCGAGCAGTAGTCAAACTCGATGCCCTGGCCGATGCGGATGGGGCCGGAGCCGAAGACCAGCACTTTGTCACCCGGTATCGGCACGACCTCGCACTCCTCGTCCCAAGTGGAGTAGAAGTAGGGGGTGTCTGCCTCGAACTCGGCGGCGCAAGTGTCGACCATCTTGAAGGAGGCGCGGCGCTTTACGGGCACCTTTTGGTCCGAGAGCTTTTCAATGACGGTGTCGGGGAAAGACATGCGCTTGGCGTCTGTGTAGAGCTCCTCGGTCAGTTCACCTGACTGGAGCTGCCGCTCCATGTGCACGAGGTTTTCAAGCTTGTATAAAAACCACTTGTCGATCTTGGTGACCGAGTTGATATACTCGGCATCGATGCCGCGGCGAAGCGCCTCCGTCACGACGAAAATGCGCTCGTCGTCGCAGTGTGTAAGCCTGTCAACGATGTCGTCCTGGGAGAGCTCGGCGAGGTGAGAGAGCCGCAATGTGGAGCAGCCAATTTCGGCAGAGCGCACCGCCTTCATCATGGCGGCCTCGAAAGAGGTGCCGATGGCCATGACCTCGCCCGTCGCTTTCATCTGGGTGCCGAGCGTCCGGTCGGCATAGACGAACTTATCAAAAGGCCATTTGGGGAACTTGACGACCACATAGTCGATGGCCGGTTCAAAGCAGGAGTAGGTCTTGCCGGTGACCGAGTTTAAGATTTCATCGAGCCTGTATCCCACGGCGATCTTGGAGGCGACCCTTGCGATGGGGTAGCCGGTCGCCTTGGAGGCTAAGGCCGAGGAGCGGGAGAGGCGGGGGTTGACCTCAATTAAGGCATATTCAAAGCTGTCCGGGTGGAGGGCGAACTGAATGTTACATCCTCCCTCGATGCCGAGAGCCGAAATGATTTTCAAAGCCGAGGTGCGCAGCATCTCGTACTCCTTGTCGGCCATTGTCAGGGCGGGGGCGACGACGATGGAGTCGCCGGTGTGGACGCCTACCGGGTCGACGTTTTCCATTGAGCAGATGGTGATGACAGAGCCCGCCGCGTCCCGCATGACCTCGAACTCGATCTCTTTCCAGCCCGAGATGCAGCGCTCGATGAGCACCTGCCCGACGCGGGAGAGCATAATTCCGCCCGAAGCGATTTCAGCGAGCTCCGTCTCATTTTGCACAATGCCGCCACCGGAGCCACCCAGCGTGTAGGCCGGCCGCACGATGACGGGGTATCCGATTTCAAGCGCGAGCTTTTTTGCGTCTTCCACGGTTTCGACAACGCCGGAGGGCACGATGGGCTCGCCGATTTCAAGCATGGTTTCGCGGAAGGCCTCGCGGTCTTCGGCCTTTTTAATGGAATCCGGGCTGCAGCCCAGCAGTTTGACCCCCATTTCCGCTAAAAAGCCCCGTTCGGCCAGTTCCATCGCGAGGTTGAGGCCGGTCTGGCCGCCTAAGGTCGGCAGGATGCTGTCGGGGCGCTCGAGCCGAATGATGCGCATGACGGTCTCGACGTTGAGGGGCTCAATGTAGATGTGATCAGCCATGTGCTTGTCAGTCATGATGGTGGCGGGGTTGGAGTTGATGAGAACGACCTCGTACCCCTCCTCGGACAGCGCCTTGCAGGCCTGGGTTCCGGCGTAGTCGAACTCAGCCGCCTGCCCGATGATGATGGGGCCGCTTCCGATGACCAGTACTTTCTTTATATCAGTGCGCTTAGGCATGTCGGGGGCCTCCTTCCATGAGTTCCATGAATTTGCCGAAGAGATATGCGTTGTCCTGCGGACCGGGACTGGCTTCGGGGTGGAACTGCACCGAGAAGGCCGGGGACTTCTTGTAAATGAGGCCCTCGACTGAGTTGTCGTGCCGGTTGACATGGCTGATCGTGGCAAGTTCCGGATCGACAGTCTCGGCTTTGACGGCGTAGCCGTGATTTTGGCTTGTGATGAAGCAGCGGTCTTCCTCGGTGGAATAGACGGGGTGGTTGCCGCCGCGGTGGCCGAAGGGCATCTTGCCGGTCGTAAATCCGCTTGCCAGCGCCATGAGCTGGTGGCCAAGGCAGATGCCGAAGATCGGAGTGCCCGTTTGCATGACTTTTGCGATCTCCGCGATGACGCCAAGATTGTCGGCAGGGTCGCCGGGGCCGTTTGTCAGCATGACGCCGTCAAATCCCTTGACGAGCTCCTCGGCCGGCGTATTGTAGGGCTTGACGACGACGTCACAGCCCCACTTGTTAAGGCACCGGACAATATTGCGCTTATAGCCGCAGTCGAGCACCGAAACCCTAAAACGGGGGTTTTCTATGGGGTAATACACATCTTCAGTGACACTGACCGCTTCGACTGAGCCTACTACGGTAAAGGCCTTCAGCCTTTGCATCAGGTCACCCTCGTCGACCGTGACGCCCGAGACGATGGCCATGTTCAGCCCGCCGCCCCGGCGCAGCTTGCGGGTTAAAGCCCGCGTGTCGACCCCCTGGATGCCGACGATGCCGTAATCCTGCAGATACTGGTCCAAGGTTCCCTTGCAGCGGAAGTTGGAGGGCCTCTCGCAGCTCTCGCGCACCACAAAGCCCGAGACCCACGGCTTGTCGCTCTCGACGTCCTCGTCGTTGATTCCGTAGTTGCCGGCCAGGGGGAAAGTCATGGCCACGACCTGTCCGTAAAAAGAAGGGTCTGTCAGCATTTCTTGATAGCCGACCATGCCGGTGTCAAAGCAGGCCTCGCCTATGGTCACGCCTCTGGCGCCGAGCGGCCGGCCGGGATAGACCGAGCCGTCCGAGAGCAGCAGATAACTCTCTGTTTTCATACAATGTACCTCCTTAAGTCATCCCGCATGCGCAGGGCTTCCCGCCTGGCCGCTGCGGCGTAGTCCTTTGCCGGAGCACCCTCTTTTTGCCAGGCGGCCATGATGCCGCGGGAGGAATTTACAATCGCGCCAAATCCGTTTTTGTCAAAGGCCGCGGCGACGTCCGAAGCCCCACCCCCCTGCGCACCATAGCCCGGCACCAAGAAGAAAGTTTGGGGCATTGCGGCCCGAAGTTCAACAAGCTGCTCGGGGTATGTCGCGCCGACGACGGCCCCCACGTCGCTATACCCGTATTTGCCGATACGATCCGCTCCGAGCGATATGACAAGATCGGCAACGGCCCGGTAGAGCGGTCGGCCCTCCATCAGTTTGTCCTGAAGTTCGCCGGAGGAGGGGTTGCTGGTCTTGACTAAGACGAAGATCATTTTGCCTTCCACGAGAAAGGGGATAAGCCCGTCGCTTCCGAGGTAGGGGTTTACGGTCATGGCGTCGGCGTCAAAGACGGGGAGCTTTTGCCCGAAGAGGTCGACCGTGCCGATGTGGGCAGCGGCGTAGCACTCGCAGGTGGAGCCGATGTCGCCCCGCTTGACATCGCCGATGACGTACATACCCCGGCTTTTCGCATATGCGATGGTGTCGTGATAGGCCTTGACGCCCTCATACCGGAACTGCTCGTAGCAGGCCGACTGGGGCTTGACGGCCGGCACAATGTCGAAGAGCGCATCGATGAGCCCGCGGTTAAAGGCGAGCAGGGCGGCGGCCGCCGCCGCGAAGGGTTCAGCGTTTTTCTCCCGTGCCGCTTCAATGATGTGCGGCGGAATGTAGGACAACCTTGGATCAAGTCCCAGGACCGTTGGATTGTCCCGCTCGATGATCGCATCTATCAGCTTATCGATCGACATAGACTACCTCCCCGTTTACAATGGTGTATTTTACCCGGCCGCGAACGGTTCGGCCGGCATAGGGCGTGTTTTTGGACTTGCTGTGCAGCTTCTCGGGGTCGACCATCCACTCTTGCGCAAAGTTGAAAAGCACGACATCAGCCTCGGCGCCAACTTCGAACGTGCCACGGGGAAGGCCCAGGAGGCGGGCGGGTGTGCCGCTCATCTTCTCAATAAGCTCCGGCAGTGTAAGAACTCCCTTTTCCACAAGTTCGGTGATGCCAAGTGCCAGCGAGGTCTCAAGCCCGACAATGCCGTTTGGCGCCTTGTCAAAGGGAAGCGCCTTCTCAACGGCTGCGTGGGGTGCGTGGTCGGTGATGATGACGTCGAGGGTGCCGTCCCTGAGTCCCTCGATGACGGCGGCCCGGTCGGCTGCCCCGCGAAGCGGCGGGTTCATTTTGGCGTTCGTGGAGCCACAGACGTCGTCTCTTGTCAGGGTGAAGTAGTGGGGCGCCGTCTCGGCCGTCACCAAAACTCCGGCTGCCTTGGCGTCGCGCAGTATGCGCACCGAGTCCTTTGAGCTGACGTGGCAGATGTGAACCGGGCAGCCGGTCTCTTCGGCCAGCGCGATGTCCCTAGCCACTAGAATCGACTCGGATGCACCGTCGGCACCTGGCAGTGCCAGTTCCTCGCAGTGGTCGCAGATCAGCATTCCGAGCTTTGCCGCTTCAAGCATCGCGTTTTTCATGACGGCGGCGTTTTGCACAGGCTTGCCGTCGTCCGAGATTGCAATGGCGCCCGCCGCCCGCATGGCGGCGTAGTCCGAGGCCTCTTTGCCGCTAAGCCCCACCGTCACGGCCCCGCAGACCTCAACCTTGACCGATGCGGGGCGGGTGCGGACATAGTCTACCACTTCGGCGCAGTCGGTGGCAGGCGTCGTATTGGGCATGGCAAGCACCGTTGTGACGCCGCCCGCCGCGGCAGCCATGGTCCCGGTGGCGATGTCCTCTTTATGGGTCTGCCCCGGCTCCCGCAGGTGGACATGCATATCGATCAGTCCCGGCGCGGCGCAGAGTCCCGCCGCATCGATGACGGCAGCACCTGTCGGCTGCTTTGCGGCAAAGCGGCCGTCTTTGATGTAGAGGTCACCTCGCCGCATCCCCTCAGTGACCAGCACCGCGTTTTTAATGATTAAATTCATATGACACCTCCTACAATCGTAATCGACACGCCGTCCTCGCCGTCGAGCTCCGTGAGCTTGACAGCCACCCGCTCTTCACGCGAAGTCGGTAAATTTTTTCCGACATAGTCCGGTTTGATGGGCAGCTCCCGGTGGCCCCTGTCCACCAGCACCGCGAGCTGAATCAGTTCCGGCCGACCTTTGACCATAATGGCGTCGATGGCAGCCCTAACGGTGCGGCCGGTGTGAATAACGTCGTCGACCAGCACGACCCTCATCCCATCTAAGGAGCAGGGGAGCTCGGTCCGGTCGGTCGGAATCTCCCGACCCGCCAGGTCGTCCCGGAAGGGGGCGGGGTCGAGCAGTCCACAGGGGGGGCGGACGCCTTCAAGTTCGCAGAGTTTGTCGGCAATGCGGGCTGCGACTAACACTCCGCGCCGCGGAATGCCGAGCAAGCAGAGTTTCCCCACGCCCTTGTTGCGCTCAATGATCTCGTAACTGATCCTCGTCACGGCGCGGCACAGGGCGCCTTCGTCCATGATGTTGGCCTTTACCATTACGTCTCCTTTCAAAAAGAGAGGCCATCAACCGCACTTAGGTGCGGCTGATGGCCGGTACATATAGATATAAAAAATGAATGCAGCATTCCCATCGTTTCTTCCCCGCCTTACCGGCCTCACAGGACCGACTTAAAGGTTTTTTATAGTATATCGCTAAATGATGCCGATTGTAAAGGGCTATTTTGAACAAAGTTTCGGCATGTGTCTCATTGACTTTGCACCCGGGTACTCCTATAATTTGTATATGCTTACAGTTTGCTTAAAAAACACTGTCGCGTGATGTGCAAAGACGTCGCCATGCAACCGCTTCTTACCGCTATTTTGCTTAAGAAAGAAGGAGATGCTATGAAAATCAGGGAAATGACCCCGGAGGACTGGCCGGAAGTGAGCCGGATCTATAAAGTCGGACTCGATGCCGGACTTTCCACTTTTCAGACAGAGGTGCCGTCGTGGGAGGCTTGGAACGCGGGACACCGGGAGATCTGTCGGCTTGTCATTGAAATTGACGGCAAGGTGGCGGGGTGGGCGGCACTGAGCCCCACGTCGTCCAGAGCCTGCTATGCCGGCGTCAATGAGGCCAGCCTGTATGTGGCCCCTGAAGCCAGAGGCAAAGGCGTTGGAACGACGCTTTTGAAAGAACTCATTGACCGGTCGGAGGAGGCCGGCGTCTGGGAACTCTACGGTTCCATCTTCGACACCAACGAGGCCAGCCTTCGCATGTGCGAGAAAGCGGGTTTCCGGCGGGTGGGAACCCGTGAAGCAATCGCGAAAAACAAGGACGGAGCTTGGCAGAGCACCGTCATCGTCGAGCGGAGAAGTCCGAAAATCTGGTAGAACATACATCGTATTCGGATGGTATACAGACAAGAAAAACGGGGGCGCCGCAAGGCACCCCCGCTTTTTGTGTCCGGCAATCAGCCGTACATGCCGTTTGTCGACATATAGTCGTAGAGCATTTTGCCGTGCTGCTGCTCTTCCTTCTGGATGTGGTTGAGGGTGTTGCGGATGTCGGGGCAGGTGAATTCGAAGATACAGGTGTCATACGACGAGGACACATGCTTTTCTGTGGCAAGAAGGTCGTTGCAGAGAAATGCATCGTCCTTTTGCTCCTGCGCGGTGCAGGTGCTGGCTTCAAAAGTGGGGGCCGACTGCTGACCGCCTCCACTTCCGCCGGAACTTGCGGGGCTCGGAGTGGCGCCGGACTCAATTTTGGTAAGCGTCTCGTAATGTCCACGCTCGACCTGGCCGATCTGCGTAAACAGATTTTTGAGCTGGCCATCGCTCGCCTGCGAGGAATATTTCGTGTATTTTTCAACACACAGTTTTTCCTGGCTCTTCAGATCTTTCAAAAGGGAAGTTTCTTTCTGGGTAAGACTCATCATATCACCTCGACCCTTAGTATTCCTGCCATAAAAATGATTATTCACTTGCGCGTAAGCGGTGAGTCTGGATATATTTGGAGAAAGACAAAAATTGGCCGGGTGTTTCGACAATTTTGTTGTTTACAAAGCGTGTACAATAGTATATCATGTAAACAGAACAAACGTTCTAAAATTAAGAAGGTGGGCGAGATGGAGCGAAAGATTCTGCACTGTGATTTGAATAATTTTTATGCCTCGGTTGAGTGTCTGTACCGACCGGATCTCGCCGGTGTGCCGGTAGCGGTGGGGGGAGATGCCGACCGCCGCCACGGAATTGTGCTGGCCAAAAACATGCCGGCAAAAAACTGCGGCGTTAAAACCGGGGAGACGCTGTGGCAGGCCAGGCAAAAATGTGCCGGTCTTGTCGTACTGCCGCCGGATTTTGAAAAATATGAGCGATTTTCCCGCATGGCGCAGGATATATACGCCACTTACGCCGACCGGATACAGCCTTTCGGCATCGATGAGTGCTGGCTTGATGTGACAGGAATCCGCCGGGGCGGGAACGAGATCGGCCATGAGATCCGCCTGCGCATCAAAGAGGAGCTCGGGGTCACGATCTCGGTTGGGGTCTCTTTCAACAAGGTCTTCGCAAAACTCGGAAGCGACATGAAAAAACCGGATGCGGTCACGATTATCGGCAAGGATGATTTCAGAGAAAAAGTGTGGCCGCTTCCCATCGGAGACCTGCTCTACGCCGGAAGCGCCACGGTGCGTGGACTCCACGCCATGGGCATTACGACGATCGGGCTGCTTGCAGCAAGCGACGAAGCAGTCATCGCAAAGCGTTTTGGCAAGGTGGGGCTCATGCTGCGCCGGTATGCGGTGGGCCAGGACGACGAGGCTGTCGAAGTCGAGGGGTATCGGCGGGACCCCAAAAGCATCGGCAACAGCGTGACGACCCCGAAGGACCTCATCTGCAGAGAGGATGTCCTCCTCATTGCCACCCTCATGGCTGAAAAAGTGGCGGCGCGGCTGCGGGGGGCCGAAATGCGGGCGGGCGGCGTCTGTGTTTCGATTCGGGATGCCGATCTGCGGTGGGAGGAGTATTACGGGCGGCTCGAAACCCCCACCGCCTGCTCGGGGGAGCTGGTCCGGGCGGCCATGGAGCTCTTTGATGCCGGCTGGAAATTTGAGGGGCGCCCGGCCATACGCGCGCTTGGGGTGAGGGCTGTCCACCTTCTGCGGGAGGCCGAGGCGGTGCAGCTCGACATGGAGGGCCGCGAGCAGCGGGAAATACGAATTTCAGGCCTTGAGGCAGGCATTGACAAATTGCGGGAGCGGTACGGAAGGGAGGCCATCTGCCGCGCCGTCATGCTGACACGGCCCGACCTTGTCAAGACAGGAAGGCGGCTTGAAAATCCGCTGCCGGCCCCGAGAAAGGCCCGGTAAAGTGCTTGCATGCGGCATAAAACGGCGCTATAATGGAGTATCCGAAAAAACGGCAGGGGGCGCCACTATGTATATGATCGGGATCACCGGCCCGTCGGGCTCGGGCAAGTCCACCATCGCCGAGAAAATCGTGGAAGGGCTCGCGAGCAAAACGGGGTATCTCATGCTCGACATGTATTACCGCAACCACCCCGGACTCACGCTGGAGCAGCGGGCGGCTGTCAACTACGACGCGCCGTCGGCCTACGACTTCGACATGCTTTTCGACGATCTCACGGCGCTTCGAGCGGGGCGGCCGATCGAGCTCAAGGAATACGACTTCAAAATGCACATGCGCAAGAACACCGGCATCCCCATGGAGACACCGGAGGTGCTGGTCATCGAAGGACTGCATCTGTTCTATGACACCCGCATACGGGACATGCTGGATCTTCGGGCCTACGTCCAGGTCGACGCCGACATCTGCATCCTGCGCCGGCTGCGCCGCGACATCGTGGAGCGGGGCCGCACGGTGGACAACGTCATCCGTCAGTATGTGACCACCGTAAAGCCCATGTACGAGATGTATGTGCGGGGATATGCCGCAAATGCCGACATCATCCTGCCAAACACCGACGTCAATGTCAAGCCGGTGGACATGGTCATCCACTACGTCAATAATCGTATGCAGGCGGCGGCCGGCTCCCCGCATGGGTGAGCCGACACACCGCCAATCTATCGTAAAGCGGCCCGGAGCCACACTCCAGTTTATGTGACTTCGGCAATTTTCGACACTGAGGAGATGAGGATATGGCCGATATTGCACCGTCACTTTTAGCGGCGGATTTTTCACGGCTTCGGGATGAAGTGGTAGCCCTTGACATGGCCGGAATACAGGTGCTGCACCTCGATTCAATGGATGGGATGTTTGTGCCCAATATCACGTTCGGACCGCCGGTCATCAAGGCCATAAGGCGGCACACAAGCATGCTCTTCGATGTGCATCTGATGATTGCGGACCCGGTGCGGTATCTCGACGACTATGTCGACGCGGGGGCCGGCATCCTCACGGTGCACTTTGAGGCCTGCGAGCGGCCGGGGGATGTCCTGCGGCTCATTCGGGCCAGAGGCGTCCGGGCAGGGCTTTCCATCAAGCCTCAGACGCCGGTGGAGGCCATTGCGGACCTGCTCGGCGAGGCCGACCTCGTGCTTGTCATGTCGGTCGACCCGGGGTTTGGCGGACAGAGCTTTATGCCGTCCGCTCTCGAGAAGCTGGAGATGCTGCGCCGGCTGAAAACGAAGCACGGGTATGAGTACACCGTTGAGGTGGACGGCGGCATAAACAGCGGGAATATGCGGCTTGTGGCGGATGCCGGGGCCGAACTTATCGTCACAGGCTCCGCTTTTTTCAAGACCGACGATTACATCGAGCGAACAAAGTTTTTTAGATCACTGCTAACCGGTTGATACATGGACGGAAATGTCAAATTCAGGCATAATAATTTAGGCACTTTTTGAGTTGAGGAGCAATATGCAACCTGATATAATGATATGCGGTATAATAACGATTGCAGGTTGTTCCAAAAGTATAAAATATCTGAGAGGAGTTTCTTAAGTATGGCAAGAATTGACAGTACTCTCTACCATGTGCAGGACGGGAAGCTGTTCCGTACCATCGCCATCAAAGGCATGGAATGGCTGAATAAGAACCCCGGCAAGACGCTGACAAAGCTTGGTGTCGGAGATGTAACCCAGCCTCTAGCCAAAGCTGTCGTTGAGGCGATGAAGAAGGCAGCCGAAGAGATGGGCGACAAGACGACTTTCCACGGCTATGCTCACGGCAACGGCTACGAGTTTCTCATCGACAACATCATCAAGTACGACTACAACGCCCGCGGCGTTGAACTGGCCGCATCGGATGTCTTTATCACCGACGGTTCCACCTCCGACCTCTACTCGCTGACCGACATCTTCTCGAGGGACGCCGAGGTCCTGGTTCCCGATCCCGCGTATCCCGCCTATGTCGACATGAACATGATGCTGGGCCGCAAAATCCACTATGTCAACTGCGACGAAGCCCATGGCTTCATTCCGCAGCCCCCGGATTACGGCGTGGACATCGTGTATCTTTGCTCGCCGAACAATCCGACCGGCGCTCTCATGGAGCTCTCAGACCTCCAGATGTGGGTCGACTACGCCAAGAAGTGGGATGCCGTCATCATCATGGACAGCGCCTACGAGTCCTTCATCACCGGCAACAAGCCGCACTCCATCTTCGAGGCCAAGGGTGCCCAAGATGTCGCCGTTGAAATCCGCAGCTTCTCCAAGACAGCCGGCTTTACCGGTGTGCGCTGCTCCTACTGCGTCGTCCCGAACTCGATCAAGTGCTGGAACGACGTCGGTGAGCGCGTTTCCCTGCGCGACCTCTATGTGAAGAAGAAGGAAGTACGCTTCTTCGGCGTCGGCTATGTCGCCCAGAGCGCCGCAAACGCCTTCTACTCCGAGAGCGGCCATCAGGAGTCGATGGACAACACCGCCTACTACAAGAACAACGGCAAGGTCATCAAGAGCACACTCGAGAGTGTCGGCGTCAAGTGCATCGGCGGAACCCATTCCCCCTATATCTGGATGAAGTGCCCCGGCGGCATGGGCTCTTGGGAGTTCTTTGACAGACTGCTCGGTGAGACCGGTGTCGTCATGACCCCGGGCGCCGGCTTTGGCCCGTCGGGCAACGGCTGGATGCGCATCTCCTCCTTCGGAGACGCAGCCGCCACCAAGAAGGGCATCGACATGGTCGCGGAAATCTGCAAAAAGATCACTGCCGAGAGAGGCTAAGGGACAGCCCGTTACGTTCAATCATCAAAAGGGCCGCGAATAGCGGCCCTTTTTACAGGCGGGAGTTATAGATGGCTAACAGACCGATTCCGTCGCCCCTTCGATATGAACCCCGCGGAGGGACGGATAAAATATATGCGTTAGCCGGACCGCCGTGAACAGACCTCGAAGATGCAGACCATGTGGACGGAAAAGAAATATGTGTGTGCCATGCCGCCGCACGGCTTTACTATTCGGCAGCGTGATGCTATAATTTACCTGATGGATCCCGAATCATAAGGAGAAATAAATGAAAAGAATATTTGCACTCATTTTAGTTTTAACGTTCGTTCTTGCCGGCTGTGCGAAGGCGACAACCCCCACACCGGAGCCGGAGGAGGAACCCGCGACCCGTACAGTTTTTAACATCGCCTCCCTTAAGGGTCCGACCTCGATGGGCATTATCAACCTCATGGCCGAGGCTGATGCGGGAAATGCGCGCCACGACTACCAGTTTGCCATGTACGGCAAGGCCGATGAGATTACGGGACTTTTTGCCACCGACAAAGTCGATGTGGCGCTCATCCCCTGCAACTTAGCGGCGGTGCTGTATCAGAAGCTGGACGGCGCTGTGCAGGTGGCCGGCATCAATACCTTGGGAGTACTCTATTTTGTCGAGACCGGCGATGCGATTCACTCGATCGAGGACCTGCGTGGAAAGACCATTTACACGACCGGAAAGGGCACCACACCGGAGTTTGCCCTCAACTATGTGCTGTCTAAAAACGGCATTGACCCAGCGACCGATGTGACCATCGAATACAAGTCGGAGTCGACCGAGGTTGCCGCCATGCTGGCTGGGGGAGACAATATCATCGCCATGCTGCCGCAGCCCTACGTCGCCACTGTCATGGCTAAAAACGACAAGGTGCGCATCTGCCTTGATCTGACCGAAGAGTGGGAGAAGGTCGCCGAAGACGACAGTACGATTGTCACTGGCGTCGTCTGCGTGCGCAAGGCTTTCGCCGAGGAAAATCCGGCCGCCTTTGCCGAGTTCATGGAGGACTATAAGGCCTCGGTCGACAAGGTCGCAGCGGATCCAGACGGTGCTGCCGCCCTCATCGGCTCGTACGACATCGTGCCGGAAGCCATTGCCAAGGCTGCGCTGCCGTACTGCAACATCACGCTGATCACCGGAGATGATATGACAACGAAAGTGGACGGTTATCTGGCTGCGCTCTATGAGCAAAACCCAGCCTCCGTCGGAGGACAGCTGCCTGATGAAGGGTTCTACCTCAAGTGATAACAAACTGATCCGCGCCGCCGCCGTCTGCTTTTGGCTTGTCGCCTGGCAGGCGGCCGCGGTGCTGCTTTCCCAGGACCTGCTGCTGGTATCGCCCATCGAAGTGGTGAGAACGCTCTTCGACATGGCAGGCGACGCGGCTTTTTGGCGCATTGCCATGAGCACCATGCTGCGCATTTCGCAGGGCTTTGTCCTGGCGCTCGTCTTCGGCGCGGTCTTTGGGGCAGCCGCCGCAAAAAGTCAGACCGTAAGGGCCCTCATGCGGCCTATTACCACCGTCATGCGGGCCACTCCGGTCGCCTCCTTCATCATCCTGGCGCTGCTGTGGGTCGGCTCGCGGGGACTATCGACCTTCACGGCATTCATCATGGGGCTGCCCATCATTTATGCCGGAACGCTGCAGGGAATTTCGGCCATCGACCCGAAGCTCGTTGAAATGACCCGGGTCTTCGGGGTATCCCCCATGGGCCGAATGCTCTATATCTATTTGCCGGCCGTGCTGCCCTCCGTCGCATCCTCGGCCGGAGTGGCCCTCGGCATGTGCTGGAAGGCTGGCGTCGCGGCCGAGGTCATAGGCCTTCCGACCGGAACCATCGGCGAACGGCTGTACCAAGCTAAAATCTATCTGTCCACCGGCGAGGTTTTCGCCTGGACCGTCGTCATCATCCTACTCTCGGCACTGCTGGAGCGGGGCATTGCGGTGCTGCTGCGGCTGGCCGTCGCCAGGGTCGAACGGGGGCCGTCGGTATGAGAGTGGAAAAGCTGTGCAAATCGTATGGCGACAAGCGGGTCATCAAGGACCTCACGGCTGATTTTCCCGACGGGAAAATCACCTGCGTCATGGGCCCGTCGGGCTGCGGAAAGACGACGCTGCTCCACATGCTGATGGGGCTTGTAAAGCCCGATTCAGGTGCCATTATTGGGGTGCCGCATGCCTTGGGTGCCGTTTTTCAGGAGGACCGGCTGTGCGAGACGGCGTCGGCTGGCGCCAATGTAAAGCTGGTCTGCCCGCCGGGGGACATCTATGCGCATCTTGCGGCCGTCGGACTCTCGGGAGAGGACGTTACAAAGCCTACAGCGGAGCTTTCCGGCGGAATGCGCCGCCGGGTGGCCGTTGTTCGGGCGCTCATGTCAAAGGGGGAGGCCATCTTCATCGATGAGCCCTTCCAGGGACTCGACGATGAGACCCGTGCCGTGGTCGCCGACTATCTTGTAAAGACCCTGGCCGGGCGTACGGCCGTGGTCGTCACCCATGATTTGCGCGACGTCGAAGCGCTATCTGCCGGACTTATTACGCTTGAAATCGACGCAAACAACGAATAAAATAGAAATATAAAATTTGAAAGGAGCAAAGCCCATGCCTCTTGTCACAACTACCGAGATGTTTAAGGCGGCCTATGCCGGCGGGTATGCCATCGGCGCCTTCAACGTCAACAACATGGAGATCGTGCAGGGAATCACTGAGGCCGGAATGCAGGAGCGGTCGCCTCTCATTCTCCAGGTCTCGGCCGGAGCCAGAAAATACGCCAAGCATGTCTATCTTATGAA
>CAXXUP010000003.1:0-178637 GCA_963662765.2 Oscillospiraceae bacterium
GCCTTGGCGGCCCGGTCAAGGGCTGCGGCGATTTTGGCGTAGTCTTTGGATACGCAGGATTCCGCGACAAGTGCAATGGGTGTCACGGAGATGCGCTTATTGACGATCGGGATGCCAAACTCGTGTTCGATCTCTTCGCCGACCGGGACGAGCCGGGCGGCAAGCCGAGTTATCTTGTCATAGATTTTGCGGCAGCAGGCGTCGATATCGGGGTCGCAGCAGTCGCGCAGCGAGATGCCCATGGTGATGGTGCGGACGT
This sequence comes from Oscillospiraceae bacterium, assembly GCA_963662765.2. GTDB lineage: Bacteria > Bacillota > Clostridia > Oscillospirales > Feifaniaceae > DATMXT01. Next base: position 260 of record CAXXUP010000003.1, read on the forward strand.
CGAGATGCTGCTGTGAGATCATCTCGTTGGTCTGCATGATGTCGGAAATATTGAGCATGGTTCCTCCGTTAAGGTGAGGGGAGTTGAACCGGTCCGCCTCGGCCTTGGTATATTTTCGATTTTTTTCGCTGTCGTCCTCCGCCTCGTAAAGCACAAATTCCTCTAAGGCCGAGGTCGCGCAGAGTTGTCGCCAACCTGCCGCGTTGAGGGCAAGGCAGTAGGGCGCTGCCTTACTTCCCGTAAGGCAAGGAGGATAACGCAGCCATCGGCGTGGCCGTAGGGCGACAACCGGACTTAAGTTTAATTTCCCTCACCTTAAATTTTGTGCATAGCGTTAAAGATCTCTTCGCGCTGGATGGTGATGGACAGTCCGCGGGATTCACCTGCTTGGAGCAGGTCGCGGCGAAGCTCGTCAAAGGGGATAGAGCTGGTCGAAAGATCCACCAGCATGATCATTGCGAAATACTCCTGCATCAAAGTCTGGCTGATGTCCATGATGTTCACGCCGTGGTCGGCAAGACAGGTTGTCACAAGCGCCATGATGCCCACGGTGTCCTTGGAGACGACGGTTACGATTGCCCGCATAGTTACCTCCGATGATGTAATTGTTATTCTTATTCTTATTGTAATCCGGCAGCTAAGCTTTACGGCCGGTCAAACACAAAGACGGGATTTTGCATAATGAAGTCGGCGATTGCTCCAAAGTCAGAAAGGGGGAGCGTGACCTGCTGCCCCGGGACGGGAGCGTCGGCTGCGACAGCGACAAAAGACAGGTCCGGCAGGGAATTACCGCTCGCCTTACGGAAAATTCCGATTTTGGGCAAATCGTCGCCGCTAAAGCCTTCGACCAAAATGATGTCGACGTCTTTGATGCGGTCCACCATGTCAAAAAGCGACAGTTGCCTTGTCTCGACGATGGCCGACTTCTCGGTCGAAACGATGGCCGACACGACAGCGCCGGCTTTGGTAAACCGCCACGAGTCCTTGCCCTCTTTGTCGATTTCAAAGCGGTGGGCGTCGTGCTTGATGACAGCAACCCGTAGGGAGCGCTCCGTAAGCTCACCGATCAGGTGCTCGATCAGCGTCGTCTTTCCGGTGCCGGACCAACCCACAAAGGAGACAATCCGCATATTCCACCTCACCTCAATTCAAAAGCGCGCTGTATTCATCCAGCGGTCGATTGTCCGTAGGATCCCCGCGCTTAACTTCACTATTATAACGGCGGTACTATGTGGGTGCAAGGACTTTATGTAAATTTCTAATCCTCAAAATACGGATATCCTAAACTGCCCTTGCCCCTTTGACTAAAACCGACAGCCAAAGCGTTACGTACGGTTAATTTTTTGTGGATGATCCTTCAGACGGTAAAACTGTGAAGGGACATCGCCGGTCCAGGTTATCGAAAAAGAAAAGGGCAATCGCTTTGATAACGATTGCCCTTTTGGGATATGACGCATAAACAAGGGACGGTAAACCCGTCATCGCGTCTCGCGCCTATTCTCATCGATTAACGTGATGGCGAGGCAGGACAGCCCGATTCCGAGCATCGTCATTTGTGCGCTTGTGACGGCATTGTTCAGGATTGAAGTAACGGTCACCGCAACGCCCATGGCCATTGCAACCGCTCTGAAAATGAGGTCAATCATATTGCCGACCTTTTCTTTTGTATCACCCTGCTCTGCGCGTTCCTTTACCTGCATCAGTTCATCTACCGACACGGAAAATATATCCGCAAGCTTCGGCAGCGAGCCTATATCGGGACAGGACAGGTCGCGCTCCCATTTTGATACGGCTTTATCTGTAACATTCATTTTTTCGGCAAGTCCAGCCTGTGTCAGCCCATGTTCTTTTCGCAGAGTTGAAATGACCATTCCGAGTGTCTGCTTTTTCATTTGAAGCCTCCTTTGACTTGATGGTTAAATCATAACAAACTGCGTGTAATTACTCAACCGACCGGCAGTTTACCTTTGTAAGCGAGCAGTTTAGTTGCGGTTGAGACGTAAGAAATAGCCATGCGAACCGCAAAATAATCTCATGTACATATTTGATAGTATATCAATGACAGCGAAGCGTTGTCTATAGGTTAAAATTTTTGCCCCTCGGGTATCCGTTCACGCAAGACGCGGCAATATTCGAAAAGCATTTTTGTTTTCCCGGTTTTGCCGGACACAGACCCCTAGTGCGGCGAGGATTTTGCGGTCATTTTTCAGTGCAGGAATTTTCGAAAAACTGTTGCAAAGGACGGTCAAATAGTGTATACTGAACAAGCTCTTATGGAGGCATAGCTCAGCTGGGAGAGCGTTCGCCTCACACGCGAAAGGTCACAGGTTCGAGCCCTGTTGTCTCCACCAAAACGATCCACTCAGATTGAATACAACAAGGGCCAATCCGTCAGGATTGGCCCTTGTTGTATTCGTGGGTAAAAAAGTGAAAGTAGGGCTTCCAAAGTCTTTGTAAGGACTTCAAAGGCCCGTTTTTCTGTTATATGAGCTCTTGACATTCATCGACAATCAAGCTATTCTATATATAGAATAGCTTGATTGTCGTTCGACAGGAGGAATGTTATTTGACGCAGATTGAAATTATATTGCTCGCGCTCTTATATGAAGAGGACCGTTATGGATATGAAATTGAGTCGGTGATTGAAGAGCGCAATATGAGAAACTGGACGAAGATAGGTTTTTCATCTATTTACAGCTCATTGAAGAACCTTGAAAAAAAGGGGCTGATCGGCTCGCGACACGAGGCGGAATACGGATCGCCTGCCCGCAAAGTGTACTATCTTGAAGATCATGCAAAACCGTACGTTCGTGAAACAATAAAAAGTAGCATCCATTCTCCCGGCAGTGTTTACAGTGAGTTTTCCATCGGAATGGCTTTTTCAAATTTCCTGACCAAAGAAGAAGTATATGAATGTCTTGTGAAATACCGCGAAGGGCTTGAAATGCGGCGGGAATTAATCTTACAAAACTATACAAAACAACCGGTCTTACAGAGCAAAATTCATCTGAAGGCGCTGTTCACCCGTCCGCTGAAGCTGATTGAAGCGGAGGTTGAATGGATTAACGAATTGTTGGATGAAATAGAGGAGGAAGAACATGATTATTAAAGATTTCAAGCCGTTTTTCGGACAAAGCTGCGAGCCTACAACGGTCGGTAACTTGATTCAGCACTGCGGATTGACGCTAACCGAGCCGATGCTGTTTGGGATTGGAGAAGGGCTTAATTTCATCTTCTGGGACAGTAAGCAGATGGGATACCCGTTTTTAGGCGGCAGATGCAAGCAGGATGTTCTGACGGAAAACATCGCGAGAAATCTTAAACTTATGCTCGATGTCAATGAAACCGCGTCAAAAACAAAGGCATGGGAGTTCGTGAAAACAAAACTGGATAAAGGCATTCCTGTGGGACTAAAACTGGACTTTTACTTCTTAGAGTATTTTGAGCCAAAGATACATTTTGCAGCTCACTATGTAACAATATATGGATATGAAGAGGAATTTGGATATTTGATCGATGGGGCAATGCAGGTAAAGTCCAGCTTATCCAGTATTGCGCAAGCGCGCAATTACAAAGGCTCCATGTCCTCTCCAAACCGGGCATTCACAATAACGGCTGGTGACAAATTACCTGATATGAAAAAAACCATTGCCGGTGCAATCTGTCGGAATGCCGAGCAATACCTGAATCCGCCGATCCAAAACATATCTTTCAAGGGAATCAAAAAGACAGCGAAAATGATTACGACATGGTTTGATAAACCCGGTATGACACCGGAACTGATCGTACAAACCGGTTCGTTAATGGAGGATGCAGGGACAGGCGGTTCGCTGTTCAGAAATATGTATCGGGATTTTCTGAAAGAGTGCGACGAACTGTATCCGGAGATAGGCCTTCATGATGCATATTTGAAATTTGCACAGATTGCCCCCATGTGGGCTGAGGTATCTAAACTGATTTGCAACGCGGGGGAAAATTCCGACCCACAGCCGCTTGGCAAAGCATCGGGAATACTTTGGGACATTGCTTTTTTGGAAGAAGAAGCAATGAAGCTGCTGTTTGACAATACTTCCGGCTATATGTTGGCGTAAACCCAGGGACCTGTAAGAAGGGAGAAAGATCGTATGCAATCTTTCTCCCTTCTTTATTGTTATTTATATACATATGTGTTATATTTTAGGTAGAAAAGTAATTTTCGAGTCAAATTTTGGTAACTGAGCGAGGTTTTTGTTTTGAATTGATCCCAGCAAGTAAAGTTCGGGACAAAAGAGTCGATTTATTGCTTAGCGAGATATTGTGTGATCACTGGAACCCAAAAAAATTCATCATTAAAACGGCGCTTAACCATAACATACATGCTGCGTTTACATTGCAGTACCGGGGCCAGACATTGGAGCGGCTCTTACAAAAATCGGGTCTGATATAACTATGTAAAAAAGTATTAAGGCGATTGCCGGAAGTCCATTGGAGAACACACCGTATAACATAGTCAAGGCCGGCTCTCATGAGCCGGCCTTGACTGCACTTATGCAGATTTTTACCGATACTTCTCCATAACCGCTTTGTTGATGTCGAGGGGCGCGGGGAGCTCCTCAGGGAGGACCGCAATGTAGTTTCGCTGCGATAGCCGCTCATCAAGCTCAGCCCTCGCCGCTTTCACGACTTCGGGGCTTAAGACGAGATCAAGCGCTGTCGCCGCAAGGATCTTTGCGGCGGTGTTCATGGTCTTTTTGCCGATGGAGCTTCCGGCGCAGGAGGCGATGATCCAGTTGTGCCAGCCGACGCCCGCAGGCGCCATGGTGACCCACAGGATGGCATAGGGGACATCCCAGCTGTATTCCGAGGTGTCGCAAACGCCAGAGCTGCCGCCGCCAAAAGGCCAAATCGACTCGTCAAGGCCGGTCTCTTTTACCCCGACCTCCCTTTGCATCGTTTTGACAAATTCCTGTTCTTCCACTGAAAATTTGGGGGTGCCAACTTCGTCCAGATTTTTGTGCATAACTTCGGCCAAGGCTTTATTCGGGATTTTGTCGTGGGTCGCCGTAATGAGTTCAATTTCAACTGTGGTCTCAGTGGCCATTGCGGCGGCCTTGGCGCATTTGTCAATGCGCTCCATCACTTCGACCATAAGCTCTGTCTGGTCAAACCGGCCGACATACCATGCGGTTGTGCGGTCGGGGACGACGCTCGGAAATTCCGGACCGACGTCCGAAAACGTGTAATTGAAGGTGTTTGCGGCTTCCGGCCCCAGGGTGGAGGGCCTTACATGTTCCCGCAGCAGCTCAACGGCGTGGGCCTGGAGCATAGCGGCGTCTAAAGTGCTGCGGCCAAACCACGGGGAATTGCCATGGGCCGTTTTGCCCTTGAAATGATATTTCACATTGAAATAGGCGTTGCAGACGTCGTAGTCGGCCCGGTTGTAATTCATCGGGTGCCAGTCGAGCAGCACGTCAATCCCTTTGAAGAGTCCGGCCCTTGCCATAAACGGCTTGCCGATGCAAAGCTCCTCGGCCGGCGTGCCAAATACCTTCAGCGTCGCGTCCATCTTCTTTTCTTCAAGGAGCTCCTTTAAGGCGATGGCAGCATATATTGCGGTCGTTCCGAGCAGGTTATGTCCGCACCCGTGGCCCGGTGCCCCGTCCCGGATGGCTTTCTTCTCAGTCCCGATCTCTTGCGAAAGGCCGGGCAGCGCGTCATATTCCGCGCTAAAGCCGATTACTGGGCCCCCCTTGCCGTAGGTGGCGACAAAGGCTGTCGGCATTCCGGCTACACCTTTTTCCACCGAAAAGCCGTAATGCTCGAGCAGTTCGATTAGCTTTGCCGAGGATTTTTTTTCTTCCATTCCGAGCTCCGGGTTTTGCCAGAGGTAGTCGGCTGCGTCGTTGAACTGTTTCGAATTTGCCTCAATCCAGTCAATGAGGAATTGCTTCATTGCGGTCGTCTCCATACTTTTCACCTTTCAATCCTAGAATGGAAGCTGCATTTTACGTTGACGGCTTGTCCGTAAGGCTTCGCGAATGTCGATCGCAAAATCCACCGTCTTGCTGTATTTTACCGGTATTTGTCCATGACCGCCTTGTTGATGTCGAGGGGCGGAGTCAGTTCTTCGGGGAGGACCGTGATGTAATTTCTTGTTGATAGCCGCTCATCAAGCTCTGCCCTTGCCGCTTTCATGAGGTCGGGGTTCGAGATGGCGTCCATTGCCGTAGCCGCAAGCACCTTAGCGGCTACTTTCATGGTCTTTTTGCCGACGGGGCTGCCTGCGCAGGAGGCGACAACCCAGTTGTGCCAGCCAAGTCCGGCGGGCGCTAAAGTGACCCACAAGGTGACGTAGGGGACAAACCAGCTGTATTCCGACGTGTCGCACAAGACCGAGCTGCCGCCGCCAAACGGTAAAATGGACTCGTCTAAGCCTGTTTCCTCAACTCCGACTTGCCTTTGCATTTTTGCGGCAAATTCCTGCTCCTCGGCAGTGAATTTGGGCGCGCCCACCTCGTGCAGGTTTTTGTTCATGACTTCGGCAAGCACCTTGTTCGGGATCTTGTCGTGGGTCGCTGTGATGAGCTCTATTTCGACTGTGGTCTCAGTGGCCATGGCTGCGGCCTTTGCGCATTTGTCAATGCGCTCCATGACTTCGACCATCAGTTCCGTCTGGTCAAACCGGCCGACATACCATGCGGTCGTGCGGTCCGGCACAACGCTCGGGAATTCGGGGCCTACATCCGAAAATGTGTAGTTGATCGTATTTGCGGCGTCGAGGCCTGCGGTGGAAGGCCTGATATGTTCACGCAGCATCTCAACGGCATGTCCTTGAAGCATGGCGGCGTCTAAGGTGCTGCGGCCAAACCAGGGGGAGTTGCCGTGGGCCGTTTTGCCCTTGAAGTGGTACTTCACGTTGAAGTAGGCGTTGCAGGCGTCGTAGTCGGCCCGGTTGTAGTTCCAGGGATGCCAATCGAGCAACATGTCAAGCCCGTTGAAAAGTCCGGCCCTTGCCATAAACGGTTTACCGATGCAAAGTTCCTCGGCCGGTGTGCCGAAAAGCTTGACAGTCGCGTCGATCTTTTTTGCTTCCAGTGCCTGTTTCAAAGCAATGGCCGCATAGACCCCGGCGGTTCCGAGCAGGTTATGTCCGCACCCGTGCCCCGGCGCTCCGTCTTTGATGGCTTTCTTTTCGGTGCCGACTTCCTGTGAAAGGCCGGGCAGGGCGTCAAACTCCGCACTGAAGCCAACGGCGGGACCTCTCTTGCCGTAGGTCGCGACAAAGGCCGTCGGCATGCCGGCCACGCCCGTTTCAACCGTAAAGCCGTTATTCTCTAAAAGTTCAATTAGTTTTGCCGAGGATTTTTTCTCTTCCATGCCAAGCTCCGCAGCCTGCCAAATTGCGTCTGCCGCGTCGTTGAAGGGCCCCTGATTTGCCTCAATCCAGTCGAAGATAAACTGTTTTGCTTCCATATCGATTCACCTTTCAGTTTTTATCTTGAATTTATCACGCAACACCTATTTTATGTCCATTATAGCACAGGCCGTATTTATGCGGGAGACAAATTTTGCTGTTATTTTTCGTCGGAATCGTGTTCTTTGGTGCGTCTGGGGAATGGAATCCGGTCTTGACAAGCTCCCTGCGATTTGCTATGATTGAGTGGCGCAATTTGGGGGCGTAGCTCAGCTGGGAGAGCGTACGGTTCGCATCCGTAAGGTCGAGAGTTCGATCCTCTTCGTCTCCACCAAAACCGCTAAATGATATTCATTTAGCGGTTTTTTTCATTGCTTGATACAGATGCATCTTTCAGGCAAGTCGGCGATGAGGGTTGACGATGCAAGACAGGCTCCCATGGTTTTGATAAAATTAAGATTTATTAAGAATTTTAGTCATAAAAAATTAAGAACTTCCCACTACAATAGGGTCGTCAGGAGGAGGACCGCTCATGTCCTGACCGTTTGACAAAAAAAGACTTACTAGGCACAGCAGCGAAAATTAATGCATCAAACCTCAGCTGACTGTTTGCCCCAGATAACAGTAGCGGATGTATCAATCGTAAGCGATCCCCGTTCAAACGGCATGTGATGGCGGCCCGACCTGAATTTTTTGTTAGAAGGGGTATCTATCATGAATAGCAAAGTAAAAAACATGTTCAAGAGTGCGGCGGCGATTGCCCTCGCTCTGGTCGTCTCCGCTTCCGTATTAACAGGCTGCACAGGGAGCAAAGACAAGACCACCACGACTGCGCCGAGCACCACTACCACTGCGCCGAGCACCACCACCACGAAGCCTAGCACTACCACGACTGCGCCGAGCACGACCGCACCGAGCACCACAGCGCCTAGCACCACTACGAAGCCGAGTACTGCCACCACAGCTCCGAGTACGACAACCACAGCGCCTAGCACCACCACGAAGCCGAGTACTGCCACCACAGCTCCGAGTACGACAACTACAGCGCCTAGCACCACCACGAAGCCGAGTACTGCCACCACTGCGCCGAGCACAACCACCACAGCTCCGAGCACAACAACCACGAAGCCGAGTACCACCAAAAAGTAAGAATTATGCGAAACGAGCGCCTGCTCAGACGGGTTCTTCAATCAGAGCCATGAACAACAACCTCGGAAGGGCAGGCTGCATTCTCGCCTCCATATAGCTTCCAGCGGATACTTCCCACGTTTGCGCGCGGGAGGTATCCGCATATTCCGCTACGGGAAGGTCGACTTGAATGGATAAGCAGACCATTATGATTGTAGACGATGACACCGAAATCAGAGAGGGCATTCGCATCCTGCTGGGTGGAGAGAACTATATCATATTGACCGCCGAAAGCGGTCAGCGGGCGCTGGAACTTCTGTCCGGCGCGGTAGATTTGGTTATTTTGGACATTATGATGCCCGGGATGTCCGGTCTGCGCGTCTGTGAGGAGATCCGCAAGTTATCCACCGTTCCGATTCTGTTTCTCACGGCGAAGACCCAAGAATCGGATAAGGTGATCGGTCTGTCCGCCGGCGGAGATGATTATCTGCCAAAGCCTTTTTCATATTCTGAACTGAATGCCAGGGTTAAGGCGCTGCTGCGGCGGTATTGCGTCTATCGCGGCAAGGCGCAGACCGGCACCCGAAGCGAGGACAACATGCTCTCAGCCCGGGGCATCAAAATCAGCTTGGACTATAATCAGGTATGGGTCTGCGACCGGGAAATTGAACTCACGGATATTGAATACAATATCCTGCGGCTCTTAATGGAAAATCCGCAGCGTGTATTCTCTGCCCAAAACATCTATGAGAGCGTTTGGAATGAGCCGTATTTCTACATTTCAAACGGAACGGTGATGGTGCACATCAGGAATCTGCGGGTCAAAATTGAAAAAGACCCTCAAAACCCAAGGTTCCTGAAAACTGTGTGGGGAAAGGGCTATCGTTTTGAGGCAAGCGGCGATGAAGCATAAAAAGTCAAGCCTGACGACACAGTTCTGTTGGCTGCTCATGCTGTCCGCCGCTGTAAGTGGGCTGCTGTTTTGCACACTGTATTTTGGCGGCGGCACATTGCTGACAAATTATTTTGAAAAGACAAATTTCCAGGAGCGGCTCACCGAGAAGCGGATATTGAACCTGCAGGAATATGTGCAAAAGAACAATCTCTCCGCATTCAATGCGGTCGAACTCACCGGCTGGACGAAAAAAGAACCGCTGATCCTGATGGAAATCTATCGCGCAAATGTTTTGATTTATACTTCTTCTGTGCCGGAAGAGCTCTATAACGGCCAAAATGATGCACTGTCCCCTTATTACGAATGGGTATCGTATTATCAAGTTCAGTTTTCCGACGGGCCGGCCGAAGTGGTCGTTTACGCCAACGACACATACCGCTGGTTCACCAATCTGGTCATCGGCTCGATGGTTTTATCGTTTGTGACGTTTCTTTTTGTCTTTTTGTGGGGCATCCGCGGCCTTGTTCGGTATATCTGTGAGCTCAGTGTCCAGATAGGGGCTATGGAGGGCGGCGATCTGGATGTCCCCATCACGCAAAAAGGAAACCATGAGCTTTCGGACCTTGCGAAAAGTCTGGATTCCATGCGGCGTGCCTTCAAAGAGCAGCGGGAACAGGAAACGAGTATTTTCAGGGCCAATCAGACCATGATCACCGAGATGTCCCATGATTTGCGAACTCCGCTGACCGCGCTTCAAATTTATATGGATATCCTGCGGTACAAGAAATATGACCCAAAGCAGCTGGATGGATATTTGGAGAAAATGGACGCAAAGACAAGTCAAATCAAACAGATTTCCGACAACATCTTTGAATACGCACTGGTGTCGAGGCAGCAGGAAGTTAAGCTTGACGCGCCCGAGTCCTTTCGGGAGGTGTTTCATGATATTCTGTCGGAAGCCGTGGCGTATCTCAGTTCGCAGGGGTTTACTTTCGACATTGAGCTGGAATGGCCCATCGTTGAGATTTCCGTGTATCCGTTATATATCAGACGGTTGATAGACAATGCGGCGTCCAACATCATCAAATATGCAGACCCAAATTACCCAGTGCGGCTCGAGGAATTCAATAGGGAAGAAAGCGCGGGACTTATCATAAAAAACAGAATTAGTTCCGCTCCGGCGGAACAGGACAGCACACACATAGGAATCGCGAATATGCAGACTATGATGGAGAAAATGAACGGCACCTGCCAGATTGAAAAAACGGATACGGACTTTGCGGTTAAGTTTGTGTTTCCGATAACGGCACCGGAAAAGTGTCGCCCGAACGGTCAATAAAACCGGTTGATTGATTTTTTTGTACAGCACTGGTTCAGGCTCGACAGGCGCTCTTTTGCGCCTTCCAAGTAGGACATTTCACGAACATTTTTTTAACAGACGAGTTCATCGCAACGTTGTGGCTGTTGTGTCAATCGCAAAACAGCAGTTAAGGCCAATAGCCTTGGCTGCTGTTTTGCTTTTATTCATGTTTTCTTATTCCCATCAGAGTCGGTTTATCGCCCGCACGGAAAACGGTTACGCGCTTTTGAGATGGCAAGCACACTGCCGCTGAATTCCCCGTGACAATAATCCCGCCGCAAAAGCTCCATGCCGCTAAACTCCGCGCCGATAAATTCCTTACGGCAAAAGTTCCTTGCACGAAAGCCCTCGCCGCTGCCTCATGCCTGATCGCCCTAAAGACAATTATGCAAAACCCGATTGACACGCCTGGTTTACTGTGGTAGACTTGGCTTAGTTGGTCGACTGAAGTAAACTCAATTGACGGGGGATTCACCGATGGATACGCCGAAAATATTTGAAACGGAATACCGCTTTTGCTGCATCATTTGGGAGCATGAACCCGTTGGCAGCGGCGAGCTTGTCAAACTGGCGGAAAAAGAACTCGGATGGAAGAAATCCACGACCTATACGATCATCAGACGGCTTTGTGCGCGCGGCATCCTGAAAAGCGATGATGCCGTTATCACGGCTCTGTATTCCAGAGAACATATCCAGTGCCGGGAGAGCAAAGAGTTTCTTGAAAAGACCTTTGACGGCTCTTTTCCGGCGTTTTTGGCCGCGTTTGCAGATAGTAAATCCTTATCTTCGCAGGATGTTGCCGAGATTCGTAAGATGATCGACGGCTATGAGGTGAAATAGTATGCGCACGGAAGAGCTGTTTGTAAACTTGCTCAACATGAGCATCACGGCAAGCTATGTGGTGATTGCGGTCATCGTTTTGCGCCTGCTGCTCAGGAGGGCGCCCAGATGGATTTCCTGCGCGCTTTGGGGGCTGGTGGGACTGCGGCTTATCCTGCCGTTTTCATTTGAAAGCGCCATGAGCCTGATCCCAAACACCGGCACCGTCACGCCCGACATCCAATATTGGGCGAAACCGGCAATCAATAGCGGCGTCCCGGCTGTGAACAGTGTCATAAATTCGGCCATTGCAGGGTCACTGACCCCGGCAGCGGCGGACAGCGCCAATCCCATGGGGCTCGTCATATCAATTGCGGGAACCTTGTGGGCTATCGGTATGCTTGCGATGGTGCTCTACAGTGTCGTTACTTACGGAAAACTGCGCCGAAAAGTCGATTCAGCCGTCCTTTTCAGGGAAAATATCTATTGGAGCGACGAGATATCGTCCCCGTTTGTCTTAGGTGTCGCAAGGCCTAGGATTTATTTGCCCTATGCCGTCAGTGAAGCAGATAGGGGCTATGTCATCGCCCATGAAAAGACACACATCCGAAGGATGGACCATTGGATAAAGCCCTTCGGCTTTTTGCTCTTGACGGTTTATTGGTTTAACCCGCTGATTTGGGCGGCCTATATCCTGCTGTGCCGGGATATCGAGATTGCATGTGATGAAGCCGTTATCAAAAATATTGGCGGCAGTGAGAAAAAAGCCTATTCCCTGGCACTGCTGGGCTGTGCCGCCAAGAACAAAAGCATTGCGGTGTGTCCGCTGGCATTCGGAGAAGTTGGCATCAAAGAAAGAGTGAAAAACGTGCTGAGCTATAAAAAACCGGCGTTTTGGGTCATAATCGTAGCGGGCACAGCCTGTATAGTTGCCGCAATATGCCTGCTGTCGAATCCGTTGACAAACGACGCAGCCGAATACGAGCACCCCTATGCAGAGCAGCTTTTTGAATACAAAACGGCTTATGTCGGCGACAATTCCGCGGTCGGAAATATTGTCGGCCTTCTGACTTTCCCGTCCGACGTTGCATATGATCATATCGAGCTTCAAACCGCTTCAAAGCCCTATGGAATCGATGTATATTTCAGCGTAACGCTCGATGTAAAGGCTGCTTATGACACGCCGGAAACGGCAAACCTCAATGTTTTTCGGGAGAATGCCTGCATCATGCTCGCTTTGATCGAAAACGCCGATCAGGTTACGTTCTATCTGGACGACGGATCGGGAAATAAGGATGGATTTGTTTTCACCCGTGAGTGGGCGCAGAGCATCGTCGGTGCGGATTTATGGGAGAAAAGCGGCTCAGCCGAAAGTATCGACAGCCTCATTTCACAGATTGGAGAGCATGTGGAGAGCGCTTATTCCCTCGCTGAGGAGGGTGTATCCACAGGCCCGTTTGTGGGATATGTGAATGAAACGTCTGCCGACACTTTCGATGTATTCACAAAAGAGAGCGGAATCTACATCATGAGCTTACCCATGTCGCTGTTTGACGACTTTCCCGCGAATGACTGGAGCCCCGGCTGGATGGGAATTGACGTTTACTGCGGGACAATCGGTGATTTCACTTGGGCAGCGGTCTGCACCGGGCCTTCGCTCGGATCGGGGAACGCGAATGTCTGCACCTCCACAGACGGCGGAAAGACCTGGTGGGTTGGCGAGCGGTCCGCGATGCACAGGGGTACGGTGACAGGTGTGGGCTTTGCTTCTTCGGAAGTCGGGTTTATGAGCTTCCGCTATTATTCAGACCTTGGCCCCGAGATTGCCCGTACGACGGACGGCGGAAAGACATGGGAGCGCATGGCGGTGGACATTCCCGATAATTTGTTGGACTGCCACTTTACGCCGCTCGTTCCGACGTTTTCGGGGGCGTCCGGCATCTACCCGATCGAGATTTACTCCGACGCATACGACACCGGCACCACCTATCTCGAGACCGAGGACGGTGGAATGACATGGCAATGGCAGGGGAGCACACGAAATGCACAGGGCGTTTATATCGTGCGTTTTGGAACAGCCGCAGTACAATTTTTCGATGATGCAATGAATGAAATTGTCAAAGAGGCCAACTGGTACAAGCTCACGCCAAAAGCGACGCTGCGCGTTACGATTGACGGCGATGTCCCCGATCAGATATCCGTGTACATTACGCCGACGGGGACGGAGACCGCCGACCAAAGGCAGCAGCTGGCGGTGGCCGCGGTCACAGACGGCAGCAAAACGGTTGATATTGCACTTGATTTCAGTGATCTATCGTTTTCACAAGGGCATTTGCAGGTCGCCTTGGAATATGGCCAAACGGTTTTGTTTTCCGATCTTTATAACGTCAGCTTTGAAAAAGAATGAAAGAACTTGTTTAACGGGTGTTCAGTTAAAAGAAATTGAGGCAAAAGGACTTGAACCGAGACGGCTCAAGTCCTTTTGCCTGTGCGGTACATAGAACGATCGGGAGGAGAATTCCCAAATGAAAATGTAAAACACTCTTGACATTTTGGATTTCGTTCGTATAATAAATGTAAAGAGTGTTTTACATTTTGGGGGGGACATCATGAAATTATTTTTTGCAAAATTGGGCTTTCGAAAAATGGATGAAATGGAAAAGGAAATTGCCCTTAAAGCACAAAGAAATGCTTTGCTTTATGTACTGCTGGCTTTAACAGCTTGGTCTTTTTACGAATCTTTCAAAGTGTATACACAGCACACATCCCTCAATTCAGTGCCAAGCTTTTTACTGATCTCCACCAGTTTCGTGCTGGTCGCTTCCCAACTTGTGTTACAAAAAAGAGCGGTTAAAGGCGATGACGAATATAAAGATCCTGCGCCGATTGTAAAAATAATCGCAGCAAGCGTAATTGTCGCTGCGATTATCATCTCGATTGGCGCCTTCATCGTCATGTCTGGGAAGTAGAAAAAATGAGAAATTATATTAAGCAGCTCAGAAAAGATCGAGGGTTGCGGCAAGAGGATATGGCGGCTTCACTGAGTGTCTCAAGGCAGACGATCATTGCGATCGAAAACAGCAAATACAGTCCTACGCTGGAACTCGCGATGAAACTGGCCAGATTACTCGATACGACCGTAGAAGAATTATTTATTTTGGAGTGACCGTTTTGGCTTAGCAAACTGCGAGAAGAAATGGATTCATATTATGCGCAATGTCCGCTAACGCGTGAAATAAGCAGCTACAAAACCATGTATAACCGCCAAAGATCCGTATTGACTATTGTTTTCAAAATGATATGCTTAATAAGGAATTTCGATAAGCCCGTTTCGGGACATGCAAAGATAGAGCGCTCAGGATATTGACTTACGGAGGGGTGTTATGTTCGTCGTCAATGAGACTTTTTTATCGTGCGGGCAAGGTTTTCTTTATACGGATCGTGAAAGAACCTACACGAGATCATCAATCTGCTTTTTATCGTCAGAAAAACTGGATGACGAAAAATGGAGAATACATTTTTCGGTTGATCGGATACATATCATAAAAAATGCCGGTGAGAACATGAACGGGTATTCTTCGTCCGTTCCCTTCAGTTTTGTTGTGCAAAAAGGGACGGAGCTTCGGTTTTCCGACGAGTACATCAAATATGCAAGTGAAGAAATTGACATTGAAGCGGCATTTGGCAAGAAGAAAACGGCAAGCCGGGAGTTTAAGGGCAAGGTGGATCATGTCACCGTCAATGAGATATCGCAGGATTCAATCAATGTCGATTTCTATTTATTAGAAAAAGAATGTATTCGATAAATGAGCGAGTGAATTAAAACGAGGGCCGGTCCTATAGGACCGGCCCTCGTGATTTCGATGGGCGAAGTGGCTATTTTGAAGGGCTTTTGCCCGTCCTTCATCAATGGGTCTGGCGGGGAATTGTGGTACCGGCTGATGTTCGGCATCCTTAGTATTTCTTGATGTATGTGCAGTTCAGCGCAATAGTGTCTCTTTGGTTATCGCCGGTTAAACGAAGTTCCGGCTCCGTCAATTCCCACCCGTTTACGAGGGCGTACTGCTTCCACGCATCATACATGGTACGGATCTCTTTTTTACACTTGTTGAGCCGAAACACGACATCGCTGAATTTATCACTGTTATATTCGACATGATACGCATCGTCTGACGGCTTCATGCTGACGAGTTCCGGCAAGGAGGCTTGTTTCTTCCAGTCTTCATAGATCATCTTTGCGATGCTTTCGTCATTTGTACTGGCAAAGACCGTCGGCTGACAGTGCCATTTTAGGTTAATGAAGTAAACCTGTGCCGACACAGCAGAGGAGCGTCCTGTGGGGGTCCCGCAATTTAGACAAAAATTTGCGTCATCCGGCAAATCTCTCCCGCATTTCATACAAAACAAGTAGATGACCTCGCTTTCACTGAGATAAAATAATCATAATCCAAATTAACGGACAATGCAACGTCTGTTTCAATCACTTTTTTTCAAGCTGTGTACGATTAAATAAGACAGACTGCTGACCGCATTTAACACGCTGAGAGATATGGGATGGGAACTCACGACATATTTATGTTGCCTATCATTCAGTGAATGAGTACGCGGACGGCGTAGCGCGAAGAAACGAAAAATTTATTTTTAAGCGCCTGGTCAAACAACATCGAAAATATGGTCCATCAGACGATTGGGCAGTCTTCTCTAATATACATAATTGTGGTATAATTGAACAGTGAGCGATGCTCACAGTTCAAAAGTACAGCACATAGAGTGGACGATGATGTGGTTATGGAAAGTCGGGATAGAATGAAATATTGGAGCATGTTTTCTGCGGATGTATTAAACGACATCCGCTCAACTTCAGCCGGACTCACACAGGAAGAGGCGGCTTCAAGGTTAAAGGAGTATGGGGAAAACGCCATTCGGAAACAGCAAAAATCCGCGCCGCTGCAGTTGTTTCTTGCCCAGTTTAAAAGTTCGATTATTCTGATCATGATCGGCGCGACCTTGATTTCAGCCGCGACAGGGGACAAGGTTAACGCTGCGATCATACTGGCCATCGTATTCGCGAGCGTCATATTGAGTTTCCTGCAGGAATACAGCGCCAGCAACGCGATTGATGAGCTGCGCTCGACCATACAGATTAAATCCACCGCTATGCGTGACGGCAAGCCGACGGATATTTCGTCAACATTGCTTGTCCCCGGCGACATCGTCCTGCTTTCCGCGGGTAGCTTAATTCCCGCGGATGGGCTGATCCTGACCTGCGATACATTCCATGTCAATCAGTCCGTTCTCACCGGGGAGGCCTTTGCAGTCGAAAAGGACGCAAAGGCGGTCCCGGAAGACGCAGACCTCGCTGGACGCAAAAACTGCGTCTTTATGGGCACTAACGTCCACAGCGGGAACGCCTCCATGCTTGTGATTCAGACGGGGGAGAAAACCGAGTTCGGACAGATTGCAGAAAAGCTTGAAAAACAGGCGCCGGAAACGGAATTTGCGCGTGGCGTACGCCATTTTGGATATCTGCTGACCTGGATCATGCTTATCATCACATCGGTTATTTTCGCGCTCAACGTGATCTTGCAAAAACCATTTATCGATTCGCTTCTTTTTTCTGTCGCCATCGCGATCGGAATTACGCCCCAGCTGCTGCCGGCCATCATTAACATCACCCTGTCCAAGGGCTCCCAGCTCATGGCAAAAGAGGGCGTGATTGTACGCCGTCTGGCGTCACTGGAAAACTTCGGGAGCATCGATATACTGTGCACGGATAAAACCGGCACCCTGACAGAGGGCGCGGTGCGCCTAAGCGATGCGATGGATGTGATGGGGCAGGTTTCCGACGAGGTTTTTCAGCTTGCATATTTAAATGCCGGCCTGCAGACCGGCATGGTAAATGAGATGGATGAGGCGATCACATCGTACCGGACGCTCGACATTGGCGCTTATAAGAAAGTAGGGGAGATCCCCTTCGACTTTGACCGGATGCGGCTGAGCGTCATCGCCCAGGCAAAAGGCGAGACGATGCTGATCGTGAAAGGGGCATTGAACAGCGTCCTCGGAGTCTGCAATCAGTATTTCGTCGATTCGTTGGAACACGAGATCGACGACGCGGCACTGGACGGCATCCGGCAGCGCATGACGGATTGGAGCAGCAAAGGCTTTCGGGTCATTTGCGTTGCGAAGAAGTCGGTGGCTCTAAAGGAGAAATATACCGTAGAGGATGAGCAGGCCATGACACTCATGGGCTTTTTGCTTTTCTTCGACCCGCCAAAATCAGATGTCGCCCAGACCGTCGCCGATCTGGCCGAGCTTGGCATCACGCTGCGGGTCATCACCGGGGACAACAAGCTGGTTACAATGCATATTGCCGATGAGATTGGGCTGAAATTCCGGAATGTGTTGACCGGACCGGAACTTGCAAAACTTGATGATGCGTCGCGGCCCGATGTTATTGAAACAACCGATTTGTTCACAGAGGTGAGTCCAAACCAGAAAGAACAGATTATCCTGGCGTTAAAGCAAAACGGCCATGTCGTGGGGTATATGGGCGACGGGATTAACGATGCGCCCGCCTTACATGCGGCCGACATCAGCATATCCGTCAACACGGCGGTCGATGTGGCAAAAGAATCCGCCGATTTTGTGCTGCGGGAAAAAAGCATGGCCGTACTCAAGCGCGGAATCGAACTCGGGCGCGCCACATTTGCCAACACAATGAAATATATCAACATCACGACCAGCGCCAACTTTGGAAATATGTTCAGCATGGCCGGTGCTTCACTGTTTTTGCCGTTCTTACCGCTGCTGCCAAAACAGATTCTGCTCATCAACTTCATTACGGATTTCCCCGCAATGACCATTGCGAGCGATTCGGTGGACGCTGAAATGATCAAGACTCCCCGCCGATGGGACATTAAGGCCATCCGCAACTTCATGTTGGTTTTCGGGATGATCAGCTCTGCTTTTGACTACTTATCCTTTGCCGTTTTACTGTTTGTCTTCAAAGCGCCGGAGGAGCTTTTCCAAAGCGGATGGTTCATTCTCTCCATCCTGACGGAGCTGCTGGTACTGCTGGTCATGCGCACGAGGAAACCTTTCTATAAAAGCAAACCCGCCCCGATTTTGCTGTTCTCATCCATTGGGGTGGGGACTTTGACGCTGCTCCTCCCGTACCTGCCGATGCATGAGCTTCTGAACATCACCCCGGTACCGCCGGCAATGCTGTTTGCGCTGCTCGGCATTGCCGCCCTATATATCGTGGTTACGGAGATCGCCAAGCATTTCTTCTTCCGCGCCAAACCGGACTCAAAACCGTAAGAGTACACAAAACAAGCCGGTTTCGCTGACGTACCGGCTTGTTTTGTTATTCTGATTCTCTTTTCAATTCTTACTTGCGCAGCGAACCCAGCAGTCCTCGTACCAGTGACCGTCCGACTTCTCTTCCGAACGTGTTCAGAGCGGCGCTTCCGATCTTTTCAAGCTCGGACTTCTTCTGAGGTTTCCGCCCGGTCGTTTGAATTTTGCGAACATTGTCTTCTTTTTCTCTTTTTGCGGCAAGTTTTTCCTCTTCGGCTTTCGCCCGTTCCCAGTCGGCTTTTTCTTGCTCCTGCTTTGCATTATTTTGCAGGATTTCGAAAGCGGACTGCCGGTCCATTTCGCGGCCGTATTTGCTGTTCATCGGTGAGGCTGCAATGATCTTGTTGCGCATTTCGTCGTCAATCGTTCCGAACTTGCTCAAGGGGGGAACCACAAAGCCCCGCAGGGCGACGCCGGGGCGCCCGTCGCCGTCAAGGCAGGAGACAAGCACCTCGCCCGTGGCAAGTTCGGTGATCACATCCTCTGTCTTAAACGACGGATTCGCACGGAACGTCTGTGCCGCCACCTTAACCGATTTCTGATCGGCCGGGGTGTAAGCGCGCAAGGCGTGCTGGACGCGATTGCCAAGCTGCCCAAGGACCTTGGGCGGCAAGTCGCTCGGATTTTGCGTGATGAAGTAGACGCCAACGCCCTTAGACCGGATCAGCCTGACCACTTGCTCGATTTTGTCAAGCAGCACCTTAGGTGCATCGTCGAACAGCAGATGCGCCTCGTCAAAGAAGAACACGAGTTTCGGCTTGTCCAGATCGCCCACTTCGGGGAGCACTTCAAAAAGCTCGGAGAGCAGCCAAAGAAGAAACGTCGCATATAATGCCGGCGTTTGGTAGAGATTAACGCTGTGGAGAATATTGATATACCCGCGGCCGTCGGTGTCGGTTCGAATGAGGTCATCGATGTCAAGGGCCGGCTCACCGAAGAAAAACGCTCCGCCCTGATCTTCGAGTGTGAGCAGGCTGCGAAGAATTGCGCCGGCACTTTGCGCCGAAATATTACCGTAATCGAGTGTAAATTCCTTCGCATGGTCGCCGACATACTGCACCATGGCGCGCAGATCCTTCAAGTCGAGCAGCAGCATCCCTTTATCGTCCGCAATGCGGAATACGATGCTGAGCACGCCCGCCTGTGTATCGTTCAGTCCCAAAAGCCTTGCCAGCAGCAGCGGCCCCATATCCGATACAGTGGCACGGATGGGGTGCCCGCCTGTGCCATAGATATCCCAGAAACAGACCGGATACGATTGGTATGTCAGCTTATCGATGCCGAGGATTTTCATCCTTTCAAGCGTCTTGGGACTGTCACTGCCGGCGACCGACAGACTTGCGAGGTCGCCCTTGATATCGGACAGGAACACCGGCACGCCCAAATCACTGAAAGACTCCGCCATGACTTTCAATGTCGTCGTTTTACCGGTACCGGTGGCGCCCGCGATCAGACCGTGCCGGTTCGCCATCGTGGGTAAGAGGTAAACGGGGACGTCGCCTTTGGCAAGCCAGATTTTATGATCAATAAGCATTTTATCTTCACCTCTTGCGTAAAATTATACTTTAATTATATTGGATAGCGATGAGATTATCAATATCATAGAATGCAATGCAAAAGGTAAAAAGTAAGAACGCGCTTCAACCGACATAACAAGGAAACCGGGGCGAAGTAAAATCGCCCCGGTTTCCTTGTTTGACTCAAAGCATCCGGCATGGATGCCATTTTTTTATCCTTGAAGAACTGCACATTCTCGCTATACCGGAATTAAAGGCCCAGCCCTTTCTTAAGACTATCGAGCTCTTCATCGACAGAGGCGCCGCCCTTGGAGGCGTACTTTTCCTCTAAGGCTTTCGCTTCGTCAACCGGCGTTGAGTTGAGCTCCGACATCGCGTTTGCCTCGTCAAGCATTTTGCTTGCCTTTTCTTCCATGCGATTAAAGGCACTCATGGCACCCTGCGTGCTGTTGACAAACGTCGTGGCCTTGTTGAGAGTCTCTTGGGTATTTGCCACCGCGACTTTCGCCTTGATCATTTCGCGGCGGGACTTCAGCGTTTCGATGTCGGATGCAAGCTTGTCGTGCATCTGGCGCATTTTCACCGCATTTTCATGTGCTGAGGCATACGCTGTCATCATGCCGGCGCCCAAGTTTTCGAGCTCCTGCTTTTTCGCGATAAATGTGCGGGCGTCCCCTTCGTTTCCGGCGGCAAGCGCTTTTTTCGCATATTCGGCATACTTTGCAACTTCGGCCTGGTTTTCATCGACAAGCCGCTTCGTTCTTGTCTCTTCGGCCATGACGCCCGCGGTGCTTTTTTTGACCTCCGCAAAATCCTCCATCATGTTCCGCAGATATTGGTCAATCATCTTGGACGGATCTTCCATTTTGTCGATAATCGCATTGATGTTTGCGGATATAATGTCACCGAATCTTTCAAGAATTGCCATTTTCATTGCCTCCTTATTTTTTCTAATCTAATTACTGGGATCCTCGTTATTACTGGGATCGTCGTTCTTGCTGGGCTCGTCGCTCTTGCTGGGCTCGTCGTATTTTTTCGCGAGATTTTCCGCTTCGGTATCGCTGAACTTTTCAATCGGAGAATTGAGTATATCTTCTGTCTGCTTTGCCTCGAGGTTTTTTTGCTTTTTCATATGTCTCCACCAGGCAAACAAAACAAGGACCAACATGGTAACGCCAAAGACGACCAGCACGGGGATCCAGGGGGATTTCGTGACCTCCATGATGCGGTCGGCCGCGTCGGAGAAAGAATTGCTGAAAAATTCGTCCTCCGATAATCCGGAATCGTAATAGTACTTGTCGATATAGTTGAGCAGAATAGCGCCGGCCTCTGAGTCAATAACGGTGTTTGCCTGAGTCCCGGTGACATAGTAGTCCATATACTGACTCTGATTATACTCGAAGAACACGAGCAGAATGTGCGCTTCATCGGTGAACAGCTCATCATAGAGACTGTTTGCATAATCCTCAAGGTCAGTGGAAGATGGATTGTGCGAACCGTTAACCGTGTCCGTGATGTAGACATACGGCTGCACGCCGGTTTTTTCATAAAAATGTTTGAGTCCTTTGGTGAGGTTGGCTTCTATGCTGATCCATCCCAGTTCATCGGTATAATACCCGGTCTCGTTGACGGAGCCTTGCGGTAAAGGCTCGCGTACGACAGTTGATGATGTGATATTCATTCCACCCGAACTGAGTGCAATCACGACTGCGATTAAGATGATAAGGATGATAAAAATGAAAATCGCAGTGCCGCAGCCGTTTTTGGAACTCTTGCCTTCGGGTCCCTGCTGATACCCGCCGCCGCCCGAAGAACCGCGGCCCATCCGGCTTCCAAGATATCCACCCCAAAAGCTGCCGCCAAACGAGCCGTTACCGCCGGGCCGAAAGGATCCTCCTCCGCCAGAGGGCGTGCCGCCGCCGCGGCTGCCGCCAAAGGATCCACCGCCGCCGCGGCTGCCGCCAAAGGATCCACCGCCGCCGCGGCTGCCGCCAAAGGACCCGCCGCCGCCGAATCCGCCGCCGCCGAATCCGCCACCGAATCCGCCACCGCCGCCACCGCCGCCGCCGCCTCCACCGCCGCCTCTACCCATCGTTATCAAACCCCCAAAATGTTTTATTTAAGCTAGAGTAAACTACTTACATTCGGTCTATATCCGGTTTATCCTCTGTATGTGCTACCGTGTCAAAGTGGAAGGAAACCGTCAGATAGTCGTTTTCCGTTGAAGAAACATTCAGCACCCGCAGCAATGCTGCACCGTAGGACCCCAGTGAAAGCAACACGTCATCGCAGTGTTCAAGGATAATGTGGGTCGGCTCGTTGATTCCAGTCAGGCAGTCATGCAAAGCATCAAGGTTCCCGCCGTAGTAGTCCGGAAATGACAGCTTCGCAAAAAGCTGTGCATGCGCATTCTCCCGTGAAGTTATTTCACTTCCGTCAATCAGAATCGTTTTCATGATTTTTCGTCTCCGTACAGCAGGGTGAAGCTCTCATAATGGTCGTCTGTATAATAGATTAACCCATCATTGGAATAGACAATTCTCTTTGCACCTCTGCTTGATGCCCCCAAGGTGTCGATATCGCATTCCTGATAAGTCCGGCCCTTAGCCGACGGCAGGAGTCCTTCATAATTTCCGAAAACGTTGCCGCCGATACACTTGCCCGGAGCATATGGTTCCAGTGAGCCGCCGGTCCAGCCGAAATTCTGGGCTTCCTGTTTGGTGATAAAGTTTGAAGGAAGCCCTCCGTAGCTGTGTATGAAGAGAGCGACGTCTTCTTTTGATGTGTACGAGCCGTTCTCGTCAGGCAGGGAAGGGGCATCCGCCTCCGGCGGTTCATCTGATTGAACGCCCGATTCGGGAGCACTGCCTGACGTGGTTGAGGTATTCGGGTCCTCTTTTGATGTGTAAGAGCTGCTCCCGTCAGGCGGAGAGGGGACGTCTGCCTCCTGCGCTTCATCTGAAAGACCGTCTGAATCGATTGCCCCGTTTGATGAGTCGCTTGCCGTGATTGGGGTATTCGGGACCTCTTTTGATGTGTAAGAACCGTTCTCATCAGGCGGGGAGGGGGCATCCGCCTCCTGCGGTTCATCTGATTGAACGCCCGATTTGGGAGCACTGCCTGACGAAGCACCGGAGGATGCTGCGGTATTCAAATCCGCGCTCACCGTTAATTGGGCTGCCGGATGTGCCGCAGCCTGCCAGCGACATCAGGAAAACGGTTATTGCGATAAAGGTTCCAAGCAATCTTTTTGCATAGTTGCTTTTAGCGAAATTAGCTTTCATGGCAACAACCCTTTGTGCTGTAAAATATGCCTATTTGATGCGCCGTAAGTTCGGTTTTGCAAAAAAGTGTGCCAGTTGAAGGCATTAAAATGTCACTAAATAAAGACGCAAAGATTTTACCAAATGTTCCACCCATTATACACCGGCTGTAAGGTTGGTTACGTTTGAACGGCAGCTTATGCTTTTTAAGAAATTGCCGAAAAATACCACTTAAGTATATCATATCAAAGTGCAATTGACAATCGGGCGATATGCCGTAATTTACCAGTCTTCCCCCGAAAATGCGGAGGACCGGAGAAGCGGGCCGTCAGGGGCGCGAACGCTCGGGCCCTCTCGATTTCTTTAAGGAAACCGTCATACGGCGACATTGATATTGACGGTTTATTTTTTATATTTGTTAAGTTATAATTAAAACGCAAAATTGTCTTGACACAAAACTCAAAGCGCATGTATGGGAATTAAATATTTTTGAGGAGAACTATGAGTTATCAAATACTGCTATTTGATTTAGACGATACACTGCTGGATTTCGAGGCAAATGAGACGGATTCGCTTGGCAGGCTATTTCAGCAGCATGGATATACTTTTTCGCCGGAACTATTCCAAGTGTATAACTGCGTCAACAAACAACTGTGGGCGGATTATGAAAATGGTACGATTGTCTTAGAGGAAGTGCTGAATACAAGATTTTCAAAAACCTTGTTGCGGCTCGGAAGCACAGTGGATGGAACTCAATGGGAAAATCAGTATCGGGAGCTTTTAGGCAATGGCTCTCAACTGATTGACGGAGCCTTGGAACTCTGTCAAAACTTGTCCGCATCTCATAGACTGTTCGTCGTCACGAATGGTATAACCAAAACGCAGATAAAGAGATTGAAGCAGTCGGGCTTACACAAATATTTTGAAGACATTTTTGATTCTCAGAGTATAGGGTATCAAAAGCCATCCAAAGAGTTCTTTGAATATGTGAAGAGCCATATCAGAGATTTTCGTATTAAAGACGCACTGATGATCGGGGATTCTTTGAATACCGATATCAAAGGCGGTATATCGGCAGGAATTGATACCTGCTGGATTAACAAAAAAGCCCAAAAATGCCCTGAAGAAATTCTATGCACATACAAGGTCACAAGTCTGGCGGATTTGTATGACATTTTGTGCCCTGTAAAATGAGCATGGTTTGCACTTAAACATATTTACAGCATCTTAAAGCTATGATCCGCTCACATAAATCAGCTAAATAGTATTACAACGCAAAGAGTTGTTTGTGGGTGCGTTCAACACGCAGCGATGCCCAATTGATTGCGCCATAAGCATATGGTAATATTTTGAGATGCAAAATCGCGAAGAAATAGAGAAAAATAATTATTGACAGGGAGGACCCTGTATGATAACATACACCGGGACTACAAAAACATACTGACCATTCCGCAAAGGAATTAAGGCCATACGGACAGCCGGGTCAACCGCCGATTGCAGTTTATCTGCATTATTGATTGAGT
This sequence comes from Oscillospiraceae bacterium, assembly GCA_963662765.2. Taxonomy (GTDB): domain Bacteria; phylum Bacillota; class Clostridia; order Oscillospirales; family Feifaniaceae; genus DATMXT01. The sequence goes on from CAXXUP010000003.1 coordinate 25,520, forward strand.
TAAAAGCTCAAATTTTATGAGTTGGTTACTTAATAACCAAATGTGCTTTGCACAAAACTTGTGAAACGGTCAATAAAGAGTGGTAATAGTAAGTTTTTGCTGTATAGACTCTGAAAAAACTGTATATAGGCGGGATTCCCTGCCCATTTTCTCAAGTTTTTTTGCATTGCAAATTAACTTGAGTTTTTTTATGACTTTTTTTAAGGAAAGGGTTGATCACGTGAAAAATATGCTGAAGCTGTACGGCTTCAATAATTTGACAAAAACGCTCAGTTTCAATATTTATGATGTCTGCTATGTTCAAAGCGAACGTGAAAAAAGGGATTATATTTCATATATCGATGAACAATACAATTCGGAAAGACTGACAAAGATCTTATGCGGGGTCACCGAAATCATTGGCGCCAATGTGCTGAACATCTCAAAGCAGGATTATGATCCGCAGGGCGCATCGGTCACGATTTTGATTACTGAAGAGCCTTTGGATGAAAATCTGGTTGATAAGTCCTGCAATAAGGGACAGTATCTGCTAGCGAGCCGTGAGACAGTCTTGGCGCATCTCGATAAAAGTCATGTTACGGTACACACATACCCGGAATACCATCCTGAGAATTCCGTTTCCACATTCCGGGTCGATATAGACGTTTCAACCTGTGGCACCATTTCACCGCTTCGGGCGCTCGATTTTCTCATCGGCAGTTTTGATTCCGACATTATGACGATCGATTACAGAGTACGGGGCTTCACGCGCGATATGGCGGGAAAGAAACTGTTCATTGACCATAAGATTGCGTCGATCCAGGACTTTATTGACAGCAAAACACTGTCCAGATACGACGCCATTGATGTAAATATGTATCAGTCGAATCTCTTTCACACCAAGATGATGATTAAGGAAATCGAGCTGCACAATTACTTGTTCCATACCGATCCGTACGAGCTGTCGCCCAAGCGCAGACTGGAGATCAGCAGCGCCTTGCAGAAGGAAATGATCGAGATTTTCAGCGGCAGCAATGTTTATGCAAGAAAAGAGGATGACGATGAATCAGAATAGAGCGCCGATTTATGAGGCCCTGCGAGCGTACATCGGTAGTCGGGTCGTCCGGTTTGACGTTCCGGGGCACAAGGGCGGCCGAGGCACCCCGCTGCTGACTGAGTTTCTGGGTGAAGCCTGCTTAAAGGCAGATGTAAACTCGATGAAGTCGCTGGATAATCTCTGTCACCCGATCTCCGTGATCGCGCAGGCGGAGCAGCTCGCTGCGGAAGCTTTCGGCGCGGCGAATGCGTTTTTGATGGTAGGGGGTACGACCTCAGCGGTTCAGGCGATGGTGATGTCCACATGCAAGGCTGGCGAAAAGATCATATTGCCGCGCAATGTGCATAAGAGCGTCATAAACGCCCTTGTAATAAACGGCGCAATTCCGGTTTATATCGATCCCGGCGTTGACAAAAGGCTTGGGATTCCGCTTGGCATGTCGCTTGAGGATGTCAAGGAGACCATTGAGAAAAATAAGGATGCCAAAGCTGTTTTGGTGAACAACCCGACTTATTACGGGGTTTGTTCCGACTTACGGGGAATCGTTTCGGCGGCGCACGAAAACAATATGCTTGTTTTGGCGGATGAAGCCCATGGGACGCATTTTTACTTCGGCGAAAACCTGCCGGTCTCGGCGATGGCAGCCGGGGCCGATATGGCGGCGGCAAGCATGCATAAAACCGGCGGTTCGCTTACGCAGAGCTCGTTTTTGCTGTGCGGGGACGCGGTCAATGCGGGCTATGTCCGGCAGATCATCAATCTTACCCAAACGACAAGCGGCTCCTATCTGCTCATGTCTTCCTTGGATATTGCCAGAATGAACCTCGCTTTAAACGGCAAAGAAATTTTCAAAAAAACACTTGAGCTTGCGCAGTATGCCCGTGATGAGATCAATAAAATAGGGGGGTATTACGCATTTGGCACAGAGCTGATCGACGGCGACACTTTTTTTGATTTCGACAATACAAAGCTGTCGGTGCACACGCTCGACATCGGCCTTGCCGGTATTGAAGTGTATGACATCCTGCGGGATGAATACGGCATCCAGCTAGAACTTGGGGATTTGGCCAATTTCCTTGCCATCATCTCTGCCGGAGACCGGGCGTTCGAAATCGAGCGGCTGATCTCGGCCCTTTCGGAGATTAAGCGCAGATATATGAAGGACAAGGCCGGTATGATCGATCACGAGTATATCGTGCCGCTGGTGGTGGAAACCCCGCAAGCCGCTTTCTTTCACAAGAAAAAGCTTGTAAGCCTGAAGGAGAGCATCGGAAAAGTAAGCGGTGAATTTGTCATGTGTTATCCGCCGGGCATCCCGATTGTAGCCCCGGGAGAATATATCACCGCAGAAATCATCGATTATATCAACTACGCCAAGGATAAAGGCTGTTCCCTTACCGGGACGGAAGACCTGCACACCCTAAAAATTAATATTCTGGAGGATTAACATGGAGCTTTGGTACACTGAGGAGCATTCGGAAGACACGAGGTTTTCCATTCGGGTGGAGAGACAGCTTTATAACGCGCAAAGCCCGTTTCAGCGCATCGATATTTTTGAGTCCAAGGAGTTCGGAAAATTTCTTACCATAGACGGTCTGATGATGGTGACGGAAAAGGACGAATTCATCTATCACGAGATGATCGTCCATGTCCCGATGGCGACAAACCCTGACATTAAAAAAGTGCTTGTGATCGGCGCGGGCGACGGGGGAACGGTGAGGGAACTCACGAGGTACGCCGGAATCGAACAGATTGACATGGTGGAAATCGACAAGATGGTTGTCGACGCCTGCCTTGAATTTTTGCCTCAGACGTCCGAGAAATTAAAAGACGGGAGAGTAAACCTGTGCTTTGAGGACGGGCTGAAATTTGTCCGGACAAAGCAAAACGAATACGACCTGATCATCGTTGATTCTACGGATCCCTTCGGCCCCGGAGAAGGACTGTTCACCAAAGAATTCTATGGGAACTGCTATAACGCGCTGCGCGAAAACGGCATCCTGGTCAATCAGCATGAGACGCCCTATTATGCCTCCTACGCAAAATCCATGCAGCGCGCGCACAAGCGGATCAAAGAGTTTTTCCCGATTTGCAAGGTGTATCAGGCACATATCCCGACCTATCCGTCCGGGCACTGGCTTTTCGGCTTTGCCTCCAAAAAATATGATCCCATCGCTGATCTGGACGAAGGCAAGTGGAATTCGCTGGAAATTACAACAAAGTACTACAATACTGAGCTGCACAAAGGGTGTTTTGCGATTCCAAACTACGTAAAGGAGCTTTTGGCAAAAGGTGAAGAATAAAAACGTACACACCTTTATCGGATGCGATGGGGAATATGACGACAGCAAAATCGTAATTTTCGGAGCCCCGTTTGACGGGACGACTTCTTTTCGGCCGGGTACCCGCTTTGCGAGTGCGGCCATGAGAAATGAAAGCGTCGGCATCGAAACTTATAGCCCTTATCAGGATAAGGATTTATCCGATACGGTTATATTTGACGGCGGGGACCTTGAACTCGTTTTCGGGAATCCGTTAAAGTCGCTCGATCTCATCACGGAGTATACGGCAGAGTTGCTGGAAGACGGGAAGCTTCCCTGCATGATCGGTGGCGAACACCTTGTCACGCTCGGCGCCGTAAAAGCGGTCGTACGAAAACACCCCGATCTGCATATGATTCATTTTGACGCGCACGCCGATCTGCGGGACGACTACCTGGGGGAGAAGCTCTCACACGCGACTGTCATCCGCAGGGTGTGGGACCTTTTAGGAGACGGAAAAATATTTCAGTTTGGGATCCGCTCCGGGGAAAAAAGCGAGTTTGAATTCGCAAAGGCACATACGTTTATGAGTAAGTTCAATTTTGACGGGCTGGAACAAGCCGCGGATAAGCTAAAGGGAAAGCCGGTCTATTTGACGATCGACCTTGATGTCCTCGACAGTTCGGTCTTTCCTGGAACCGGAACGCCGGAAGCAGGCGGCGCAACGTTTAACGAGCTTCTGAGTGCGATGCAAAAACTGCACGGTCTTGATATCGTTGCCTGTGATGTAAATGAGCTTTCTCCGATGCTCGATGCAAGCGGCGCTTCAACGGCCGTAGCCTGTAAAGTTTTGCGTGAATTGCTCTTAATGCTATAGCGGAACAACGTAAAAGACCCGACTTGTTTAGAGCCGGGTTTTTTGTGTCTGAGACTGAGAAGTCGGTGATCCACTAGGGTCTTTCAGTGCAAAGGCTATGGAAAGCTCTGATAGACTTTCGCTGTGCCACCATACCGATTGCGTTGCGATCCTTGTCGGAACAGGGGGACAACCCGGGCAACGTTGACTTTATAATAGGTGCAAATTTGCAAAGTCGCACCGAGTGAAAATTTCTTTTGCGATGATTACTATGAACACAGATACAGCGGATTGATATGGTGTATTGATATGGTGTATTGATATGGTGTATTGATATGGTGTATTGATATGGTGTATTGATATGAAGTCGATGAGTTTTTGCAGACTATATGAAGAACCGTAAAATTTGATTGCAGTACCGGCCCACCATTGTGCCGGCAAACCGATTGTGCGCCATAATTCACAAGTCCTCCCCTGAAAAAGGGGAGGACTTGTGAAAAGGGGTCTGTATGACGGTTGCCGCTTCAGGTCAGCGTGATGCTTTTCCGGGCGGCGGCGTCAAACATGCGGGTGAGAATGGCGGCTACCTCGCTGCGCTTGATGTTTGTCAGCGGATTGAAGGTGCCGGCAGCGTCCGAGCCGACCAGAATGCCGGCGCGATAAAACGCGTAGATCTCGCCGGCGTGACTCGTGCCCATCGTGACGTCGGGAATGGCCCCGTCCGCGACGCTGTTGATGTCGCCGTACTCCGTGGCGGGCAGCGCGTTATAGAAGATGGTTACGAACTCCTCGCGGGTAACTTTCACATTGTAGTCGGCGTATGCGCTCCCGATGATGCCGTTGTCCAATGCGTAGGTCACATAGCTCGAGTACCAGTACGGACTGCCGTTAGTGAGGGTGACGGCGCCGTCCCGGTGGAGCTGATGCATGCAGGCCGCCAGCTTGATGACCTCAGCTCTCGTCATAAGGCTGTCCGGCGAATAGGCTGTGGCCGTCGTTCCGTTGATAAGGCCGCTCTTGTGGGCGTTTTCCACGTCGCCTCGATACCACGCGCCCTCCGGCACATCGGCGAACGGGAATGTATAGGGTGTCTCGGTCCCCGGATCGGCCGGGGGCACGGTGCCGTTTATTGTGAGGGTCGCCATACGGCTTGTGAAGGTCCCGCTCTCATTGGAGACGATGCAGTACACCCGGTGGACAGCCGACACCGCATCGGCTGCGACGGTCACCAAAAGATAGTTGTCGTTGACAAGTTCAAACGAGCAGTCGCCGATCCCAGTATTTTCTGAGATATAGCAGTCCACGTCGCCGATGACGACGTGCCACTCACGGAATAAATTTCCGGGGTTGGCGCTGCCCTGTGCTAGGCTGGTGGAAAATCCGGCACTCCCGCCTGCCTGAACGGTCTGATCCGCCGGGTACCGGTCGCTCAGGGTGAACGCTGCAGCATCCGCCACTTCCTCGACCTCGCCCGCTGCTTCAATTTCATCGACGATGGGCGTGATAATGTTGAGGGCAATGGGACGAAGCTGCGTGATAATCGGGATGAAAATCAGGCTTGATTTTTGGATCAAAACGGGGTAGCCGCTGTTCGCGTCGGCATACTGATACCACATTCCGTAATTGTCTGAAGTCTCGGCGCCCACACCCAGGTTTAAGACTTCCAATAGCGTTCCTGTGTATACGGTGGCGTTGCCGGGGAAGGCCGCCTGCGAGTCGATGTTGATTTCAATGTCCTTTAAAGACTCCGGGACGTCGATTTCAAGTTCTTCGCAGGCAATGTCGATGCCGACTTCAATTGCCTTGCCGACCGCAAACTCGATTGTCTCGCTCAGCCACGAGCTTCCGCCCCGGTTTGTGTCGGTGGCGATGATGCTGGATGTTGGGGAAGTGAATTTGCCGACCCCGATGATGGAGCAGTTGTCGTCGTTGGCGCCTACGCCGCTCTTGCGGCCGGCGTCGATGCATCCGGCCAGCCAGTAGCAGCCGACGACATAGCCGGTCTTGTCGGCCACGTCGTATCCGCCCATAAACCCGGTGCCCGACACAGCCCGGTCATCGTTGTAGCCGACAATGGCCCCGATGCCGGACTCGCCGCTCCGGCCTGTGATGTAGCCTATGTTGTAGGAGTTGATGGTGACGCCCGCGTAGTTATAGCCGGTGATACCGCCGATCCGGTGGGTGCCCTTGATATCGCCCGTATTGTAGCAGTTGGCGACGATGCACTGCGGGCCGTTATGGCCGACGATGCCGCCGGTCTCGTGCATGGTGGAGGTGACATCACCTATGTTCCAGCAGTTAAAAATAACGCTGGAGCCGCCGTTTCGCCCTGCGATTCCGCCGATACGAAAGCGGCCGGTGACGACACCTGCGTTGTAGCAGCCGGTGATGACGCCGCTGTCGTTATAGCCGGCGATGCCGCCGATGAAATTGTCGCTCGAGCCGATGCCGGTGATGACGCCGGTGTTGTAGCAGTCCACGATGGCGCCCTGGTTGAGGCCCGCGACACCGCCGACGTAGTCGCCCTTGGCATAGACCTCGCCGCTGCTGTAGCAGTTTTGGATGAGGCCGCTGTTGGAGCCGACAATTAAAGCGACCCGCTCGGTGCCGTGGATAAGCCCGCCGATGAGGCCGAGATTGATGACGGTGCCGCCCGTCCCCAAAGCCCCGAAGAGCCCGAGATAGCCGCCACTTGGAGCATCGATGTAAAGACCCGAGACCGTGTGCCCGTTCCCGTCAAAAATGCCGCGGAAGGGGCGGTTTTTGCCGCCGATGGGCGTCCACTGGCGCAGCGTGTCCTTGTTGAGGCGCACATCGGCCGTCAATTTGAAATATGTGCCTTTGTAATGGGTTCCGGCGTTGACCAAAGCCGATAGTCCGGCCAGTTCTTGTGCAGTTGTGATGAGATAGGGGCTCGCTTTGGTGCCGGCTCCGCTCCAAGCGGTATCGCTCGTCCCGTCCCAGGTCGTATCCGGCAGCGTAATAGGCGGCAATGTCACAATGAGTTCCAAAGCAGCCGCCGACAGGGAAGAGGCGGGGAGCAGCAGGGTAAGCGCAAGCAGGAGGGATAACAGCCTTTTTTTCACCGAAGAGCACCTCCGTTATATTATTGATCTGTTTTGCTATTCTTCAATGACCGAAACTTGAATCATCACAGACTCGGAGACGTAGCCGCAGTCGATGTGCAGCCCGTCGGCGTTGTCGGCCGAGAAAGAATAGATGCCCTGCATATCGGACTCGACGACATTCTGGTCAAAGCCGGCGTCCGGCAACCCTGCGGTGTATTCTTTGCAGTCGTCCATGGTCATGTCGACCAGCATAACGCCGGCCATCTTGCCCGCAACCTCTTCTGACGTCGCAACCGTTCCGACGGAGGGTTTCGGGATATCATTTAGGAGCGCATAGGAAGGCCAGTCGCCGCCGTACTCCATGGTGGTGTCACCGGCTGTGACTTTTCCTTCGGCACCCTCTTCAAGGCTGTCTTTAATGTCGTCGCCGAGGCTTTGTTTGTCGCCCGGCTCTTTAGCGGTTGTTTCATCTTTTTCCTCAGCTTCCTCTTGTGCGGGAGGTTCGGTCGTAGTCTCTTTGCTGGCGGTGCCGCAGCCGACGAGAGCGAGCGCAAGCAGCACAGATAAAAGCACTATGAGATATTTCTTCATCGTTACCCTCCTTAAAAAGTCTGTTAAGCAGATTCTTCCACTTAAATTATACCTTTGGAATTTTCGTCTGTCGGGTACCGAAAGGCGGGCTTAGGGGCTCCCTTTTTCTACAGATGGGTATTTTTCATCCTTATCAAGATCCATATGGATATTTTTTCATGGGAAGGCCCCGGAATGTTTGCCCCGCGGGAAAACAAGTGCTATACTTTTCGTGTAAGGTGGTGAATGACATGGCCCAAATCCTGATTGTGGAGGACCACGCGGTCGTCAGCGATGCGCTGGAGGCTGCCTTGAATATGACCGAAGGGATGGAAGTGGCAGCGACGACGACCGACGCGTCCATGGCCGCTCTGCTCTGCGAGCAGAAGAATATCGACCTTGCCCTCATTGACATCTGCGCCGAAAACGGCTCCTCCGGAATCGAGGCCTGCCGCGAAATCAAAAAACTGTACCCGCGCATCAAGGTCGTGCTCATGACCGGCGTGCCGGAAATCACGTTTGTGGACCGCGCGAAGCAGGCGGGCGCTGAAGGATTTGTCTATAAGAGCACGCGGCTAAAAAACGTCATTTTCACCATTCAAAATACCCTGGCAGGCTACACCACTTATCCTCAGCATGTGGACACACCGCTCGCGAGTGCGACAGTGAAGCTCACGCCGCACGAAATCGAGGTGCTGCGGCTCTTTTGCGACGGGAAGCGCCGCGCCGAGATCGCGCACGAGCTTGCCGTCAGCGAGGCGACGCTGAAAAAGCAGATCACGGAGATGCTCTCCAAGACCGGCTTTCACTCCATTGCGAAGCTGACGTCCTTTGCCCTGGCAAACGACTATATCAATCCGAAGATATAAAGATGAAAAATAAGGGCCGGTTTTGCGTTTTGCAAAACCGGCCCTTGTTTTATATAATTTCCTGCCCGTCACTGCGGCAACACTGCGGTCAGCGTGAAGACAGGCAGGGGGGTGACCGTCAGCGAGCCGCCCGCCTGCAAAATCCGCTCCCGCATTCCCGTAATGCCGCCGCCATCTGTGATGGGGTAGGCGGGCGGGCGGCCATCATTTGTCACGGTCATAATAAGGCTTGCCCCCGTGTGCGCAATGACGGCGGTGATTTTTGTCGCGCCGGCATGCCGAACGGCGTTGGTGGCGGCCTCTCGAAGAATTTTCAAGAGCAGCAGCGCCCGGCTGTCGTCCTCGGGCAGGGCACCGTCAAGGGTAAGCCCCACCCCCGCCAAATCAAAAGTGCGCTGCATGTGGCCAAGGACCTCACTCGGGCAGTCCGCTCTGCTCTCGCGGATGTCCCGCATCAGGTCGGACAGCAGCGGTGTGATGTCGGTTAGAATTTGTACGTCCGTAGGCGGCGACTGAAGCGCCCGGTTCAAAACGGATATGCGCTGACCCATCATGTCGTGAATGCGGCGCTTTAGCTCGACGGCTTCGCGCGCGCTTTTTATTTCCTCGTAATGGTCGAGCACATACTGGAGCCTACCGGCCGTGCGCCCAAGCTCATCGGTGACGGTATTGAGCTCCCGGGTGATGCGGTCGGCCTCGGTGACGTCGACGGCGCAGATGAGAGAGTAGGTGCGGTAGCCTATGGCAATCGTCTCGCGGGAAAATTCGAAGGCCGTGTCCGGCAGGCGAATTAGGAGCTTAACGCCTAACTTCGCATCCGGCATGGCAAGCACCCCTTGATGGGTTTGCAGCATGCGCCACAGTTCGGTCGGGTTTGGAACGGGCATTCCGAAAATGCTCCGGACTAAAGCGAGCATGCCGCTGTTTTGCAAGACGACGCGCCCGCCGGCGGTTGAGAAGAGAATGCCGCCGTGTAAGGTGTCAACCGCCTCTTTGACGGAAAGGCGGGAGAGGTTGCCTTTGAGATGCCGGATGTTGTTTAATAAGCCGTCCGATGCACGTACGAGGAAAAACAGGACGCCGGCCATAAATATGAAAGCAAAGCCTCTGCCGAGCGGCCCGTCAAAGCAGGGGAGACTCAAGGCGACGAAAATGACGGTCAAAATATTCGAAAACCGCCGGTACGCAGGATTAAAGAACATTGCGATCCCAATAAAGGCGGTAAGGGCGCCGGCCCAGCGGATGGCGGCATGGGCTGTCAGCGCCGCACCGCCCTGCAGGGTCTGGTCCTGAAAGGAGACGAGCAAAAAAGCCGCTGTCGCCAGATACACCGAGAGCGTCAGCTCGTAGATCAGAGAAAAATATCGCCCCCGGCCGCCGCTGCGGGCAAGCAAAAAAAGACAGGACGTTGTCTGTACCAGATAGGCCGCGAGTGCGAGGAGGGAAAAGGTAATGCGCAGGGAAGAGGGCACGGTGTAAAAGCTACCCATTAGTGCCGCCTCCTTTTGCAAGGGGGATGAGGACATTTGTCACAAGCGTCTCATCCTCGGCGGTGATTTGGATGACAGTGCCGGACCTGCCCGCAAGTTCGCCCACCGTGCCGTTTAGCGCAAAGTCGGATTTCTGCGGACGCCGGTCGTCCGGGGTGGAGAGCAAAACCGTCAGCCGCAGGGCTGAGGCATCCGCCAAAAGCCGCACCGTCATGTCGCAGGGCGCAAAGCGTAGGGCACACTCGAGAAAGTGCTCGAAGATCTCATAGGCCAAAGTGCCAACTTCAAAGGGCAAGACGACATCGGACCCCATATGTACGGCGCAGTCGACGCCGGCCGTTGCGGCGCTTTCGGCGCTGTTATGAATAAACTGCGCGAGGTCCGTCAGCTTCATGACGTCGAGCTCTTTTCCCGTAAGCAGCAGATTGCTGCGGCACTTCACATAACAGGCGATGACGGCGGCGCGCGCAAGCCGTGTGCGTGCGTCAGCGGCGTCGCCGCCTTGGGGGATTGTGGCGAGGATGTCCGCAATCTGCCGAGTCTTTTCACGTACCGAACGCTCAACCTCGTCATAAAGTCGGTTTTGGATTTGCAGGGTCAATAGCTCGTCTTTGAGCTTTTGCTCGCGGCCCAGCACTTCGCTGCGCTTTGTGAGCTCCTGCCGTTTTTCCTCAAGGGATGTCTGCAGTGCATGCTGGGCACTTAGGTCAGCCCGCAGCACCGCCTCGCCGCCGCGGACCCTTCGGCAAAACTGCGCGTACGGCTGCGGGGTGCGCCGATTTGTCTTTGCGAACACCGACCCGTCGTCTGTGAGTAGCTCCATGTCAACAGGCAGTGCGGCAAAAAGCGCGCCGTACCGGCTGTTCGATGGAATGAAGCCGGTGCGAAGCGCCGTCTCGAAAAAGAGCAGCAAGAGGACAGCCGACACAAAGGGCGTCTGCATCTGCGCGATCACGGGGACTTTGGCATAGTCGGCCGCCATGAAAGCCCCGCCCAGCAGTACAATTAAAAAGAGCGGCAAAAGTCCCGCGGCGCCCGCCCGTCCGGCTTTGCGGGCGAGCAGGATAACGCTTGACAGTGAGCATATGGCAAAAAACAGCAAAAACAGATGGTATCCGGGGCCGAAACCGTAATCCCGCATCCAGTTTGCAAAGCCGTCGTTAAAGGTGAAGACAAGTTGATGCAGATCATTTGTCAGGGTCAGTATTATGATGGCGCCGGCCCCGCCAAGGACACACCACCACCAGGGCGGCAGATGGGTCTCATCCTCCGGCCGATCGAGTACGAAGGCCAGCCGCAGGCAAAAAACCGGAAGCAGCAGTAAAGGGATATAGTAGCAGTACCAGATGAGACGGGAGGCGATAATCACTTCGCCGAACAGCGTTTTGGCATACCGCAGCGCGACGCGCAAGACCAGCAGCGCGATGATGGCAAGCATGGTGCGGCGAACGCCCTTGTGCGGCGTACGCATGTAGACGGCGCCGCCCCAGAGGATGACGATGAAAAAGAAGGCGAGAAATGAGATGGCATGTTCGTCCCCGTCGGCCGTGGTCCACCGGAAAGTGCCCCAGCCCTCGCGCCGCAGCCTGGACGGCACGTCCATGCAGGCCAGATTAAAGCGCTCGAAGTCGCGGACTTTGTGTGCGGCGGCGTAGTCGGCGAGGTAGATTGTGTCGTCACAGGCCCCGTCCGGCAGACGAAAGCCTGCGGCAAGGAGTGCTTGCGGCAGGGCGGTATTTTCGGCAAAGGGCGCATCACAGAGCAGGCCGCCGGCAAAAGAGAGTGTCCCTTCATGCGGGATGACGATCTCGATGTTGCTGCCGGCCTTGATGAGGGCGGCAGCCTCGTAATCAAACAAGATGGCGACGGGCGCCACCCCAAGGCCGGCCGTTGGGTCACGGCCTGCGGTGTCGGGCGCTGTGACAATCCGGCTCTCAATATTTAGCTCGCTGACAAGCTTTAGGGCGTTTGTCATGTCGTATGTACCGCCGTCAAGCCCTGTCGACATGGCAAGAACGGCATACCGGCCGTACAGGTGCGGGGGGAGCGAGACGAGGTACTCCCCATTTAACAAATCGTTCCACCCGACAATCCGGTCAAACACGCGGTCGCGGTCGACGGCGATGACGACGGTCGCCAGATAGTGCGGATAAAATGCCTCGGCGGCGCCGCTATTAAGATACCCGTTTGCCTGAAAGTCAAAGGCCTCGACGGCGACGGCCGTAGTTTCGATGGCGGCCGGAAGGTCCCCTGCCGCACCCATTGCCACAGAGCAGTCCGGCATCATGGAGGCGACCACCCCGCCGTAGGCCGACAGCCCATCGGAGATGACGAGAATGTCAGCGTCATAGGAGGTGAAGATGCCGGGGCCAAAAGAAAGGAGGGCGGCGCAGATCGGCAAAATGAGAATCGCGAGATACCGGTACTTTTTCACTGCGGTGCCTCCTTTCGGGGGGTTATGATATTCAAATTATATAGAAAGGACACACACAATACAAGAAAAGCCCGCTCTTTATGTAAGAGCGGGCTTTGTGGCTGAGGTTGACCGTGTGCGCTGCGGCCTTTACAGCAGGGCTTTCATATTCTCGTAAAGACCGTCGGCGTCGTAGCCGTTTTGTTTGTAGAGGAACGGGGTGGTTGCGAGCGGGACGTATGTGTCGGGGGCTCCAAGAATTTTGAATTTACAGGAGACGCCCGCCTGCGCGATTGTGTTTGCGACAGCCCACCCAAGTCCGCCGATTTTCGTGTGATCTTGTGCGGCGATGACGGTACCGGTCTTGGCGGCTGCCAAAACTGCTTTTTCGTCAAGCGGCTTGATGGTGTGCATGTCGACGACGCGCACATGGACGCCGAGTTCTTCCTTTAGCCGCTTTGCAGCTTCTACGGCAAAGGAGACTATGGCGCCCGAAACGATGAAGGCCGCATCGTCGCCCTCTACAGGGATTTGCGCTTTGCCGATCTCGTAAGTAAATTCTTCTGTGTAGACGGCGGGGGTGGCAAAGCTTGTGATGCGGATGTAGACGGGGCCCTTTACGGCGTAACTTGCCTCGACAGCCATTGCCGCCTCATAGGCGTCGCAGGGCTCAAGGATCGTCATATTGCCCATGGCGCCGATGATGGCGCAGTCCTCCAGTCCGCAGTGGGTGGCCCCCGAAATACCGCCCGAATAGCCGGAGTTATTTCCAAAAAAGCGTACGGGCAGGCTGCAGTAGCACACGTCGGAGCGGACCTGCTCGCATGCGCGCATGGAGATAAAGGGCGACATGGTCAAAAGATAGGGCTTGAAGCCCTCATAGGTGAGGCCTGCCGCGAAGCTCACCATGTTCTGCTCCGCAATGCCCATGTTGTAATAGCGGTCGGGGTAGGCTGCCGCAAACGAGGCTGCACCTGCATTGCCGGTCAGGTCGGCGCTCAGCACCATGACGTCGGGGTATTTTTTTCCGAGTTCCGACAGATACTTGCCGGCGGCGGCGCGGATGTCAAGTTTCATGCCGGGATAAAAATCCGTCATCTTACGCACCCCTGCTTTCCTGATAGGCCGCCTCAACCGAAGCGACGGCCAAGGCATACTGCTCATCATTCATTTTTCCGATGTGCCACGGGGTTGCATTCTCCATGAAGTCGACGTTTTTGCCTTTGGTCGTTTTGCAGACGACAAGGGTGGGGACGTCCGAGTTAGGTGCTGGGAGATTGTCAAATGTGTCGACGAGGGCTGAAATGTCGTTGCCGTCTACTTCGATCACATTCCACCCGAAGGCGCGCCACTTGTCAGCTAGTGGCTCTAGCGGCACGATGTCCTCCGTTTTGCCTTCGAGCTGAAGAAAATTCCGGTCGATGAAAGCGACCAGATTGCCGAGCTTGCGGCCTGCCGCAAACATCGCGGCCTCCCAGATGGAGCCTTCGTTTAGCTCGCCGTCGCCCATGACGACATATACGCGGCTTGTTTGGTTGCCGCTTTTGCGAAGCCCTTCCGCAATGCCGACCGAGACCGGCATGCCGTGGCCGAGGGAGCCGGTGGAGACTTCAACCTGCGGGTTGAGCAGGTTGCAGGAATGCATGCCAAACCGGCCGAAGTCGGTGGCGTATTCGGCAAAGATCTCTTCGGTTTTGTAGCACCCGCGCAGCGCCTGGTTAAAGGAGGTCACGGCGGCGGCATGTCCCTTGCTCAGGACAAAGCGGTCGCGCCCCGGCCATTTGGGGTTTGCGGGATCATACGAAATCGCGTATTGCCAGAGCACCGTCATCAAATCGCATACCGAAAGGTCGCCGCCGATATGGATCCTTGTCTGGTGGCAGAGCTTAAGCAGGTTTTTTCTCGTCGTAAGAGAAAGGTCTTCCAGCCGTCTTACAGTTTCAACGTCAGCCAAACCATCGCACCTCTTTTTTAAATCGCAGCTTCCCGTGAGGAAGCGGCGTCAATACCCATGTCTAAATTATACACGAAAAAAAACGGCGTTCAAGCCGTATGAACAATAAAGGCGCAAAGGTTTGGAAAATCACGTGCGCTAAGGAGCTTCGTACATTTTCTTAACCGCCTCGCGAATTTCCACGTAACTCGTGCAGCGGCAGATGTTGGACTGCAGCCACTCCTCGACCACCGCTTCCTCCGGCAGGGCCTTGTACTGGTTTTTAAGCGTATAGCAGACCATTAAAAATCCGGGCGTGCAGTAGCCGCACTGAAAGGCGTCCGCTTCCACAAAGGCTTTTTGGACAAGCGAGGTCCCGGAGAGGCCCTCGACCGTTACGATCTCATGCCCAACGGCTTCGACTGCAAGCATCAGGCAGGACTTGGCGGGCCAGCCGTTGACAGCCACCGTGCAGGCCCCGCAGTCGCCGTTTTTGCACCCGGGCTTTGCGCCGGTAAGACCTAGCTGTTCCCGTAGCACGTCGAGCAGCAGATCGGCCGGGCGAACTGCCACCTCATGCTTTTCACCGTTGACCTGCAGTGTTATGACTGTTTTTCCTTCATATCGCACCATATTAAAACCCCTCCAGCAGTTCACGAATCGTGTTTTGAAATACAAAAAGCCGGTATTTCTCCGAGGCTTCGGCATCGTTCACGGGCGGCGCAGGAAGAAGGGCGGCCGCTCTTTCGGCGCGGGCGGCGGGGGAGAGGGTATTGTCATTTAACACCGACTCAATGGCCTCGCAGCGAAAGGGGTGGGAGCAAATTCCGGAAAAAGCCGCGCGCAAGACGCCGTCCTTTCGCAGGGCGGCGATGCTCACAAGCGGGTAATCGATTTTTTCATTTGCAGCTTTTTTAATGTGCGCGTAAGGCGCTGTGAGCGCCCAGGCGGGGATGTGGACGCCTGTCAACAGTTCACCCGGGAGTAGCTTCATTTTCTCCCCAAAAATACTTTGAAGAGGCCGAATCCGCTCTTTGTCGGGGGTAGACAGTGTCACTGATGCGTCGCAAAGAAGCAGCGGAAGACTGGTCTCTCTGTAAATGATGGTTCCACAGAGGTTGCCGCCGAGCGTAATGCGACACTGGTTTGTGTGGTCGGCAATTCTGCCGCAGGCAAGCCCGAGCAACTTATAGAAGTTTGACTCCTTGATCTGATTTAGGGTGCAGCAGGCCCCGATGTGCAAAAACGCATCGTCCCGGCTTATTTTTGTCAGCTCCGGGATGCATTTCACGTCGATGACGGCGTCCGGCCGGATGGCGCCTACCCTGCATAGCGTGATGATCTCGCTGCCGCCTGCGTAATAGAGGGCGTTTTTTCGCTCTGCCTGCAGCATTCGCCATGCATCCGCGGCCTCCTGCAGGGTCTGCGGCCTGCAGTAAATAAAGTCAAATGGGATCATATCTTGTCCTCCTTTGACATGCGCCACAAATATTCCGGCGTGAGCGGCAGGGAGGAGTATTCCCGGCCGAAGGCGGCAGAGAGCGCGTTTTGGAGTGCTGCCGGAATTCCGATGATGCCGTGTTCGGAGTAGGGGCGTACTCCGTAGGGAGAATCGTTCTGCGGGGTCTCGACAAAGCCGACCCGGTATTCCGGCTCCTGCCCGATGTGCAGCAGCTTGTAGGTGCGCAGGTTCGGCGTCTGGAGGATCCCGTCCTTGTCGTAGAAATATGCCTCTCTGCTTGCCATGCTGACCCCCATTGCCATGCCGCCCGCAACCGAGGCGCGCATGCCCTCGGGGTTGATGACACGCCCGACGTCGATGATGGTTGTGGCTGTGATGAGCCGGTAGGTGAAGGCCGTCAGATCAGCCTCTACCTCCACGACCTGCGCGCCGACCGTCCATGCGGGGCCGGTCTTGCCGGAGCCTGTCGCAGGGTCGAGAAGGCTTAGCCCCTTGAGCATGAACCCGCCCCGACCGAGGGCCGGCTCGCCGATGGAGCGCCCATCCTTGGTGAGGTATCCCTCGACGATGTCTTTGAACAAAATGAACCGCTCGGGATTCTTTTTGGAAAACACACGGCCTGCCGTAATTTTTATTTCTTCCGGCGGACAGCCAAGTGCTGATGCGCCGTTTTCCCGCAGCTGGGCCATCGCGTCGTCGGCGGCCCGGATAACGGCGAGGCCCGCCATGTATTCGGTCAGGCTTGCCACGGTCTTCCAGTGGGCGGGGGCGGTTTTGGTGTCGGTCTCATGGACGACATGCACCTGGCCTGCTCCGATTCCAAGCCGCTCGGCCAGTATCTGGGCGAGATGGGTCTGGCTTGCGGAGCCCATTTCAACAACCCCGGTGTTTAGGTTAACGCTTCCGTCCGGGTTGAAGGTGATGACAGCGCCCGAAATCGCGTCGATGGGCGGATTTTCAGTCTTCCAAAAGCAGGATACCCCTTGGGCACGCACCGTATTTGGTTTGACGGGGACGGCTTTGCCGCCCTCCCAATGCGAGAGCGCTTTCACCTGTTCAAGACATTCCGCAAGGTCTCCCGTGTTGCTTAGGGTGGAGGAAGCCCCTGTGGGGGTCGTATTTCCCGGTCTGATTGCGTTTATGATGCGAAACTCCAGTGGGTCTATGCAGCACTGCCGTGCCAGCGTGTCCATTGCGCACTCAATGCAAAAAGCGGAAGATTCGTGGGTGAAGCTGCGGTAGGATGTGGCGTAGGTGTGGTTGGTGTAGACGCAGCAGGAGTCGCAGAAGACGTTCGGGGTGCGGTAGGGACCGGTGCAGTCGACCGCAATGGCCTTGGCAAGATAGGGGGCGATGTCGGCATAGGCGCCGCAGTCAAGTCGGTAGGTCATGACGGCCGCCTGCAAAACACCGTCCCTATTTGCACCAAGGGCAATTTCGGCTTCGAGCCCCTGCCGGCAGGGGGCACTTGCCATGTCCTGTTCGCGCGGGATCGTGAGCCGCACCGGTTTGCCGCCGACGGCGCGGGAGGCCATAAGGGCCAACATTTCGAGAAAAGCCGGGGCCTTGCCCCCGAAGCCGCCGCCCACAAAGGAAACCTTGATCTGAATGTTCCCAGCCGGGATTAAAAACACTTCGGACAGAAGCTTGCGAACGGCGAAAGGGGCCTGGGAAGACGTTAAGATGGTCACCATACCATCGGGCGAGACCTCGGCCCTCGCCGTATGCACCTCGATGGCGAGGTGGCCGGACGGCGGCAGTGAAAACCGGCGCTTTGCGACATGGGCGCAGGAGGCAAGGACGGCCTTGGCGTCCCCTTTACGGATTTGGTAGCGGCTGGCGATGTTGGTGCCGGCCACGGGATAGATATCCGGCAGAACCTTTTTATACCCGTCCGTCTTCTCGTGAATTAAAACTGCGTCCGTCTCAAGCGACTGGGTCGGCGTCAGGAGCACCGGATACGGCTCATATTCCACAACGATAAGCCGTACAGCGGCCTCGGCAGTTGCCTCGTCCACCGCAACGGCAAGCGCAACCGGTTCGCCCGCGTAGCGCACGACTCCATGGGCCAATGCCGGGCGGTCGAGCACCAAAGGCCCGAACAGCTCCGTGAAGTCGTCCCCGGTCAAAACCATCTTGACGCCCGAAAGGGTTAAGGCTTTGGTCGTATCGATGTGCCGGATGCGCCCGTGCGCGCAGGTGCTGGTCAAAAGCCTTGCGCACAAAACCCCGACAGCAGGCAAATCGTCCGCGTACAGGGCTTTTCCCGTCACTTTATCCCATGCGTCCTTGCGCTGCACGCTTTTCCCGATGGCTGTGCTCATGAATATTCGCCGCCCCCTTTTCACCATCATTGTTCGCCGGCCGGCGCAAAATATTACTGGATTTTTCCAAAGAAGCACAAAGCCGAAAGGTCGGCCGAATAGTTGTTGCGGCCAAGCGGATACTAAAAAAAATTGAAAGGAGTAAAATATGAACCCTTTTGAAGAGCGGCCTGCCATTGTGGAGGACGGTATCATGGATTGGGACGCCGTTTATCCTGTGCCCTACGATAAAATGACGGTGGACCCGTATACGAAAGTCCGAATTATCCTCATGAACGGCATCGAAGTGGAATCCGCCCTTTTCAAGCATCAATTCAGCCGCAACTGCACCGATAATGACCTGCGCCGGGAGCTGGCGCTGTCGCGCCGTGTCGAGCAGCAGCAGCAAAAGCGCGTGGGCTGGTTAAAGCCCATCGATGAGACCACGCTCGAGACCACGATCGGCTACGAGCATGTGGCCGTCGATCTGACGGCGTGGCTCGCCCAAAACGAGCCGGACACCTATGTCAAACAGGCACTGGACTTTGCACTTTTGGAGGATTTTGATCACCTGTACCGCTATGCGAATTTACTCGATTTGGACGCCCAGATTCCGGCCCAGCAGCTTGTGAAAAGCTATGTCGACATCACACCGGGTAGGCCTTCCATTGCGGAGCACCGGTTCCCGTTTGATTCAATTAAGAATCCGGTGGATTTTAAAACGGCCGACATCAAAACAAAGCTTTCCACCCTCATCATCACTGCGGGCGAGCAGCAGACCATGAATTTTTATATGAATATCGGCAACACCTATTACAATGACGTAGGCCGGCGGCTGTACCTGGAAATCGCCATGATTGAAGAACAGCATGTCAGCCATTACGGCTCGCTTCTTGACCCCTCCTGCACCTGGCTTGAAAATTTGCTGCTGCACGAGTATATGGAATGCTATCTCTACTATTCCTTCTGGCTTGATGAGCTTGACACGAATGTGAAGTCGATTTGGGAACTGCACTTTCATCAGGAGCTCTCGCATTTACACAAAGCGGCCGAGCTGTTATGGAAATATGAGAATAAGGACTGGCAGCGGATCATTCCGGGCGGCACTTTCCCGAATCTGCTGCAGTTTTGCGACACAAGGGATTATGTCCGGCAAATTCTCGCGCAGCAAATTGAGCTCACGGCAGACAAGGAGCACTATAAGCCCGTGTGCGAATTGCCTCAAGACCACGCTTTTTTCTGGCAGCAAAATCGTGTCAACCACGACATTACAACCGTTGCAAGCCATGTTGTCGTTACGAAGCATCAAGAGCAGTTTAATGTGGATTACCGTGCCGAGTCGGGGCAAAATCCGGTGCCGAACCTGCGAGAGCGGACTGCCGACAATACGGTTGTTGCGCGGACTGCCAAGAAATAGTCTGCAGGATGTGTTCAAATCAAAAGCAAAAAGCACCGCTTTTAATCAAAGCGGTGCTTTTTTCGAAGGATAATTGTTGGACAAGGCAGGATCCAAAAAAGTTACGATCCGCAGGCCGTTTGCTGTGCCTCGGAGATCCTCGCCTCAAGGCGGCGTATGTAGCCGGTCAGTTTGCGCAGCACAGAGGTCCGCTCAGCGGGCGAATAATCCCGACTGTCCGCGAGATCCCGAAGAAAGTCCCAGAATGCGGCCGAGATGTTTCCCTCCCGCATGGCGAGGACGACAGTCGGATCGGAGGTTTTGGCGATGATGACACCAAGATCCTCTTTGGCGTAGACCATATACCGGTCGTCGGTCGAATACTCGATGAGGTGAATGCGGAAATTCTCGAACGTCTCCATCAGGTGGACCAAATGTTTGAGATGGCGCAGAAATTCCTCCGGCGTATAGCAGACCCCGCCGCCGATGAACATGACCGACAGCGAGACCGAAACTTTGCATTCCATCACTTGTCCGATGTCTGGAAGCCGCACAATCTCCGAAAAGCGGTTGGTGGCAAGCAGGTTTTCAAACAGCGCAGTTCGAATGCGGCGGTGCGCGGCAACAAGCGCAGGGTCCATTCCCATTCTGAAAACAAGATCCTCCATGACGTCTTCCGGCATGGTGAGTAGTGAAAGCGACTCGGTTTTTATAAAGGCGTCGCTTTTTTCATGTTCAAACTCCAGCATCGTCTCAAAACAAGTGTCCTTGTCTCTTGCGGTGAAAATTCGCATGAGCGGCTTGCACAAGGCAAGATACTGGCGGTATTCGTGTTCGTGGGCGGCAATGGCTGATTTATCGCCAAAGAGTAAGTTGACGGCCTGCTCGCAGGAACTTCCGACCGAGCTTGAGGCGACCGCTGCGATGCCGGGTGCGATAAACAGGGTGCGCTTAAAGATTCCGTCCCGTTTTTTGGGGTAGAAATACGGCTCGATTGACCCGGACATATAGAGCGGCATCCACTGGGTGATTGCGTGCAGCATCTCGTCGAGATCGCGACTGATGGTGTGGATGATGGTGATGCAGCTGCCCCTAGCCAGTATGGCCGCCATGAGCTTAGCCCATTTATCAGCAAATTCCCGGTCCGCGGTCATCCAATCGGTGGGCTCGTCCGAAAAGAGGAGAAGGGTGGAGGGCTCCTTCGCCGCCAGCGCGGCACTTAAAAATTGAATGACGGCGCTCCGTTTTCCTTCGACTCCGTAGAAGGCTGAAATATCCGGCAGCGGCGTTTTGGAGATAGTCCGCTCGGCGCTGTTTGAAAGTGGCCTTGGCTTCTGTATTGGCATTCTCGTGAGGTCGCTGAGAAAGCTGTCGACCGTTCTGGCATCGCTGGACTTATCGTCGACCAGCCAGCCGGTGATACGTGCCGCGAACTCATCGATGTCGGGAATATCCCGAACGAGCCCCATTGCGTCGAAAATTGCCTTTCGGCGGTAGCTCTCCCCGCAGCGCCTGGCAAAATATGAGGAAATTGCGGCGATGCTGGCTTTGTCCTTCAAAGCCCGTCGCTGTCCGCGGCGCAGCCGGCTGATATGCGAGGCGTCCAGCTTCACGCCGTGTGCCAGCGCACTGTTGGTCGTGCCGGTGACATTCATGAGTAAATCAAGCTTTTCGCAAAATTCCAAAGCCTATCACCTCTTTTTTAAAGTTTATCATAAAACGATACGCGAATGCAATACAACTGGCACGAATTGTGTCAAAGAATATGGCCGTGTCAATTGTGTCGCTTCTGTGTCGCACCTCGAGTTCTTCATATATACTTAATTCATGACGAGGGGAGGGAGAGCCGTGAAGTTTATAGTTCGCATGATAACCGGCTTTTTTGAGACAAGTCCCTATGATTTGCTGATCTGCAAGGGCAAGCTCATTTTGTCACCGGAAAATGACCCGGGCAATATCACTGAGGTCGGGGATGGGGATATCACTGCCGTGACCCTGATCGACGGAAAAATGGTCAAGTTCGAGATTTCTGCCGGTGACGAAAGCTACAAGGGCTTTTTACAAGACCGTTCAGACCTTGAGGCCGTCCTGTTCCAGCTGAGAGAAAACCTGAACGCCACAATTCTTTGCGAATATGAAGGAGGAAGAGAACATGCGTAAAAAAGCACTGTCGTGGCTACTATCATTTTCTATGGTTTTATCCCTGCTTACGGCAATACCCATTACGGCAAACGCACAACCCCCGGAATTCAATTGTCAGATCGTAGAGACAGGAATTGAATATTCGAATCTGGATGCGGCATTGACTGCGGCCTTAGATGGTCAGACAATTCAACTGCTCACCGACATTGTATACGGCTCAATTCTCCAGACAAACTTAAAAGGGTTTACGCTGGATGTGAATGACCATGTACTGACAGTAAACTCTGGCTTCGATACCTGCGTTTATACGCAAGGATATGACATAAACATCATAGACAATGGGCCAATCGACGGGGTTGGAGCTTTTTATGCCAGTTCCACTGGAACCGGTATTATGGGCCTTGGCGCAAGCGGATACGGCACTGAAATCAATATTGAAGTGCCTGCATCGATCATTGTACCAGGCGACAGCTGCAAAGGAATCTACGCCATCGAGGGCGCCGCTATTTATCTCAATGGCGATGTAACGGCAACAGGTGTCGGCGCCGTCGGCGCATATGCCGATAGCGGTGTATACGGAAGCCTTGTTACCATTGACGGAGAGATCACCGCAACAAATTATATTCAGGTGAATGAAACGACATTTTCCGGTCCCGAACAGTGTATTCTTCCCACGACGAAGACCGGATACCTCACGTATAAGTGGCTGGGAGACAGCGCAAATCCCCAAAGCACCGTCTGGGTGAAGGAGGAATCCTACGTCTGCGAAGTGGACGGCGTGGCGTACACCACCCTTGACGATGGACTTGTGGCCGCAGCGGTCGATTGGGACACCATCACCCTTTTGGCCGACATCAATTATGCGGGCACGCTGGCCCCGAATTTTGACCTCTACATCGATCTCAACGAGCATACGCTGAACGTTGTCAATGCTTCGGGCATTGCGCTGCGAGCGGATGGGCGCGACATCGGGATTTCAGGAGATGGTGAACTTAACGTAAATGGAACAAATTATGGTATTTATGCCTGTGACGGCGGCAGCGCCGTGGTGACAAGCGCCACCGCTACGGCGACCGGCGGTACGGCGGTCTATGTGGGGGATTCTTCCTGCTCGGTAACCGTTCGCGGCGATGCAACGGCATTGGGCGAAAACGGCGTAGCGGTCTATACCAATGACAACGCCCCCTGTACCGCTACGATTCAAGGGGATGTTTATGCCCAAAATACGGGCGGCATTGGAGCTAAGGCCTTATCCGGAAGTCAGATTACGGTGATGGGCAGAATCTATGCCGAAACCTACATTGTAACCGGTTCAACTGTGAAAACTGCGGGAGATTACAGTTCGATTGACAATAACTACTATGTATTCTCCGATGGGGTCAGCTCCGTACGGGCCAGACAGGAAGTCTGCGCCATTGACGGCACGCCGTACCTCTTCCTGGAGGACGCTTTGGCCGATGCCGACGGTGGCGACACAATCACGCTGCTGGCCAATATCCGTTTTGAAAATGAAATTGTCTTAGTTGATAAGGACCTGCATATTGATTTGGATACATATTCGCTCGATGTCGGCCGCACAAACTCGGACGGGGCCCTTACAGTAGACGGCGGTATGCTGACGATTGACGATACCGACGGCGGTGAGCTCAACATTGTCGACGGATATATCGGCGTCAGAGTCCTAAACGATGCAACCGCAACCGTTACCTCCATTTCGGGTCTCAACGGGTACGGTATCGTCGGAGAAATCGGCGGCTCAGTCAGGGTAAAAGAGGATATCTCAGTACTCAGCTACATGGGAATAGGGTTGACTTTATACGGCGGGGCTACGGCACATGTCATGGGTGATATAATCAGCTTGAACGGCATTTCCGTCAGCGGCCAAGGGTCAGCAGTCGTCATTGACGGAGATGTCTCGGCAAGCAGCGGCAACGGTATCGAAGCAGACAGCGGCGGCACCGTTACGGTGAAGGGAGACGTCAACGGCGTGTATCGTGGCATTACCGCTTACGGCTGGACCGCAGGCGGTGGGAATGTACATGTTTTTGGCAGCGTAACCGGCAATAACGATTACGGTGTGCAAGCCTCCGCTGCTTCCCAAGTTGTTGTTGACGGCAATGTGCTAAGCCTGAAGGGACTCGCCGCATACAATGCGGGCACCTGCGTCACTGTCGGCGGAGACACGACTTCCACAGGCGCCGGTGAATACGGTGCCACAGCCGCTACCGGTGGGCTCATTACGGTCAACGGCGAAGTGAGTGCGGCAAACTTCGCTCTGGTGGGCGACACCGTCATGACGGAAGCTGAAGGCGTGCTCGACGGCCGCTACAACGTTTACTCTGACGGGGTGAGCTCGGTGCGCTTAAAAGGGATTGAGTTCTTCAAAGAGGATTTTGAAGACGGCACAATGGAAGGTTGGGCACAGTCAGACACTGGCTGGAGCGTCACCAACTCGCTGACCAACCCTGATACAGCCGCTCATTCCGGCAGCTGGGCCGCAAAATTCAATTCTCTCTCCCTGGGTTCGGGCACCACGTCCCTCTTATACCAGACTGAGCCTTTGAACCTTTCGAAAGGAACCGACTATTGGCTCGAATTTTGGATGTACCATGACAGCAATTGGAATGGCAACGACGACCAAGTCATCGTCCAGATTTCCCTGGACGGCGGCGACTGGATCAATCTCGGTACATTCCATCGCCTCAGCGCGCCCCTCGGCTGGAGGAAAGAGGCCATTGACTTGTCCGCGTATGCAGGCCAGCCCGATGTTCGCATCGCCTTTATGGGCGTGTCCGCATACGGTTACAACATGTTCATTGACGACGTCTCGGTCTCCCATGAGTGCATCATTGACGGGTGCTCGGTGACCGAAGCCTACGGCGGATACATCGGTTCAAGTGTGATCGAGGGCGAGACCTATTATCATGTAGAAACACCTGAACAGCTCGCTCACATTAATGATCACATGGGTTTGAACTTTATTCAGACGGCCGACATTGACCTCGCTGACTACAACGGCGGCATCTGGGTGCCGATCGGTGGCTACGGCGATCCCGAAAACTACTGCACGCCTGAAGAATTCACCGGTAAATATCTGGGCGACGGTCATTGCATCGACAACCTGTACTGTTTCTACGATGGAACTCAAAACGCCACCCATGCGGGCGTTTTCGCCGCGCTGCAAGGTACGGCAGCCTTTGTCGACAACCTTACGGTCAGGGTCTTGGGTATCAATATGACAAACTACAACTATGCCTACTTCGGCGGGATTGCAGCTATTATGGATGGCGGCTTAATCCAAAACTGCCATGTGGTCTTTGAGGGCGACATTGTCACCCATACCCCCAATGGTTACGCCGGAGGCATCGTAGGATCGGCCTATCCCGATTATGATGAAGAAAGCGACAGCTATCAGGGATCCATTGAAAACTGCGAAGTCACTTTCGACACGGGCAGCATCCTGACGGATGGCTGGTCCAAATATGCGGGCGGCATTGCCGGCAGGAGCGCGGTTTCCATCCTCGGCTGCAATGTGGTCGTAGGCGCAGGTGAAATGATTAAAGCCCCGATGGTAGGCGGCATCGTCGGCAGCGCGGATAAAATGAAGCCCCTTGGCGCATATCTGGAAAACTGCACGGTGACCGGAGACGGAACGCTTGAACTATTCTCACAGGATCAATATTCCGCAGCGATCGGCGGCATCGCCGGGTCTGCCTGGGACGGGGATCTGCGGAGCTGCGACAATGAGGTTGCTGTCATCGCCGATATTTCCATGATCAACGACGGCGAATCCATATTCGCCGGAGGTATCGTCGGCCATGTGGGCCCCAACACAACACTTCTCAGCTGTGACAACACAGGAGATGTAACCCTTACCATCGCCGACAATGTTGTCGATTATAACGGGGTCACCGTCACACCTGTCGGTGACGAATATGCTTATGCGGGCGGTATCACCGGTTTTGTCAACGGCTACACGAGGGAATCCGTCATTGAAAACTGCCAGAATAACGCAAATATAAAAGCCACGAACCTAATCCCCACCAACCGTGCCTATGCGGGCGGAATCGTCGGCCACATTGATTGCGATGACGGCGAGAATGCCGGAGTTATCGTCAAAAACTGCGCCAACATTGGCGGCGATAAAAAGGTGGAGACCTATGCCGGATCAACGCTGACGGGCGGCATTGCGGGCTCTTCGACCTACAACGATTTCGATACGCCCAACATTCTGATTGAAAACTGCTACAACGTAAGCGAAGTCTACACCGAGAGCAACAGCGTGCCCAAGACCGGCACGATGTGCATCGGCCTGACGGCCGGCGGTATCATCGGCGCGGCCGGTCAGATCACGGTCACTGCATGCTACAGCACAGCCCATGATGTGAACGCCGTGAACAACCACGAGGGCGACGCCTACTTTGGCGGCATTGTGGGTCTCATTTATAATACTGCGCTCTCGCAGAACTACTATGAGACAAATACCTTCGTCACGAAGGCGGCGGGCGGCATCGTCAGCGGAATGGACATTGTGGCGCAAAGCGACGTGGCGGGCAGCTATCAGGGCGCCACGGCCCAAAACCTGAAGACTAAGTCCTTCTTTGGCTCCGCTTGGAAGTGGTACACATCGGGTGGCACTGCCCCCGACTATTACAGTTCGTCCACCCCCTGGCGCATGACTTCGGCGACAAGCTATCCGGCGCTTCGGGGTGCAGCGTATACGACATCCACCCCGCCGACAGGCGGCGGCTCGTCGACCGTCACTTACACCGTCACGGCGACGGCGGGTACGGGCGGCGCCATCAGCCCCTCCGGCAGCGTCAGTGTTGTAAAGCTCGCTTCCCAGACCTTCACCATCACGCCAAACGCAGGATATAAGGTGTCGGATGTGCAAGTGGACGGTGCGAGTGTCGGTGCGGTGTCCGTTTACACCTTCAGTGCTGTGACGGCGAACCATACCATCAAGGCCACATTCAAACCTGTACGTCTGAGCGAAAAGTTCGCTGACGTAGACCCCGCGCTCTGGTACGCGGATGGAATTGAATTTGTCCTAGGCCGAGGTCTTTTCAAAGGCATCACCGATACGACCTTCGAGCCCGGCGCCCCCATGACGAGGGGCATGCTCGTCACGGTCTTGCACCGGCTGCACGGCAACCCCGCAGTCAGCATCGCAAGCCTTTTCGCCGACGTGGATGCGGGTAGCTGGTATGCGGACGCAGTGGGCTGGGCAAACGGCAGCGGCGTTGTGAAGGGCTATGACGAGAAGACCTTTGGCCCGAATGATAAATTAACCAGGGAACAGCTTGCGGTCATTTTGTTCCGGTACGCCTCGTTTTCGGGGTATGACACCACAGCTCGTGCGGACCTTGCAGCCTATTCCGACGCAAACGGTGTTTCGTCCTGGGCGGTGGAAGCCATGCAGTGGGCGGTGGCGAAAGGGCTCATCACTGGAACTTCCGAGGCCACCCTCGATGCAAGCGGTTTTGCCGGCAGGGCCCAAGTGGCGACCATCCTGATGCGGTTCGTGCAAACGTTCGAAAAGTAGCGAAAAACGCAAACTGCACCTTCTTTCAGTTTGCGCAAATCAAAAAAGCGAGGAAGCCGGTCGGGTTCGACCGGCTTCCTTTTTATATGAAAAAAGAAAACAATACCATGATTATCAGATGATATGCGGCCATAATCGGGAAAAAATATAGCAGAAACCGCGAATATTCGATCGTAATCAGTGAGCGCGGTATGGATTTTTCGGAAAAAAAAGGAGGGAAACACAGAATGGATGTTATTGCATTGATACTTGTTATCATCGGCGGCCTCAATTGGGGCAGTATCGGATTCTTCAAATATGACTTCATCGCGGCGATGTTTGGAAGTCAGGCGTCGTCTACAAGCAGGGTGATCTTTGGCCTTGTCGGCATTGCGGCCATCTGGTGCGTCACGCTGGTTTTTCGCGATCGACACGAGAGGATGGACCACGCGAAGCGCGTAGAATAAAAAAGCTGTTGACGCAGGCTTTGGATCAAAAAAACGGCATAAGCTCGAATAACAATGGGGTGAAGCTTGAACTATCTTTGGACAGACAATATACAGCTACCGAGGTCCCCGCCACTTGAAAAAGACATCGCAACCGATGTTTTGATTGTCGGCGGAGGCATGGCCGGCATCCTGTGCGCCATGGTTTTAAAGGAGCGCGGCATCGAGTGTGTGCTGGTTGAAGGGGAGACCGTCGGCAGCAAAATCACAAAGGGAACGACTGCGGTCATCACGGCCCAGCACGACACGCTTTTCAGCGATCTTGTGGAGGACATGGGTGCCGTCAAAGCAAAACAGTACCTCTTCGCAAACCTTGCGGCGGTAGAAGACTTCAGGAAGTTGGCACAAAGTATCTTGTGCGATTTTGAAAATAAACCGTCCATGATTTTTTCTCACACGGATGAAGCCATGATGCGTAAAGAGGCGAAGACTGTCGCGGACCTTGGCTTTCCGGCGCAGTTTGCAAAAGTTATCGACCTGCCGATCAAAATTGCCGGCTGTGTCCGCTTTCCTGACCAGGGACAATTTCATCCCCTTAAATTCATTGCCGGCGTCCTGCCGGGGCTTAGAGTCTATGAAGATACGTTCGTAAGGGAACTCGAGGAGGGCAGGGCAGTCACCGACCGGGGTGTCATTTGGGCAAAGAAAATCATCGTTGCGACCCACTTTCCTTTTATTAATCGCCACGGATTTTATTTTGCCAAGATGTATCAGAAGCGGTCCTACGTTATTGCGCTGGAAGGGGCGGCCGATATCAATGGCACCTATGTCGACTACGCGGAAAATGGCCTCTACTTTAGAAATTATAAAAATTTACTCTTAATCGGTGGCGGAGACCACCGCACCGGCAAAAAGGGCGGGGCATACAAACCCCTTCGCGACTTTGCAAAAAAGCACTATCCGAATGCCGTCGAAAAGTACGCATGGGCGACCCAGGATTGCATGAGCCTAGACGGGGTGCCTTATGTCGGCCAGTACGGCGGCGCCTTCGAAAATGTTTATGTGCTGACAGGCTTCAACGAGTGGGGTATGACCTCCTCGATGCTTGGCGCGAAAATTCTGGCCGATAAGATCGAAGGACGGCAAAACCCATATGCGGAAGTCTTTGCGCCAAACAGGAGCATGGAAAAAATTCAGCTTATGGCCAATATCGCGACCACCACCTTAAATTTTGTCACACCGTCCACAAAGCGCTGCTCCCACCTGGGGTGTGCCCTTAAATGGAACCCGGTGGAGCACACCTGGGACTGTCCGTGCCATGGCTCCAGGTTTGATGAAAAGGGCGCCGTCCTCGACAATCCTGCAACAAAAGACAGCAACGTCTAAAGACGTTGCTGTCTTTTTAATAAGCGCGTTCAGACCTTTGAAATGTTCGGGTTTCCAGCGCGTTTACGCGGGGCTTAGTCCGGCGGTTCGTTTGTCGGAGGCAGACAGGCCCCCTCGGTGCATACATAATAG
Source organism: Oscillospiraceae bacterium (assembly GCA_963662765.2). Lineage (GTDB taxonomy): Bacteria > Bacillota > Clostridia > Oscillospirales > Feifaniaceae > DATMXT01. Next base: position 54,807 of record CAXXUP010000003.1, read on the forward strand.
GTGGTTTTCCCGTTTACAAGGGGATAGGCGGAGTCGTGCGTCACCTTGAAAATCCAGTCTGACTTGACCTTTATGATCGCTTGGTCGTCTCCATCACGTGGTATGCAGACGATCTCCTTTGCCGGCAGCGCCGAAAAAAGGTAAAAGCCGTATCCGGCGGGGTAGCCCTTCGCCTCGCCGTTCATGAAGGTCTCCTGCTTTTTTTGCAGAGCATACAGCTCATCGGACTTTGTCAGGGCGGCAAGCCATTTCAAATTGTAGGCCATGACCGAATTTCCGGAGGGCATCGCTCCGTCGTAGGTCTCCTTCGGGTTGAAGATAAGGGCCTCGTTTTGACTCCCGGAAAAGTAAAATCCACCATTATCTTTATCAAAAAACTCCGCCGCAACCTTTTGGGTCAGTGCCGTAGCCCGCTCCAAATATCGCTCCTCCCCGGTTGCCTGATGCAAAGAGATGAGGGCGAAGATATAAAAGGCGTAGTCGTCGAGATAACCGGCTCCGCCCCGCCTGCCGTCCGTGATGCCGGAGTAGACGGTGTCGCCCTCGGTCAAGGCCTTCTCAACGAAATCAATGACTTTTACCGCGGTGGCAAGGTAGTCCTCCCGGCTTAAAATTCGGCCGGCTGTCGCATAAGCTGCCGCCGCAAGCGCGTTCCATGCCGTCAGAACTTTGTGGTCTGTGGAGAGCTTTTCCCGCTCTTTCCGGTAGCCGTACACTTTTGGCAAAAGTGCGTCGACGGAGGATTCTAAACGTTCGCGGCCAAGAAGATTCAAAATATTTTTGCCCTCGAAGTTTCCGGCCTTTGTCACGCCGAAATGGGCGCAAAAACGGCTACCATCCTCCTCGCCTAAAAGCGCCGTGAGTTCCTGCGGAGTAAACAGGTAGTACCGGCCCTCATCGCCGTCGCTGTCTGCGTCCTGCGCCGAGAAAAATCCGCCGTCAGGGCTTTGCATCTCTCGCTCAAGATAGATAAAAATTTTCTCCGCCACCTCGCGGTAAAGAGATAGGCCTGTCTTCTCATAGGCCATGAGATAGGCGATGGCGAGCAACGCATTGTCGTAGAGCATCTTTTCAAAGTGAGGGGCAAGCCAGAACCGGTCGGTGGAGTAGCGGGAAAACCCGTAACCCACATGGTCGAAAATGCCGCCCCGATACATGGACAGAAGTGTCTTCTCGGCCATGTCGGGGGCTGTCCGGAGTAAAAACATGAGGTTGTGTGGAGAGGGAAACTTGGGGGCGCGGCCAAAACCGCCATACTCCGGGTCAAAGGCGCGCTCAAACGCCGTCGTCGCCTCCTCAATTGGTGGGGTGAGCGGGGAGAGACTATGTCTGGCAGACGACGACAGGCTATTTTGAAGAGATGCCGTGAAATCTTTGCCGGCCCGGACAAATTCATCTTTGTCCTGTGCCCACCGGCTGCCGATCGTGTCCAAAAGCTCTAAAAAATGTTCTTTCGGAAAATAAGTTCCGGCAAAAAAAGGCTTTTTGTCTGCGGTCATGAAAATGCTGGTCGGCCATCCGCCGCCGCCCGTGAAAGCCTGACAGACGCGCATATAAATGTTGTCAATGTCCGGCCGCTCCTCGCGGTCGACTTTTATGGAGATAAAGTGTGAATTCATAGCCTGCGCAACTTCTGGGTCCTCAAAGCTCTCCCGTTCCATGACATGGCACCAGTGGCAGGTGGAGTAGCCGATGGACAAAAAGACCGGCTTGTCCGCAAGCGCGGCCTGCTTAAATGCCTCTTCTCCCCACGGGTACCAGTCGACGGGGTTGTGGGCGTGCTGCAGCAGATAGGGCGATTTCTCGTCGATAAGACGGTTGGGTTTGCGTTTTTCCATGATGCTCTCCCACAAAGAATTTTTTTTGTATCTCCGCCCCGAAACCATGTTATGCCGGCGGTGCCGGTCTGTGCCGATTTAAGTTTTTTTTTACGTCGGTAAGAACAGTGCCGGAAAGATTTCAGGGGGTAATTCTCCTTTTGAGACATGTCGAATAAATGGTGGTCATCTGAAAACATATGTCTGTTGCAAAAAGATCGGCTGCTTTGGGAAAACAACAATTTTACCATTCGAACATATTATGTGATTGATGCTTATCACGGATGTTCAATGGCATGATTATGAATTGGAGAAAGAGATTGGAGAAACAGTATGAATGATTACTATAGAAAACCCTGCACACCAAATCACGCGGGATGTGACTGCAATCGTCCCCCTTGCCCGCCGCCTGTACCGGTTTGCTGCTGCATAGGACCCACGGGTCCGGCAGGTCCGCGCGGGATGACCGGACCGACAGGGCCGGCAGGTCAGGCGGGTCAGACGGGTCCGACCGGTCCCACTGGATCTACAGGTCCACAGGGACCGATTGGCCCACAGGGTCCGATCGGTTCAGAGGGTCCAACAGGTCCGACGGGCGCAACAGGTGCCACAGGCGCAACAGGTGCCACGGGCGCAACAGGTGACGAAGGCGCAACGGGTGCCACCGGTGCGACAGGTGCCACAGGCGCAACAGGTTCCACAGGTGCGACAGGTGCCACAGGTGCGACAGGTGACGAAGGCGCAACGGGTGCCACGGGCGCAATAGGTGCCACAGGCGCAACAGGTGCCACGGGCGCAACAGGTGACGAAGGCGCAACGGGTGCCACCGGTGCGACAGGTGCCACAGGCGCAACAGGTGCCACAGGTGCGACAGGTGACGAAGGCGCAACGGGTGCCACAGGCGCAACAGGTGCCACAGGCGCAACAGGTGCCACGGGCGCAACAGGTGACGAAGGCGCAACAGGTGCCACCGGTGCGACAGGTGCCACAGGCGCAACAGGTGCCACGGGCGCAACAGGTGCCACGGGCGCAACAGGTGACGAAGGCGCAACGGGTGCCACCGGTGCGACAGGCGCCACAGGCGCAACAGGTGCCATAGGTGCGACAGGTGACGAAGGCGCAACGGGTGCCACCGGTGCGACAGGTGCCACAGGCGCAACAGGTGCCACAGGTGCGACAGGTGACGAAGGCGCAACGGGTGCCACCGGTGCGACAGGTGCCACGGGCGCAACAGGTGCCACGGGAGATACAGGCGCGACGGGCGCGACGGGCGCAACCGGTGCAACCGGTGCCACGGGAGATACAGGCGCAACGGGTGCCACCGGTGCGACAGGTGCCACGGGCGCAACAGGTGCCACGGGAGATACAGGCGCGACGGGCGCAACAGGCGCGACGGGCGCAACCGGTGCAACCGGTGCCACGGGAGATACAGGCGCCACAGGCGCAACTGGAGCCACAGGAAATACAGGCGCAACCGGCGCGACCGGAGCAACAGGCTCAACGGGTGCAACCGGCGCAACGGGTGTCGGTGCAACAACCATCTATTTTGCCACAGACCAATCCATCAGTGATGGCGGTTGGATTGGTCTGGGGACCTCTTCTTCTGCATCGCAATTCACCAGAAGCACTGTCACGCTGCCTGTAGACTCCACGATTATTGGTTTGGTATTTAACACCAGAGATAACACAATACCAGATGAAGGTACGGTCACAGCTACCATTTATACCAGCCCGTGTGGATTTGAAGATCCCACAAGCACAGGAATCTCCGCGACAATAGATGGACCGAGTAATTCGGACACCCCTAATTGTTTGGCTACCGGCACTGGCAGTGTTTCAGCTACACAAGGAACTCTTATATCAGTACAGTTGACAACAAGTACGGGAGTAGGTGCACTAAGTCAAGGTGTTGCTGCTACAATATTCTTAACGATTACCTAATTTTCATTTTTAGATATTTTCCGCGGCGGTGACGGCGGGTATCGACCTGGTGTCCGCCACCGTCGGCTTTGCCGGTGCCGGACTTGGCATATCCTAAGCGGCTCGAAAAAACCATGGCAAACGCACAAAAAATAATGCTGCTTTGAATTTAACTACATATTAGACGGGGCGTCTGTACGCAGGCGCCCCGTCTTATTGCACTTTTAAGCAGGTCGATAAAAAGCGCAGTCAGCCGGGTCCCTTGTCGGCACTGTCCGCCAAATCGTTGACGGTGATAATTGCGTCCAGAAGTTCCTGACGTTTATCGGTGGAAAGGGTGTAAAAATCCGTCATAGCATCGCCGTTTCCTGCGATATGTGCAAAGAGGTCGGAAGACTCTTTTGGTTTTTTGTTGTTCATAATAATCCCCTTCGCTGTACAAAGTTCCGAATATATTGTCTGACCGAAAGGGCGAAATATCAGCTGGTTATTTTAGGCGGAGTGGTATAAAAATAAACTGTAAACTCTATAAGCATCATCGGGCGCCGTACATTGTATTATTGGAATATTTCATCTTTTTGCTTGTATATTTAAGTTAATAGTATTATGATATTTTTTTAAAATGCAAGTAAGGCCTTATCACAATTTTTCGTGCTGATATCATAAAAAAACATCCGCTCGCTGCCGGATCGACATGGAAAGGCCATTTTAAAACGCTGTCAGGGACGAAGTGAATTCGCATGAATTCTCAAAGACTGTTGATATTTCGAAGAAATATATTAAAGGTAATCGCAAGATTAGACTACATATTAAACATATATACTGACTGAATACTTATCATAACGGGGTAAGCACACGATTCAACGTTAAATATTTTATTTTGCATGACTGCACCCCCCTTAGACAAAATGTGTACAAATTATAATTTTACTTGCAAATACCAATCTACTTTGATATACTACTACCAGTAAAAATTGATTTCAATTCATATTGGATTAATAATTATTAGAAAGAGATGATTCTATCGATTAACGGTCGAAAAATCGCCTGCTTTTGCGTATTTACTGGGCATTCAATTTTGCAATGACAATTTAAAAAGGAGTGAGCGTAGTATGAGCAAGCCTAATGAGACAGCGGAGAAAAAAACTGGTTTTAAATTACCCCACCTGATGTGGATTTTGCTCGGTCTGATTTTGGTCATGAGTCTTCTGACTTATGTCATCCCAGCCGGACAATTCGCGAAACTTGAGAGCGGGGCCCTCGACGGCAACAGTTTCAGTTATCTGGATGCGCAAACACCGGTCAACCCGTTTAGGGCATTATACCTGATACAGGATGGACTGGTTGGATCCGCAGTCATCATCATGGTTGTTTTAATCGGCGGTGCCGCCACGGGCGTCGTCCTTGCAACCCAAGCGTTTGACAACATTCTCAACTGGGCCATATTCAAGCTGAAGGACAAGGGCCAGAACACCTTGATCATCTTTTTGATGGTTATGCTGGTTTATCTCTCCGGCTTTGGAGGCGGCGACTATCTGATCGCACTCGTTCCTTTGGGGGTCGTGTTCGCAAAAAAACTGAAATTAGATCCCATAACGGCCATCGCGGTGACGACGTTCGCCACCTTGGTCGGCTTTGGAACAGGGCCTAACAAGCTTCTGATTCCCCAGACCATGATGGGCGTCATCCCGTATTCCGGCTTTGGTATGCGTTTCGCAATCATGAACTTCTTCATGGTTATCGCAATCGCGTATGTGCTTTGGTATGTCAAGCGCATTAAGAACGACCCCTCCAAGTCCGGCATGGGCAACACCGACTGGCTCAATCTTCAGGATGCCGCTGACGACTCGATGATCAAGGAAACCAAACTGTCTTTCCGCGACATTCTGATTGTCTTGCTGTTCTTCGGCCAGTACTTACTGATCGTTTGGTATTCCATGACCCAGCTTGCCAATGGCGGCAATACCTACAACTTCATGGCAGCCGTTAATACCGTTACCGCAATCGTCTGCGGCCTCATCGGTGGGATGAAGATGGAAAGGATTGCCAATGAATACGCTAAGGGCCTCGCCGGAATGGCTTTCGTCGGTTTCATCATCGGCCTCGCCCGCGTAGTATCGCTGGTCATGAACGAAGGCAACATCATTCACACCATCGTCTACACCCTTACCCGTCCGCTCCAGGGCCTCAACCGCGGCCTGTCTGCCATCGGTCTGACCACCATCATTGCGGGCATCAACGTGTTCATCCCGTCGGCATCCAGCAAGGCCGCCATCCTGATGCCCATCATCAAGCCGGTCACTGAAGTGCTCGGCATGAATGCGCAGATCGCCGTTCAGGCCTTCCAGTTTGGCGACGGCTTCACCAACATCATCTCGCCGGCTCTCGGCTGGACGGTCGGTTCCTGCGCCGCCGCCGGTGTGCCGTTTGAGAAGTGGTTCAAGTGGGCCTTGCCGCCGGTTGTCATAATGACCCTCGTCTCCTTTGTCTGGGTTTACATCCTCAACTCGATTGGCTGGGCCGGCTAAACAAAAGCTGTCCGCTACCTGATATTACACAAAATGTGAGTAACCGCTTTACGGTTACTCACATTTTTTTTAAAGGAAAGCTGGAGGGGTGCCGGGGGTATCCACTTGCAGGGTGATTGGCGGCAGTCGAGTTGATTTTTCGACTCTCAGGACAAAATCCCATATTTCATTTTAATGCGGTCGAGCTTTTCAAGCATGGGGATGGCCGCAAACCACAGGAATACCATGGTACCGGCCGCGTGGATCAGGTCCATCGGAAATCCGGTGGCGCAGTAAGCTAAAAAGATGTTGAAGTTCACGCTGCCCTGCCACAGGAGGGCGGAGGCGAAATTCATAATGCCGCCGTACAGAATGATCGCGGCAAGTCCGCCGTAGGCGCAAATCGAAACTCTGGTGCGGCGCAGAAGTCCCGCCCTGAAAAGTCCGCCCGCAAAAAAGCCCGTAAGGCCCATGGCGAACATCTGCCAGGGCGTCCAAGGACCTTGCGAGAACATCACATTGGAGGCAAGCATCGTCATGGCCCCCGTGAGAAAGCCGGTCTCTCCGCCGAATGCAATGCCTGCGACGATGGCGAGTGCCATGACCGGCTTAAACTGCGGCAGCATGAAAAAGGCGGCCCGGCCTGCCACGCCGATGGCGCAGAGCACCGCGATGACGACAAGCTCTTTTGCCTGCGGCTTACGGCCTTCGAAAATCATGAAAAAGGGGAGCATGCACTCTAGCAGCACCAACAGTGCAATGAAGTAGTACTTCTTTCCGGCAAAAAGTGTTGCGCCGGCGTAAAGGGTGAGCGGGATCAAGGCGAGCGCCACCCCGGCCGCCGCACCGGTTCGACGGCTGACTTTGCGCCGCTCCGACGGGATCGGGGCAGCCGCCACCGGCAGAGGAGCCCGCCTGCCAACTGCAGTTGCAAATACGATAAGCGCGAATGTAAAAACAAGTGTTCCCTGCAGGGCGCCGAATACCGCCGCCGAGGAGGCGCCCGCAAGGTCGGAGAGGACCGAAAAGTCGACGGCTTTTGTCGCCAGGATAAACTGCGTGAGGGCGACAAAGGCCGCGGCGAAGGCGACTGCTTTTCGCCATTTCGGGAGTTTCACGGGGTCTGCGGGAATTTTGGCCGCCGCCGGGGGAGGCGGGGGAGTGGGCTCACGTAAAGCCTTATATGACGGCTCAGGTGTCCCGCCGCAAGCTATTATGACCGCCTCGGCCGTGACGCACCCATCCAGCAGTCCCCTAGATATGCGGTTTGCCGCCGTTGTGTAAAAGGAGTTGCCGGAGAAAAAGTATAAGGGCGGTCCTGAAGTGACGACATTCCCGTCAAAAAGCAGACCGCAAGTGTCGGCGCAGGCGGCGCAAAACTCGATATCATGGCTGACAAGCAAAATTGCTTTTCCGCGCCGGCGCAGGCTCACAAGGATTTCGGCAAGCGTTCCTTTAAACTGCGCATCAAGTCCCTTTGTGGGCTCGTCGAGCAGCAGAATGTCAGGGTCGCGCAGCAGCACTTTGCACAGAGCCGCCCGCTGCAGTTCACCGCCCGAGAGGTCGTAGGGGTGCCGGTCGAGAAGTTCGTCTAGCAGGCAAAGGCGCATAAGGTCCGTAAGTTTTGCATTTTTGGAGGCGGCGTCGTCCGAAAAATCCCTCACCGTGTCGAGCAGATCTTCCCGCACCGTCTTTTTGAGAAACATCGCTTTGGGGTTTTGCGGCAGGAGTGCCGCTGCACCGTCCAAGTGGATTTCTCCGCGCTGTGGTTTATTTAGGCCAGCGAGCAGCCGAAGACAAGTGGACTTCCCGGCGCCGTTGACGCCGAGCAGTGCAAAAAGCTCGCCTTGGTGCAGTGTGAGCGTCAGTCCTTTTAAAATATCAGGCTCCTCCTGCTCATATCGAAACCATACGTTGTCGGCTGTAATGACAGGCTTTGCCGACGAGAAGTCCGCGGCGGGGACGATAGCCGGCTGTGGCGGCGTATGTGCCTTCAGGTGCGCTTCAAGCCACTGACGGCCCTCTCTGACCGTGACGGGGCAGGGGAGCGTGTTTGGCACCGCCGCCCAGATGCGCATGGATGTCGGCATGGCTGAAAACATGCCGTTTTTTTGCGCCAGAAGTTGACTGCCAACTTCTGAGGGCGTGCCGTCGGCGACAATTTTTCCCCGCTCCAAAACGACGGCCCTTGTGGCGATGGGCAACGCCTCTTCGAGCCGGTGCTCTGTCAGCATGACCGTGACGCCGAGCTCACGGTTGATTTTGGCTACGACCGCCAGGAAGTCAGCTGCCGCAATCGGGTCAAGCTGGGCCGTCGGCTCGTCTAAAATCAGCACACGCGGCTGCATGGCCATGACCGAGGCGAGGTTAAGAAGCTGCTTTTGCCCGCCCGAGAGCGTTGCGACCTCCCTGTAAAACCAGTCCTCTATCCCGAAAAAGGAGGCCATTTCGGCCACCCTGCGACGGATGACCGGCGTGTCGTACCCTAAGCTTTCAAGCCCGAAGGCCAGTTCGTGCCATACCTTATCGGTGATGATCTGGTTGTCGGGGTCCTGCATGACGAAGCCGATTTGGGCGCTCTGTGCCCTAAAGTCGAGGCTTTCAAGGGGGAGCCCCTCAAAGAGAATGCTGCCCTCCCTGCGGCCGTGGGGGGTGAGTGCCGGTTTGAGATTTTTTAAAAGTGTAGTCTTGCCGCCGCCCGACTGCCCACAAAGGACAAGAAACTCGCCTTGCCGCACGGTGAGGCAAAGCTTGTCGATTGCGTTTGCGGTCTGCTGCGGATAACAAAATGTCAGGCTTTGGATCTCAAACGTGTCCACTTGCGCGCCTCCCAAAAGTTCAGGATTACAGGGGTCAAACAAAGGGCCAGATAACAGAGAAAAAAGCTCAGTTCAAAGGGGCTGGACGTGCCCCATTTCACGGTCGGAAAATACCGGAAATAAAGCCCGCCGCTCATCCAACCCGACGTGATGTAAAGTCCGCAAAAAATAAGCCAGATCATCAAATATCGGTCCCTGTCGTCTAATCGGTAAATGGAAAAGGCGGTGCGGTGGGAGAGCCCGTATCCGCGGTTTTTCATGCTGTCGGCAGTCTCCACGGCGTTTTCCAGAGACCATGTGGTGACAATCGATAAGACAGCAACGGCTCGTCTGAGCCTAGATGACAGCGGCCCGTCCGACTCATCCCGCCCAGCAGCGCTCTGCGCGTCGGAAGCCGCCTTAAACTGTGCCGCAAAGCGGGGCACAAAGCGCAGAGTCATCGAGAGGACAAGGCTGAGGGCGGGGATGATGCGGCCGAACAGGTAGACAAATTTGTCGGAACTCATGATGGCGCTGTAGCAGGTAAACCACAAAATGACCCCAACCAGCATCGCGGCCGCAGCCGTGCCGTACAAAATGCTCTCAATAGTGAGGGGGTTGCCGCTTGGCAGGTAGAGGAGGGTCGTCATGCCCGCGTGGTTGAAAGCGGCGCTGATCAATACCGCTAATAGCGCCACGGGCAGCATGTAGCACAGACTTCTGAGAGCCGTTTTTTTTGCCGCGAAGTGAGATAGCGTAGACAGCGGCGCAAAAAAGTGAGATGCCAAGACAGGCGGGGTTCATGAGACACATGGAAAAGACGATCACAAGTGTAAAATAGAGAAAGCTGACCACGGGATGGCAGGCGGACAGATAGTCGGTATCTTTCGTAATCGTCACTTCCCTTCATTGTTTGCGGCAACAAAATACCGCGCCAATGCAAATCATTGGCGCGGCCGTATTTCCGCGGTTTAAGTTGTGGCATGCCTAAGTCAGCGTGCGCGTGACGGCATTTTTTGTCCAAGCAGGTCTTCTGACTTCGGCTCGTAATTTTTCCCGACCTGTCTTCTCGCGCAAAGCGCAATGACTGGCGTTAGCCTGCGGTCGGGCGAGGCCGTTACAGCGGCGGCGTCCGTGCCGGAATTAAACCGGCTTCCCTATTCTCCCCGCTGAGAAAAGGCCAAACGGTGGCTTTTCGCACGGGGCACTTGGATTTATTTAGTTTTTGGGGATATGCTGTCATCAAGTATATCATATCTATAAAATAAAAGCCAATAAGCCGGAAAATAAAATACATCGGCGGTTTGTTGTTAGATGGTGTTAGACTTATCTGAAAAGCAGGCCATGAAACATCTTTGTCTCATGGCCTGCAGGTGCCTAGTTTGAAAATAATCGCTATTTCAGTAGCTGTGCAAGGCCAGCCGCAAAGAGCTCGGCCGCGTACTCCGCTTCGGAAAGGCTGTTGCCGCAAGAGCCGACTTCTACAATGAGGGCGCCTGCGCGCAAGTGCTGATTGAAGCGGTCAGCCCGCAGGTTGATGGGGCGCATGAGGCCTGGATAGTTGTCGGTCAGAATTTTTTGCAGCGCCATGGCAAAGCGCAAGTTGTCCTGCCAGCCGTCGTGCTGCTTACCGTTTTGCGGCGTGCCGACAACCAGCATCATCTGGGCTGCAGTCCGCCCGGAGATTGTCGTGACCGGTCGGTACTTGACGCCGGTCGAGGTGATCATGGAGTCGCGGTGGATGTCGAGGATGACCCGAATGGAGGGATTTGCCTCTAGGGCCGCTTCGGCGACCGAGAGGCTCTTCGTATAGGCCTGGTTAAAGGAGGGGATATCGCAGAGCGTCTCGTCATGAAGGGTTTCGATTCCGCGCTTTTCGAGGGCAGCCGCTAAGATCCGACCCACCGCGACGACGTCCTCGTCCGGGTTTTCGCTGCGCACTGACGCCTCACCCGCATTGGGATCGTAACTGACGGTGCCCTCCGGCGAATAGGCCTCCGTGCCATGGGTGTGCAAAATGAGCACCTGCGGCCCATCGGTGGCCTCGGACAGGCGGATTCCATCTGACAGCAGCGCCGCGTAGTCTGGGGTGTAGTCGGTCTGGTTGAGAACATAGATGCCGTCCGTCCCCTCGTGGCTTGAAGCAGAGCCCGTCAGGGTCACGGCCGTCACCGGCAGTTCTCCCTCCGGGATGTCGGGGGCGCTCTCGGTCGGCTGCTCGAGGGAAGGCGCAATGAGATCACGGTGGTTGACGATTTCCGGGGTCTCGCTTTCAGCCGCCATTGCGGGCGCCGGAAGCAGCAGCAGCACAAATCCGCAGGCTAAAAGCCCACCGATCAAGTTGATCAGTACAATTCTAACCCTTGTCCCCATGTGTTTCACCTCAAGGGGACAATATGCTCGACACGCTTGCTTTTATGACTTTGTTGGGGTACAATATTATCAAATATTAACAGGAGGTATCCGTGTGACTATTGAAAAAGACCTCTCCTTACATATTGTGCGGGTAACCGAATCGGCGGCGCTGCGGGCGGCGCGAACCCTTGGCCACGGCGACAAGAACGCAAGTGACAAGGCAGCTGTTGACGCTATGCGCGGAATGCTCGATTATCTCGACATCCGGGGGATCGTTGTCATCGGAGAAGGGGAGAAAGACGAAGCCCCGATGCTCTATTGCGGCGAGCGGGTCGGCCGGCAGGCCGACGACAGCATTGAAGTCGACATCGCGGTCGACCCCATCGACGGCACCACCTTGATCGCAAATGGGCTTGCCAATTCCATTTCGGTCATTGCGGTAGGCTCGAGGGGCTCCCTCATGTCGATTCCCTGCTATTACGCTTTAAAACTCGCCTGCGGCCCCAAGCTGCGGGGGTATCTCGACCTGAACGCCTCCATCACGGCAAACGTTCGGGTGGCGGCGGCGAGACTCGGAAAATCTTTTGCCGACATCACGGTCGCCCTGCTCAACCGGCCCCGCCATGACGAATATATTCGGGAGATGCGCTCCTTAGGCTGCCGCATCAAACTCATTCAGGACGGCGACATCGCCGCCGCCATCGCCGCCTGCGACGACGACAAGGGCATCGACTTCTACTATGGCATCGGCGGTGCGCCGGAGGCCGTCATCACGGCCGTCGCCATGAAGTGCCTCGAAGGCGACCTTCAAGTTAAAATGTGGCCCAAGGACGACGGGGAGCGGGCAAAGCTCGCGGCCGCAGGCCTTGAGGAGGGCAAGATCTACACGGCCGACGACCTTGCCTCGGGGGAAGATCTCATTTTCTCGGCCACCGGCATCACGGACGGCGAGCTGTTGCGCGGAGTTCGCTATTACGGCGAAAAGGCCAGAACGTATTCGCTATTAATGCGGGCCAAGACTAAGACGGTCCGCTATGTGGAGGCGGTCCACAACCTCAACTACAAGACGGTGCCCTCCAAGGAAAACCGCCTCGAAGTCCCGATTTAACTGTAGATTTCGAAGGCCGTGCGGCAAAAACGCCGCACGGCCTTTTCCTTTTTGCATAGGCTTGAAAAATGGGGTTGGATAATTTATAATATAGCCATCTTGTTCACGGAGGGTGTTGTTTGGAGACTGTCTGAATTTTAGTCGTCTGCCAGAGCGGCAATAGGGAACGGTGAAAACCCGTTTTATTTGCTGTACAAAAAACGCATCTGTGAGAGGAGTTTAGTTTGATGAATACAAAGGAGATTGTGCGCTAACCGGGGGGTTGCGTAGAATCAATACAAGACCTCCCAATAGGGTTTTCGATCATTCGATAATCTGTTAGGGGGATAATCTCGTGACACGGGAAAACAAGAAAAGATCCTTTGAAAAAGGATATTATAAAACACACGCATGCAACGACACATTTACCTGTAAGGTGTGCGGACGCATCGTCATACCGGAGGGTGCAGGCGCAGACCATCGCAATCACTGTCCGAACTGCTTATCAAGCCTTCATGTGGATGAAGAGCCGGGAGACCGTATGTCCGAGTGCGGAGGAATCATGGAGCCCATCGCCGTTTGGGTCAGAAAAAACGGAGAATGGGCCATCATTCACCGCTGCAGCAGATGCGGGAAGATGAGTTCCAACCGCGTGGCAGCCGACGATAATCCGATAAAACTGATGTCAATCGCGATGAAACCGCTTACGTCACCGCCTTTCCCGATCGAGCGCATTGAAGAGATGACAAAGCTCATGGGCGGAGCTGGCTCAGTAAAATAATACAAGCAAAGGAGGCCGCGGGCAGTTTGCCCGCAGCCTCCTATTTTTCTAACAGAGCTGCCCGTCTATCCGGTCTGCGTATCGTGCGTTTGCCATTCCCCAGTTCACTACATTCCACCAGTCGGCGATATACTTGGCCCGCTCGTTGTAGTGCTTGAGGTAATAAGCGTGCTCCCACACGTCGACATTGAGAACCGGGCACAGCCGCAGAGGCAGCGGTGTGTCCTGGTTGGCCGTCGTAATAATTTTAAGCCTTCCTGCATTGTCGCTGACAAGCCATGCGTATCCCGACCCGAAGACCGACATCGCGGCGGCGGTAAATTTTTCTTTAAAGGCATCGAAACTTCCGAAGCTCTCGTCGATGGCTCCCGCTAGTTGCCCAAACGGCGCGCTGGACGAGGAAGGGCTCATGCCGTTGAAATAAAACCGGTGGTTGTACACGCCGCCGGCGTTGCGGGAAATCGGAATGCCGGTCTCGGGCGGCATTCGGTTTGCAGCTATTATGAGCTGCGAAAGCGACAGCCCCTGCAACGCTGGCTTGTCGGCCAGCAGCTTATTCAGGTTATCGGTATAGGCCTGCAGATGCCGGTCGTGGTGAAGGTGCATGGTTTTGGTGTCGATGTAGGGCTCAAGGGCTGAATAAGCGTAGGGCAGCGGCGGGTTAATAAACGGATAGTGGTCCATTTACAATGCCTCCTGTCAAAATCCATATTCTTTACATTGATATGCGGTTTATACAAATTTATGGCGGTTGGCATTATTTTCTCTTGCGCGGATATGCCTCCCCGGTGGAATATTAGAGGCTCACGAAGGAGATACTTACTCCGAACAACTTGTTCGGAGGTTACCATGAACAACAGGGTCGAGATATGCGGCGTCAACACCTCAAAGCTGAAACTGCTCACCGAAGAGGAAAAAGACGTGCTGATGAAAAGGATCAAAGACGGCGACCAGAAGGCGTATGACAGATTTATCATGGGAAATCTTCGGCTTGTGCTCAGCGTGACCCAACGATTTGCCGGGCGCGGGGAGTGCATGGACGATCTCTTTCAGGTGGGATGCATCGGTCTGATTAAGGCCGTTCGGAATTTTGACCTGTCACACGGAGTCAAATTTTCCACCTACGCCGTTCCTATGATCATCGGCGAGCTGCGCCGCCACATGCGGGACAACTCGGCACTTAGGGTCAGCCGGTCGCTGCGCGACACGGCCTACAAGGCGCTCTCTGCCAGAGAGAGCCTGACGGCAGCGCTCTCCCGCGAGCCCACCATAGAGGAACTTGCCACAGAGCTTGGAATTGCCCGCTCCGAAGTGGTGCTGGCGCTCGATGCCATTGCCGACCCGGTCTCGCTCTATGAGCCGATCTTCTGTGAGGGCGGCGACGCGGTCTATGTCATGGATCAGGTGGCGGATCCGATCGACACCGAGCAGAATTGGCTCGAGGAGCTTTCCATTCGCGATTCGATCGCCAAGCTCCCAGACCGGGAGAAGCGCATTCTTGCGCTGCGGTTTTTTGAAGGCAAAACTCAGGTCGAAGTGGCGGAAATCGTAGGGATCTCACAGGCTCAGGTCAGTAGGCTCGAGAAGAATGCCATTGAGCAGATCAAGGACAGTACCCAGTAAATTGTAAGAAGCCAATAATTTACAATGAAAAATCTACATTTTATATATGAATGGAGTGTGAAGTTTGTTAAATTTGATACTTGCTTTAAGGCATAAAAAGTAAAATAATAAACTAAAGTGTTAGCACAGATATTTAATATGTATATGGAGCCATGCGAGGGGTAATGTCATGTCATCAAAAGAGGACTACCTATCGAAGATCCGTGCTCGGTTTGCAAACAATTTCGAAATTTCGGACGACACCGCCATAGGCGATTTGCGCCTCGCTCTGACAGCGAAGTATGGCTTTGTGTCGGGTCGTACCTTTATCACCCCTAACGACATTATAGATAAATTTGAATTAAATGAGACCTGTTTTTTCTGCTGCTGCGATACGCTTACGCTGCAGCAGCTTTTGTATTTATATGAAAAATTAAAGGAACAGGCGGAAGTCTTTCGCCCCGGAACGGTCGACCATATGTCGACCACGCTGACGGGTGTGTTCATCTGCGACCGGGTGTCCGCTGAGGCCGCCGCCTGGCTAAAAAAACACGCTTACCGAAAGTATTATGCCTTCGCCATGCATGGCTGGTGTGACATACGTTTTATCGCCGTCAGTGTTGAGGACGGGCAGGTTCTCACATGCCGGCGTGCCAAACCGCTCCGAAAAATTTTCACAATTTAGCAAGAGGAGGTAATTGTATGAGTTCAATCGCACTACTTATCGGCGCAATTGTCCTGTTCGTCGGCGCATATGCTACATACGGTTCTTTCATTGCAAAGAAATGGGGGATCGATCCCACACGGGAGACTCCCGCGCACACACTTCGCGACGACGTCGACTACTGCCCGGCCGACGCAAAAGTTATCCTGGGACATCACTTCTCTTCAATCGCCGGAGCCGGTCCCATCACAGGCCCGATTCAGGCGGCCGTATTCGGATGGGTTCCGGTCATTCTCTGGATTTTCATCGGAAGCATCTTCATCGGCGGCATTCACGACTGGGGCGCCCTGTTTGCCTCAATTCGCCACAGCGGCAAATCGATCGGTGAGGTCGTCAGGGTCAACATCGGCGAGACCGGCAAGAAAGTTTTCGACATTTTCTCCTGGCTGGCGCTCGTGCTGGTTGTCGCTGCCTTCACCGACATCTGCGCCGGAACCTTCGCCTACGACCCTGCCGTTCCCGAGAACCTGACCGGCGCCATGGCCGGCACTGCCTCCATTCTCTTCATTTTCCTCGCGATGGCGTTCGGATTCATGGTGTACCGCCGCAATTCCAACCTCATCATCTCGTCGATCGTCGGCGTGGCGCTGCTCTTTTTCTGCATTTGGCTTGGCTTCACCTTCCCGGTGCTTAAGCTGTCCAAGACGGCATGGCTCGTCGTGCTGCTTATTTACATCACGGTGGCCTCCATCGCACCGGTCTGGATTTTGCTGCAGCCCCGCGATTACCTCTGCTCATTCCTCCTCTATTCAATGATCATCGGCGCTGTCGTCGGAATATTCGTATACCACCCGACGCTGATCATGACCCCGTATGCGGGCTTTAAGATCGGAGAAGGGGCTACTGCCCAGACGCTCTTCCCGATGCTCTTTATCACGGTGGCCTGCGGCGCCGTCTCGGGTTTCCACTCGCTGGTGGGCTCCGGCACGACGTCAAAGCAGTTAAATAGTGAGAAGGACACAAAGCCGGTCGGCTATGGCGCCATGCTGCTTGAGGGCATCGTCGCCGTCATCGCCGTCATTTCGGTCGCCTACCTTGCGGACGGCGGCACCGGCACCCCTGCTCAGAAGTTTGCGGTAGGCCTTGCGACTTTCATGAACGGCTTCGGCGTGCCCATCGATTTTGGAAAAGTCTTTGTCACGTTGACTTTCTCGGCATTCGCCTTGACCTCACTTGACACAGCGACCCGCATTGCCCGGTACATATTCCAGGAGCTCGTAGAAAAAGAGGAGCCGGCCAAGGGTCAAAAACATACAGGTCTTGCAAATAACTACGTTGCGACCGGCATTACAGTGGCTGCCGCCATTGGACTGCTCGCCTATGGCTACGCCAACATCTGGCCCATTTTCGGAGCTTCCAATCAGCTTTTGGCCGGCCTTGCACTGCTCTCGATCACGGCCTGGTTTGCAAAAACCAAGCGCATTATTTGGCCGACGCTCATTCCGATGATTTTCATGTTCTGCGTCACCTTGACGGCGCTTGTCATCCTGATCCAAAAGTTCTTTACGGGCGGCAAGATCATGCTCGGCATCATTGCTGTCATCCTTTTCTGCCTGGCGCTTGTCCTGATCTGGCAGGGTTTCGATGCACTTGTACTAAAGAAGAAGAAAGCCGAATAAGCATAAAAAAGGCCGCCCGCCGGGCGGCCTTTTTTAATCATGAAACGGCTGGTGAGAGCGAATGTGTCGAGTGAGTGATCTGCGGCGCAAGGAGGTCATCAATATTCGGGACGGGGCGCGTCTCGGGTATGTCTGCGACGTTGAGATCGACGAGCTGGAGGGCTGCGTCGACGCTATCGTCGTGCCGGGGCCCGCGCGGTTTTTCGGCCTTTTCGGCCGGGATGAGGACTACATCATCAGCTGGGACGAAATCGAGAAGATCGGGGAGGATATCATTTTGGTCAGCGTCGTCTTCCCGAGCCGCCCGTATGCGCAGCGCTTCAAAAAATATAGCAAGAGATATTCCGTTTAAGTCGCCTTTATGATAAAATAAATGGATGAAAAGGCGGTGTTGAATTATGAAGACCGACATGCCCCGCCCTGAAGGCGAAGTTGAGGTGCTGCGAGAAGGCGTCATTGCCGGCAGAAACGCGGTGCTTGAGGCGCTCAAGGGAAAAGCGGGACTTGAAAAAATATTTATCGCAAAAGGCGAAAACCAGGGTTCCATCCTGCGCATCATTGCGCTGGCTCGTGAGCAGCGCATTCCGATAACGGAAGCGGACAGGCTTAAGCTGCAGGGTATTTCCGGAATATCGACCCACCAGGGCGTTGTGGCCTACCTAAAACAGGTGGAGTACTGCGAGGTCGCTGACATCCTGGCGGTGGCCAAAGAGCGGGGTGAAGCGCCGCTTGTCGTTGTCTGCGACGAGCTTGTGGATCCGCACAACTTAGGTGCCGTCATTCGCACAGCCGAGGCGGCTGGTGCTCACGGCATCATCATTCCGCGCCACCGCGGGGTCGGCGTAACGCCGGCTGTGACAAAATCGGCGGCCGGCGCTGTTTTTCACATTAAAATCGCCAAGGTGACAAACCTTGTGCGCACACTTCAGGAGCTCAAGGAAGGAGGGGTCTGGGTCTACGGTGCCGACATGGCGGGGGATCGGTCCATTTTCGATACAGATCTCTCAGGCCCCTGCGCCCTCGTCGTCGGCAGTGAAGGGGAGGGCATGTCCCACCTTGTCAGGGAGACCTGCGATTTTCTTATCTCCATTCCCATGCGGGGTAAGGTGAACTCGCTCAATGCCTCGGTGGCGGCCGCCATCGTCTTATACGAAGCTGTGCGCGGCAGGCGGTGACCGCATAAAAATTGAAATGAAGGGGGGATGACGCCATGCCGGAAAACGGACTTGACACCCGCACCGACCAGGATGTGGACCGCGACATAGACGAGCTTTTGCGCAAGCGGCGCGAGCTGCGGCAGGCGTCCCCAATGCCTTCCCCCATAAAACCTTCAAAACCCCATAAAAAGCCCTTAAACAGGGCGCGGATCACCGATGTGCGGGAGTTTGTTCAGACCTCCTTCACCGATATGGCGGGAGAGGAAAAGCGGGAGAAAAGGGGCTTTGTCTTAAAAATTCCGGACGAGGACGAATACCTTGAACCGCTAGAGACCTTCGTGGAACCGGCACCGCCCGTCAATGTGTCGTTTGAGGATTATTTGAGCACTGTGGAGGTGGAGGCGGAACCGGAGGGCGCAAAGTTCACGCAGGATGAGGAGGCGCCCCAAAAGGCGAAACGTATCCGGGACATTCTCCTCGAATCCGAGGAGGAGGGCGCTCCTCCTCATTTCCCCGGTATATACAGGCGGGTGGCGAAAAAGTTCAAAACGAAGCTGGAGGAAGAGTCACCCCATTCGCTTGACGGGATGGGGCCGGCGCAGGCTCGCAAAGAGGTCGCGGGACTTGCCAAAAGCCTGCGTGCAAGGCGGCGGGCAGCGGTCTTGATTCTCGCCATGATGTGCTATTTGATTGTGGCGGTCAAGTACCCGGTGCTTGTCGGCTACTATACAGGCTTTGCCGTCGCCGCCCAGGCAGTGCTGATTCTTGTGCTCCTCGCGGTCTGCCGGGAGATTCCCAAACTTGCCCTTACCGAGCTTACGGCTGCAAAGCCCGGCAAAGCGGCGCTCACGGTGCTGGCAGTACTGCTGGCGGCGGCCCACACGCTTATCTACAGTCTGCATGGCCTTCCGATCTATACGCTCTATCCGGCGCTTTGCGTCTTCATGCTTTTTCTTGAACAGGTCTATATGGCGCGCAAGCTGCGCCTTGAAAGCAAGCTCATCTTTTCGAGCGGCGCCAAGTACGGACCCGTATGGCTGCCGCAGGACGGCTATCTGAGCGACATCGGCGACAATAAGACGGCGGCAGTCCGCTTTGACGAGGCGCAGGGGACAAGCTTTTATTATTCCCGCAGCCTGCGGCAGACCACAAACGACGACGCTGCGAGAAGGCTCTTGCCGGCGGCCGCTGTGCTCTGCATCGTCTGCGTGTGGCAAAGCCTATCGGCTGGCACCGGCTTGCCGCTGCTGACGACGGCACTGCTGTCCTGCTGCGTCGCGTTGCCGTACCCTGCGCTGACTGCCTTTTTTCTGCCCTATGCCGCAATTTCTCGGAAACTGCGGCGGCAGGGCGCTATTTTGGCCGGCGTCGGTGCTGTGGACGAGCTCTATGGCGTGGACGAGCTGCTGCTGACCGATGAACAAATATTCAAAAATTCCCCCCCGACCGTCACCGGCATTAAGCTGTACGGCGACTCGGCGCTGGAGTCATCCGTCATTTGCGCCGCCTCCATTGCGGTCACGCTGGGCATGCCGCTTTCAAGTGCGTTCCTGCAGCTCCTGGACGGCCGGATGGACAGGCTCGGAGCCGTCACTGAAATTAAATATCAGGACGAGTCCGGGCTCTATTCATTTATGAACGGAAATGTCGTCGCCATGGGGAACGATGAGTTCATGAAACAGAATATGATCAGGCTCCCAAGGGACGGTGCGGGGGAGCGTATTCGGAAAAACGGGAATTATCCGCTCTACTTAGCCATAGGCGGACGGCTTGCCGCGATATTTGCAATCCGGTACGACCTGTCTTCGAGCGCAGCGGGTGCCTTGCGCTCCCTTGTGACGACCGGCGTTGGCCTGCTCGTCGCAACCAACGACCCGCTGCTGACGGCGCCCATCATTTTGAAACTTTTGGGGCAAAAAATAGGGGACGTGCGGATTTTGCCCTCCCGCAACCGGGATGAGCTGGAGCTGTCGGAGGCTGTCATGGGCAAGGTTACGGCCCTGCTCGCCCGCAAAGACCCGATGGCGCTTGCCCGGTGCATTTCTGGCGCGGTGCGCATCCGCAGCGCCGCATCCATCAACGCGGTCGTGGGGGCACTGTCGATGGCAGCGAGCGCCACACTGCTGATCTTTGCCGCAAGAGCCGGCATTGTTACGCAGGCGTCACCCATTTTCTTTCCGCTCTACGGACTCGTCTGGATGCTGCCAGCCTTAGGTATCGCCCGGATCACGGCATATATCACGGGGAAATAAACAAAGCCCGAAACATAAAGAACTTGGATGGAGTAAATCATGAAGCCAGTGAAACTTCTTGCCGCAGCGGGGCTCACCTTCCTGCTCACTTTGGCGGCAGGCGCCTCGGATGCCTCGCTTAGAATTGGGCTGACCCACAGCTCAGGTGCTGTCACGGCTGCCAACGCTCTGACGGACGTCGGCTACAGGCTCGGATACTATGGCGACGACTTCACGTTTTTCGAGCTTGCGCAGCTTAGTGCCCGGTATGTCACCTTTGCCATGGACGGGGCGCTCTACATATCCGGCAACACCGTCTCGCAGACAGCGGCAGACGGGGCGACTGCCATCAAGCCCTACCACCTTCAGGTCGACCGCGAATTTGAGTCGCAGGAGGAGGCTGAGGATTTTCTAGCCCTCGTGTACGCGAACGGATTTTCCGGCGAAGGCTTTGTTGCCTACGATGAGGGCTATCGCGTGCGGCTCGACATGTACTCAACTTATGACTATGCCGCGGCCGACGCCTCACGGGTGTCTGGCTATACGGACGGGGAGTCGGTCTCGGCCGTCGGAGCCGGCAGCAGGGCGGTGACCGTCATCGACATGAACACATATCATATTCTTTTTGAACTGAACGTTCCCTATGGATATCCGGCAGCCCTGCCCATATACGAGTCGGGGGACGAGACTTTAAAAAACGGGCAGTTTTTATTACCGCGGCGGCTTCGAGTTTCAGCGTGACAGCGGCGGCGTGACGCTCGTAAACGTTGTCGGCATGGAGGACTATCTCAAGGGTGTGCTGCCCTACGAGATGAGCGGAACTTGGCCCTTGGAGGCACTTAAGGCGCAGGCGCTGTGCGCCCGCACCTACGCCATGGCCTCGATGGGCAAGCACGCAAAGCTCGGGTACGACCTGTGCAACACCGACAACTGTCAGGTCTATTACGGTTCGGCCAGAGAGACCGATGTGGTGGTGCAGGCTGTTGAAGAGACGGCAGGGGAAGTGATCACCTACAACGGGCAGCTGATATCGACCTACTATTTCTCCTCGTCGGGCGGCTATACCGAGTCGGCCGAAAATGCCTGGGGCGGCAAGACGGCGCCCTACTGCCAGGCGGTGGCGGACACCTATGAGGACCAGAATATCATCACCCACTATTCCACGACCCTGACTAAGGACGATCTGACAAAGCTTGCCGAGTCGCTGGGCGCCAATATCGGCACCGTGACCGACTTCTACGTCTCGGAGTACACCACGCCTGCACGCAATGTCTATTCGGTGACTTTCGTCGGCACAAAGGGCACATTCTCGGTCACAAAGACGGATAATGTCCGCATCAAGCTCAATAAGTATGTCCGGAGCCCCCGGTTTGACATCTACCCCGCCATCGAGCTCTTTGTCAACGCGGGTGCCGTGCTCGACTTGTCGCCCTCCGGCACCTATGTCATCACGGGTACGGGAGAAATTAAGCAGATGGATGTCGGCGTCAGGGACATGGTCATTTTATCGGCTGCGGGGGCCCAGCAAGTGCCGACTGACGGGGAGACTTACACCATTGCGGGGGCGGGGCTCGGCCACAACGTCGGCATGAGTCAATACGGCGCCAAGTGCATGGCCGAGGCAGGCTTCTGCTACGGCGATATCATTCACCACTATTTTACGGATGTGGAGATCATAAGCCTCGAGGACTGAGCGCCGCACATGGCTTTAGCTTCACCATAAAACGAGATTGGAACTGATTTTTTGAAAAAGAGTGATTTTTTCTACAACCTTCCCGAAGAGCTCATTGCCCAGACTCCGCTTGATAAGCGAGACGCTTCACGGCTCCTCACTTTGGACAAAGTCACGGGTAAAGTCGAGCACACTGTCTTTTCCGAGCTGCCGTCCTTACTGCGCCCGGGCGACATCCTTGTTCGTAACGACAGCAGAGTCATTCCGGCCCGCATTTTCGGGGTTCGAAAGTCCGGCCCCGCACAGGTGGAATTTTTGCTGCTCCGGGACCGCGGCGCCGGGGTCTGGGAGTGCATGGTGCGCCCAGGTAAAAAAGCCCTTGCAGGCCTTACCTTTTCCTTCGGGGACAAGCTGTCGGGAAAAGTGCTGGGGACCATTGAAGAAGGGCTTCGGCTCGTTCGGTTTTCCAAAACCGGCTTAGAACTCATGGAGACCTTGGAGGAGATCGGCCGCATGCCTCTGCCACCCTACATCCATGAAGAGCTGGCAGAAAATGAGCGGTATCAGACGGTCTATGCCGTAAATTTAGGCTCCGCGGCGGCTCCGACGGCGGGGCTGCACTTTACGCCGGAGCTTTTGGAGAAAATAGCCGCCATGGGGGTCGGCATCGTGTCTGTCACGCTGCACGTCGGCATCGGCACATTCCGGCCCGTCAAAGAAAATGAGGTGGAGGCCCACCATATGCACTCCGAGTGGTGCTCGGTGTCGCCCGAGACGGCGGCTGCCGTCAACGCCGCCAAAGGAGCGGGCGGCAGAGTCATCTGCGTCGGCACCACAAGCTGCCGCACCGTCGAGTCTATGACCGAAGACGGAAAACTGTGTGCCGGCACGAGGGACACCGGCATCTTCATTTATCCGCCCTATGACTTCAAAATGACCGATGCCCTCATCACAAACTTCCACCTGCCCGAGAGCACACTGCTCATGCTGGTGTCGGCCCTGTCCTCCCGCGAGCACATCCTTGCCGCATACG
This sequence comes from Oscillospiraceae bacterium, assembly GCA_963662765.2. Taxonomy (GTDB): domain Bacteria; phylum Bacillota; class Clostridia; order Oscillospirales; family Feifaniaceae; genus DATMXT01. The sequence goes on from CAXXUP010000003.1 coordinate 78,110, forward strand.
CTGAGGCTGTCAAGGAGCGGTACCGGTTTTTCTCCTTCGGGGATGCCATGTTCATTTACTGAAAATACTGCCCGGCGTGAGACTATCGCGCCGGACACTTTCCAAGGAGTGCTATGTTCGAACTGCTGAAAACTGACGGGGCCGCAAGACGGGGCCGTATGACAACGAAACACGGCGTCATAGAGACGCCGGTCTTTATGAACGTCGGCACGGTCGCCGCCATCAAGGGGGCCGTGTCTTCGTCCGACCTTGCCGCCATCAAGTGCCAAGTTGAGCTCTGTAATACCTACCACCTCCACCTGCGCCCGGGCGACGAAATTGTCGCCCGCCAGGGAGGGCTTAGGCCCTTCATGGGCTGGCAGGGCCCGGTCCTCACCGACAGCGGCGGCTTTCAGGTCTTTTCACTCGCAAAACTGCGCAACATCACGGAACAGGGCGTCACCTTCGCCTCTCACATCGACGGCCGGCGCATTTTCATGGGTCCCGAGGAGAGCATGAGAATTCAGGGAAATCTGGATGCCACAATTGCCATGGCCTTCGACGAGTGTGTGGAGAATCCTGCGCCCAGAGAATATATTGAGATGAGCGCCGACCGCACGCTGCGGTGGGCGGCGCGGTGCAAGGCCTCTGTCAAAGAAGGGCAGCTCCTCTTTGGCATCAATCAGGGCGGCACCTACACCGACATTCGCATTGAAAACGCGAAAAGGCTGGTGGATATAGGCTTTGACGGCTATGCCGTCGGCGGCCTTGCCGTCGGCGAGGAGACTTCGGTCATGTACGGCATCCTTGAGGATGTGGAGCCGTATCTGCCAAAAGACGCCCCCCGGTATCTCATGGGGGTCGGCACCCCCGGCAACATCCTGGAGGCTGTCGGGCGCGGCGTCGACTTTTTCGACTGTGTCATGCCATCCAGGAACGCGCGGCACGGGCATATCAATACTTGGTCCGGTATTCTCAACATCAATAACGCCAAGTATGAGGAGGACGACAGTCCGCTTGACCCCCTGTGCGACTGTCCGACCTGTCGCGGCTATTCGAGGGCCTACCTTCGGCACCTCAAAAAAGCCGGCGAGATGCTCTACATGCGCCTTGCGGTCTTGCACAACCTCTATTTTTACAATACGCTGATGGAGCGCATCCGGGCGGCAATCGAGGCGGGGGAGTACGCAAGCCTTTGCGCCGAGCTCCTGCCGGTGCTTGACAGGAGGATATGACGTGTACAGTCTTTTGGCCGAGTTTTACGACGACCTCATGGAGATCGACTATGGGGCATTTTTGAATTACTATAAAGAGGTGTGGAATCGCTACGGCCTGTCGCCACAAATTCTGCTCGACCTTTGCTGCGGCACCGGCAACATGACAAAGCTCTACGAGGGATCGTACGACGTGATCGGCGTAGACCTGTCGCCTGAAATGCTCACAAAGGCGAGAGAGAAGCTTACGGCAAAGACACTGCTGCTCTGTATGGACATGCGGGCCCTCGACCTTTTCGGCACCATCGACGCCTGCTGCTGCACACTGGACGGTTTTGGCTGTCTGCAAAGCGAAAAAGACTTTTTGGCGGCCTTAAAGGGCGTGAACTTATTTCTGTCGCCGGACGGCATTTTGATCTTTGACCTCATCTCACCCACAAAGTTCAAAGATGAGCTCGACGGCAGGGCATACTTCTACGATACGGACCGGGTGTCCTGTGTCTGGCAGAGCACCCTTGAGGGGCCTTTGTGCCGCTTTAAGCTGACTTATTTCATCCCCGGGGAGAAAGGATATGTCCGTCGCGACGAGGAGATGTCCCAGCGTGTCTGGAGCCGCTCTGAAGTAGAGTCCCTGATTGCGGACTCGGGTATGGAGCTGCTTGAAGTCAGGGAGGATGAGGACCGCCTATTTTTCGTTTGCCGCAAGGGCGGTAAGACCGGCAACTGGGCTTGACTCATCGCTTATACGTTCGAAGTTTCCCGCATACGGACATTCCGGTGAAAAGACCGGCAACTGGATTAATTACGGAGGATACGATGAATAACTATATTTCCATGCTCTCGGAAGACGGGTATGTGCTGGCCATGGCCATAGATTCCACCGCGATCTGCGAGGAGGCCAGGCGCATTCACGGCGCAACGCCCGTTGCGGCGGCAGCTCTCGGACGCACCCTGACGGCCGCCTCTCTCATGGGCGGCACCATCAAGGTGGCGGAAGGCTCCTTGACCCTTCGCATCAAGGGCGACGGGCCCATCGGCAGCGTGATCGCCGTGTCGGACGCTTTGGGCAACGTCAGGGGATACTGTGTCAACCCCCTTGTTGAACTGCCGCTAAACGCCATGGGCAAACTCGACGTGGCGGGGGCTGTCGGAAGAGAGGGAAGCGTCGTTGTCGTTAAGGACCTGCGCATGCGGGAGCCCTATGTCGGGCAGACACCGATTGTCTCGGGCGAGATTGCCGAAGACGTGGCGTCTTATCTGCTTCAAAGTGAGCAGACGGCGTCGGCCGTCGCCTTAGGCGTTCTGGTCGACCGGGATTACACGATCAAAGCGGCCGGCGGTTACCTGATCCAGCCGCTGCCCGGCTGCCCGGAAGAGGTGCTCTCCCGTCTCGAGGCGGCACTCTACACCGCCGACTCCGTGACCGACATGTTAAATGAGGGGATGAAGCCTGCGACCATGCTGAACATCCTGCTCCCGGGCTTCAGGCTGCGAACCCTCTCGGAAGAGGAGCGAGTGTACCGCTGCGGCTGTTCGGCGCGCAGAGTTGAACGTGCTTTGATTTCGCTTGGGCGCGAGGAGCTCTCAAATATGGCAAACGAACATCCTAATACGGAAGTACTCTGCGAATTTTGCCGCAAGGCGTACACCTTTTCTTCAGAAGAACTGATAGCGCTCATCCGTTAAATATAATCGACACTTTCTTTCAAATAAAGCTTGACAGAAAGGCCCCCATCGAGTAAAATAATCCATGTCGCCTGACGCAAAAGCCACGCGCGGGAGCTTAGCTCAGCTGGGAGAGCACTTGCCTTACAAGCAAGGGGTCACAGGTTCGAGCCCTGTAGTTCCCACCATCCACCACAATACGGCCCGGTAGTTCAGTTGGTTAGAACGCTAGCCTGTCACGCTAGAGGTCGAGGGTTCGAGCCCCTTCCGGGTCGCCAATGTTTGCCTCTGTAGCTCAGCTGGTAGAGCAGGGGACTGAAAATCCCCGTGTCGGTGGTTCGACTCCGCCCGGAGGCACCATGCCGGTCAAATGGCCGGCACATGCGGATGTAGCTCATCTGGTAGAGCGCGACCTTGCCAAGGTCGAGGTAGCGAGTTCGAGCCTCGTCATCCGCTCCACACAATACGGCAGGAGATTCCCTCCTGCCGTCCTCGCATGGCGCCATAGCCAAGTGGTAAGGCAGTGGACTGCAAATCCACGATCCTCCGGTTCAAATCCGGATGGCGCCTCCATAAAAAAGCTCCTTTGTCTTCGGACAAAGGAGCTTTTGTTAATGACTATTCATGTTCAGAAGGTTTACATAGGCCTTGTCAGGCTATAGCGTGGGGCGGATTTACATAGGAGGTCCCCATACGTCAAAATCGTTTTCGATAATCTGCGACCAGTTGTTCCCATCGGCGTCCTCACCAAAGCCCCAGGCGGTCTCACTGCCGGCGGGCACGAGGCTGTAGTGGGTCACGGTCGTGTAGGTTGGTACTGACCAGGAGTATTCAATGAAGAAGATGACGCCGGCCGGGTTGTTGTAATCGTTTCCGCCGTCCATCTGCTCATTGACAGCCTTGATATTGACGGTGTTGTCGCCTGCAAGGAGCGGAACATCAGAGCCCACTGCGATCATGCTGTTCCATGCGTTCGACGGCACGACGCTCTCCACAAAGAGCTGCTTCGTGTCAAAGGCGGTCAGGTCTGGGAAAATATGCAAAAGCAACGCGTTGCCATCAAGAAGGTCATCGGCAGCGTCGTCCGAAAGAGCGGCATAGGCTTCGGCGTTAAACCCGGCGGAATTGATGATGGTATCACCGATTTTCGCGATGTAGCCGTTATCCGCCACAATGTACAAGGTGGCGTCGATGTCGGTTGCGTCGAGTGGGACCTCAACGTCGAAATCAATGCTGCAGACGTCGCCTCGGGTGGTGAGATCATTGGAGAAAGATGTCGGTGCTCCGGTCTCTCCGGAGGAGAGCTCATAGTTCCAAACAAACTGGGCGCCGCTCGCGATCAGTTTGCTGTTCCACACGGGGCTTGCGGCAAACGCGGTGTCCCAAACGCTTGTATATTCGTCAGTTGGATCCGGGTATCCGAAGGGCTCGCGGACTTCAACGACTTGGCCCTCGATGCCTTTGCTCTCAAAGTAACCCGTTTCGGTTTCACTTCCGGTGATTTCTTCCCTGTCTTCCGCGGCCACAGTCGCCTTGCAGACGACGGAGTGGGCAGCAAAGCTATCGACCGGGGCGCCGCTCTTGTAGAGAAAGGTGAACTCTCTTGTGCCGGTAATCTCACCGGTAAACTCGTCAATGGTCGGCGCCGGGAAAGATTTGTTGACGGTCAGCTTGCCGGGGACAATGCCTCCGCCGCTGTAAATAAGAGAAGTGTCGTCGGCAAATCCCGCTACACCATCGCTGATGGCCTCAAAGTGAATTTCACCAAAGTAGTAATCATCTTCGGTAAGCATGTAAGTGACAAGGTATTCGTTTTCGTCCCAGCACTCAATGCACAGCTTGCCAACCTCGATATTCTGGCCGGCAAAGAGCGTTGCGGCATTGTATGTTGCTTCCATGTTGGTTTCAACTTCATATGAGTCGACAACGCGGGGAAGCTTTACTTTCGGCGCCGCCATGGCGACCGTTGACAGTGCGAATGTAAGGACAAGCGCCATCACGAAACTGAACAAACGTCTTGTTTTCATAGTGTCACCCTCCTTTTATTGGATACCCGATCATACTATTCGGTGCGGTACGGTAAAATGATTTCGCAAAGAATTGGACAAAGGCAGCGGTCGTATACGAATGCGTCATCCCACCCTTCACATAATCGCGAACAGAGTGTTTGCGGCTGATGGTTTGTGAAGAAATACCCTTAAAAACACAAAAACCGGCCACTCGGCCGGTTACGCTGCTAGCTCCCTCATTCGAAAAGCGTCCACATGAACGAATGAGTTCATCGCTTCCTTATACATACAGTATCACAATTTGGAAAAAAATACAATACTAATCCAATGTGCAATCTGCCAATGTTTCTAAGTATATTGTGTGAACTATGTACGTATTGAGAACAAAAATCGTTTGAATCTAACAAGTAATTGTATTAAAATGCCTTAGCGCAGGGGGAGGTGGAGATTCGCACGACGCGTGATTAATCAGCAATTACTTTTGATCCTTCCAATTCCACCATTTCAGAAGTTCCGGGTCGCAGTCCAATGTATTCGCGTAGTAGGCGGCGCAGCGGTAGACGTAAAGGACACACCGGTCGGAGGGGCGGCCATTGAACAGGGCGTCCCGCAGATAGAGCTCCTCGGGGTCTGCGCCGACAAGATCTTCGACGCACTCGACGCCGATATTTTTAAGATGTTGCTCCATGTTCTTCCCGACTCCGGGAATGATAGTCAGGGATGTTTTTTTCATTTTAGCGCCTCCTTGTAATGGTTCACTTGGGACTTTTCGTATGGTATACTGATGGCGTTAGAAATACTGACTGCGGGGAGGGGAGTGTCCGTGCATTATAAGGATGTAAAGTCGGTCTTGTCGCCCAAAAACGGCATGAACCTCTATAGAGGCTGTACCCACGGCTGTATTTATTGCGACTCGCGAAGCAAATGCTACGGCATGGAGCATGCGTTTGAGGATGTCGAGGTCAAGCGAAATGCGCCGCAGCTGCTGGAAGATGCCCTCATCCGCAAACGGGAGCGGTGCATGATCGGCACCGGCGCGATGTGCGACCCGTACTTGCCGCTCGAGGAGAGCGAGAGGCTGACAAGGCGGTGCCTTGAGATCATCGACAAATACGACTTCGGCTTTTCAGTCATCACAAAGTCCGACCGGGTGCTGCGCGACTTAGATTTGCTGAAGAGCATCAATGAAAAGACCAAGTGTGTCGTGCAGATGACGCTGACGACTTTTGACGAGGACCTGTGCCGGCTAATCGAGCCGAGTGTCTGCACAACCTTAAGGCGCTACGAGGCTCTCAAAGTTCTGCAAAAAGAGGGGATCCCGACTGTCGTGTGGCTTTCGCCGATTTTGCCGTTCATAAACGATACGAAGGAAAACCTCGAAGGCATTCTGGATTACTGCTTTGATGCCGGCGTAAAGGGCATTCTGTGCTTTGGCATGGGGCTGACGTTGCGGGAGGGCAACAGAGAGTACTTCTACGAATGCCTCGACGAGCACTTCCCGGGGCTAAAACAGCGCTATATCACAGCTTTTGGCGACAGCTACGTCTGCCAGAGTCCGGCGACAGGCAGGCTTTTGGAGCGGTTTTTCGCAAGGTGCCGTGATGAGGGCGTCCTGTACCGCCCGGACGAGGTGTTCGGGTACCTGAACATCTTCGAGGACAAAGGGCAGGCGCAGCAACTTTCGCTGTTTTGAAGGGGCTCTATACGGTGACAACGTCAAAGGACGGTCGGCAGCATAGCCGACCGTCCTTTTGCATATCTTCTAGTATTGAATGGAGGGGTGCAAAGTGGTCATCATGTCGATGAAGCTGAACAAAACATGGATGCGCATTGCCGGCGCCGCCTTGCTCGTCATTGCCGTGGCCGTCGTCGTTTGGAACATCGCGCGGCCGTCGGACCCAACTGAAACCGCGGCTACTGGCTCCGTGAGCGCAGTCAAATTGAAGACAAACGAGGATCGCGTGGCTTTTATCAAGAGCTACGGGTGGGAGGTAAACGAGTCGGCGGTCGAGATCATGGAGGTCGCAATTCCCAAGGAATTTGACGAGGTGTACAGCGCCTATTCGGAACTGCAGAAAGCTCAGGGGCTCGACCTTGAAAAGTATGCCGGGAAGAGGGCCAAGCGGTGGAGCTATACGGTGCTCAATTATCCGGATGCGCAGGAAGACATGGAAGTGCGGATCAATCTGCTCATCTGCGACAGCAAGCTCGTCGCCTGCGATCTGTGCAGCACGGAGCTTGGCGGCTTTATGAGCGGGATTGCGGGTCCCAGTACCTGACAAACTGCTCAGCCACAGCCGCGATGAAGTCCCACTGTTTAACCGACTGTTCGGGATTGCGGGGTCCCAGCGTCATAACGGTCAGCACAAACGAGAATCCGGGGCCGGTGAAGATGCCTGCGTCGTGCTCCAGGCCGGGCATATCCCCGGTCTTATGGGCGATTTTAATCTCTTCCCGCTCAAAGTCGTGGTCGTAGGGCTTCCAGAGCCGCCGTGGAAACTTGTGGTTGATCTGCTGGCGGGTGAGGATGTCTACGGCGTCCTTGCAGTGCGGGGGAGACAGCAGCGTTCCCTTGGCCAGTCCTTTAAGCAGTTCCAATACGTCGCGGGCCGCGGCCTCGTTTTCGATGCCGGCGGCCATTGCGGCGGCGTCCATCATTTTGCGGCGCCACCGGATGCCGGTAAGTCCCCGGCTCTCCAGAAATTCATGGATGCGCTGCGGGGTGACGGCGTCCACAACCATGTTAGTGGCCATGTTGTCGCTTAGGACGATCATGAGCGTCATCAGATCGTGCAAGGTAGGGGACAGGCCGTTTTGCATGAGGCGCATCACGCCGTCTCCGCCGGTTCGGGCGGCATCGGTGACCGTGATCCGATCGGACAATGACAGCTCTCCGGACTCTGACATGGCGTATGCCGTGCAGAGGATGGGGAGCTTTATAATGCTTGCGGAAGGGAATATCTCATCCCCGTTCCAGGCAAACTGCTCGCCGGTTTCAAGGTTTTCGGCAAAGACTGCCGACTTGCCCGGCATCATATAGCGCAACTGCCCGATATTGTCTATCAGAATAGACTCAGTCATGCCTTATCCTCCTTGAACATGTCGGGGTAGAACATCTGATAGCTCGACACGCCGCCCTCTAAGGTATAGGTCTCCTCAAAGCCGAAATGCCGCAGCATGCACTGCCCGGAGTAGGCGCGCTGGCCGACGATACAGATGACGACGACCGGGACATTTTTCGGAATTTCATTGTATCGGTAGACGATCTCGTCTAGCGGGATGTTGACTGAGCCCGGAATCGAAAACTGTTCGAATTCCCAGCGGTACCGCACATCGACCAAAAAAGCGCCGCGGGCGATGAGGGCGGGCAGCTCCTCAAACGTGGTCAGGACCAAAAGCCCGTCGTCGAGGTTGCTGGCTACATAGCCGATCATATTCAGAGGGTCCTTGGGGCCGTTGAAGGGTGGGGCGTAGGCATACTCCATGTCGGCAAGGTCATAGACGGTCCAGCCGGACTTGATGGCGGTCGCCACGGCGTCGATACGCTTGTCCACACCGTTTTGGCCGAGTCCCTGTGCGCCCAGTAGTTTTCCTGTCTTCTTGTCATAAATGACCTTGAGCGCCATTCGGGTGACGCCGGGATAGTAGGAGGCGTGGTCGGGCGCGTGCATCATGATGGAGACAGCGTCGTAGCCGGCGGCCTTTGCGGCGGACATGGTGAGTCCGGTCTTCGCAATGACGTTTTCAAAGACCTTGGTGATGCCGGTGCCGACCGCCCCGCCGAAGGTCTGATGCGAAACTGTGAGGGCGCCCTCGCCGCTTGCGATGTGGTCGGCAATGATGCGGGCCTGTCGTTTCGCGTGCCAAGCTAAGGCCAGCGCCATATCCTGCCCCGTGATGGAATTATAGATGATGGAAACGTCGCCGGCCGCGTAGATGTCGGGATCATTTGTCTGCATGGACTCCCTGCTGACTTTGATATATCCGCGTGCGTCGAGTAGGAGCCCTGCCTCGGCCGCGATTTTACTGTTCGGGATGATGCCGGCCGCCGTGACGACGAAGTCGAAACTGTCTTTGACGCCGTTTGACAGGGTAAACAGGTTCGTTTCCGTATCGTAGGAATCCACTTTGGTGCTGGTGTAGACCTTGATGCCGTGCTCGCGAAGGATTCGTTCGATGGCTTTGCTGTATTCCGGGTCCATAACCGGCAGGCAGGCTGGCGCAAGTTCAACTAAGGTCAGGTCAATGCCCCGCATTTGGAGGTTTTCGACGACTTCAAGCCCGATAAAGCCGGAGCCGATGACAAGCCCTTTTTTGGCATCTTTGATATAGCCCATGAGGTTGTCGAGATCGGCCATGTCCCGCAGGTTGGTCACGTTCTTGTAATGCTCGATTCCCGTGATTCCGGATGGCCTGCCGCTGGCGCCCGTTGCGACGACCAGCTTGTCATAGGGCTCCTCAAAGCTGCCCGCGGGGCCCATGACCGTCACGGTCTTTTTGGCACGGTTGATGGCGGTCACCTCGTGCATACACCGCACATCGACGTCGTACATGCCCTTCATACGCTCTGGGGTTTGGAGCAGCAGCGCTTCACGCTTTTCAATGGTGCCGCTTATGTGATAGGGCATTCCGCAGTTGGCAAAGGAAATAAAGCCGCCTTTTTCAAAGACTGTGATTTTGGCGTCGCCCGAAAGTCTGCGAAGACGGGTGGCAACCGAGACGCCGCCGGCCACGCCGCCGATAATGACAATATTCAAAGTTTTGCACCTCCAATATAATACATCCAATTATACAAATTTCAAAGTCGTGTGTAAAGCCGTTCTTTTCGACAAGAAACGGCCAGCTTAGTAGAATTATTTTGTATCCAAAATGCGTTTTTTTGTTTTTCCTGTGGTAAAACGTTGACATTCTTATGTCAGAAGTTATACAATTATCCGAGCTAAAACTTTAGCTAAGTTTAACTTTTGAAGAGGTGTGGAAATTGGACTTTATCATTTTGTCGCCAATCGGCGCAGTAGTGGCACTGGCGTATGCCTACTATCTAGCCAAGAAAGTAACCTCCTATTCGGAGGGCACTGACGACATGGTCAAAATTGCCGGCTCCATCCGCTCGGGCGCGGACGCATACCTGCGCAGGCAGTACCTCGGAGTGGGCAAGTTTTTTGCCGTGGCTTTTGTCGTGCTTCTCGTGCTCTCATTCATGGGCTTTATGAATATTTTTGTGCCGATCTCATTTTTGACCGGCGGATTCTTCTCTGGACTTTCGGGCTTTTTCGGCATGAAGATCGCCACGAGGGCGAATGCCCGTACCGCGTGGGCCGCCAAAGGCAGCCTGAACGACGGACTTCGGCTGGCTTTTTCGGCAGGTTCTGTCATGGGCTTTGTCGTTGTCGGCCTCGGCCTTCTGGACCTTTCGGCCTGGTACTATTTCCTCGACTTCTGGTATCGTGCCCTTGAGCCGGCGGCCCGCATCGCCACAATCGGCCCCCTGATGCTCACCTTTGGCATGGGCGCCTCTTCAATGGCACTCTTTGCGCGTGTCGGCGGCGGCATCTTCACGAAGGCCGCCGATGTCGGCGCCGACCTCGTCGGCAAGGTTGAGGCGGGCATCCCGGAGGATGATCCGCGTAACCCGGCCGTCATTGCGGACAACGTCGGCGACAACGTTGGCGACGTGGCCGGCATGGGCGCCGACCTCTATGAGTCCTATGTCGGTGCGCGCGTCTCGGCAGCGGCTCTCGGTGTTGCCGCAGGATACGGTGTCGGCGGTTTTGCACTTCCCATGGCGCTTGCGGGACTTGGCGTGCTTGCATCGTTTGTCGGCACTTTCTTTGTGAAGACGAAGGAGGGCGCAAGCCAGAAGGAACTGCTGGGCGCCTTGCGCAAGGGCACCAACCTTGCCTCCATTCTGACGGCCGTTTTAGCCTACTTCCTTGTGAGGGTGATTCTCGGCCCCGGCACCACCGGCATCTACTTTGCCATCATTTCTGGGCTTTTGGCCGGTATCCTCATCGGCTACTTCACGGAAATTTACACATCGGCCTCCTATAAGCCGACACAGACCCTGGCCTCGGCCTCTGAGACCGGCCCCGCCACCATCATCATTTCGGGCCTTGCCCTTGGAATGCGCTCCACCGGTATTCCGGTCGTCATTGTGAGTGTCTCGGTCATGGCTTCCTTCTACCTCTCGGGCGGCGCCGCAAACTTCAACGCCGGCCTCTACGGCGTCGGTATGTCGGCTGTCGGCATGCTCTCGACCCTAGCCATCACCCTTGCGACCGACGCATACGGACCTGTTGCCGATAACGCAGGCGGCATTGCCGAGATGTGCGGCATGGGCGAAGAGGTGCGTGAGCGCACCGATGCCTTAGACTCCTTGGGCAACACGACCGCCGCAACCGGCAAGGGTTTTGCCATCGGCTCCGCGGCCCTCACGGCCCTCGCCCTTATCGTCTCTTTTGTCGATCAGGTTCGGACCATTGCGCCCGACATCCTCAATCTTGAAATCACTTATCCGCCGGTCCTCATCGGCCTCTTTATCGGTGGCATGCTGCCGTTCCTCTTCTCGGCCATGACCATGGAAGCAGTCGGTCGTTCCGCCCAGTCCATCGTTTTGGAAGTCCGTCGCCAGTTCAAGGAGATTGCGGGCCTCATGGAGGGCACTGCGGAGCCCGACTACAAGAGCTGCGTTGATCTGTGCACCCGCTCCGCCCAAAAAGAGATGATCATGCCGGCCTTGCTTGGCGTCGTCAGTCCCGTTGTTGTGGGCCTCATCCTCGGCGTAAACGGAATTGTCGGCATGCTGGCAGGTTCCACCGTCACAGGTTTTGTCATGGCCGTCATGATGAGCAATGCCGGCGGCGCATGGGACAACGCCAAGAAGTATATTGAGGCGGGCGCCCTCGGCGGCAAGGGCAGCCAAAACCATAAGGCGGCCGTTGTGGGCGATACAGTCGGCGATCCTTTCAAGGACACCTCCGGCCCCTCCCTCAACATCCTCATCAAGCTGCTGTCGGTTGTCTCCATCGTCTTTGCCACGGTCTTCATCAAGTTTTCAATTTTTTAAATGAAATTTTTGTGCAAAAGCAAGAAGCGGCGTTATGCGCCGCTTCTTGCTTTTGTTCGGAATTTGACATATAATGACCAACGTGACAGGGCGCGGCGGTTTTTGCAGGACCGCTCGGGTGTGCTTTGCGCCCCCTGCCGCACGGGCTGCCCCAAAAAAAGGGCGGCTGCAATTTTTTTGTGGAAGGCATGATATAAAATATGGCCAGAGCAAAAACAAGCGAAGAAAAATACGATCAAATGATCAATACGCCCATTAAAAAACTCATCTGCCAGCTCGCCATCCCGACCATGATCAGTATGCTGGTCACGTCCGTTTACAACATGGCCGACACTTTTTTTGTCGGCAAAATCGGCACCAGCGCGACGGGCGGCGTCGGCGTGGCCTTTCCGCTTATGATGATCATCCAGGCGATCGGCTTTACGCTCGGCATGGGCAGCGGCAACCGCATATCCCGACTGCTGGGGCAAAAAGACGATGAGGATGCCGCCAAAGTTGCGGCCACCGGCTTTTACACGGCGTTTTTACTTGGCATTGTCCTTGCGATCTTCGGATTGGTTTTCATAGACGAGCTTGTGAAACTGCTCGGTGCCACCGAGACCATCACACCTTATGCCAAGGACTATATCCGGTATATCCTGCTTGCCGCGCCCTTTATGACTTCCTCCTTTGTGCTCAACAATGTCCTGCGCTATCAGGGCAGCGCTTTTTACGCCATGCTCGGCATCGCGGCGGGCGGCGTCCTCAATATCGGGCTGGATCCGCTTTTCATTTTCACGTTCGGCCTCGGCACCGGCGGAGCTGCGATGGCCACCGGCATCAGCCAGTTTATCAGCTTTTTGATTTTGATGTTCAATCAGGGGAAAAACGGAAACCTGAAACTTTCAATCAAGAATTTCTCTCCAAAGTGGGAGATGTACAAAGAGATTTTAAAAATCGGCCTGCCCTCGTTTTACCGGCAGGGGATTGCTTCAATTGCGACCATACTCCTTAACTTTGCGGCGGGCGGATACGGGGACGCAGCCATAGCTGCCATGTCGGTCGTCAGCAAGGTGCTGATGTTTGCCTTCTCGGCACTGCTCGGCTTTGGTCAGGGATTTCAGCCGGTCTGCGGCTTCAACTACGGCGCCAAGCGATACGACCGGGTACGGGAGGGCTTTTGGTTTTGCGTCAAGACCGGCTTCATCGGTCTTTTGATCGTCTCGGCTCTCGCATACCCGTTTTCCGAACAGATCATTACGGCTTTCCGGCGGGGCGACCCAGAGGTGATTCGGATCGGTTCAAAGGCACTGCGGATGATGCTCATGATATTCCCGCTCCAAGCCTGGGTCGTCGTCTGCAACATGCTCATGCAGAACATCGGCGAGATCAGGGCAGCCTCGCTGCTGGCCATCGCACGTCAGGGTTTGTTTTTCATTCCGGCGATACTCATCTTACCTCATTTCCTCGGCCTGCTCGGTGTCCAGATTGCGCAGCCGGTCGCCGACTTTTCGACATTCCTGCTTGCGCTGCCACTGGGCATAAAAGTCGCTGGAAGGCTGAAAGTTCTTGAAGAGACAGAAAATGCGCCCCATTAAGGGGCGCATTTTTAATGGCATAAAGAAAGTCTACTTGTCGTCAACCATGGCCTCACCCAGTCGGTAGACGTTGCCGGCGCCCATTGTGATGAGCAGATCTCCGGGCATCAAATTTGCGAAAAGCAGTGCTTTGGCGTCATCAAAGGAGGCGCAATAAATGGCTCCTGGAATGTCGGCAGCAAGTCCTGCCGAGGTGACGGCGGGGTCCGGTTTCTCCCTCGCTGCATAGATGTCGAGTAGTATGGGGTGGTCGCACAGGGTGAGCGCTTTGGCGAAATCGTTCCACAGCGCCTTTGTGCGGGAGTAGGTGTGGGGCTGGAAGACGCACCAGATGTCGCCGGAATAGAGAGTGCGGGCGGCTGTCAGTGTGGCACGGATTTCGGACGGATGGTGGGCATAGTCGTCGATGACGGTCACTTCGCCGATGCGACCCTTATACTCGAAGCGGCGGCAGGCTCCGCCAAATGACGAGAGGGCGGGCAGCAGAATATCGTATGGAGTGTTAATCCTGCGGCATGCGGCGATGGCGGCAAGCGCGTTTGCGACATTGTGAAGCCCTGGGATCGACAGCCGGCAGATGCCGCGCAGCACGCCGCGCTCGTAAACCTCGAAGCGAGGGCAGCCCTGCCCCTCTAAGGGAACCGCAAAATAGTCGCAAGCCGGATCCTTCAGTGAAAACCAGATGATGTCGCCCTTGTGGTGCGCGAGGGCACGGCGCACGGCCTCGCTGTCGCCGTTTGCGACGACGGCACCGCCCGGCAGTGTCAGGTTGGCGTAGGCGGTAAAAGATTTTTCAATATCGGCGAGGTCCTTGAAATAATCGAGGTGATCCTCTTCGATGTTGAGGATGACCGTGACGGCGGAGCGAAAGTGCAGGAAGGAATCGACATACTCACAGGCCTCGTAGACGATTTTGTCCGAACGGCCGATGCGGAAATTGTGCCCGATGAGGGGCAAGGTGCCGCCGATCAGCACAGTGGGGTCCACATCCGCGGCAATGAGCGCCTGCGCAATCATGGAGGTGCAGGTCGTCTTGCCATGGGTGCCTGAAATGCCGATTGGGAAGGCATACCCGGAGAGAATGTACCCAAGGAAGGCCGACCGCTCGATGGTGGGAATGCCGGCAGCCCGCGCCGCCGCAAGTTCCGGATTGTCCTGTTTGACGGCGGCGGTGTAGACGACAAGCGTTGCATCCCCAACGTTTTCGGCCGCGTGCCCGACATGCACCGTAATGCCGTCCTGACGCAGTTCCTCGACAGCCGGGCCGTCTTGCATATCGGAGCCGGTGACCCGGCAGCCGCGCAGCTTTGCGATGCAGGCTAGGGCGGACATGGAAACGCCGCCGATCCCCACGAAATGTACCCTGTCAAATCCTGAATAGTCACATAAATCAGCCATATTGACCTCACATTCAAAACGTGTTAAGTCGTACACATAGTAGTATACGTCATTTCGGATAAAATTAAAATAATTTTTGGGAAATTTACCGACAAAGTTGCTCTTGATACCCAAACATGGTATAGTATAAATGGTCCAAATAAATGAATATATGGTGTGCTGAGCGTCTGTTAAGGACTTACGGATATGGGTCAAATAACCATGGGCATACAACATTAACGAACAAACATCGAATAAGGAGGACGGCAATGAAATTAAGCAAGGTCAGAGAGTTGCTTACGGCACAGGTCATCTGCTGCGAGGACCAGCTCGATCGCGAAGCGGTCGGCGCTTGCGCAAGCGATATGATGAGCGATGTGCTGGCCTTAGGTAAGGGCAAATCCGTACTGATTACAGGCCTTCTAAATCCTCAGGTTGTGCGCACGGCTGAGATGATGGACATGAGCTGCATCATTTTTGTCCGGAGAAAAAATCCCGATAACACCATCGTTCGCCTGGCAAAAGACAGGGACATCGTCCTGATGAGCACCGACGCGCCTATGTATCAGGTTTGCGGAACGCTCTATTCGGCGGGGCTCAGCGGGGAGGGTTAAATTTGAGCGATTCAATATGCATTGACTACAAGATAGACGGCGACGACTTTACGACGGCCGGCGAAGCCTCGAGCGACGTCAAACGCATGCTGCGGCAGATCGGCATGTCACCCGACTTCGTGCGAAGGGTGTCGGTCGCCATGTATGAGGGTGAGATCAACACCGTCATTCACGCCCACGGGGGCAGCGCGACGGTCACAGTGGAGCCCACCCACGTCCGGGTTGTGCTCGCCGACCATGGTCCCGGCATTCCCGATGTGGAGCTCGCCATGAAAGAGGGTTACACAACGGCGCCCGACAGCGTCAGAGCGCTGGGTTTCGGGGCGGGCATGGGTCTGCCCAACATGAAAAGGTATTCCGACAGCCTCAAAATCGAATCCACCGTTGGAGTCGGAACTACGGTGACGATGGATTTCTACACATAAGACGACGCAGACCCAATGCTCACCGTCCTCCTGCAACCCTTTTCGCTTTGTTATCTTTGCCGTAAGTCAGCTGAAGAGCGTTCACCACAACGAAAATCACCTTAGAATTATCGGGTGCCTTTGTGTATGGCAGTTTTCGCTTAAGCGTTTTTTTTGCAGGGGCAAGCAAGCTCTTGCAGCGGATACTGACGTATTTGCAAGAGATTTTTGTAAAGCATGGGCGAAAATCCACCCATGAAAACCGGTGCGGGTTTAACTCCCGCCGCCTTAAGGTATTATACGATGAATTTTCAGGAATACAAGCCTTTTGGGTTTCATTCGGTCAGCCTCGACGAGGATAAGTGCGAAGGATGCACCGTCTGCATCCGCCACTGTCCGACCGAGGCTATTCGTGTTCGCGGCGGCAAGGCGAAGATCATCAGCGACCGCTGCATCGACTGCGGCAACTGTATTCGGGTCTGTCCGCATCACGCCAAGAAAGCCATTATTCACAAGCTCGAGGATTTCGAGGGGAAGTTCAAATGGACGGTTGCCATTCCTGCTCCCTCGTTATATGGACAGTTTCCCGGAATTGAAGATATCGACTATGTGCTGACAGCCTTGAAGCGCATCGGCTTTAACGATGTGTTCGAGGTGTCGCGCGCCGCCGAGATCGTCTCGGACTACTCACGCAAGGTCATTGCCGAGGGCAAGATCCCGAAGCCCGTCATCAGCACGGCCTGTCCTGCCGTCGTTCGGCTCATCAATGTCCGGTTTCCGGACCTCTCGAACCACTTGATGCCGGTTCGCCCGCCCATTGAGGTCGCGGCCAACATCGCTAGGCGCCGGGCGGTCAGGCAGACCGGCCTGAAAGAGGACGAAATCGGCATTTTCTTCATTTCGCCCTGCCCCGCTAAGATGACGGCATGCCTCGCACCCATTGCCGGCAACTACGGCAAGGTCGACGGCATTTTGTCGATGAGCGACCTCTATATTCGCATCGCCTCGGAAATTAAGAAGATCGACGAACCGGAACGGCTGTCCCACTCGGGCATCATCGGCATCGGTTGGGCCGCCTCGGGTGGCGAGGCGACGGCTCTGCTCAAGGACATCATCGTTGCCACCGACGGCATCGATAATTGTATTCAAGTGCTTGAGGAGGTCGAAAATTACCGCCTGAACGACGTTGACTTTATTGAGCTCAACGCCTGCACCGGTGGCTGTGTTGGCGGGGTGCTCACGGTTGAAAACCCATTTGTCGCGAAGGCCAGAATTCACATGCTGCGTAAATTCCTGCCTGTCTCCATGAATAAGTATAAGGATGACGGCGACGATCTCGACATCATTTATGCGGACAACGCCCTCACTTCGCCGGCTCGTGGGCTCAGCTCGGATCGGGCCGAGGCCCTGCGCATGGTCAAACAGATCAACGAGCTCACTCAGAAATTCCCCGGCATCGACTGCGGTGCCTGCGGCGCTCCAAGCTGCAAGACTTTCGCCGAGGACGTCGTGCGGGGATACGGGCGCGAGAGCGACTGCACCTTTGTGCTGAGGAAACAGATCGCCGGCATGTTCTCACAGCTTGAACTGCCGCCGAGCATCCTGGCGGGGGAGACCGGTAAGAAGGAGGAGGAGTGAATTTGCTCGTCAAAGAGATTCTGGAACCGCTTGGCTGTACCGTTTTAACCTGCCCCGAAGGGCTTGACAGGGAGGTGCACAGCGGATACTGCTGCGACCTGCTCAGCTGGGTCATCGGTCGAGCGGAGCGCGGTTGCGTCTGGATCACGGTCATGACCAATCTGAACGTGGTGGCGGTCGCCGTCATGGCGGAGGTCTCCTGCATCGTCATCACGGAGGGGGCACAGCCGGATGCCGAGGTCTTAGAGAGCGCGAGGGCAAACGGTGTCACGCTGCTGTCGACCAAACTTCCCTCCTTTAAGGCGGCCGCCTCCCTCGGTAAGCTGCTGTGAAATACGCCTACGATCTCCATATGCACTCCTGCCTGTCGCCCTGCGGTGATATGCAGATGACCCCGAACAACCTCGTCGGCCTCGCCAAATTAAACGGGCTTGACGTCATTGCGCTCACCGACCACAACTCCTGCAAAAATGCGCCGGCGGCCCTTTCGGTCGGCGACCATTTTGGCATTCTGGTCATACCCGGCATGGAGCTGAATACGGCGGAGGAGATTCATGTCCTCTGCCTTTTTGAAAGTTTGGAAGATGCGATGGCTTTCGACGCCCATGTCGAGACGAGGCTTGTGAAGGTGCCTAACGAAATCGAGATATTCGGCAATCAGACCGTCATGGACGAAGACGACAATCCGGTCGCTGAATACCCATGGCTCTTGACGAATGCAACCGATATCAAAGTTGAGGAGACGAGGGACCTTGTGGCAAGCTACGGCGGAGTGGCGGTCCCGGCCCACGTCGACCGCGACGCTTATTCCATCCTGTCGGTGCTCGGCACCATCCCCCCGGAGCTCGGTTTCAAGACCATCGAACTGACGAGGAAGGGCGGGCGGGACCGTCTCGCAAACCTCGCACCTGAGCTTATGGGGAAGTACGGCATACTGGAAAATTCCGACGCCCACTACATTGAAAATATTCCGGGCCCAGATATTCACATGGAACTGCAAAATCTCACAAGAAAGGCGGTGGTTGACGCCATCCGCTTTGGCAAAATTACTGTGTAGTGTAAAGCGGTTGTTGTTAATTCGACTAATTTTTAACATGCATTTTGGTGATACTGCAAAAACTTTGAAGAAAGAATAAACTACATCGATATGCCTATTTCATTATTGACGACAACCTGTTATAATGGCAAAGTACGCAATATTGCCGTAAAAACGGCCCCGATGCGTGACTTCAGACACCACGCATCAAAAAAAAGACAACAGACAACAGCGACCAATCATCTAAAGGAGGAGTAAGAAATGAGCGCAAAAGTAGTCTCTACCGTCCCGTTTACCGGAACGAAGGAGCAGGAGTCAAAACTCCTTGCGGTCATTGACCGTTACAAGGGCGTTGAGGGCGCAGTAATGCCTGTCATGCAAGAAGCCCAGGACATCTACGGTTACTTACCGGAAGAAGTCCAGACGATCATCGCCAAAGGACTTAAAGTTCCGCTTTCGCACATCTACGGCGTCGCAACCTTCTATTCTCAGTTCAACTTGAATCCCAAGGGCAAATATCAGGTCAGCGTTTGTCTCGGAACCGCATGCTATGTGAAGAACGCTTCCGGTGTATTTGACAAAATCAAGGAAGTTCTCGGCCTTCAAAACGGCGAGGTGTCGCCCGATACCAAGTTCTCCCTCGATGCGACCCGCTGCCTCGGATGCTGCGGCCTTGCCCCCGTCATGATGATCAATGACGAAGTCTTCGGCCGTCTCACCCCTGAAAGGATCCCCGAGATCTTTGCTCAGTTCGCCGACAAATAAACCATGAAAGAGCTTTCCCTGAATATCCTCGACATCGTGGAGAATTCAACGAAGGCGGGAGCATCGAAGGTGGAGATTAAGCTTACGGAGGATACGGTTGCCAAAACCCTTGTCATCGAGATAGGGGACAACGGCAGCGGAATGCCGCCGGAGCTGCTCGCCCGCGTGACCGACCCGTTTACAACCACCCGCACCACACGAAAAGTGGGGCTCGGGTTGCCGCTTTTTAAGCTGGCCGCGGAGCAGACGGGTGGAGGACTCGTAATCGGGTCAACCATCGGAGTCGGCACTACGGTGCAAGCGGTATTCCACACCGATCATCTCGACTTTACTCCTGTAGGGGATATGGGGGAGACCTTTTCAGTACTGCTCTTGGGGCATCCGAATACCGATTTTATCTACACGAGATCGGTGGACGAGCAGTCGTTCGAGCTTTCGACGATCGAAATGCGTGAAATGCTCGGCGACGTAACGCTTGCAAGCCCCGCGGTGCTGCAATGGGCGGCAGAGTATATCCATGAGCAAACTGAAGCACTTAGAATAGGAGGAGCTATTAAATGAAAACCCTAGCTGAACTCGCTGCAATCAGGGCTGGCATGAAGGACAGTGTCGAAACCCGCGCCGACCATGCAGGCGATACGCGTATCATTGTAGGTATGGCCACCTGCGGCATTGCCGCCGGCGCCCGCCCTGTTATGAATGCACTGGTTGAGGAGATCAATAAGCGCGGAGTGAAGAATGTCGTCGTCACCCAGACGGGCTGCATCGGGATGTGCCGTCTTGAGCCCATCGTCGAGGTTCTTGAACCCGGCGAGGAGAAAGTCACCTATGTCAAGATGACCGCTGAAATGGCTCGTAAAGTTGTCGTCGACCACATCATCAATAAAAACGTTGTGACCGAGTATACCATCGGCGCATCAGAGAAATAAAGGAGGTATAAGTGTATGTACAGATCCCATGTACTGGTATGCGGCGGCACCGGCTGCACTTCCTCCGGCTCTGCGAAAATCGTCGATGAGCTGAATAAGGAAATCGAGGCCGTCGGCCTCAAGGACGAAGTCAAGGTTGTCATGACCGGCTGCTTCGGCCTGTGCGCTTTAGGCCCCATCATGATCGTCTATCCCGAGGGCTGCTTCTACAGCCGTGTAAAGCCCGAGGACATCAAGGAGATCGTGGACGAGCATCTGCTCAAGGGCCGTATCGTCACGAGGCTCCTGTACCAGGAGACCGTTGTCGGCGATACCATCAAGAACCTTAATCACACCACGTTCTATGCCAAGCAAAAGCGCGTTGCCCTTCGCAACTGCGGCGTCATCAACCCTGAGAACATCGACGAGTACATCGCCCGCGACGGTTACCTCGCCCTTGAGAAGTGCCTTACGAAGCTCCAGCCGCAGGAAGTCGTTGACATCGTCAAGGCTTCAGGCCTTCGCGGCCGCGGCGGCGCAGGCTTCTCGACCGGCATGAAGTGGCAGTTCACCAAGAACGCCGTCGGCGATAAGAAGTATACCTGCTGCAACGCCGACGAGGGAGACCCGGGCGCCTTTATGGATCGTTCCGTGCTCGAAGGAGACCCGCATGCGGTTTTGGAAGCCATGGCCATCGCCGCTTACGCGATCGGTTCGGATCAGGGCTACATATACGTCCGTGCCGAGTATCCGATTGCCGTTAAGCGCCTGAAGATCGCCATTGCCCAGGCCAAGGAATATGGCCTCTTAGGCAATAACATCATGGGCACCGGCTTCAACTTCGACCTCGACATCCGCCTTGGCGCAGGCGCTTTCGTCTGCGGCGAGGAAACTGCCCTCATGACCTCCATCGAGGGCTTCCGCGGCGAGCCGAGACCCCGTCCGCCGTTCCCGGCCAACAAGGGCCTGTTTGGCAAGCCCACCCTGCTCAACAACGTTGAGACCTATGCCAACATCACCCAGATCATCTTAAACG
Organism: Oscillospiraceae bacterium; assembly: GCA_963662765.2. Taxonomy (GTDB): domain Bacteria; phylum Bacillota; class Clostridia; order Oscillospirales; family Feifaniaceae; genus DATMXT01. The sequence continues at coordinate 99,398 of CAXXUP010000003.1, forward strand.
GCGCCGAGTGGTTTGCAGCCATGGGCACCGAGAAGTCCAAGGGCACCAAGGTCTTCGCCCTGGGCGGCAAGATCACCAACACCGGCCTTGTCGAGATCCCGATGGGCACCACCCTTCGCGAGATCGTTGAAGAGATCGGCGGCGGCGTCCCGAACGGCAAGAAGTTCAAGGCTGCGCAGACCGGCGGTCCTTCCGGCGGCTGCATCCCGGCACAGCACCTCGACACCCCCATCGACTATGATAACCTGGTGGCCATCGGTTCGATGATGGGCTCAGGCGGTCTGATCATCATGGACGAAGACAACTGCATGGTCGACATCGCCCGCTTCTTCCTCGACTTCACGGTCGACGAGAGCTGCGGAAAGTGCACCCCCTGCCGCATCGGAACCAAGCGCATTTACGAGATGGTCGTGAAGATCACGGAAGGCAAGGCCACGCTTGAGGACCTCGACAAGCTCGAGGAACTCTGCCAAAACGTCAAGAACAACTCGCTGTGCGCCCTCGGCCAGACAGCTCCGAACCCGGTCCTGTCGACCATGCGCTACTTCCGAGACGAGTATCTTGCCCACGTTGTCGATAAGCGCTGCCCGGCCGGTGTCTGCAAGGCCCTGCTGCACTATGAGATCGACCCCGCCAAGTGCGTCGGCTGCTCCTTGTGCGCCAAGAAGTGCCCGGTCGGCGCCATCACAGGCGAGCTCAAGTCGCCCTTCAAGATCGACACACAGAAGTGCATCAAGTGCGGCGTTTGCGCCGAAACTTGCAAATTCAAGGCCATTTCCAAGAAGTAATTTAAAACGATTCATCCTGCCAAAGGCCGCCTTTACAGGCGGCCTTTGTTTATTGCCAAAATGGCCAAAATGTGGTATAATAGACAAATAGAGTTACAACGACCCGCATGCCGCTGGCGGCATATTTCAGGCGCTCGCAAGTGCCGAACATCAGGGAGGTAGAGGCTTGCTCTCTTTTTTAATAAAAAAAGCGGGGAAGTGGAGATGGCTTTTGGTTGTCTCCATCTTCGCAACGCTGCTAGGCACGCTTTTTTCTTTTTTATTGCCGCAGCTCATTAAGGTCACGGTCGACTCCATCATCGACAGCAAGCCCTACGACCTGCCGGCGGTCCTCACGGGCTTTATTGAAGCTCACTGGAGCCGCGAGTATCTGCGGGCGCATCTCTATATACCGGCTGGCTTTGCAGCGATGCTTGCTGTAATCGCCGGCGTCATGAACTATGTGCGCCGGTACGAGGCCGGGCGCTTTGCCGAGGGGACCGTTAAGGATCTGCGGGATGCGCTCTATTCCCGTATAGCAAGACTTCCGTTTTCCTGGCACATCAAAGTCCAGACCGGCGACATCATTCAGCGCTGCACCTCCGACATTGAGACGATCCGCAGTTTCCTTTCCATGCAGCTCGTTGAGCTGGTACGGGTCGTCATCATGGTGATCACCGCAGCCGCCATGATGTTCACAATCAATGTTCGGCTGACCGTCGTCACGCTGGTCTTCATTCCGATCATCATGGGCTACTCGGTGTATTTTTACACGAGAGCAGGCGAGCGCTTCAAAAAGGCCGACGAGGCCGAAGGGGTGCTCATGACTACGGTGCAGGAGAACCTGACCGGGGTGCGGGTCGTTAGAGCCTTCGGCAGGGAGGCCTACGAGTTTGACAAGTTCAACCGGGCCAATGATGCCTTTTCACAGCTTTGGCTGCGGCTTGGAGACATCCTGTCAATTTACTGGGGCTTCGGCGACCTGGTCACCGGCTTGCAAAATGCGATCATCCTTGTGCTCGGCGTCATTTTTGTCGTAAATGGTGGCGGGTTGACACTTGGCGGCCTCATCGCATTCATGTCCTACAACGCCCAGATCACCTGGCCCATCCGCTCTTTGGGACGCATTTTGTCCGAGATGAGCAGAACGGGCGTTTCGGTCACGCGCATCCGCGACATTCTGGAAACGCCCCCCGAGATTGACCCCGCGGACGCGCTGCGGCCAGCACTTTCGGGCGAGCTGGAATTTAAGGACGTCACCTTTTCTTACGACGACGGCGAACAGGTTTTGCAGCATGTCTCCTTTACGGTGCCGGCAGGCTCCACGCTCGCAATCCTTGGCACGACAGGCTCCGGCAAATCTTCCATCGCTCATCTGCTGGCCCGCCTTTACGATCTGGAGCCCCAGTGCGGGGTCATTACGATTGACGGGATTGACATTCGGGACATTGCGCGCGACTGCCTGCGCAGGCAGGTAGGCCTTGTGCTGCAGGAGCCTTTCCTGTTTTCCCGGTCAATTTATGAAAATATCCGCGCCTCCCGGGATCTGCCCATTGAGCAGGTGCGCGACTGCGCCGCCATTGCGGCCGTCGACGAGGCAATTTCGGGCTTTGAAAAGGGGTATGACACGGTCGTGGGTGAGCGGGGCGTCACCCTTTCGGGCGGTCAAAAGCAGCGGGTGGCCATTGCCCGCATGCTGGCACAGGAGCCGGCCGTCATGATTTTCGACGACTCGCTCTCGGCGGTCGACACCGGCACCGATGCGAAAATCCGCGCAGCCCTCGCGGCAAGACTTGGCCGAAAAACGACCATTTTGATCTCGCACCGCGCAACGACCCTGATGCAGGCCGACTGCATCATCGTACTGGACGCCGGAAAAATTGTGGAGCGGGGGACCCATGAGGAACTCATGGAAGCCGGCGGCATGTACAGCCGGGTCGTAAATATTCAAAACAAGCTGGAGGAGGATGTTGAAAGCGAGGTGACGGGCGGATGAACTACTACGAAGAAGAGACACACGTGCGGAAAATCGATAAGAAGATGTGGCGGCGGATGATCACGCTGCTGGCGCCTTATAAGCGTCAGTTTATCTTGATTGTCATTATCACGCTCCTCTCCGGCGGCATCGACGTTATCATTCCGCTCTATCAGACCTACGCCATCGACCATTTCATCATTCCGGGGACTTTGGTCGGAATTGTCCCTTTCTTTGCCGTCATCACGGTCACAGTTTTAATTCAAGTTGTGGTGGTCGTCTTCTTTTGCCGGGTGGCTTTCAAGGTGGAGATCGGGTTTGGCCGGGACTTGAAGCGCAGCACGTTCGAGCAGCTTCAAAAGCTCTCGTTTTCCTACTACAACAAGACTCCGGTCGGCTACATGATGGCACGGGTGCTCTCTGATGCCGATAAGATCAGTATGATGATGGCCTGGGGCCTCTTAGACTTTTTATGGTCTGCTGTCTATGTCGGGGGAGTTCTCATCTCCATGACGATCCTGTCGCCGCGTCTTGCGCTGCCCATCATGGCCATTGTACCCTGTGTGGCGATTTTGACCTGGTGGTTCCAGAGCCGCATCCTCGACACAAACAGGCAAGTCCGGCGGGGCACTTCGAAAATCACCGGCTCATTCAACGAGGGCATTACGGGGGCCAAGACCTCCAAAACGCTCGTCATGGAGGCCTTCAACGACGAGGGGTTTTCGGAACAGACGGCCTCGCTCTACAGAACTTCGGTCAAGAATTTTCACTACACCTCGCTCTTTACCCCGATTGTGATGTTTTTCAGCTCGCTCGCCACGGCGGTCGTGCTGTGGCGGGGCGGTGAGCTCGTGGAGTCGCAGCTCATGGCGTTCGGAGTGCTGTCGGTCTTCATCACGTATTCGGTCAGTATTTTTGAGCCGGTACAGCAGCTCGCCAAGCTCTTTTCCGATTTTGTCGGCATGCAGGCCAACATTGAGCGGGTCGCGGGCTTACTCGACGCACGCCCCGACGTTGAAGACTCGCCGGAGGTTATCGCCCGTTACGGAGACTGCTTTGCGCCGAAAGTCGAGAACTTCGAACCAATCATCGGGGATATCGACTTTGAACATGTGAGCTTTCGCTATGGGGAACAGGAACGTGAAATATTAGAAGACTTCAATTTGTCGGTTAAGGCAGGCTCTATGGTGGCGCTGGTCGGGGAGACGGGCGCCGGAAAGAGCACCATTGTCAATTTGCTCTGCCGCTTTTTTGAGCCGACGGAAGGACGCATTTATATTGACGGGCGCGACTACCGCCTTCGCTCACAGCTCTGGCTCCACTCAAACCTCGGGTATGTGCTGCAAAGCCCCCATTTATTCTCGGGCTCCATTGAGGATAACATCCGGTATGGGAAGCTTACCGCCACCGATGAGGAGGTCAGGGAGGCGGCAAGTCTCGCCTGCGCCGACCATGTGGCGCTGCGCCGGACGGAGGGTTACGGCTTCGATGTAGGCGAGGGAGGGGATCGGCTTTCGACCGGCGAAAAACAGCTGGTCTCCTTCGCTAGGGCCATCATCGCAAACCCGGCCATCTTTGTCTTGGACGAGGCCACAAGCTCAGTCGACACCGAGACGGAGCAGCTCATTCAGAACGCCATCGCCAGGGTCCTGAAGGGCCGCACCTCGTTTATCATCGCCCACAGGCTCTCGACCATCCGCATGGCCGACCTCATCCTGGTCATCGAAGACGGAAAGATCGCGGAGCAGGGCACCCACGGGCAGCTCATTCGTAAGAAGGGTGTCTATTATTCGATGTACACGAAGCAATACACCGCGCAGGCGGTGGAGGAGGTGCTGCATGAAGGTCGTAATCGTCCCGGACTCGTTTAAGGGGTGCGCGTCTTCAGCCGAGATCTGCGAATATATGAAAACTGGCGTCCTCGCGGCAGACCCTACAGCGCACATCGTCTGCATCCCGGTCGCCGACGGCGGCGAGGGTACCGTTGACGCAGTGCTCGAAGCGGCGGGGGGCGAGCGGGTGACCGTGACAGTAAGGGGCCCCATCGGGGAGCCGGTCTCGGCGTCCTACGCCGTCTGCGGCGATGCCGCAGTCGTCGAAATGGCGCAGGCGGCGGGGCTTTCGCTCTCGGGCGGGAGGGTCGAGGACGCCTCCACCTACGGCGTCGGCCAGCTCATTGACCACGCATTGCGGCATGGCGTACGGCGCATCACGCTGGGACTCGGCGGAAGCGGAACAAACGACGGCGGCTGCGGCATGGCGGCGGCCTTAGGCACTCTTTTTTACGATAAAGACGGCCATACTTTTATTCCGACCGGCGGCACCTTAAAGGACATCGCCCGCATCGTCTTAGGGGGTCGCCTGCCGGTGGAGGCCATGTGCGACGTTGACAATCCGCTGTGCGGACTCACGGGTGCCGCCCATATCTACGGGCCGCAAAAAGGCGCGAAAAATCCGTCGGCCCTTGACGAGGGCCTGCGGCACCTCGCTTCACTCCTGCCGGCAGACGCAGATCTTGCGGGTGCGGGAGCTGCCGGGGGGCTTGGATACGGCGTCGTGGCTTTCCTCGGCGGCGCCCTTCGCAGCGGAATCGACGCGATGCTAGACATCGCAAATTTCGAGCGCATGGCACAGGGGGCCGACCTCATCCTGACTGGGGAGGGCCGCATGGACGGCCAGACGGCCAGGGGAAAAGTGCCGGTCGGAGTCGCCCGCAGAGCGAGAGCGCTTGGCATTCCGGTCGTGGCCGTCTGCGGTGCCCTTGCACCCGGATATGAGGCGGTCTACGGGGAGGGCGTTCGGGCGGTTTTCTCCGCATGTCGCGGGCCAGCTACATTTGAGGAGGCCATCACGCATGCTCCCGCCCAAATTGCCGCCGTGACGGCCGACATTATCCGGCTTCTGAGTTGACAGCAGGTCTCGAAAAGGGATATACTATTCAAGATAAAGCAGTAAAGGGGTTTATGTTGTATGGCCAAGAGCATGACCGGCTACGGCAGGCATCAGGCAATCGTGGGGGACCGCGAAATTGTCGTGGAGGTTCGCTCGGTAAACCACCGGTATTTTGATTTCAACTGCCGTGTCCCCAGGGCCTATGGCTTTTTGGAAGAGCGGCTGAAGAATCTCACTCAGAACTATGTGACCAGAGGAAAAGTGGATCTGTATGTTTCGGTGGCCCAGGTTGACGGCCAGCCGACCGAGGTCCATTTGAACCGGCCGCTCTTAGAGGGATATCTTTCGGCGCTTCGGCAGATAATTGAAGAATACGGCGTAAAGGACGATTTGTCGGTCTCCACTCTTGCGAGAAATCAGGAGATATTCAACGTCATGCGCCAAGATGAGGACGCGGATGAGGTCTGGCGCACGGTCGAGAGTGTCGCCGTCACAGCGCTTACGGCCTACCGCGCCATGCGGGCTACCGAGGGCGAACGGCTGTCGAAGGACCTGCTGGAGCGGCTTGACGCGATTGAAGTCACCCTGCCCGAGATCGACGCGGCTTCGGCCCAGTCGGTCGTCGACCAAAGAGAGCGCATCACAACGCTGCTGACAGAGCTCTTAGGCGCCGCCGAGCTTGACTCCGGCCGCGTAACCACTGAAGTCGCGCTCTATGCCGACCGCATATCGGTCACGGAGGAAGTCGTACGGCTCCAAAGCCACATCAGAGAAATGCGAAAGCTGCTCTCGGGCGACATGGTCTCCGGCCGCAAGATGGACTTCCTGCTTCAGGAGATGAACCGCGAAATCAACACCATAGGATCAAAGTGTCAGCGCAGCGAGATTTCCATGCTTGTCGTCGATAACAAGGCCGAGCTTGAGAAAATCCGCGAGCAGGTGCAGAATCTGGAGTAGGGGGCATTATAAAAGTGCAGCTCATCAACATAGGTTTTGGAAATATGGTCTCTTCCGCCCGCATCATCGCCATTGTCAGCCCCGAGTCGGCGCCCATCAAGCGCACGATTCAGGAGGCCAGGGATACCGGCCGCCTGATCGACGCGACATACGGAAGAAGAACCAGAGCTGTGATCATCACCGACAGCGATCATGTCGTCCTCTCTGCCATTCAGCCCGAGACTGTGGCAGGCCGGTTTGAGGTCGATGAGGAGGACTCTGATGACTGAACAGGGCAGTCTGATTGTGCTGTCAGGGCCTTCCGGGGCCGGAAAGGACACGGTGTTAGGTCCTCTGCTTGAGGAACTCGACAACCTTACCTATTCCGTCTCGGCGACAACCAGGCCTCCGCGTCCCGGCGAGGCCGACGGCAAGCACTATCATTTCATAACGCAGGATCATTTTGAAGAGCTTGTATCCAATGGAGAAATGCTCGAGCACGCACAGTACGGCGGCAATCTGTACGGAACCCCGAAAGATGCGACCGATAAAATGCTCAATGCGGGGTACGACGTGCTGCTGGTCATCGAGGTGCAGGGTGCCCTGCAGGTAAAGGCCGTTCGCCCCGAAGCCATCATGATTTTTCTGGCACCGCCCAGTCTTTCAGCGCTTGAAGAGCGGCTGCGCGGCCGTGCCACCGAAACGGACGAAGCGATCGCCATCCGGCTTGAGACTGCGAAACGGGAACTTGAGCAGGCCGGCAGCTACGATTACCTTGTCATCAACGATGATATCGTACGGGCTAAAGATGAGCTTGCCTCCATTATAAAAGCGGCGCGCTGCCGCATGGGGTCACGACATGGCCTTCTAAGCAGGATAAAGGAGCGATAAGAATATGGAGAGACCCAAGACCGGCATGCTATACCCGACAATTGCCGAACTCACAAAGGGCGGCCTGTGCCGATACGCACTGGTGGTTGCCACATCAAAGAGGGCCCGGCAGCTGGCGGCTTCCGCCCGCAACTCCGGCGCCATGCTCGATGAAAAACCGGTGAAAACGGCAATCAATGAAATTGCGGCGGGTAAAGTGCGAATCATAGAATTCAAAGAGTAGAGATAGATGGCTGCTTAGGAGTTAGGATGACAAAATCCCGCCCGGATTTTCGTGTCCTCACTCCTAACTTGCATTATCCGGTGTATCGGCTAAGACACGGCATCCACAGAAAATGCATTTTTGCGAAGGGAGGGCAGCGGATGATCGCAAAAGTCGCGCTTGACCTGCGCATTTTTTCAATTGACAAGGAGTACGACTACCTGCTGCCGGAGGCTTTTGTTGAGGTCGCAAAGCCGGGCATGCGGGTTATTGTGCCCTTTGGGGCCGGCAACAGGCGCATGCAGGGGCTCATCCTCTCCCTGGCCGAAACGACCGACTATGCTAAAATAAAGGAAGTAGCCCAGCTTCTTGACGACGAGCCGCTGCTCTCGCCCGCGCAGCTTGCGATCATGCGGTTTGTCAGAGAGCGGTGCTTTTGTACATATTTTGACGTGATGCGCACCATGCTGCCGGCAGGCATTCGCTACGCCCCGGCCGACATTTTGGAAGTGGTCGCACCGTCCCCCGGGGACGAGGAGCTGCTTGGCACAGTCGCTAGACTGCGCGCTCCAACCGAGGAGCGGCTTGCATTCGAGCTTGGCCGGCCGGTCGCAGGGGACGTCGCCCGGCTCGTCGCGGCAGGCGTTTTGCGCAAAAAAGCCGTGCGCACAGGGCTCTCAGAGGGGTCGGTGCGCAAAATGGCCAGACTTTCGGTCTCCCCGGAGGAGGCTTCGGCATACATTCGGTCGCTCGGGTCCACCGGGAAAAAGCACGAACGCACGCTTGATGTCCTGATGACAGGGGAAGAGGTGCCGGCCGCCGAGGTATGTTACCTTGCCGGCGTAACGGACAGTGTGCTGCAAACCTTATCTAAGCGCGGCCTTGTTGAGTTTTTTGAGCGGGAGGTCATCAAAAACCCATACGCCGGAAAGCTCTCCTTCGGCATTACCGCAGGGCCCATTGAGCTAACTGTTGAACAGCGTCTTGCCGTGGAGGGCATTTCCGCCCTGATGGACGGGGGAGCCCCCGCAGTCGCCCTGCTCTTCGGGGTGACAGGCTCCGGCAAGACGCTGTGTTATCTCTCATTGATCGACCGGATGCTAAAGGAGAGCAAGGGGACCATTGTCTTAGTGCCCGAGATCGTGCTCACTCCGCAGCTGACCGACCGCTTTATCGGGCGGTATGGCGACAAAGTGGCGGTGCTGCACAGCGGATTAGCCGCCGGTGAGCGCAGAGACGCCTGGAAGCGTATTCGAAGAGGGGAATGCCGCATCGTCGTCGGCACGCGGTCGGCCGTCTTCGCTCCGGTCGAAAACCTCGGGCTTATCGTCATGGACGAGGAACAGGACAGCGCTTACAAGTCCGAGAGCACGCCGCGGTATCACGCGAGGACAGTGGCAAAGTTTCGGGCTGCAAACGAGAACTGCACGCTGCTGCTCTGCAGTGCGACGCCCGCCGTTGAAAGCTATGCCGCGGCGAAAGAGGGGAGATATCACCTCTTTACGCTGAATAGCCGCTACACGGCGGTCGGAATGCCGAAAGTCGTCGTGACAAACCTAAAAGACGAGCTTAGCTGCGCCGTCTCCTCGGTCACGGGGCCGACGCTTGTGGGCGAGCTTCAAAAGACGCTCGATGAGGGCAAGCAGGCAATCCTATTTTTGAACCGGCGCGGATATAATACGTTTTTGTCCTGTAAAGAATGCGGGGCATCCGTCACCTGTGACAATTGCAGCATCTCCATGACCTACCACGCCGCAAACGGCTTACTCATGTGCCACTACTGCGGCAAAACAATGGAGGTCCCCGCCCTGTGCCCCACCTGTAAACACGGAACGCTCACCCGCAGAGGGTTTGGCACCCAACGGGTCGAGGAGGAGATTTCGAGACTCTTTCCGGATGCCAGGCTGCTCCGAATGGACATGGACACGACTTCGTACAAGATGTCCCACGAGGAGATGCTGCTGGAGTTTGCCGGCGGCAGGTACGACATCCTCATCGGCACCCAGATGGTGACCAAGGGGCTCGATTTGCCAAATGTCCGCACGGTCGGCGTGCTCTTTGCCGACTCCCTGCTCCTGCAAGATGACTTTCGGGCCTCGGAGCGCGCCTTTGCGCTGCTCACCCAAGTGGTCGGGCGCGCAGGCAGGGCCGACACGCCGGGGCTTGCCGTCATTGAGACTTTTGTGCCGGACAACGCCGTCATTGAGCTTGCCCGTCGGCAGGATTACATCAGTTTTTTCGAGGGTGAAATCGCCTTTCGGCGCACGGCGGCTTATCCGCCCTACTGCGACATCTATCACATTGCGTTTTCGGGGGAGGACGAGGCAAAAACCCGCGGAGCATCTGAATTTTTTGTTAACCATTTAAGTAATGTCTTCAAAAATGAGCAAAGTCATAGTATAATTATGACTCCGGCAATGCCGGCCCCCGTGAGCCGAATCGGTGGAAAATACCGTTATCGAACCCTGATCAAATGCCGGGACAACGCACACCTGCGGGCGATTCTTGCGCAGGCCTATACAGCGCTCTTAGGCTCTAAGGCCTACGACGGTGTGACCTGTGCCATCGATCTGAATCCGTATTCCGTCTCATAACATCGGGATCGTCATAGAATACGGTACCCGTCCGACGCCAGGACCTTTTACGAGCGAACCTCGCCCTCGACTGACATCTCGATACCGCAAAGCGTCATAATATCGGCAAAGAATACGGCGCCCCGCTCGCCGCAAGAACGGGTGCCCGGAACCGGGACGCAGACTGCGTGCCCGGCACCGGAGCAGTGCATGGAGCTGACAATGGCAATCAGAAAAATACTCGACGTCAAAAGCGAAAACAATGCACTTCGCCGCAAGGCCCGTCCGGTTGAGAAATTTGACAGGCGGCTTAGCGAGCTGCTCGACGATCTGCGGGATACCTTAAGTAAGGCCGACGGCGCAGGACTTGCGGCGCCTCAAGTTGGCGTACTTCGCCGGGTGGCCGTCGTCGACGTGGGCAGCGGCGCCATCGAGCTTGTCAACCCTGTCATTGTGGATAGGGGCGGAGAGGCGGACGGCATTGAGGGCTGCCTGTCGGTGACCGGCACAAACGGGTATGTCATAAGACCCAAGTGGGTACGGGTGGAAGCCTTTGACCGATACGGGGAGAAGTTCACGACCGAAGGGGTTGACTTCAAGGCCAGGGCTTTCTGCCATGAAATCGACCATTTAGACGGAATTCTTTTCACCGACCGCATGCACGCCGTCTACGAGCCGGACGAGGAGGACTGACATGCGCATCCTGTTCATGGGAACGCCGGAGTTTGCCGCAGTCTCGCTTGAAGCACTCATTGCGGCAGGTCACGAGGTGACGGGCGTCGTCACCCAGCCGGACAAGCCGGTCGGCCGGAAACTCGTGCTGACCCCGCCGCCCGTAAAGGTGGCGGCGCAGCAGCACGGGCTGCAGGTTTTCCAGCCCGAGACCCTCAAAGGCCGCGCCATTGAGGACCTCTTAGCAGACCTTGACGCTGTCGCCGTCGTGGCCTACGGACGGATCCTGCCGCGCTATGTGCTGGAAGCTCCGCGGTACGGATGCATCAACGTCCACGGTTCGCTGCTGCCAAAACTTCGCGGGGCGGCGCCCATTCAGCGCAGCATTTTAAACGGTGACCGATACACCGGCATCACGACCATGTATTTGGATGCCGGCATGGACACCGGAGATATGATTTTGACGAGAGCGCTCGAGATCGGCGAGTACGAGACGTCAGAACAGCTCTATAGCCGGCTGGCGCCGGTCGGCGGGGAACTACTCATCGAGACACTTCGGCTTATCGAAGAGGGCAGGGCCCCGCGAATTCCTCAAGAAGGAGCACTTGCCACATACGCCCCGCCGCTCGACAAGGCCGAAGCGCCCTTAGACTTCACAAAGTCTGCCGTCCAGCTTTCAAAACAGATTTGCGGCCAAAACCCGTGGCCGGTCGCCGAAACAAACCTGTTTGATAAGCGTCTAAAAGTGTACGGAGCCCGCAAGGGCGGGCAGACTGTCCTTGCGCCCGGCATCGCAAACGGCATGCCGGACGGCATTGCGGTTGCCTGCGGCGACGGGCGGCTTCTCATTTTGACCGATATTCAGCTTGAGGGCGGCAAACGCATGCCCGCGAGCGTATTCTTAAACGGTAGACCCGTTAAGGAGCTGAAACTGTAAATGCCGTTTTTCTATTTTGATTCGACTTACTTCATCTTGGTTGTTCCGGCCATCCTCTTTTCGCTGTGGGCGCAAGCCAGGGTCAAATCCACCTACAACAGATTTTCGCAGGTGCGCTCCGGCCGCGGCGTCACGGGGCACGACGCCGCGCAGAGCATCCTGCGCCAAAACGACATGTCCTACGTGCGCATCGGCAGGATCTCGGGCTCCTTGACCGACCACTTCGACCCGCGTACCAATGTCGTCAACCTCTCGGACTCGGTACATGACAGCACCTCCATCGCCGCCATCGGTGTCGCCGCCCACGAGACGGGACATGCCCTCCAGTACGCGGCAAACTACTTTCCGGCGAGACTGCGCATGGCCATGGTGCCGGTCACGCAGTTTGGCGCAAATCTCTCGATACCGCTCGTACTGCTCGGGTATTTCATGCAGCGGCAGCCCCTCATCAATTTTGGTCTATTGCTCTATTCCGTCATGTTCCTCTTCCAGCTCGTGACGCTGCCGGTCGAGTTCAACGCCTCAAGCCGTGCCCTTGAAGCCATTCGGGTCGGCGGAATTCTTGACGATGCAGAGTTAGAGGGTACCCGCAAAGTATTAAATGCCGCTGCCCTCACCTATGTGGCGGCTATGCTGACCTCGCTTGCAAGCCTTTTACGTTTGATCATCCTCTTTGGCGGCAGACGCCGTGACTGATGCAAGGGATATCGCGCTAAAGGTGCTTTTGGACGTTGAGAAGGGCGAATTCTCCGACACCGCGCTCGACAAAGAACTCTCCCCCGAGATGGACCAAAGGGACCGGGCGCTTGCCACAGAGCTTGTCTATGGCACCTTAGAGCGCCAGCCGCAGCTCGACTTCTGGCTTGCGCCCTTCGCCGGAAAGCCGCTGAGACGGCTTGATGCGCCGGTGCGGGCCATTTTGCGCATGACAGTCTATCAGATGATCTTCCTCGACCGGGTCCCGGACTTTGCCGCCGTGAATGAGGCGGTACGGCTTGCCGGGCGCCGCTGTCCAAGGGCAAAGGGATATGTTAACGGCCTGCTGCGGGCCTTCGGAAGGGCCCTTCCCTCGCTGCCAAAGTCAAAGCCGTGGTCCATGTCGGAGGGACTTGAAGCGCTCCTTAGAAGCCAGTACGGCGAGGAGATGCTCCTGCGGTTTTCAAAGAGGCCGCTCTTGCAGCTCTGTGTCAATCAGACGAGAGCGACAGTCGATGCGGTCTGTTTGGAGACGGGGGCAGTCCCGTCGGCAACTGCCGGCATCGTGGAGCTTACGAGCGCCGTCGTGACAGAACTTTCTGGTTTTGAAGAGGGGCATTTCTTTGTTGAGGGGGCGGCCTCCGCACAGGCGATTGCGGCCCTTGACCCGAAGGCGGGTCAGTCGGTCCTCGATCTCTGTGCCGCACCGGGCGGCAAGAGCTTTGCGGCGGCTGTGCGCATGGGCGGCGCCGGGCATATCGTCAGCCGGGACCTGACGCCCGAGAAAGTGGCGCGAATTGAAGCCGGCGCGCGGCGGCTCGGGTTTGAGCTGATCGAGACGGCCGTCGCCGACGCAACGGTCTTTGACGCGACCCTTGCGGGCGCCTTCGACTGCGTCATCTGCGACGTGCCCTGCTCAGGAATCGGGGTCATGGCCAAAAAGCCGGAAATCCGCCTCAAGGACCCGGTAGGCTTTGCCGGCTTGCCGCCCTTACAGCTTTGCATTTTGGAAAACGGCGCAAAATACGTTAAACCGGGCGGACGGCTGCTCTATTCCACCTGTACGTTAAACAAGGCCGAAAACGAGGCAGTCGCAGGCGCTTTTCTTGAAAAAAATGCCGACTATGCCGTGCTGTCGGAGGAGACACTGCTTCCGGGCACCGATATGGACGGATTTTACTACTGCGTCATGACAAGGAGGTGAGGGATCTGATCGATATCCGCTCGATGACTGAGGTGGAGGTGGGCGATGTGACCGGCTCCCTCGGTGAGCCGAAATTTCGCGCCGCGCAGGTTTATGCCTGGGTGGCAAAAGGTGCTGCCTCCTTTGATGAGATGACCAATATTCCGGCGGCGCTCCGGGAAAAACTAAAGGAGATCTGTAGGCTTTCAGCCCTCAAAATTCTTGAACGGCAAAAGTCACAGGACGGTACCGTCAAATACCTGTTTGAACTTCATGACGGCAACACGATCGAAAGCGTTTTAATGCAGTATGAACACGGAACCACTCTCTGCGTCTCGAGTCAGGTGGGCTGCCGCATGGGCTGCTCCTTTTGCGCCTCGACGGTGGGCGGCCTTGTCAGGAACCTTACTGCGGGCGAAATGCTGGAGCAGGTGCAGGCGGCAACCCGTGACAGTGGATGCCGTGTCGACGGGCTCGTGCTCATGGGCATGGGGGAGCCGCTTGACAACTACGACAATGTCATAAAATTTCTTCATCTTGTCAACGATAGTTTTGGTATGGGGATAGGCATGCGGCACATCTCCCTCTCCACCTGCGGCATCGTCCCGATGATCGACCGCCTTGCGGGCGAAGGTCTTCCCATCACTCTCTCAATCTCGCTCCACGCGCCGGACAATACGGTGCGCACCGCCATGATGCCAATCACGAAGAAGTGGTCGGTGGAAGAGGTCGTCGCAGCTGCAAGCCGGTATGCCAAAAGCACCGGCCGCAAGGTCTATTTCGAATATACAATGGTGTCTGAAGTCAACGACTCGAAGCAGCAGGCACTGCAGCTTGCCGCCCTCCTTCACGGCATACTCTGCCACGTGAACCTCATTCCCTTAAACCAGGTAGAAGGCAAGGATTTCGTTCCCTCCGACAGGAAACGCATTTACGCCTTCTCGGCAGCCCTTGCGAAAAACGGGGTCACTTCGACCGTGAGACGTCGACTCGGCAGCGACATTGATGCCGCGTGCGGACAACTTCGCCGCAGACATGCCCCGACGGATAACGCGCAATCTAAGTAGCGGGTATAGAACATAGAGAATAGGCAGGTGCTGGATGGAATACCGTGGAGTGACGCACGTTGGGCTTGTGCGCTTACAAAATCAGGACTGCTACGACTGCTTCGGGCTCGCGGGCGGAGCCGTCTTTGCCGTTGTCTGCGACGGCATGGGGGGGACCGCTTGGGGGCGAAGTGGCGAGCGCCCTCTCCCGTGACATCATCAGGGACGTCATTGACGGCGGCTACACAGAGAGCATGGATGAGGATGCCGCCCTTTCGCTGCTTCGCGTCGCCATTGAGGCCGCAAACGCCGCCGTCTTCGAACGGGCCGCAAGTGAGGAAGCGCACGCAGGAATGGGTACGACGGTCGTGGCGGTCCTCGTCATCGGGTCGTTGGCCCTTTTTGCCAATGTCGGCGACAGCAGAGCCTATCTCTTCACGGAGCAGGGTCTTGAAAAAATCACCCACGACCATTCGGTCGTGCAGGAGATGCTCGACGGCGGCACCATCACCGAAGACGAGGCCCGTACCCATCCTCAAAAGAACATCATCACAAGGGCTCTCGGCACGCAGGAGAGCGTCAACATTGACTTTTTCCGCACTCCGGTCGCTCTTGGCAACCGCATTCTGCTTTGCACCGACGGCCTGACCAATATGGTCGAGGATGCCGACCTGTCGTGGGAACTGGCCCGCCCCGGCGCATCCGTAGAGGTGCTGTCCGCCCTGCTGCACAGGACCCTTGAAGCCGGAGCTGCCGATAATGTTACGGCCGTTCTGGTCGATGTATAAGGGGGTGACGGCATGGAACATTTAATCGGAAAAATTGTCAACGACAGATACCGTATCAAGAGCATTGTCGGCGTCGGCGGAATGGCTGTCGTCTACCGCGCCATCGACATTCACACAGGGGCCGTCGTTGCGGTCAAGGCGCTCAAGCACGAATTTTTGGAGGATGAGAGCTTTCGCATCCGTTTTGAAAACGAGTCGCGCGCCATCTCCATTTTAAATCACAAGAACATCGTCAAGGTCTACGACGTCGCGCTCAACGACGACCTCTATTACATTGTAATGGAGTATCTTGACGGCATCACCTTGAAGCAATATATCAAGCAGCAGGGCCGCCTTGGCTGGCGGGAGACCTTATACCTCACGGAACAGGTGCTCTCGGCTCTGCACCATGCCCACGAAAGCGGAATTGTCCATCGGGATATCAAGCCGCAAAACATCATGCTGCTGCCCGACGGTTCCATCAAAGTGACCGATTTCGGCATTGCACGCTTTTCCCATGCCACCACCAACACCATGACCGACAAGGCCATCGGCTCTGTGCACTATATCAGCCCCGAGCAGGTCTCGGCCTCAGGTGCTGACCCGCGCAGCGACATCTATTCGGTCGGAGTCATGATGTACGAAATGCTGACGGGTGTGCTGCCCTTCGATGCGGAAAATCCCGTTTCGGTCGCCCTCATGCAGCTCCAGACGCCGCCCGAGCCCCCGACGAAGCACTGCCCGGAAATTCCGGAGGGCCTTGAGGAGATCATTTTAAAGTGCATGGCCAAAAACCCCGACAACCGCTACGAGACGGCGCAGGATCTGATGGACGACATTGAGCGGTTCAAGCTGAATCCGTCAATCAAATTTGAGTATAAATATCTCTCAGACGAGAACCCGACCAAATATATCGACGCCATCAAAACCATCAAGAGCGGCGAGGAATTTGAGAGCGATGAGCGCCGCCGCAGTTACCTCGGCACCCTGTCCGGCATCATGGTGGCAGTCGTTTTAATCGTTGTAGCCTTTGTGCTGCTGGTCGCAAAGCCGTGGGCGAGTTCGGTGCCGACCGACGTTAAAATCCCAAGCCTTGTGGGCCTTGTCTATGACGACGTCGTGGCCGATACCGAGACCTACAAAGATTTTCGCATCGTGGAGTTACAAAGAGTTTACAACGACGACTACGAGGCCGGACAGATTTTCAGCCAATCTCCGGTGGAGGGCATGGTGGTCAAACCGGGGGCCGACATTAAGGTCAGCGTGAGCCTTGGGCCCAAGAAGTCGACAGTCCCCTCTGTCATAGGCAAGAACTATATTCAGGCGCAGATTGACATCACAAAGCTCGGGCTCAAATGCGACACCATGCGGGAATATAGCGAGTCGGTGGTCGAAGACTATGTCATCCGCACCGATCCCGAGGCCGGAACCGAACTTGAGGCCGGCTCCACCGTATTGCTGTATGTGAGTGAGGGGCGAAAAATCAATAAAGTGTCGGTTCCGACTTTGGTCGGCCTGACAGAGGACGAGGCCCGCCGTCAGCTCAACGAGATAGGCCTTGTCGCTGCGGCAACGCTTGTACCGGGCGACAAAGCCTACGGCACGGTGCTCACGCAGAACATCCAGCCGGATCAGCAGGTCGACGAGGGCACCATCATCAACCTCGAGATCAGCGATGGGTCCTCCGCCCCCATACAAAAGGAGATCACGGTCACCTTCCCCAAGAGCCCGGCCACCTTCACCCTGACCATCAAAAAGAGCGGCGAGACGGTCTACGAGGCGACGCACTTGGCCGACGAGAAGTCGGTGCGCCTCGTGCTGTCGGGGCGGGGAACTGAAATCGTGGAGATCTATATCAATAATATTTTAAAGGAGTCCGGCTTTGTCGATTTCTCATGACGGCATCATCCTGAAGGGTATCGGCGGATTCTACTATGTGGAGACGCCGAATGGTCTTTACACCTGCAAGGCGAGGGGCCTCTTCCGTAAGGCCAAAATCTCGCCCATGCCCGGCGACCGGGTGCACATTGCCGTCACGCATGAGGGAGACCATGAGGCCTATCTCGAGGAGATTTTGCCCCGCAGAAGCCTGCTCGTCCGCCCACCCTGTGCCAACATCGACCGCATGTTCATCGTGGCCTCGGCCGCTTTTCCGGCCTCGGTCCCGCTGCTGCTTGACAAAATGACGGCTGTCTGCGAGAAAAAGGGGATCGACCCCGTCATTTTAATCAATAAGGCGGACTGTGAGGACCCCGCGCCGCTTGTCGGGACCTATACGAAGTGCGGCTTTGCAGCCCTTGCGGTCAGTGCCGAAACGGGAGAAGGGCTTGACGGGGTAAAAGACCTCATCAAAGGTCATGTGTGTGCCTTTGCCGGCCAGTCGGGCGTCGGCAAGTCGAGCATATTGAATAATTTACTGCCGGACGCAAGGGCTCCGGTGGGTGAGCTGTCGGAGCGACTTGACCGCGGCCGGCACACCACCCGGCACGTCGAGCTCTTTCCCATGGCAGGCGGCTACATCGCCGACACGCCGGGCTACGGCGACCTGTCGACCGAACGGTTTGAACCGATCTATAAAGAGGAGCTCGCGAGCTGCTTTCGGGAGATGACCCCCTATCTCGGCCAATGTCGTTTCACGGGGTGCAGCCATGACAAGGAACCGGACTGCGCTGTAAAGCTTGCTGTTGAGACGGGGGAGATTCCAAAGTCCCGGTATGAGAGCTATCTTGCGATGCTTGATGAGGTAAGGAATTTGAAGGAGTGGGAGCACAGTGAGTAACGGGCGGGTCTGCGTGATCCTGGCGGCCATGGGGCTCTCGGACAGTGAAGCTGCGGAGATTTCGGCGCTCCAAAACCCCTACATAATCTGCGCCGACGCTGGATACACCCACGCGGCGCGATGCGGCATCCTCCCCGACATGATCTTGGGTGACTTTGACTCCTACGGTGGGAGTGCCGCGACCATTCAAGGCACGGTCGAGACCTTTCCGGTTGAAAAGGACGACACCGACACGATGCTGGCGGTCAAGGAAGGTCTTGCTGCCGGCTGTAAGATGTTCCGAATTTATGGAGCTCTGGGCGGGAGGCTCGACCACACGATGGCCAACATCGTCGCACTGCGGTATCTCCTCGACCATGGGGCTTCCGGATGGCTTATCAGTGAGGACAACTGTGTCACCATGATTGAAAACGACACCATCACCGTGAAAAAAGACCCTCACTTTCAAAATGCCTCCATCTTCTGCTACGGGCCGCCTGCAAAGGGTGTCACGATCAGGGGATGCCCCAGTATCCCCTGACCGACTATACTCTCGACGAGCATTTTCCGCTCGGCGTCAGCAACCACGTCCTGGAGGACGAGGGCCGCTTTACAGTCAAAGAAGGGACGCTGCTCGTAATCTTATCGGCATAGCTAGAACAGGCATCCATACCCCCGCCCTGAAGGACGAGGGCCACTTTATAGGGCAGGGCAGGGTCCCTGCCCTATAAATATCTTTGTCGGCGTAGCAAGAATCGGCAGCCGTAACCCCGTCCCAAAGGCCTGGGACCCGTTGCGGATAAAGCATGGACGCCGCCCCGTAATCATGCCGTCGTAGCAACAAGGAGCACTTCCACATATACTGTCCCAGAGAACAAATTTGGGGGACGGGATATGGGATTTTACCGCGACATTCTAGGCCTTGGCATCATATTTTTCGGAGCGGGAATTCTGCTGTCCACATTTTTGCCGGCGCCAATCCTAGTTGTGATTATGGCCGCGCTCATCATAGGCGTCGGATATCTAATACTTTGCAGCAGGTGAGGTGATGCCGCAGTGAGGCTCAGAATAGCCAAAAAGGGAACAAAACGTGAAAGGTCGCATGCGCCTACGATGACGATGCCGGAAGTGGCCGCCCAAGAGTCGGGGAAAAAAAGAAGAAGCAAGGCAAAGGGAAAAAAGACATAAGCTGGCTGGAAATGACGGCGGGACAAAAGTCCCGCCGTCATTTTGTTTGTAAGGGAACCCTGGAATACGAGACGCGAAACGCCGAACTTGAGCAAGAAGTTGCGGAGCTGAGAACAATATCCACCGGCGCTGTTGAGGGCCTTCGCCTTTACTTCGAACGGTATAAAATCAGTGTGTCAGATTTCAAGACAGCACAAGATAAGACCCATAAATCCAAGGAGCGTTTGGATACTGCCATGCGTGAGTTTGAAGAATATGAGCAACAACGCCAACAGTTTGTAAAGATGTGCAAGGCGCGGGATAGAGGATTGCCGCTAATAGAAATCATGGTGGATTATATTGAACGCATCATAATAAGCGACGGGCGGCACATTGTGGTGAAGGTGAAGTTGAACAATTGGGTATAGTCATGCGATGGGTGAGGCTTTTTGACCATTCCTATTGACTTGCGTATATCATGTGTTATAATTTTATATCATATGTTATACGAGGTGAGCGCGTGGAATTTGCCAAACAAGTTAAGTATGTCCGTGAGCAATTGCGTTTTAGTCAAAAACAACTGGCAGATGCCCTCAATGTCAGTTTCGCAACAATTAACCGATGGGAGAATTCTAAAGTTACTCCAAGCAATCTTGCACAAAAGACTTTTTATGAGTTCTGCGAAAGCAATTTTATTGATGAAGATGTGCTTAAACGCCTCTGAATTCTCAATAAAGTCAACATAGAATTGGAGGGTTTAATATGGCGAGAGCCGATCTACTTTGTGATTTAATTAAAAGCGGAATTACCGGCGAGAGCCTATCATTTCGCAAGGCTGCAGAAGCGATTTGTGCTGAGGAGCGAGCAAAACAACATGAAGTACTTGCAAAAAAGATTGAAGATATTCTCAAAACGTCAAGCTCGCAGATGCAGCGTAAAGAACCGCCCACTCAAGCGTTTTCTATTAGCGGTAATGGCTCGAGTTTGTTCCAAGAAGTAGTTCCAGAACGGCGTTTGGATCAGCTTTTTCTATCTGATGTCGTCAAGCAATCGTGTAATGAATTAGTTGAGGAACAAATGCGTGCAGATTTATTGCGTTCATACGGAGTTGAACCAAGAAACAAGGTGTTGCTAGTCGGTCCTCCGGGAAACGGAAAAACATCTTTAGCAGAAGCTCTAGCGACATCCCTCATGGTTCCGCTGTATGTGGTCAAATATGAGAGTCTTATTGGCGCCTATTTAGGTGAGACTGCTTCAAAACTCGCTAAACTATTCGAGTATGTTAAAACAAGGCAATGTGTTCTTTTTTTTGATGAGTTTGAGACACTTGGAAAAGAGCGCGGAGATCAACATGAAACTGGCGAAATTAAACGTGTTGTTAGCTCACTGTTACTACAGATAGATGCTTTACCGAGTTATGTCGTTGTTGTTGCAGCGACAAATCATGAGGCTCTACTGGATCAGGCAGCATGGCGACGCTTTCAAATAAAACTTGAGCTGAAAAAACCTAGTAGGCGAAATCTCGAATTATGGTTTTCAACCTTTGAAAAGAGGACCGGTTTTAAGTTTGGGCTGGAATCAGCAACAATCGCCAAGAAGTTGCTTGGACGAAGCTATGCTGAGGCAGAGGAGTTTGCACTTTCGGTATATCGTCAATATATACTCCGCTCTCCTTGCGAGAGTGCTAAGCCTATAACTTTGATCCAACTCAAGCTACACGAGCATCAAATAGCCGCGGATATCAGTTTTGGAGAGGAGGAAGCAGATAATGTCTGATAGACCACTAATCCTTTTTGCTGATCCAATGCCAGTTGTTAAAGCTCGACGTTATGGAGGTGGTACAGAATTCTTCAAACCTTCCCACCAAAAACAAGTGGAGCGGCTTTCTACTAAATTTGCCACACTGCAAAGAGCAATGGATAGTGGCAGAGTTAGAATAGAACGAAATCCAGATGGTGTTGAGCCTGAATATACGCTTGTGCTTGAAGTTGCAGATGATCCTAGCGGTTTTGAAACGGCAGTACGAAATACTCAAGGAATAGAATGGCTTTTTGAGGTTGTTGATAACAGCGTACCGAACAGTGAAGATTTCTATCGAATCAAGAATAATCAACGTGATGATAGTAAAGCAATGACCTTTAAGTACTTTTGTATATTAACCAACCAACAGGCTCTAGAAGAAATACTGTCCCTTTGGCAAGCATTTCAGAGAGACGAAAACTGTGTTTTCCCGCACGGGCAAGCAGGTCTGCGAAATGTGTTTAAGGTATTAAGAGATATTCATCTTTGGGGCGTTAAAGAGCGATTAGAAGAAACTGATATTCTTCAGGCATGGAAAGAAGATCTTCTCGATCCTAATATTGCAGACGTAAAATGTGAAGTGGAACTGTTTTTTAGACGTTCTCCAGAAAAGCGTCTTCAGGCTATGACAAGCGTCAGTGAGTATATCCAAGATATCGGTGGCTCCGTAATTTCGACGTCATGTATAGAAGATATTGGCTATCAAGCTATATTGGCATCTATTCCGAGGCAATACGCGGAAAAAATCGTAGAAAAAGAAAGTGTTGAACTAGTATTGCTTGACCAGATAATGTTTTTCAAACCGACTGGACAGTCAATAGTTCTGGGAACTGATGATGGCCTGCCATTTGAGGAAGAGTTCCATGAGCCTGAGCAAATTGCTGATGAGCCAATTATTGCATTGTTTGATGGGCTTCCTCAAGAACGCCATCCATTACTGACAGGTTTCTTATCAATAGACGACCCTGATGATTATACCGCATCGTATCAAATTACTGATCGACAGCATGGAACATCAATGGCTTCTTTAATTGCTCGTGGGGACTTGTCATGTGTTCCTGAATCGCTGGCATCACATAAAATATACGTTCGTCCGATTATGAAACCTTATCCTGCTGCCCATGGTACACAAGAATTTATTCCTGACAATATACTTATCGTAGATAAAATACACGAAGCAGTAAGGCGACTATATGAACCCAAGGCAGGACAAGCAGCCTCAAGTGTTCGGGTTATTAATCTCTCCATTGGTATCGGCACCCGCATGTATTACAACATGATTAGCCCCTTAGCAAAACTGTTGGACTGGTTGAGCTTCAAATATCGCGTTCTGTTTATCGTTAGCGCTGGTAATCATTCAGATAATATTGATCTTGGTATGCCATTTAATGAATACAAAGCGCTTTCTACCGAAGAACGCGATAAGCAAATGATTCGAATTCTCAATCAGAATTCAAGAAACTATAGGTTGCTCTCTCCAGCCGAAAGTATAAACGCACTAACAGTTGGAGCTCTATTTAGTGACGGAAGCAATTTGATAGAAAACGCGAAGCAATTGTTACCTTGTTCTGATAGTATCCCCAGCCCAATCAGTTCTATGGGGCGTGGCATCAATAATTCAATTAAGCCAGACGTTTTATATAGCGGCGGACGAAGCGTATTGTTTGAAGATTTAGGCGTTGCAAATCATGCCAAGTGGAGGGATGGCACAAGCGTATACCCACCCGGAATATTATCAGCAAAGCCGCTTACTGTTGTAGGTAATACCAATGTTGTTGGATACTCTTTTGGCACAAGCGATTCAGCCGCATTACTTTCCCATGAAGCGGCAATTTGCTTTGATGTCCTTAACGAGATTTTTCATGATGAACAGGAAATAAATGTTCCTCCATTGTATGCTTCGTTACTACTAAAGGCTATGTTGGTTCATGGGGCTAAATGGAATTCATCTGCTAAACTAATTTGCAACGAAACGGGGCTGGTAGGACGAGGTGCAGATCAAATTCACAAATGGATGGGGTATGGCATACCCGATATATCGAGAGTTCTTGAGTGCACGAAAAACAGAGTAACTCTAATAGGTTATGGGGAGTTAGCTCAAGATGCTGCCTGTTTATACACGTTACCATTGCCGTTCAATTTCTCTGCCCAAAAGATATATCGTTGCCTAACCGTAACTCTTGCATCGTTTACGCCAATTAAGCCCTCCACTCAGAAATATCGTTCTTCACAACTATGGTTTTCACTTGAAACCGAAGAAAAAAACATTGGGATTTCAAGAGTTGATGCAAATGATAAAGCTGTAGCACGCGGAACATTGCAGCACGAACATTTTGCCGGTGATAGTGCTGTGGTCTGGGGTGAAAATGATGCTCTTGGTATCAAAGTTAACTGCAGAGCAGATGCTGGGGATTTTTCTGAAACGATTCCATATGCCATTTTAGCTACTTTTGAGATTGCTCCAGAGTATAACATAGATGTTTATCAAAAGGTCGTTGAGAGAATTAAACTTAAAGAAGCCATCGCCCCATAATGCTCCCATTAAAAACGGCGTTCCTCACGGAACGCCGTTTTGTATCCAAAAAAATGGAGTTGAGGCTATTTAACCGTTGCATTTTCCGTGTTGAAAAGACGAGAAAACTGGTAGGGTCAAGAGTTATGCGCAAATATGTTCTTTTGTGTGCTTGACACGGATGAAAAACACCACGACCCGCGCCAAACGGGCGCGAAATCGGGGATATCGAGACGAAAAACTCCGTTTTTCGTCTCGTGCTTAGGAGCTATAGGATACCCCCTATGGTCACGTCAAAAGTCCCGCCGTCATTTTCATATTCTCACCGCTCGTCCCATATACTTTTCTATAGCAAGAACGGAAGGAGCGTATGGGAATATGGAAACCGTTTCAACGGCAAAGCTGGAATATAACGTCACACTTTTCAGCGAGTCCAAGGAGATCGAGAGTGGCGCCGAGACGACGCTGCCCGAGTACCTACCCGACATACACCGTGTTGTACGGGTGGATGCCCGCCCGACGATGA
The DNA here is from genome assembly GCA_963662765.2 of Oscillospiraceae bacterium. Lineage (GTDB taxonomy): Bacteria > Bacillota > Clostridia > Oscillospirales > Feifaniaceae > DATMXT01. The sequence goes on from CAXXUP010000003.1 coordinate 123,698, forward strand.
CGGGGGCAAAGTCGGAGGAGGGCGCAGCGGTTGTCGAGGGGTGGGTAGACTGCGTCATCCTGTATCTGCCGAGGGAGGGGAGCCTGCAGTCGCATTTCTGCCGGGTGCCTTTCACGCTCCGGGAGAGCGACGGCAGAATTTCGCCCAAGGTGCGTGTCTCGGCCACCGTCACCATGTCGAATGTCAGCTGCCGGCCGCTCTCGGAGCGCAAACTGTCGGTCACCTGCAAGGTGAAATCCATCATTCAAGCTGAGGAGTCCAAAGCGGCAGAAGTTGTAAAGCCCTCCGAGGCAGATAAGCAAAATGCGGAATTTCTCGACTCAAACCTCGGGGCGGCAAAATTCGTGGGGCGGACCGTCAAGGAATACACGATTGAGGAGATGCTGGAGCTCCCGAGCGGCAGTCCGCACATCGAGCGCATGCTCCGGTGCGATGTGTCGCTCACCACGGCCGAGTACAAGGTCGTGACAAACCGCGTCGTCATCAAGGGGGAGGCCTATGTGACCTGCCTCTATCTCAGCGACGTCGAGAGCGACCGGATCGAGCAGTACACCACAGCCATCCCCTTTAACGATGTCGTGGACGTTGAGGGGGCCCGCGAAGGCGACATTACATCCATTTCTTACTGCATTCTCGACATCGTCTATGGCGTCATGGCCGACGCATCGGGCGAAGACCGCAGGCTCTCGCTGCGCGTAGACGCACAGCCCATGGTGTCAGTCTACACAAAGGTGAACGTCCCCATCGTTCACGACACATATTCCACCACCCGCGCAATAAAGACGGTCAGCTCCGACTTGAGCACCGAGGTCATTCAGGAGTACAAGTGCTCGACAAAGGTCGCCGACACCGTAAGCCTGGGCGAGAAGACCTCGGACATCTTCGCGGTCGAGGCTTACGCTGATGTGAAGGGGACGGCGGTCGAGGACGGCATGCCCATTTTCAAGGGAGATCTGCAGATTTCATTTTTGACGCAGGATGACGAAGGCGGTCTGCAGGCCATCGACCGGTGCGTCAAGTTTGCCTCCAAGTGCTCCCCGCTCAGTGAGCCTGCGGCGAAGGGCGTCATTTTCTCCGGTACCTGCACCCTGGATGATTTTGACTGGCGGGTGTCGGTATCGGGTGAGATTTCGATTACGGCAGCCATTTCCTGCTGCGGCATCGGCCGCATTAAAGCGCCGGTCACCACCGTCACTTCGATGGAGTTGGGCGAAAAAATGGAGAAGAAGAAGAATTCCGCCACAATCACCCTCTACTATCCCACCGGGGGCGAGACACTGTGGGATGTGGGCAAGCGGTATCTCGTCGCGCCGGGTGCCATTTGCACTGCAAATGGAATTGAAAACGGTGAGATCGCCGCCTTTTCGCCGCTGATTATTCCAAGATGATCGCAGACGCCGCATCTGCCTTTGTCGTCATCATGCTGGCCGAGCTCGCCGATAAAACTCAATTTCTCGCCATGGGGCTGACGGCGAGGTACAAAATCGGGGAGGTTGCGACCGGAATCACGCTGGCGATCATGACCTTAAACCTGCTGGGTGTGGGCGTCGGAAGAGCTGTGGCGGAGGTTTTGCCGGGTGAACTGATTCGGCTTGTGGCAGGACTTTCGTTTTTGGCCTTTGCCATCATTGCGGCCGCCCCGCCCGGGGAGGATCTTAAGGAAAAAAGGCAGACAAAGCTCGGTGGGATTCCGGCCATCTATGCGGCGTTCATGCTGGCCGAACTCGGCGACAAAACTCAACTCGGCGTGCTGTCGCTGACGGCGGCAAACCCCCATGCCGCGCTTGCGATTTTCATTGGGGCGACGGCCGGAATGCTGGTGGCCGACGGGGCGGCGGTGACACTTGGAGTCCTGCTCGGCAGGGCGCTGCCGCAAAAGCTGATGTGCCGGCTGTCGGCCACAGTCTTTACGGTTTTCGGCGCGGTCATGTTGTATCCCTCGCTGGAGTACTACCTGTTCGACATGGCGGAGGCCGCCGCACTTTGTATTGGAATATTTTTTATCACTGCGCTGCTGCTGCGCATGAAAGGGAATGACGGAGGTTGCCATGGATAAGTACAGTATTTACGACGACATCGCGCGGCGGACCGACGGCGACATCTACATAGGCGTCGTGGGCCCGGTGAGAACGGGAAAATCCACATTTGTCAAGCGGTTCATGGAATCGCTTGTAATTCCGAACATCGATAACGAGAATAAGCGCAGCCGGGCAATCGACGAGCTTCCGCAGTCGGCGGCCGGACGCACCATCATGACCACCGAGCCCAAATTTGTCCCCAATGAGGCGGTGGAGGTCAAACTCTCGGACAACTCAGCCTTTAAGGTGCGGTTGATCGAGTGCGTAGGCTATATGGTGTCGGGGGCACTCGGCAGCATGGAGAATGACGCGCCCCGCATGGTACGCACGCCCTGGTCTGACGACGAGATGCCCTTTGAGGAGGCCGCCGAGATCGGCACCCGTAAGGTCATCAATGAGCACTCCACCATCGGGCTTGTCATCACAACCGACGGAAGCATCGGCGATATTCCGCGGCACGCCTATGAGCCGGCAGAAGCCCGGGTGGTCGCGGAGCTCAAGGCCATTCACAAGCCCTTTGTCATGCTGCTCAACTCAAAGCGGCCAAATGGCGACGAGGCACAGGCACTGGCACGGGAGCTGTCGACAAAATATGAAGTACCGGTCATTGCGGTGAACTGCATGGAACTTTCGGAAGGCGACATCCGCAACATCATTGAAAAAGTGCTCTTTGAATTTCCGGTCAAGGAGATCAACATCGCCATGCCGTCCTGGATTGTCACGCTGCCGCAGGATCATTGGCTCAAGAGCTCCGTATACACCTCGGTGCTTGGCAGCGCGCGCACGATCGGCCGCATTGCCGATGTGTCGGGCGCCGTCGGCTGCATGGGCACAAACGAGAATTTGAAGCAGACGCTGCTGCAGTCCATCAATCTGGGCGACGGCTCGGTGTCGGTGGATATGCAGCTGGCCGACGGCCTCTTCTATCGGGTGCTGGGCGAGGAGACCGGATTTAATATCACGGGCGAAGAGAGCATGATCACACTCATGATGGAACTTGCCGTCATGAAGCGGGAGTACGACAAGGTATCCAGCGCCTTAACCGAGGTGCGCAACACCGGTTATGGCATTGTGACCCCGACCATCGACGAACTGCGCCTTGAGGCGCCCGAGATTGTCAAGCAGGGCGGCCGGTTTGGTGTACGGCTGCGGGCCAGCGCGCCGGCCATCCACCTCATCCGCACGAACATCGAGACCGAGGTCAACCCGGTGGTCGGCAGCGAGAAGCAGTCCGAAGAATTGCTCATGTATCTCATGAAAGAGTTTGAAGAGACTCCGGAGAAAATCTGGGAATCCAACATTTTCGGAAAGTCACTCCACGAGCTAGTCAACGAGGGGCTGATCAGCAAGCTCAACCACACGCCCGGCGAGGCGCGCAGCAAGCTGCAGCAGACGCTTGAGCGTATCGTTAACGACGGCGGAGGCGGGTTGATCTGCATCATTTTGTAAAAGGGTGGTGATGGTGTGCGCGTAGCAAGCAGGAAAGGGCGCCGCATAGCCTCAGTGACCGGCGGTGCGAAAAGGCGCAAACCCCGCCGGATGCCCGACAAAAACATGCCGGATTCCGACAGACGACTTTTCACGCAGCTCTGCGTGTCGGCGGTGCTTGTCGCAGTGGCTGTCATCATCGGTGTGACGGGCGGCGGAATCCGGGACGGCTTTGTCACGATGATAGAGCGGTCGGCCGATCTCTCCCAAGTCAATGAGGCGCTCGGTGATTTTTCCGTAAAGGTGCCGGTTCTCTCCGCACTCTTCGACGAGGGCATCACGCCGGTCTTCAAGGGGCTTTTAGGGGGGTCCGAGGAACCGGAGGACGAGGGGGAGACGGCGAGCACGGGAGGCGATGGCTACAACACGTATGTCATCGCGCCGGAGCAGGATTACCCCGCTTCCGCAGCGCCCGAAGAGGAGTTTGTCTCGGGGTTTGACGAGGAAGTCTTCGACTCCCTGCCCGATGTGACGGAGGGTGAAGGCGGCGGGCTCATGACGTCCGCCGCCTCTACCTCAGCGCATGGAGATGCGCTGTCCGCAGCTTTCATGACGCTTGTCAGCGAGGACCCGATGCCGGAGGAAACCGAGGACGGCAGGGAGGTGCCGGAGAATAGCACTTTAAAAAAGCTGCCGATTGCTGTCAGCCTAATCTCGCCGCTTAACGGCGAAGTCACTTCGGGGTTCGGCTCCCGCGGTGACGACGTTGAGTCCGAGTTCCACCACGGGATCGACATTGCGGCGGCGAGGGGGACTGCAATTAAAGCGGTCGCCGCCGGCAAAGTGATCGAAGTGGACGCAAACGATGTCTACGGAAACTTTTTGGTCATTGAACACGAGGGCGGCTTGACCTCCAAATACGCCCACTGCGCCAAGGTGTCAGTCGATGTAGACGACCGGGTGAAAGCCGGGCAAAAGGTGGCGTCGGTCGGATCCACCGGTCTTTCAACCGGCAACCACCTGCATCTGGAGCTGCGGCAGGACGGCATTTTTATCAATCCCGCCCTTTACTTCACGGTGGAGCCGTAAATGAAAATCAGGGTTAGCCCCTTTTTCGTGCTGCTGCTTGCGGCGTTTATATACATTGACGGTACCGGGTTTGCGCTGCTGCTCCTTGCCGCAGCGGCGCTGCACGAGGCCGGGCATCTCATTGCCTTACGGGGCTGCGGTGTATCCATTGAGGAAGTGGGCCTGCGAACCTTCGGAATTGAGATGGTTACCGGGGACACGCGGTACTTACCCTACCGCAGCGAGCTGATGATTGCGGCGGCGGGCCCTGTCTCAAACCTGTTTGCCATGCTCGTAACCCTCGGTGCGGTTGCCGCCATAGGCCCTTTTTGGGGTGCCTTGTTTTTTGTTGCCTGCAATGCGGCACTGGCCGCCGTCAACCTTATGCCGGTGTCGGGACTTGACGGCGGGCGCATGTTGGCAGCCATTTTGCTGCCAAAACTCGGCCCCCCGCGAGCTGAGCGGATTCTCTCTATCATCAGCGCTGCCTTTTCCGGTGTCGTGGCGGGGGCGGGGCTGTGGCTCTTATGGGTGACAAAGTACAATTTCTCACTCGCCATGATCGGCGTCTATCTGATTGCGAGGCGGGCCTTCGGCCCGGCACCGCTCTTGCAAAAGTGCTCCTTATGATATAAAATAGCGATAAAGTCATAAGAAACACGGAGGCAGACATGCACGACGAGATCTTACGGCGGGTGCAAAAGCCGTCATACTACACGGGCGGGGAGTACGGGAGCGTGACAAAAGAACTGCGCCCCGGACTCCTTCGCTACGCTTTCTGCTTTCCCGATACCTACGACATCGGCATGTCGTATCTCGGCGGGAAAATACTCTACGGACTCTACAACAGCATCCCTGACGTCTGGTGCGAACGGGTCTTTGCGCCGGCAGATGACATGGAGGCCGAGATGCGGGCGGCAAACTTGCCGCTTTTCGCCCTTGAAAGTCAGGACGAGGTTGCAAAGTTCGACCTTGTCGGCTTCACGCTGCAGACCGAGCTCAATTTTTCAAATATTTTAAACATGCTCGACCTTGCGGGCATTCCTCTTTTGGCAAGGGATCGGACAAGCCCGTTTCCCCTTGTGCATGCCGGCGGCCCCTGCGCTTACAACCCCGAGCCCATGGCGGACTTCATGGACTTCTTTATCATCGGTGAAGGGGAGGAAGTGGGACTTGAGATTGTTGAGGTCGTTCGCCGGTTCAAAGCGGAGGGCGGCACCGATAAGCGGGAGCTACTGCGCCGCCTTGCGAAGGTCGAAGGGATTTACGTCCCGTCGTTTTATGAAGTGACGTATCACGACGACGGCACCATCGCCTCCTTTGTGCCGACGGACGACGCTGCGCCAAAAAAGGTGACAAAGCGGCTCATCAATGACCTCGACAGCGTCTATTACCCCGAGTCGGTCGTCATCCCCTTTGCCGAAGTTGTGCACGACCGCGTCATGCTCGAGGTCTTTCGCGGCTGTATCCGCGGCTGCCGGTTTTGTCAAGCAGGCACGATTTACCGCCCGGTGCGGGAGAAGAGCCCTGCGGTGCTCGACCGGTGCGCCGCAACTCAGATTGCGGCCACAGGCTACGACGAGATCTCGCTCACATCGCTCTCGACCAGCGACTACACCAAGCTCATGCCCCTGACCGACCGGATGCTGGCCTGGTGCGACCCCGCTATGGTAAGCCTCTCGCTGCCGTCTCTGCGGGTCGACAACTTTTCGATGGAACTCATGGAGAAGGTGCAGCGGGTCCGCAAGGGCGGGCTGACTTTTGCGGCCGAGGCCGGCACTCAGCGCATGCGGGACGTCATCAATAAGCAGGTGACTGAAGAAGAGCTGCACAGGACCTGTTCCATCGCCTTCGCCGGTGGATGGACCGGCATCAAGCTCTACTTTATGATCGGCCTGCCTTATGAGGAGGATGTGGACGTCGCCGGTATCGCCGACCTCGCCCAGATGGTCGTCGACACGTATTACGCCTGCCCAGGGCACCCCAAGGGCAAGTCGGTGCGGGTCACGATCAGCGTGGCCACTTTCATCCCGAAGCCATTCACCCCCTTTCAGTGGGCGGCACAGGACGATGGCGTGCGTGTCAATGAAAAAGTTGCCCTCATCAAAAAGAATATCCGCACCGGCAAAATCGTTTTTCATTATCACGACCCCAAAACAAGCCACTTCGAGGCGGTGCTGGCCCGCGGAGACCGGAGACTTTGCCCCGCGATTTTAGAAGCTTGGCGCATGGGTGCCAAGTTCGACGGGTGGGATCAGCACTTCAAATACGACCTGTGGATTACGGCCTTCAAAAAATGCGGCATCGACCCCGATTGGTATGCGCTGCGCCCGCGCTCCTACGACGAGATACTGCCGTGGGACTTCATTGACTGCGGCGTTTCAAAGGAGTATTTGATCAAAGAGTCCGAAAAAGCGAAAGAAGCGGCAAGGACCCCAAATTGCCGCGAGCAGTGCACCGGCTGCGGGGCCGACCGGCTGACGGGAGGGTATTGCCATGCAAGGGGTTAGGCTGTATTTCGCAAAACGGGGTAGGGGAGTCTATATCTCCCACCTCGACTTGGTGCGCGCCATTGCCCGCGGGTTATCGAGGGCGCAAATTAAAATCAAATATACCGAAGGCTTCAACCCCATCCCGTACCTCGTCTTCGGCCAGCCGCTGTCGCTCGGCTACGCGGGGATGCGCGAAGTCTGCGACTTCTCGATTCTCGCAGACGACATGCCGGTCGAGGCGGTGGCGCCTGCCCTTGCCGCCGTCATGCCGGAGGTCATCTTTCCGACCCTGTCGGCCGCACCTGTAAACAAGATCGGTGCTATTGCCATGGCGGACTACACCCTGTGCCTCAAAAGTGTGGAGCCTGTCGCTGCGGAGCAGATCAGGGAAGCCCTGACAAAGCCCGAGCTTGTCATCTTGAAAAAAACAAAGCGGGGAGAGTCCATGACCGACATCGCCCCCCTCATTTTTGACTTGGATGTGGCGGAGGATATGACGGTCCGCTGCCGCCTTGCCTGCTCATCTGAGCAGTCGCTCAACCCGTCCTATCTGATCAAAGTGCTAAACGACGCCTATCCCTCTGCCGCCATCGATTGGATCAGCATCACCAGAAAGCGCTTCTTGCTGCCGGGCGGCGTAGTTTTTTCTTGAAATTCGAAAAAGCACTTGCATGACGGCCGGCTTTATGCTATTATTATCAGCGTCGCCAATTGATATATTTCTGGGTGTGGCGCAGTTTGGTAGCGTGCTTGAATGGGGTTCAAGAGGCCGGAGGTTCAAGTCCTCTCACCCAGACCATAAATAAAGGACATCCCGAAAGGATGTCCTTTATTTATTATACTCGGCAGGACTTGAAGGGCGAAAGGAAAACAGTCCGGAGGACTATTTTCCCCGCCCCGGGATTTCGTGTCAGGCAGCCGCTCTGTAGTCCGGAGGACAAGTAAGGCGATGCCGATGACCGAAATCAAGTCCTCTCACTTATATTACATATAATAAAGGACTTGAACCGGAGGTTTTTTTGCGTAAAGAAAATCTGCCGGTGGCAGATTTTTAGCGAAAAGGCCAGGGGCCGATACAAAAAACGCGAAGCGTTTGGGTGGCGAGGAAACGCAAACAGCGAAGCCGTGCAGTCCTCACACTGGGTCCAAAAGAAGTCAGAACCGTCAAAATTGACGGCTCTCTTTTTTTTTTGCGCTCTGTAATTATTTTATATCCTTACTGGCAGGAGAAAACGCTTGTAAATTCGACAGCGTCTTATATAATATGAATATAATGGCTGAAACAAATTGTCAGAGCCGTCATGCAAGCAACAAATTCGGTACAAGAGCTACTGCGACTAGCCCTTTTTTGTTACAAGCACATCAAAAAAAATTATTTGACTGAGGTGATATTATGAGACGAAGTGATCGGGAAGTCACGGATCCAGCGCGAATCAATGAAATTATACGGTCATGTGACTGCTGCCGGCTTGGGTTTGTTGATGGTAACTGTGCATACATTGTCCCACTTAACTTTGGCTTTACTGAGGTGGATGGAAAAAGGATCTTCTATTTTCATGGCGCTAAAGTTGGAAAGAAAATTGATTTGATTGGGACAAATTCCAGCGTCGGATTTGAACTTGATACAAATCACGCGGTTAATCAAGGTGAAAAAGCGTGCAATTATTCGTTTAGATTTCAAAGCATTATCGGGAAGGGTACTGCCATGCTCGTTGATGATGTTTGCGAAAGGAAAAAAGCGCTCGAACATATTATGCGGCATTACAGTGACCGGGAAGAATGGGCGTTCACAGACGTTGAAGCCAATCTTATTGCTGTAATCAAAATGGAAGTAACCGAATTGTCATGTAAGGAACACAAATGAAATTAGTTCAATAGCCGTTCGATGATGGGATATTCCTTTTACATCACTTCAATCGGCGATCGATCCAATAACAGACTGCGGCACAATTCACCGATAAACAGAAATTTTTATTTGAGGGTCTTTTATCTGCCCACACAATGTGACTGCAAAACGCTATTATTTTTATAAAAAACAGCCGCCTCTGTATGAGGCGGCTGTTTTGTTTCGATGATATGAAAGAGGTTAACGGATTATTTCAAAAGGGGACTGAAAAAGCGCACCGACTTTTTTGTCGGCCTGACTGTGGATGAAATTTAAGACATGCAAATTATCTTGTCCATCAGCACATCTGTGAGGAACAAATTATTTGTGCGTTCCGTTACATTTACGACTGTCCGGGCAGGGGACCCGAATCGCTCCCGCTGACCTGCTCACCCTCGTAATCGATGATGCCGCCGGCATCCAGAATGACCATATAGCCTAGGTCTTCCAATTTTTCACTCGCCTGAGCCGACCGGTTCCCGCTGCGGCAGTATAAAATGATGACATCGGTCTTTTCCGGTACAAGATGCGGAATATCCGTTTCAACCTGATCAACGGGAATGTTTTGCGCCCCGCTTACATGCCCGCTTTCGTATTCCTGCGCCGTTCGAACGTCAAAAAAATATGCGTTTTGCGGCAAGTGCTGCAAAATAGCGTCAGCTGTGTCAAATGAAATCACGGTATGACCGGCAAGTGCACGAACTTCTTCCGCCTTGATGGCGCTGCCCTGCGGAGGCCATGACTCGCGTATCGCTGAACTAATTTCATACGTATAGAGACTGCCAACAGGGGGCGTTTCCATCCCTTCCGGAAAACCAAGTGAGATCAGCTGCCCTTCGGGAATCTGCTGCTCTGTAGACTCTGTTGTCAGAACACTGTTTTCATGCAGCAAAATACCTTGAAATGTAAGGGTTTCATGATTAGTATCCACCCCGCTAGAACAGGCGGAAACAAATAAGCTTAAGCAGATTACGGTTGCCGCGATGTATCCTGATTTCGAACGCATATCAATGCTCCCTTTTTATTAGGAACCCGTCCTATTTTATAATATTATACTATACTTATTGTGTAAAGTAAATTATTTGCTTCACTTATCATATTATCATGCGGAAATCATTTAATATTGTTTTTTGCGAAATAGCTCCCGATCCCGCCACGACCAAGGCGCTTGGCGGCATGACCACTGCAGTACATGCTCGACAACAACGTTTCGGGCTATGTCTCCGCCCCGACGCTTGAAGAGTTGGCAGCGAAGATCAATGTGTCGGCAGAAATGTTCACGCAAACCGGCGAGAGCGCGGCAGCCGGCAAATAGACAATACAGCCAACGCGAAAAGCGGCCATGCGGAAACTCAGGTTCCTGCATGGCGCCTTATTTTGCTTCGGTCAATATCGGGAGTTCAGCTTTCCGCCAAGCTAAACCATGCTGCCCCGGTACCAACGCTCATTTGCGTCGGCCGGGCAAGCTTCAACTGCCGCATAATTACATGTGTCCGTCCTCTTTGATATACTTTTTCCGGCACTCGGGGCAGTAACCGTAGATGTCGAGCTTGTGTCCGGAGATGTAGAAATCTGTTTCCTTGGCGAGCTTCTCCTCATAGTCCCCAAGCGGACAGTGCCGAATGGCGACGACGCGGTTGCAGCCAAGACAAATCAGATTGTGCTTGTGGATCATGCGGTTATACTCAAACAGGGTTTTGGTGTCTTCCGAAATTCTGAGCTTTTCGACCAGTTTCTTATCGGACAGCACTTCAAGAACCCGGTATACCGTCGAGAGGTTGGCCGGGACACTCGCATTCTTCAAGGCAAGAAAAACCTGCTCCGCCGTAAGCGGTGCATCACTCTTCGCTAGAATTTCCAGGATCGCCGCGCGCTGCTTTGTAACTTTCAGTCCGCTTCCGGCAAGCCGTTCGCAACAATTGGTCTCTTCCGTGATAAACACCCCTTTGAGTTTTTGTGTGTCCGATACTATTTTATCTGTGTCTGACTGCCGGCCGTCCCGATTACACGCCGCGTAGCAAGGGCATGGACCGCATAGGCGAAAAAGTAGCCTGCCACAGAAATGATGACGATGGCTGCGCCCGAGGCAATGTTGAGCGTATAGGAGATCCACAGCCCCAGGCAGCAGTAAATGGCTCCAAAGAGAATTGCGTAGGCCATGCGCCGCTTCAGGCTGGCAGTCAAAAGCCCCGCTGTCGCCGCAGGCGCTGTTAGCAGTGCCAAAACGAGGATGATGCCGACAACACGGATAAGGACAACGACGGTCATCGCGACGAGAATCAGCAGCAAATATTCTAGAAACGTGGTTTTGACCCCGATGATGGCGGCAAACTCTTCGTCGAAAAGATAGGCTTTCCAGTCATGATAGAGGCTTAGGACGATAAGGGTCACCAGTAGGGTCAGGGCGGCGATCAACCGCAGGTTGGCCTTTGTCACCGACAGGATGCTGCCGAACAGATAGGAGCTCAAATCAGGCGGGTAGCCCGGCATCAGGGCGATGAAAAAAATACCGAGCGCCATGCCTAAGGACCAGAACAGTCCGATGACAACATCGGTGCCGCCGCTGCCTTTGCGCTTGATGACGCCGATTCCGATGGCGGCAAGCACAGCGAAAATAAAGGCCCCGATGATGGGCTCAAAGCCCAGCAGATAGCCGAGCCCCACACCGCCGTACGCCGTGTGGGCGATTCCACCGCTCATCATGACGAGCTTTTTCTCAATGACGATGACGCCGATCACACCGCAGACGACACTTGCGAGGAGCCCCGAGATCAGGGCGTTGCGCAAAAACTGATAATTAAAAAGCGCCTCAATCATGGTTTGAGCCCCCCCTCATGTGTCTTGAGCACCCGATGCGGCACGCCGTGCGCAATCAAATCGACCGGGCAGCCGTACAGGCCGTTCACAACATTCTCACTTAGCTCCGGCTCGCCGTGGTAGACGAGCTGCCCATTCAGGCAGGCAAGCTTCCGGACCTGTGAGGAGATGGCCAGCAGGTCGTGGGTGACTAAAACGATGGTCATATCCTTGTTTAAATCCGCGAGCAGCGAAAAAATGTGTTCGCGGGAGACGGCGTCCACGCTGGCGGTCGGCTCGTCCAGAAGCAGGAGCTTTGGCTCCACGGCTAAAGCCCGAGCAATGAGCATCTTTTGAAATTCACCGCCCGAAAGATCACAGATGCGCCGGGGGGCAAGTGTCTCGATGCCGACTTTTTGGAGTAGTCTACGGACGATATCCTTGTCCTGCTTCGAGTAGCTAAAAAAAGGAGAGAGGCCCCTCGGCAGCCGTCCCGTCAGGGCGACCTCCTCCACCGTGATCGGGAAATGCTTGTCTAGGTCGGCGAATTGCGGCACGTATCCGACGGCACCGCGGGTGTCACCTGGATGCCGGCCAAAAACGCTTACCGCGCCCGAAGCCACCGGCACAAGACCCAGGATCGCTTTGAGCAGCGTGGATTTACCGCCTCCGTTGGGCCCGATGATGCCGAGATATTCCCCCTCGGCAACGTCGAGACAGACGTCTGCAATCGCAGGCGTCTGTCCATAGTTTACGGTTAGATTTTCGATGTGAATTGCGGGCTTTGTCACTGCATAACCTCCGCCATCAGAGCTGCCATAGATTTCAGGTTCTGAGTATAGTCCGCGGAAAGGGGAGCCAGCTGCATGGTCTTGCCGCCGAGCTCCTCCGCGAAAGCGGCCGACTGGCTGCTGTCGATCTCCGCCTGATAGAAAATCACCTTGATGTTGTCGCTCTTGGCAAGGTCAATCACGTCCTGCAGATGCTGAGGGGTCGCTTCTTTTCCCTCTTCCTCCAGCGCAACCATCGTCAGACCGTAGTCGTCGGCAAAATAGCCGAACGCCGGGTGATAGACGATGAACTTCCTGTTCGAAATATCGGCTAAGGCATCCTTGATGGTTTGATCAAGCTCGTCAAGCTCTTCGAGATAGGCCTGTGCGTTTTTGTTATAGGTGTCGGCGTTGGCCGCGTCAAGCGCGCACATCTCCCGGGCGATTGCCTCCACCATGACTTTTGCCCGCTTGGGCGAAAGCCAGATATGCGGGTCCCGCTCGCCGGCTTCAAAAGTCCGGTCGGGGTAGACGGCGGCAACTTCATCGGCAAGCGATACGACTTTGATATCTCCGACGTTTGGCAGAATATTGGCCTCCTCGGTCGGAACGCCGATGGTAAAATAGACTGCTGCCGAGTTGAATTTTTCCATTTCCATCGGTGTAGGTCCGTAATTCTCTGGGCTGCTTCCCGGCGGGACGAGCGTTATGACCTCAGCCAGATCGCCGCAAACCGCTTCTACAAAAGTCTGCTCGGGCACGATGGTCACAGCGACAATCGGCTTTCCGGCCGTTTCATCCGGCGTTACAGCCGGATTTTCGGCCTTGCCTGAACTGCATCCAATCAAGCTGATCAGGCCACATCCAAGCAGGATTGCCAATGCCGTCCGAATAAGTTGTTTCATGATGTTCCACCTCAATTTCGCAAGTTGCAAATGATTTGTATTTGCAACTCACAGTATATCCTCATATACCAAATTTGTCAATTCATTCGCTTAAGCGCAACTTGCGGCATATTTCACAGTTCGAGTATGTCCGTGCCGCTGCTTTCTCAGTCGCGGCGGACAAAGCGGGTTTACGGGGGAACGCGTAATCACCTGTTTGCGAGCGCCTACTCCAAACGGAAAAAACAGCGGACCGGCGTAAACCCGGTCCGCTGTCTTATACAGGATGGATGTGTCTTTTGAAACGAATTACGGCAGCTGAACTTGCGCTTCAACCGGTTTGACGGCGCTGACAGCGGCGTCCTCTTTTGCGTATTTCTTCCACGCTGTTATCGCAAGGACAACATAGCCTGCCGAAATGAGGCAAACCACGCCTTCGAGCAGCCAGAGGTTTGAAGTATAACGCGACAGAACGACCGCGGCCGTATTCATAAATGCGTGCATTCCGATTGCCGCGGGATAGAGCCAAAAGCGCTTCCCCGCGTATTTTGCCGCAAACCATACGAAAACAGAGCACGAGAGGTGAAGGGCCACGGCGAGAAAGCGTTCCGCGGCACCAAACAAAAAGGTCGAGGGCGGGGTCTGTATGAGCGCCGCAATTGTTGCGGTGATTCTCTGCAGTGCAGCAGGGTCTGTGACTCCGGCAGTCAGCTTATCGGCGGCGCCTGAATTGATGGTAACGGACATGAGGATGTTGGAGATCATGCTTGTCCCTAAAATATATGCCGCTTCAAATCCTCCGTGCCCAGCGCCGTACATGAGAGCGTTGCCGTTATTGCCATATTTCTTTTTCAGCACCGTCTTGAACGCGGCGTAGCGGCCGGTCTCCTCAAAGAGGCCTGCCATCACACCGCCGTATACGGCGTACAGCCAGGTGTTGCTCAGGATCACCTTACCGGCATTCGACGCAAGAATAAGCCTGTGGGCAAAGCTCTCGATGACCATTGCAAAAACAAAAAACACCGCGCAGCCGACAAAGAATGATAAGATGTCGGCATGGTACTTTTTCCTGAATACATAAAATAGTGCGGCGGGGATGGCAAAGCCCGTCAGGGCAGATACCCCCATGAAGACGATGGATAATGCAGGCACCGTGTTGTACATGACGTTCCTCCAAGAAATTAAGCTTTGCTTAAAATCAGTTGTATGTGGTGATCGTGCCCTTGCCGTTAAAATAAGTGAGGTCTCCGTCGTCATAATGCCAAATCGCCTGAAAAGCGGTCGGCCTTGCGACGCCGTCCACTTCGATATACTCGCCGCATTGGACGGACCATTTCACCTGTTTATTTGTGCCGTCGTCCAGTGCAACTGCTCGATCGTCGGTCCAAAACGACAGCATCTCGCCCGACTCGTTGAACGTAAAGATGCCGCAGGCATGGATATCGCGGTAAGAGATGGTCGCTTTCGCGTGGCTGTCGTCGATCGGATCCCACTGAATATAGCTCTGCAGGGCCGCGGTGGGGGTAAAAAGACACTCCGACAAGAAGGTGACCAGGCTGGACTGGTCCATCTCCCGTCCGGTGTAGTTGAAGAGGATGAAACCCTTCGCCAGCACCCCTTTCATGGAGCCTGCTCCGCCGATCAGAGCGTCCAGCCCTTCAAACGGAATCCCGTACATTGAGCTGTCGATATAGGCAATCCTGTCCGGTGTGCCCACATCGTTATACTGCGTATAGTCGATTTTGAGGGGGGCTTTGTCTTTGCCAAAGGAAAAGGAAACATCAGGATAGGTGATTTTCATGTAGGCCGTTTTGGGCTTGCCGATATACCCGCAATACCTGAAATACCGCTTGACGGGATCCGGCAATCCGGCAATATCTTCTTCCCGGAAGACAGCATCTTGGCGGTCCGCTTGCGCAATCAGATGTGCTGCCATTTCATTGAATTCCGTTTTAACCTTTGAATAGGGGATATTGAAAAAAATGAGCAAAGTTCCAACTGCGCAAAGCAGGATCCCAATTGTAATCATCATACTTTTTCGTACACGCTTCCTCTTCATAAAAAACCTTTCTGGTTGAATCGATAAACCGGGGCGGGGGAGTGTCCCAATCGGAAATACCCGGAATATCTAGCCGTAACCCCGGCAGCCGTTCCGCACACCCGCAAGTATTTCCCCATCACTTTCAGCACTTGACACAATCCGCTTTCAGCATTTGACACAAATTGCTTTCACCGCTATTCCAGCGCTTGATTTCCGTCTTGTGCCGTCATGGATACGATATTTTGCTCGAGCTTTGACACGCCTTCAAAAAGACCCAGCGTGAGCTCCACGTCAAACCCGGCAAAAACCCGAGTCAAAAACTCGATTTCCCTTTCATACCGCTGATGAAAATACGCCGTGCATTTTCCGGTCAATTCTATACGCAAAGCGCGCGCGTCGGACTCGTCCCGCCGAATAACGACATAGCCGCTGCTTTGGAGCGTTGAAGCGATGCGCTTTGCGTTTTGGCGGGAATACCCAATCGTACTTGCCACTTCGCTGACGGTCGGGGGGCTGTCGAACTTCGAAACACAGACGAGAAAAAGCCATTGTTTGATCGTGATGCCGGGGTCGAATTGATCGCCCAGCACCTGCAGCTTGTTGGCCAAAGTGAATAGGGTCCCAAAGATATAGGCCTGCTGTTCTAACTCACTCATGAAATCTGCCATCCCTTCAAAAAGAAACATGTTACCCATATAATAAGCAACATGTTACCATTTGTCAATAGGTCCACAAAATATTCCGAGGCTTTGTCTGAAAAACAATTGCCATCCCCCTTGTACGAGCTGAACTGACAATTCTTATAAACAAGTTTGGATGCGGCAATGTTGCTGTGAAGATAAGAATTCAATAATTGACAGCAATTGTGACGAAAAAGATTGGTTGAATTCTACAACGCATTTTGCAACTTAGAGTTGAATATGTTGTATGATGCCGCTATAATTAAAACAATATGTAGTATATTGCCCCATTATGTTCGAGCACAGTCCGGGCGGCAGATTCTCACACGATCCTGCTGCCGGGCATATTCGTCGTTTCTGGCGGCCAAAAGGGGGGGGATGTGAATATGAAAATTTTTGGGCTTCAAAAGCTCACACTGCTGGACTATCCGGAAAAACTTGCCTGCACCGTTTTTACGGGCGGATGTAACTTCCGCTGTCCCTTCTGTCACAACGCCTCACTGGTCACAGCCCTCCCGGACGAGGAAGTCATCTCGGAGGATGAGCTTTTTTTATTTTTGAAAAAGCGCAGCGGTCTTCTGGACGGCGTCTGTGTGACGGGTGGGGAGCCATTCATCCAGCCGGACCTTGCGATTTTCCTGGGGCAGATCAAGGAACTCGGCTATGCTGTCAAGTTGGATACCAACGGCTGCTTTCCGGAGCAGTTGAAAAATATCGTGGCACGCGGACTTGTCGACTATGTGGCGATGGACATCAAGAGCGATGCGCAGCACTATGCCGGGGCTTCTGGGCTTGCGTCGATCGACTATGACAAGATTTCGCAGAGTATCCGCTTTCTTTTGGGGGACGCCGTGGATTACGAATTTCGCACCACGGTGGTCAAGGGTCTGCACGACGCCGACATTCTTCGAGCGGCCGCGGCGTCCATCGGCGGGGCAAAACGGTATTATTTGCAGAAATATGTGGATTCGGGAGATCTGATCGGCAGCGGGATGTCCGCATTTTCGGACAGCGAAATGAAAGAATTCCTGGCCGTCGTATCGCCCTTTGTGAGGGATGCCGCGCTGCGCGGCCTGTGAGCGTGCGCACATGCGGGTTAAAAACAACAATATGTCGAGAAATATGAAAAACGAGGAAGCGGGAGAATGTATCAGGTAGTTAAGCGGGACGGGACGGTCGTCCCCTTCAATATTTCCAAAATAACAGCGGCCATCGGAAAGGCCTTCGATGCCTTGAACAAGCCCTATAACGCCGACATCATCGACCTTCTCGCCCTTAAGGTGACGTCGGACTACACGCCAAAGATCGAAAACGGAAAAATCGACGTGGAGGCAATTCAGGACAGCGTGGAGTCGGTGCTGGTTCAAGCCGGATACGCAGACGTCGCCAAGTGCTACATTCTTTACCGCAAACAACGCGAAAAGATTCGCAATATGAAGTCGACCATTCTGGACTATAAGAATGTTGTGGACAGTTATGTGAAGCTTGCGGACTGGCGGGTCAAAGAGAACTCCACGGTGACTTACTCAGTGGGCGGGCTGATTTTAAGCAACTCGGGCGCCATCACCGCAAACTACTGGCTCTCCGAGATCTACGACGAGGAGATTGCAAACGCCCACCGCGGCGCCGACATCCACCTGCATGACCTTTCGATGCTGACCGGCTACTGCGCCGGTTGGAGCTTAAAGCAGCTGATCGATGAGGGACTTGGCGGCGTGCCGGGGAAGATCACCTCGGCGCCTGCAAAGCACCTTGCCTCGCTGTGCAACCAGATGGTGAACTTTCTCGGCATCATGCAAAATGAGTGGGCCGGCGCACAGGCCTTTTCCTCCTTTGACACCTACCTCGCCCCCTTCGTGAAGGCCGACAATCTCTCCTATTACGACACCAAGAACTGCATTCAGTCTTTTATTTACGGTGTCAACACGCCCAGCCGCTGGGGAACCCAGGCCCCGTTTTCCAACATCACGCTCGACTGGACGGTGCCGGACGACCTTGCGGAGCTTGCGGCCATTGTGGGTGGCAAAGAGATGCCATTCAAATATAAGGACTGTAAAAAAGAGATGGATATGGTCAACCGCGCCTTCATTGAGACCATGATTGAAGGGGACGCCGAGGGCCGCGGATTTCAGTATCCCATTCCGACCTATTCCATCACAAAGGACTTCGACTGGTCCGAAACCGAAAACAACCGCCTTCTGTTTGAGATGACGGCGAAGTACGGTACGCCCTATTTCTCCAACTATATCAACAGCGACATGGAGCCGAGCGACGTTCGGAGCATGTGCTGCCGTCTGCGGCTTGACCTTAGAGAACTGCGCAAAAAGTCCGGCGGCTTCTTCGGTAGCGGCGAGAGCACAGGTTCGGTCGGCGTCGTGACCATCAACATGCCGCGGATCGCATACCTTTCTTCAAATAAAGCCGAGTTTTACACCCGCCTCGACAAGATGATGGATCTCTCGGCGCGCTCACTGAAAATTAAGCGCGACATCATCACAAGACTCTTAAGCGAGGGCCTCTATCCCTACACCAAGCGGTATCTGGGTTCCTTTGAAAATCACTTTTCCACGATCGGGCTCATCGGCATGAACGAGGCCTGCCTCAATGCGAAGTGGATCGGGGAAGACCTCACGCAGGCGAGGGCGCAGGCTTTCACGAAAGAAGTCTTAAACCACATGCGCGACAGGCTGTCGGATTATCAGGAGAAGTACGGAGATTTGTACAACCTCGAGGCGACGCCGGCCGAGTCGACGGCCTACCGGCTCGCAAAGCACGATAAGGAGCGGTACCCGGACATCATCACGGCGTCCGAGAACGGCAAAGCCCCTTACTACACCAACTCGTCCCACCTGCCGGTCGGGTACACGTCGGACATTTTCGACGCTTTGGACATTCAAGACGAGCTGCATACGCTCTACACCTCCGGCACGGTTTTCCACGCCTTTTTAGGCGAGAAGCTGCCAGACTGGAAGGCCGCCTCGAACTTGGTGCACAAAATCGCCGAAAACTACAAGCTCCCGTACTATACGATCTCCCCGACGTATTCAATCTGCAAAGATCACGGGTATCTCGCCGGCGAGCAGTTCACCTGCCCCATCTGCGGACACCCGGCCGAGGTCTACAGCCGCATCACGGGCTACTACCGGCCGGTGCAAAACTGGAACGAAGGGAAGGCCGAGGAGTACCGCGAGCGCAAGCTGTACGACCCGCAAAACTCCGTATTAAAAAGCGAGAAGCATACGGACGCTGCAGCGCAGGCAGCGGATCGCGACACAGCCTATTTGTTTGTGACCAAGTCCTGCCCCAACTGTCAGACGGCAAAAGCGATTTTGCAGGACGCGGGCCTGTCGTACCGCCTCATCGACGCCGAGGAGTGCCCCGAGCTTGTCGGGGAGTTCCGCGTCATGCAGGCGCCGACTCTGGTTGTCGTTTCGGGCGGAGAAGTCGCAAAGTATGCCAACGCATCGAATATAAAGAGATACACAGAAGGCGCACATATAAACTGAGCAAGAAAATGAAAAAGAGGGGATATCGCCCCCCCGCTTTGCCCAATTTTCGCATGACCGCTCTAAGATTCGTTTCCGGGAGTTTTCCGCTTTGATATGGCATAAAATAGACCCTGCAGCATATCCATTATGCGAGGGGGTGGCTCTTCTATGCGTAAATGTAAAACGGTGCAAACCTATGCCGCGTTTATTCTATCCGCACTTTTGGTAGGTGCTGTATCCGGATATCTGGCAAGCGGTGGCATGGCGGCCTACGAGGCCCTGGTGAAACCGCCGCTCACACCGCCGAGCTGGGTCTTCATGGCGGTATGGACCGTGCTGTACATCCTGATGGGGGTGGGCGCGGCCATGGTCTATCTCTCGGATTCTCCCGGTTCAAAGGGTGCCTTGCGAATTTATGTCCTCCAACTCTTCTTCAACTTCATGTGGAGTATCATTTTCTTCAACCTCGAATGGCGGTTTGTGGCGCTCATCTGGCTGCTTATCCTGTGGGTGCTGGTGGCTATGATGGTCCGCAGCTTTAGCGAGGTCGATAAGATGGCGGGGCTTCTGCAAATTCCGTACTTGATTTGGTTGACGTTTGCGGCATATTTAAACTTTGCGACCTTTTTGCTCAACCGATGAGACATAAGCGCCGCGGTTGTAAAAAAACCGCGGCGCCTGCATTATGTTGAATTTTTCAAGGCAAAATAACAAAGGAGGCATGTGTAAATGGATTTCGGCTTTAATACAGGGCTGCTTTTCACGGGGGATCAGCCAAATGGACTTGACCTGAAAATGGAGGCCCCGGCCATTTTTCCGACATCCGCCTTTATCATGGACAGCCTCGATGAATTTCTCGAAAAGCGGGCCGCCGGCGGGTATACTTACAATAGGTCAAACAATCCCAATCGGGCACAGCTGGCCGAAATGGTCGACTACTTGGAGGGCGGCGTCGGCAGCGTGATCTGCGCGGGTGGAATGAGCGCCATCACGACCACTTTCCTGTCCCTGCTCGCCCCCGGCGATCATGTACTCTCCAACGCCTCGCTCTACGCCGAGAGCATGGACTTTTTCGAGTCGCTGCTCTCAAAATTCCATATCACCCACGACTATGTGGACATGACCGATCTTGCAGCCCTGAAGGCAGTCATTCGTCCAAATACGAAAATGATCTATTCCGAGGTCTTAAGCAACCCGATGACCAGGGTGCTCGATGTGGCGGGCGCCGCCGAGATCGCCCACGCTGCGGGGGCGCTGCTTGTCATCGACAACACCTTCACGACGGGACTTGCGATTAAACCGCTGACGTTTGGGGCCGACATCGTCATCAACTCCATGACCAAGTTCATGAATGGCCACAGCGATGCCGTTGCAGGCTCTATCACAGGGCGGGACGCCGCACGTATGAAGCACATTGCAAACGACGCCGAGATGTTGGGTGCCCCCTGCGACCCCATGACGGCATGGCTCGTTCAACGGGGACTTTACACAATCGGCGTTCGGGTGCCAAGGCAGATGAAAAACGCTGCGGCGCTGGCTAAGGCGCTCGAGGAGGACCCCCGCGTCTTGTCGGTCAGCCATCCGAGCCTTACGTCCCATCCGGACCACGACCTCGCCGTGCGGCAGATGGGGGAAAACCTCGGCCCCATGCTGGTCTTCAGGCTGCAAGACGATCACGAAAAACTAAACGCCTTCACCGAACGGCTGACCCATGTCCGCTATGCCCCGACCTTAGGCGGCCTGCGCACAACGCTCGCCCATCCGGCGAACACCTCCCACCAGAGCATGAGCGAAGCGGCGCGTGAAAAGCTTGGCCTCTACTATGGGTCCGTTCGGCTGTCGGTAGGCCTTGAAGAGCCGGAGGATTTGATCGCCGACTTTAAGAATGCACTGAAGGTCTACGACTGACTTTGTTTTGCGCTCCGGCTCCTATTAGCCGGAGCGCTTTTTTTGGCCGGCGGGCTAAGCACTTTTGCCGCGCCCAGTACGGTGATCAGCCCGGCACCCGAGATATGGATAAGCTCTATCAGCTCATTCGAAAGCCGCTGCGGGTCAAATCGCAGCACCAAGGTGACGGCGGCCGACGCCGTAAGCATTATGAGGATGTTGCGCAGCGTAAAAAACCCGCGCAGACTGCTCCCCGGATAAGTCAGTTTATAGAGCAGCGAAAACATCGAGACCATGAGAAGGAATGTCGCAATGCTGTCGCTTGCCAAGGCGGCAATGGCCGCTGCGGCAGGGGAGAGCAGCGGCGTGAGGATCGCCGCACCGACCATTGTCAGCGCCCGCAGGATGAGGGGCACCGCAAAGCTGAGCAGCGTGACGGCTGCCCGAAGAATTTTCAGCGGCAAAATACTTCGGCGCTCTTTGCGGACGGCGGACTCGTCCGTTGCCGCCCGTACATTTGTATCGGCCGGTTCCGGCAGTGTATAGACGATGGCGGGCGGGATATTGTCCACGGGCGGGGAGGCTTGCCGGTTGAGCGTCCCGCTGTGCACGAATAGCGCTGCTGCTGCGACAAGGGCGAGCACAACCACTTTGCGCAGATGATTTCTTTTTTTTGATGTCTTGTCCATATCCTCAAAATACACTGATTTACTCATAATTTCTACCATTCACGAAAATATTTACAAATGCGTCACATTCAAAGTAGCCCGTGCAGCGGGTATAATGTGGACAAGAAGGACGGCTTCTGGTATAATTTTTTTTAGATAGACCTATGAAATTACAATTTCGGAGGACAGATCAAAATGACGGTTACAATGGATATGAGAATCGGAGACCTCTTAAAGCTCGACGGCGGAATTGAGAAAATCCTGCTGGATCACGGTATGCACTGCACGCAGTGCCCGGTGGCACGCATGGAGTCCCTGGCCGACGCCTGCCGTGCCCACGGCGTCGACGCCGCGGCGATGCAGGCGAAGATCAATGACTACCTCGCCAATAAGGCATAGTCCGACGCTATCGCCGCGGCTTTCGGCGGTTGCGGCATTTATCAGGCAGGGAAGCGTGGTCGCCGACATCGGAACCGACCACGCTTATTTACCTGTCTGGGCGGTGACAAGCGGCCGTTCACCCGCAGCCGTCGCCTCCGACATCAGAGAGGGTCCGGCTGGGCGGGCGGCGGCCACGATTGAAAAGTACGGTGTGGCGGACCGGGTGCAGGTGGTCATCGCCCCGGGGCTTTCGGGGATTGACGTATCCGCCGTTGACGATGTCGTCCTTGCCGGAATGGGCGGGGAGACCATCATTGCCATACTGGAAGCTGCCCCACCCTGCGAATACCTCGTGCTCCAACCCCAGACTGATCTGCCCGCACTTCGTCGGTATCTGGCAGATAAGGGCTATGAGTTCGAAGAGCTCGCTGTCGCCGAGGGACGCAAGGTCTACAACGTGCTGAAGGCTGTGTACACCGGAGCGCCCTATGAGCTCTCCGAGTATGACGCAAGGATCGGCCGGCCGACGGGCGCGAGGGAGACATACCGCAAAAAACTGCTGATCTCGGCTTCAAAGCAGCTTGAGGGGTTGAAGTCGGCTTTATGTAAAGATATCGCGGCCATCGAGGACGCAACAAAAACAGTTGAACTGCTTGGAGGCTTAAATGACAACAATACAGGACATTCTGAAGACTTTTGAGGAAGTTGCTCCGCTTCGCCTTGCCGAGGATTTTGACAATCCGGGGCTCCTTGTCGGCGACCCGGAGCGGAGTGTGGAGCGCGTACTGGTCTCGTTTGACATTACAGACAGCGTCATCGACGAGGCGATTCGGCTTCAGTGCGGGCTCATCGTGTCGCACCACCCCA
This sequence comes from Oscillospiraceae bacterium, assembly GCA_963662765.2. Lineage (GTDB taxonomy): Bacteria > Bacillota > Clostridia > Oscillospirales > Feifaniaceae > DATMXT01. The sequence goes on from CAXXUP010000003.1 coordinate 147,111, forward strand.
TCTTTTTTAAGCTCGGCAAGACGGTGAACCCCGGGCACACGCCCGAGGGCAAACTTTTTCGGCTTATTGAAAACAAAATCGCCGCCGTCTGTCTGCACACCAACATGGACATTGCGGTTGGCGGTGTCAATGACATGCTGATCGCAAAGCTCGGCCTCACACCGGCCGGGGCTTTTTCGGTCACAAACGAGGAGTTCGGGAGCTGCATCGGCCGCATTGGGAAGACAAGAAGTGCCTTGCCGGCTGCTGAATTCGCGGCCTTCGTGCGGGATGCGCTCGGGTGCGAGGCGGTCAAGTTGGCGGACGCCGGCAGGCAAGTCTCGGTCGTCGGAGTCATCGGAGGTGCTGGCGGCGGCATGGCCCCCGAGGCGCTTGCGGCCGGCTGCGATACCTATGTGACGGCAGAGGTTAAACACCATCAGTTTTTGGAGGCCATGGAGCTTGGCATCAACCTCATCGACGCGGGACATTATCACACCGAGAGGTTTATTGCCGAACGGTTTGTCCGGCTGCTCTCGAAATTTGAGGAGCTGGAAGTCCTGCGCTCTGTGACGCTGGACCGGGACTCCGTCAGGGTGGTGTGAGATGCCGCTTGACGCACTGTTTTTGTCCCACCTTGTAAGTGAGCTCGACCACACGCTGGCAGGCTCGCGGGTGGATAAAATTCATATGCCCTCTCGCGATGAAGTGGTCATGGCGCTGAGAGCCCCCAGGGGCTCCTGCCGGCTTCTCATCAGCGCAAACGGCTCGGGTGCCCGCTTGCATGTGACGGGCGAAGCGAGGGAAAACCCCACCGCGCCGCCCATGCTCTGCATGCTGCTGCGAAAACACCTCGGCAACGCCCGCCTGCTTCACATCACGCAGGAGCCTTTCGAGCGGGTGGCTACCCTCACGTTTGAGACGATCGGGGACCTGGGTGATTATGAGGAGCGCCGGCTTGTGCTCGAAATGATGGGCCGCAGCAGCAACCTCATCCTGCTCGACGGCGAAAACAGAGTCATTGCAGCCATGTCCTACATCGACATCTCCGAGGAGAAGAGTAGGCAGCTCATTGTCGGCGTCCCGTATGAGCTGCCGAAAAAGCAGGATAAGTTATCCCCGCAAGATGGGCCCCAGTCGCTTGAAGCCTATATCATGGCGGCGGACGGCACTCGGCCCACAGACAAATACCTGATCGACGGCATCACGGGACTCTCGCCGCTTATTGCAAGGGAGTGTGTTAGCCTGGCGGCCGGTCGGGCGGAACTTGCGGCGGGGGATCTCACGCCGGAGCAAAAAAAGACCCTTTACCGCTGTGTGGTCGACATGTTTTCAGGTGACGAGGCCGCCCCGTATCTGATTGAGGACGCGATGGGAGAGCCTGTCGACTTCACTTTTACGAAAGTCGTCCAGTATGAGGGCCGCTGCACCGTCCGCAGGCTCGAAAGCTTTTCCGCTCTGCTCGACGATTACTATCTTTTAAAGGACAGGGCCGCCCGCGCAAAACAGCGCACGGCCGTCCTGACAAAACTTGTAAAAGGTTCCATTGAACGTATTTCGAAGAAGCTCTCCCATCAGCAGCTTGAACTCGAGGAATTTTCAAACCGAGAGCGGTGGCGCATTTACGGCGAACTGTTGCAGGGCGCTCTCCACGAAATTCCGCGCGGTGCCCCCTATGCGGAGCTTGTCAATTATTACGAGGCGGACGGCCCCCTCTTAAAAATTCCGCTTGACGTAAAAAAATCCCCGGCCGCCAACGCCCAAAACTATTTTAAAAAATACCAGAAGGCCAAAAACGGCGAAAAGATCCTCAAAGAGCAGATGGAGAAGGGCGAAAAAGAGCTTGATTACCTAGCGACGGTGCAGGTGGCGCTAACGGAGGCCCAAAACGAGCGGGACATCGCCGAAATCAGGGAAGAGCTGACTCAGGAGGGGTACCTCGCAAAGCCCCGGCAAAAGGGAGGCGCAAAGCCCCAAAAGAGGCCCGCGGGGGAACCGCTTCGCTATGTCTCAAAGGACGGCTTTGTGATGCTGGTCGGTAAAAACAACCGCCAAAACGACCGGCTGATCGCCACCCACGAAAAAGACGACTGGTGGCTCCACGTCCTCGGGGGTGCGGGCTCCCATGTCGTCGTGGAGGCCTTGGGGCGCGAAGTGCCGGACACCACCTTAGAGGAGGCGGCCGTCCTCGCCGCCTTACACAGCAAAATGGCGGACGAGAAGAGCGTTGCGGTCACTTACACAAAGTTGCGCAATGTTAAAAAGCCGGCCGGCGCAAAGCCCGGATATGTTGTTTACTCCACTTCAAAGACGGCCTATGTCACGCCAAAACAGGGGTGAACCCTTTTTAAGGTTCACCCCTGTTTGGTCAAAAAGGTTATTCCATGGACTGTACGACGCCCCAGAGGATGCCGGCAGCCTCGTCGCGGCTGAGCGGCACGCCCGAAAGTCCGTCGGTCATAAGGCCGGCCCCCGCCATGGCAGCCATGGAGCCCGCGGCCCAGGTCGGCGCGTCGCCGAAGACCTCCTCGGTAGCTTCAAGCCCCAGTACGTTCGCCGTCATAACAGCCGCCTCAGCTCTCGTGATGGAAGTCGTAGCGTCAAACGACGGGCCGTTTTCCCCCTCATAGCCCGAGACAATGCCGGCGGCGAGCGCCGTTGAGATATAGGACTTCATCCAGATCGGAATTTCCTCGTCTTCGGCAAGGCCTGTGGTCGAGATGGTCGGGATGTCGGTGTCGATTCCGGCCGCCTGCATCAGCATTGCGAGATATTCGCCCCTAGAGACCGGCTCATTGGGCGAGAAGAAACTGCGGCCGGCCACCTGGCTGCCCCGCATGATACCTAGATCAGCGAGACAAAGTGCCGCGTAGTGGTTGACGCTGTCCTCCATGTCGGCATACAGGAAGTTGCCTTTGGTCGTCTTAATGCGCACTTCCACCGAGCTGACATCGGAGTAGTTGCCCTCGGAGTCACGGGCGACATAGGTGAAGTTGTCGGCCCCCGTGGACCCCTCATGCGGGTAGTAGACAAAGGAAGCACCGCTGCAGACGAGGTCTCCCTTGGAAGGCGCCGACTGCACTTCATACGCGAGACCGTCTCCGTCCGGATCAAGGGCGCCAAAGTGGCCGCTCACCTTCAGGCCTTTGGCAGTCTCAATATTCAGGTCAAACGCGGTTGGAGCGCCCGCCGATTTGGGCGGGGTGACCGTCAGGCGGCACAGCGGGCTGGAAAGGCCGCCGCGGTCGGTTGCGATGAAAGTAAATGTCGATGTCTTGTTGGCCTCCGGCGTGATGCACAGGCGTTTGAAGGGGCTCAGTTTGAAAGTGTCGAGCACGACGACGCTCTCCCCGCCGTAAGTCATGACCCCGACGTCCGGCAGCTCAACAACGGTGACCGACGCGGGATCCCCGATGAGCGAGCCGAGCAGCGACGAAAAGAACTTGCGGTTCAGGACCAGCTTGGAATCGCTTCCCTCGATCTGCACAACAAAATCATACTGGCTGTCCACAACGTATCTGTCAGCCGTTATCCGATATTCGGCCGCGGCGGCAGTTGTAAGCAGGAATACCGCAGCGAGCAGCGCTGTGAGTCTTTTCATAAAGATCAATCGCTCCTTTTTACTATATAAGCCAACCGTAGTATACCCATGACATTTTTGTATATTTTAGAGCATTGATTTTTGGTAAAAAATATGCAAGAATAGAGCTATATTTCTACAAATATATTTTATTAACAGGAGGCTTGACATGAAGCATCAGCTCATCCTTGTAATGGACTTTGGAGGGCAGTACAATCAGCTGATAGCGCGCCGGGTTCGCGACTTTGGTGTCTACAGCGAAGTCTTTCCCTGCACCATTACACCGGAAGAGATACGAGAGCTCGATCCGGCCGGCATCATTTTTACCGGCGGGCCCGCCAGTGTACTGGCCGAGGGCTCGCCTCGCTGCGACAGGGCCATTTTTGATATGGGCATCCCGATCCTCGGAATTTGCTATGGCGCTCAGCTCATCGGTCAAGAGCTCGGCGGCAGCGTGGCAAAGCCCAAAGTGCGGGAATACGGCCGTAAAGAGCTCGAGCTCAAGTCCGAGTGCCCGCTCTTCGCGGACGTTCCGAAAAACAGCGTCGTGTGGATGAGCCACACCGACCTTGTGGACAAGCTTCCGGAGGGTTTTGTCAACATCGGTCAGACAAACACCTGTGTGAACACGGCTTTTATGAATGCCGATCGGAAAATTTTCGGACTCCAGTTCCACCCCGAGGTGACCCATACCCAGTACGGCACATCCGTCCTGCGCGGCTTTGTCTTCGATGTCTGCAAGTGCATCGCCGACTGGCAGATGGACAGCTATGTCGATGAATATGTCGCCAAAATCAAATCGCAGGTGGGGGACAGCAAGGTGCTCTGCGCCCTGTCTGGCGGCGTCGACTCGGCCGTCTCGGCCGTGCTCGTAAGTAAAGCGATCGGCAAACAGCTCACCTGCATGTTCGTCGACACCGGCCTCATGCGCAAAAACGAGGGCGAAGAGGTCGAGAAGGCCTTTAGAGAGCAGTACGACATCAACTTCATCCGGGTGGACGCGGCCGACCGGTTTTTATCGCGGCTTGAAGGCGTAGCGGACCCCGAAACAAAGCGCAAAATCATCGGCGAGGAGTTCATCCGGGTTTTTGAGGACGAGGGTAAAAAGCTCGGCCACTACGACTATCTTGTCCAGGGCACCATCTATCCCGACGTCATCGAGTCTGGACTCGGCATTGCCGACAAAATCAAAAGCCATCACAATGTCGCGGGGCTTCCGGCAGTCATCGACTTTAAGGGCATCATTGAGCCCCTGCGTATGCTCTTTAAAGACGAAGTCCGCAAGCTCGGCGAGACCCTCGGCATGCCGGAGCACCTCGTGTGGCGCCAGCCCTTCCCGGGCCCCGGCCTCGCGATTCGAATTATCGGCGCCGTGGAAAAAGGCCAGCTTGACATTCTTCGCGAGGCCGACGCCATTTTCCGCGAGGAGGTCGCAAACTTTGGGCTTCACCGCCAGATTCAGCAGTACTTTGTCGTCATGACCGGAATCCGCTCGGTCGGCGTCCTAGGGGATGAGCGCTCTTACGACTACATGGTGGCCTTGCGGGCCGTCACGACGACCGACTTCATGTCGGCCGACTGGGCGAGGCTCCCGTATGAGCTCATTGAGAAGGTCTCAAACCGCATTGTCAACGAGGTCAAGCATGTCAACCGCGTCGTCTACGATGTCACCTCGAAACCCCCGGCAACCATCGAGTGGGAATAAGTTCTTTAATTTCTGTTTTAAGCAAAAAAGCCGGCTGTAGCGCCGAAAAATAGCGGATTTTGCGGCAACACTCACTTAATATAAAGCTACTATGTTCGCAGATGAAAAAAAGTGCTTGAATTGCCGTATTTGCTACCCAAAAATACAGACTGATATTTTGTTGCAACTGGACTTGCAATTATTACAGTCGATAATAAACATCCCGATAACGGCTCATATCTTTCCGCATTACAGTAAAATCTGTGCCGCTCTACTACAACGGTCGGGCTGATTGGCAAAGAATAAGGGAGAGTAAGAGGGTTGTGCAATGAAGAAAATAATTAACAAGCCAGAACATTTAGTACAGGAAATGTGCTATGGTATTGTACTCGCACACCCTGAGCTTGAATTGATTCCAAAGTACAAGGTAATCAAGAAAAAAACGATAGATTCAAATAAGGTAAGCCTAATTAGCGGAGGTGGGAGCGGACATGAACCTGCACATGCCGGGTTTATTGGTAAAGGCATGCTGGATGCTGCTGTGTGCGGGGACGTGTTTGCCTCACCTTCGCAAATCCAAATATATCAGGCAATTAAGAGCACCAAAAGCAATAAGGGTACACTCCTGATTGTAAAGAATTACAGCGGCGATATTATGAATTTTGGAAATGCTGCAATTATGGCACAGGAGGACGGCATTTCTGTGGAATGCATAAAGGTGGATGACGACATCGCCGTAGAGGACAGCCTCTATACTGTCGGCCGCAGGGGTGTGGCCGGAACGGTATTTGTTCATAAGATGGCAGGCGCTGCGGCAGAGCAAGGAAAAACGCTTAGTGAGGTTAAGTCGATCGCGGAAAAAGCTGCTGAGAGTGTGCGAAGCATTGGTTTTGCGCTCACTTCCTGCACCGTTCCCGCCAAGGGAACACCTACCTTCTCGCTGCAGGAGGATGAGATTGAATACGGTGTCGGCATTCACGGCGAACCCGGAATCCTAAGGAAGAAGCTTGCTTGCGCACAGGAGCTTGTTGGCCGTATGGTGGATTCTTTGTGCCGTGAAATGCAGCTTTCTACCGGGGAAGAACAGCGTGTGGCCGTGTTGATCAACGGGTTTGGCGCCACCCCGCTAATGGAGCTGTATTTGATCAACAATGAAGTTGCCAGTGAGTTACATAGGCGGGGAGTGCAAATCGTTCGCACCTTTGTGGGCAATTATATGACCAGTATTGATATGGCTGGAGCCTCCATATCCATTCTAAAGCTGGACGAGGAGTTGGAGAATTTATTGAATGCTCCCTGTGAAGCGCCGGCAATGAAGGTAAGCGGGCCGACAGCGCCTGTCCCTTACGACAATCCGTTTGAGGCAAATGCCCAAGACCCCGTAATTTCATTCAAGTTAGAAACACCTCTTGAATTTGCTAAGATTACAGGAACCCTGACTTTACACAACATGATTTATGTTGTGGATGTAATGTGCGAATCCATCATTAAAAATGAGATTCCATTTTGCGAGCTTGACGCTCATGCAGGGGACGGAGATTTTGGCATGAGCGTTGCAAAAGGCTTTAAGCAGCTGAAGCGCGAGTGGGGGCATATTACTGGGCAGCCGGATATAGGATCTTTTTTGGATGCATGTTCAATCGTAATCATGGAACATTGCGGCGGCGCATCCGGCCCGATTTGGGGTTCCGCATTCCGTGGCGCAGGCAAGCAGGTTGGCAATAAAAATGAGTTAAGCATTTCTGACTTTGCGGCAATGCTGCAAGCGGCAGTGGAGAGTATTCAGACAACGGGAAAACGTTCCTTTGGGAGAGGCGCTGTTATAGGTGATAAGACCCTGATTGATGCGCTGATACCCTGTGCAGCTTCGTGGGCCGCGCTCTTCGGCAATGAAGTTGATTTTATTGACGCATTCCGTAAAGGGGCGGTAGCAGCGGTGGAGGGCGCAAAACAAACCGAGACAATTGTTGCTCGAATGGGCCGAGCGGGTACCGTGGGAGAGAGAAGCATTGGATACCCGGATGCCGGAGCTCATGCACTGGGTATAATCTTTACGGATATTTATAACGCTCTGAAAAGTAACAACTGAAAACATCATTAAGCATACAGTTTAGTACGGGGCGAATAACAAAAAAAGAGCGATAAATAAATGGAATCATAACCATGCGTGAAACGCTCGGTACAGGCTGTCGAAGCGCCCCTTGAGGGGCGTCAGCCCATCTGCGGGCCGCCGCCTTGCTCCAAATCAGCCGGTACACTGTAAAATCTTCGACCTTTTCAAAGAACGGATTTTTGGGTCAGGCGAAATTTCAGGATGCCGAGGGGCTTACGCCCGCCAAAGAATGAAGTAAAGCATGGCGTGAAAAGCAGCCCCGAAAAGGCGGGTTCTTATTATACTCGGTCAGGCCGGCCGCGCGAAGTGAATTCGCGCTCGCGGGCGGCATCATATTTGTCATATTTTTGAAGAGGTTCTCAAAAATAAGGATTTTTTACATTTTCTCGGCTAATCGGAGTGCAGAAAAAATCAGCCTGTCAAAATTGGACTTTTTTGACAGGCTGAAAAGAGCTGATTGACACTTTCTGTCAATCAGTTCTTTTGCTATAATACACCATTTTAATTGCATCATGATTTCCAAATACAATTATGTCGGCGCATCATAAAGGAAGCACGGGAGAACGAAACGAATGATAACAGGTGAACTGAAAAATAAAATCGACATTCTTTGGGATGTCTCCTTTACCCGTTGCAAACATTCCTTACTTCATGCTAAACTGATTACAATCTCAGATGCGGGGATGGCCGATTCACGACACAAAATCAATCGTTAGTTTCAAGAAATTCAAACGGTTTTTGCACCTTTTTAATGACGAAAAGCCAGATATCCATCGGGAATGGGTGAGGAGATGACAATATGGAGCGGGACTTTTGTTATTCCAAACGAATACTGGAGAAGAAAAACCAGCTCCCGTTTATCAGCCAAACGGATCTCGTGTATGAGCTTTTGCGCGACGATGTGCTCCTCCGCTATCGCAGGCCCGGCAGCAAGGTCAACCAGGACCAGCTTGCGAACATGCTGGGCGTCAGCCGGTCGCCCGTGCGGGATGCCATCAATCGTCTGATTGAGGAGGGCATTTTGGTCAGGCGCAGCAGAAACGGGTACTGCGTGTACATTCTGACTATGAAAGACGCCACGCACATTGCGGAATTCCGGACAGCGATTGAAGTGAATGCGGGGCTTTTGGCAACGCGCAGAGCTACCGATCAGGATTTGGAGCACTTACGCCAAAACCTGCGAGAGCTTTCCGAATGCGACGAAGGGGATCTCGATAAGTTGATCACCCTCGACACGGAGTTTCACGATCTTCTCGTCGCCTGCTCCAAAAACGAATATTTGATAGGGGCATACCGGCAATACGCAGCCCAGTTTCGCCACCTCCGAAACAGCACGATGACGCAGTCCATGCGCGACCGAATCATTTTCCGGCATGAAAACATCTTAAACGCCATGGCAAATAAGGACGCTGTCCTAATTGAGACAGCCATTCGTGTGCACATGCAAAACAATCTGGAAGACATCATTGAAGCCACTGAATTCTCCTACGAATAATCAGCAAGAATCCTTCCGCGCGGCACAGTTTGATTTGGGCCAAAGCAGAGCAAATGCTCTCTGTTTTGGCCCATTCTTTAAGCTGTGCTGTTTCGATATTCATACGAATAATGCAGAAACGAACAAATACCTGTACTAAATTGCCCAAAAAGCACCTGTAAAAGAAAGATGCGCCTGCAAAATAACCATAATTTTACACGACCCCGGCGCTGATATATACTGAATTTACAATGAGCGCAGGGCTCTCTCCGAAAACTGCATTTGCGAAAAAATCTTTGGGAGGTATTAAAAATGATTGGAGCAAAAGTTATTCACACCAAGATGATGACGGTTGAATGTGACGGACATTATCTCGGAAATCTGGTTCACGGCGGCAGGCTCCTTGACTATTGGGGCGATGTCGGAACCGAGCTCATGATTCGGGCCACCGGCGACGGGAGTCTGTTTCGTGCCTATAAGGCGGTCGAGTTTCTAGCACCCGTCCACGTGGGGGATTTCATGGAGTATCACGGCTGGATTGAGCACAAGGGCAATACCTCCTTCGAGGTTCACTTTGAGGCGTGGAAGACCATCACAACAACGGACGACTACAAGCTTGCGAATAAGTTCCTTGACGGCGTCATCGGCGAGCCCGACCTGAAAGGGTATGAAGGCCGCCTCTTCCTTGATCCGCCGATACTCTGCGGAACGGCAGTCGGCGTGATGGTTGTGGCAAAAGACCACCAGAAGCCGGCACCTGACCCCAGATTTGCATTGAAGTGACGCCCAGAAATGATCACGATGAACGGCCAAGAGGAATTATGATGAATATTGTGGAGATTGATTTTGAACGGTGCAAGGATTGCGGCTATTGCATTCATTTTTGCCCCGGTAAAGTGCTGACGAAGGGTGCGAAGCTGAATAAGCATAGCTATTTTCCTCCGGCAGTGGGCATCGGCTGCACTGCGTGCGGCACTTGCGCAAAAGTTTGCCCGGACGCCGCAATCACGGTCTATAAGGAAGATTAGGGGATTCATATGGGTGAAAAAGTATTCATGCAGGGTAACATGGCCATGGCCGAAGCCGCAATTCGCGCGGGCTGCAAACTGTTTTTCGGCTATCCGATCACACCGTCCAGTGAAGTGGCGGAATACTATGCCAGGGCGATGGTGGAGCGGCCCGAGGAGAACATTACATTTATTCAAGCGGAAACGGAAGTTTCCGCGTTTAACATGATTGCCGGCGCCGCCGCAGCAGGGCACCGCGTTATGACCGCCACCTCAGGCCCGGGGTTTAGCCTCGGACAGGAGGCGATGTCCTACATGTGCGGGGGTGACCTCGCAGGCGTTGTTGTCGACATCATGCGCCCGGGTCCCGGAGACGGTGACATTATGGCCTCCCAGGGGGACTATTATCAGGTGACGAGAGGCGGCGGCCACGGGGACTATCGGACGCTGGTTTTAGCCCCTTACTGCGTTCAGGAGCTGTGTGACCTGATGCAGGAGAGCTTTGCCCTCGCGCAAAAATACCACAATCCCGTGGTGTTGGTGAGCGACGGCAACCTCGCAAAGCTCAGAGAATCCGTAGAACTTCCAGGTTATGTGACGGCCCCCGATCCGGCGCAGCAGGAAAACGCGCTTCGCGGGTGCGGCACGACAAGGCCGCCCCACAAAGTCCGAACCGGCTGCTCCGGTCACAATGAAACAGTCAGCTACAACCTGCGGCTACAGGAAAAGTTTAATAAAATAGCCGAAAACGAAGTCCGGTACGAGACCTATATGGTGGACGATGCCGACTTGCTTTTGGTTGTCTGGGGATCTTTCGCCCGCGTTTGCATCAGTGCCATGAAGCAGGCGCGCGCACTGGGCTACAAGGTTGGCCTCATTCGGCCGATTTCCATCTGGCCTTTTCCGGACAAGGCCTTCGAAGGACTTGACGGCAAGAAGTTCCTCGTCTGCGAACTGAATGCCGGCCAGATGATCGACGACGTGAAGCTGGCTGTTGAAAATAAGCATGACGTGTATCTGTTCAACCGGTTTGGCAGTGCGCTGCCCAGTCCCAAAGAAGTGCTTGAAGCCATCCGGAAGATTGGGGTGAAGTAGATTGAGGAAGTATGTTTATAAACGGCCGGACGTTTTCCTCGAGAATATCAGCAGTTTTTGCGGCGGCTGCGGGCACGGCATCGTGACTAAAATTATCGGAGAGCTGATTGACGAAATGGGGCTCCAGGAAAACGGCATCATCGTGTGGCCCATCGGCTGTTCCTGCACGTCGCACAAACTCTTTAAGATGGACCAGATCGTCGCACTGCACGGCCGCGCGCCTGCGGTTGCCACGGGGATTAAGAGAGCAGAGCCCGACAAGTTTGTCCTTGTATATCAGGGGGACGGGGACCTCGTGTCCGAGGGTATGGCGGAGATCATGCACGCTGCGATCCGAGGAGAGAAGCTTTCCGTAATTTTCATGAACAACGCAATTTACGGGATGACCGGCGGGCAGGTTGCCCCGACGACACTCATGGGGCAGCGTGCCTCCACCGCTCCCGCGGGCCGTATGGCGGTCAATACCGGCTACCCGATCGACATGGCGAATACGCTTGCGAGCATCAGGGGCGTCATTTACTCCCAAAGGGTCACAATCAATACGCCGGCCCGTATTAACGAGACGAAGAAGGCTATCCGGAAAGCGTTTGAACTTCAGCTGGCGGGCAGGGGACTCAGTTTTGTTGAAATCCTCTCGCCCTGCCCGACAAACTGGGGGATGTCTCCCGTTAAGTCGTTAGAGTGGATTAAAAATGAAATGATCAAGGAATTCCCGCTTGGCGTATTCAAAAGCTGCACCGAAGAGGGGGAGAACTGATGAAAAAGGAGCTATTGTTCTCCGGAATCGGCGGTCAGGGCATTATGAACCTCGGCGAAATCCTGTGCGAGGCGGCGATTAAGGCCGGCTATAACGCGACATTCTCTCCCATTTATGGTGCGGAAAAGCGCGGCGGCCGTACGATGTGCAATATCATTCTCTCCACTGAAATTGAGTGTCAGATCGTATCCGAAGCGGATATTATGCTCATCATGGACGAGGCTTCTCTGTCTGACTATCAGCACCTTGCAGGGGAGAACGGCGTGCTCATTCTCAGTACACTTGTAGAGAAAAAGCCTGATTGCCCGTGCAAGAATGTCAAGGTCGTCCCGTTTTTTGAAGAGGCCACGAATCTTGGCAATTCCAAAGTCGCCAACATGATTGCCCTAGGCTATGTCCTGAAATTTCTTGACTTCATTCCCTGCGATACCGTCGAAGCGCTGATCAAAGTGACTTTTTTAAAGAAGGAGAATTTGATTTCGCTGAACATCGAAGCGTTTAGAAAAGGTTTTGATATGTGAGGCATCCCCGGAAACCGTTTTCAATGGTTCCCGGGGATTTCGCTTTACATTTGCTCTTGTTTTCGGGCTCAGATAGTCCGCCGGTTAGGACAATGCCGTAAAAAGACTTGCTGTTATCACAATTATCCCAAAAACGCACTGGTTAATTTCATTGCGCCGGCCCGGCTTATCTATGCGATTTGCATGATAACAAGATGTGCTGATACAGGTCTTGTTCCTCCCGCCAGAGGGGTGATGGTCAGCGCAGCGGCATTGCCGGCTGGATTTCGTACCGTCAGAATTGAATTGATGACCGACGTTTCCACAAGGGCCATTCCAGCAATCTGAGATGTGCCCGTAGCCCGACCGACCACTGTATAGGCTAAGTCTGCTGGGCCTCCGCCGGAATCAAGTGTCAAAATCAATTGTCCCGCTTCAGACACACTAACCTGGAACAAGACTTGGTACGTGCCAATGTTGGCCAGATTAAACGTGCTGGCACTCGTGCGGGCAATCGCCCCTCCGCTCGTGGGACCGTCCTGCGGGAAGCTGACGTCTGTGCCGGGGGCCACTGTGCCGCGTTATCAGGAGGCATCAGCGCAAAGAAATCGGCGAAGTTTAATATTCCCCCCGCAGTCCCAGTTGTTCCCGTGGAACCGGTTGCGCCTGTGGCTCCGGCGGCTCCGGTGGCTCCAGTAGCACCAGTAGCTCCGGTCGGTCCGGTCGCTCCGCCGCCGGGTCCGGTGGCTCCTGTAGCGCCTGTTGCCCCAGTCACGCCAATACCTGTCGAACCCGTGGGGCCTGTTGCGCCGGCGGCTCCAGTAGCACCAGTAGCTCCGGTCGGTCCGGTCGCTCCGCCGCCGGGTCCGGTGGCTCCTGTAGCGCCTGTTGCCCCAGTCACGCCAATACCTGTCGCACCGGTGGCACCAGTGGCTCCTGTGGCTCCGGTCGGGCCCTTTGGACCAGTTGGACCGATACAACATATGTTACAATTGCACTCTGCGGCGCAGCCAGCAATTTTCTTTTTACAACATTCGATAACTTCCTCGCGTTTTTTCTTGTAGTGTTCTTTACATTCCTGATTGCAACAGATAGCGATTGCATCATTATAATAATTTACCCATTTTCTACATTCTCTTATATATTTATCTTTGCATGCCCTAATACAGCATTCACATTCATTTTTTACCTTATTGCTGTCATCGCAATTCACACAATACACATCGCGACAGGACGGTTTATAATCGAAATATGGATTGTTATCCATAATATTATCACTGCTTTCAGTCAACATATAATCTATTTTCATCTGTTTATAAAGGGGTGTGCCTTCCTCCTTATATCTTATGAAATTGAAGATGAAACGGTTATGGCATAAAAAGCAGCGACATACGAGAGCATTTTGGTTAAGAGATCATTCTATTGAAATCGTAAAAATCAAGCCTTGGCGCGGTAAGCGCAAGGCTCATAAAAAGATATATTCTCAAGTTTTGTCCTTTTTACCTTCTATGGCACATCTATTAATATACGCCGTACCTGCATTTCATTGAGTGAGCTATTGAACCGGACGAATCCGTCTGCAGTCATTGATGCGACATATGGATTTTTAGAAAAAGCTTTTGAATGCATTGTACAAAACAAGGGTCGAACGTGGCTGAGAACGCGACTGCGGCCGGCCTTTAAAGATCGGTATGCAAATCCGAACCTGCCATAAGAATAGTGCGGGATACTGATCAATCGAATACCTCATTTTGGAAAAATGTTGTGGCACGAGATAACATCGGCCCGCTATGCTATAAAAAATGCGCATTAATGCCACCAAAACGTAATAAGCAGGTATGGCCGCCGGAAAATACCGACGGCCATACCTGCGTTGATTTTTTATGCCATAAACATTTTGATAAACCGTGTAATAATGGCGGCCACATCCTGACGGGTGGCAGTGTTCAGTGGATCGAAGCTTCCATCTGTTCTGCCGGTGATGATGCCTTCCATACCGCAGTAGGCTACGGAGTTTTCCGCCCAGGCCGCAATTCCGGCGTTATCGGTAAATCCGGGTGTTGTGGAGCAGGCAACATCCTCCTCGAGGAAATTCGCAAATCTGCTGATAATGACAGCCATCTCCTGGCGGGTGATCATACCGTCAGGATGGAAGGTGCCATCCTCATAACCGGTGATGATGCCGTTTGCAACAGCCCAGTCCACATATTTCCCGTAGTAGGCTGTGTAATCGCAGTCGCCCGCCACGGTAAAGCTGTGCGCTTCTCGAACCTGAATCATGCCATAGCTACGCTCATAGAGGCGTCCGATGACCGTGACAAACATGGCCCGCGTCATACCGTCTTCCGGGGAGAATTTGGTTTCGGAAGTGCCGGTGAAGATTTCGCGGTCGGCGACAAACGCAATGTACGGCGCCGCCCAGCCGGTCGAGACATCTTCAAAGACTTTGACATTGGCTGCAAATAGGATCTCTTTCCCGGCAGGTGCCAGATATTCGCCCTCGGTGATGATGGCGTCCGCATTGAGGTCATAAGCAAACCCGATGAAAATCTTTTGCTCGCTGCCGTCTTCCAGATAGTAGGGGAGTTCGCCAGCCGACGCCATGGGGACTTCGGGCTCCAAAATGGTGATGCTTCCACCACCTCCGCCTCCACCGACGACTTTGGCTTTTCTAGTAAACTGCGCCGTGTAGGTGGTCTCGCCGGTCACCGCTGCAGGCACCGGGCTCCAGCCGGTAAAGGTGTAAGTGTACTGAGCGTCAGCCGCTTTGCTGCCGTCGGCGTGGGTCGGGGTGGTTCCGTAGGCCACAGAAGTTGTTCCGTCAACATCGCCATCTCCATCGGTGTCCCAGCCGATGTCATAGCTCCTCAGGTTGGTAGTAAAGGTGGCGGTGTAGGTGGTCTCGCCGGTCACCGCTGCAGGCACCGGGCTCCAGCCGGTAAAGGTGTAAGTGTACTGAGAATCAGCCGCCTTGCTGCCGTCGGCGTGGGTCGGGGTGGTTCCGTAGGCCACAGAAGTCGTTCCGTCGACGTCTCCATCTCCGTCGGTGTCCCACCCGATGTCATAACTTCTCAGGTTGGAGGTAAAGGTGGCGGTGTAAGTGGTCTCACCGGTCACCGCTGCAAAAGTCGGGCTCCAGCCGATGAAGGTGTAGGTGTACTGAGCATCGGCCGCTTTGCTGCCGTCGGCGCGGGTCGGCATGGATCCGTAGGCCACAGATGTTGTTCCATCGACGTCTCCGTCGCCATCGGTGTCCCAACCGATGCCATAGCTTCTCAGGTTGGTAGTAAAAGTAGCGGTGTAGGTGGCCTCGCCGGTCACCGCTGCAGGCACTGGGCTCCAGCCTGTGAAGGTGTAGGTATACTGGGCGTCGGCCGCCTTGCTGCCGTCGGCGTGGGTCGGGGTGGTGCCGTAGGCCACTGTTGTCGTCTCGTCGACATCGCCGTCACCGTCGGTATCCCACCCGATGGCGTAGCTCCTCACGGTGGAGTCAAACTGCGCTGTGTAGGTGGCCTCGCCGGTCACGGCTGCAGGTGCTGGACTCCAGCCGGTAAAGGTGTAAGTGTACTTAGCGTCGGCCGCTTTGCTGCCGTCGGCGTGGGTCGGGGTGGTTCCGTAGGCCACAGAAGTCGTTTTGTCAACATCGCCATCTCCATCGGTGTCCCAGCCGATGTCATAACTTCTCAGGTTGGAGGTAAAGGTGGCGGTGTAAGTGGTCTCGCCGGTCACCGCTGCAGGCACCGGGCTCCAGCCTGTGAAGGTGTAGGTATACTGGGCGTCAGCCGCCTTGCTGCCGTCGGCGCGGGTCGGCATGGATCCGTAGGCAACAGATGTTGTTCCATCGACTTCTCCGTCGCCATCGGTGTCCCAACCGATGCCATAGCTCCTCAGGTTGGTAGTAAAAGTGGCGGTGTAGGTGGCCTCGCCGGTCACCGCTGCAAGCGTCGGGCTCCAGCCGGTGAAGGTGTAAGTGTACTGAGCGTCGGCCGCCTTGCTGCCGTCGGCGTGGGTCGGGGTGGTGCCGTAGGCCACAGAAGTCGTTCCGTCAACATCGCCATCTCCATCGGTGTCCCAGCTGATGGTGTAGCTGCCCGGTCCCTCCAGAATATCCACTGAAGTACTGGTGGTCTTACCGGTAACCGAGATGGGCTGACCATTAATTCCATAATAGGTCAGGGTTACCCGCTTGCCGTCTGTGATGCCGGCAATCTCAGCAATAAGTCCCTTGCCGAGTACGGCTGCGCTGCCATCGTCGTACTCCTCATCGCTCATGCAGCCGGCCGGAGCGTATGTGAACTGGATGGTGGTTTGCTTGCTTGTGCCGCTATCGACGTTGAGCGTGGTCAGGACAGCCCCGGTCTTCAGGATGTTATCGTAACCATTCTCATATGTTCCGGCATCCGAATGATTATGCCCCCACAGGAAGATGGCATTTGGATGTTCGTTCAAAATCGCAATGACATCCTCCGACCGCTGGGCAACCCGGTTGCCGTCATAATGCAGGGGATAGTGCGACATGATGAAAATCGGGATGTCGTCGGGAGCGCTGTCGAGATAGGTGTCAAGTGCCGCAATCTGGGCCTGTGTAAACTCCTGGACCGTGCTCGACGTGACGGAGTTGCAGGAACCGAACGTGTAGATGATATAATCCTCGTTCGCGGCGGCAACACCGGTCTGTGAGATCAGCATGGCCGTATTGTTTGTGGTTTTAACGCTGTTGTAATTGCCGCCGGCAGCAGGACCGGCATACATCTCATGGTTGCCGGTCGTGTAGATGCCGCCATCCGTCACGAAGTCATCATGATCATCCACGGTGTCGATCATTGCCTGGACGAACTGCCAGTATTGGGTGACGGACGTGGAGGACGTGCTGGCTATATCCCCGCATATGCCCATATAGTCAATCGACGGATAGAGCGCACTCACGTCGGTCAGCCAATTGTCAAGGTTGTTGGTCGCCCCGGTCTCGAAGTGGGTGTCGGAAGTGAAGCCAAGAAAACTGGATCCGGTACTCGGCCATGCCGTCACCGTGACGATACAGGAGTCACTGTGTCCGTTTGCTGCAGCAACGACAACGCCTGTGCCCGCCTGAAGGCCTGTGACAAGACCAGTCTGATCAACCGAGACATACTCACTGCCGCTTGCGGCAGACCAGCTTACGGGGCTTGTGGCGCCGGTGGGGGAGAGTGTTGCCGCAAGCTGAACCGTGCGACCCACTTTGACAAAAGTCGTCTCCGGAATCGAGATGCTGGTAGCTGCAACATGCTCGGCAAAAATGCTGATCGCAGACCCCGCGCTTGTGTTGGCTGCAAAACTCCCGCCGCTGCAGGTCAGATAGTATGTGCTGGAAGAAGACACGTAGTAGAGGATACCGCCGCTATAGTCCATTGCCCGGCCGGCGGTCGCCAGATACATCCTTGGTCCGTTGCCCATATAGAGGCTGTATCCTATGTAGTCTCCATTAGCGGGACTCAGCAGCCAGTCGTCGCCGGATTTCGTTGCAGTCCAGACGACGGTGGTGTCCGAAGTTGTAATGGTGTTTTCCGAGACCGTCTGCGCCGTCGCGGCCGATGTGGCAGTGGAGCTGCTCTTGGGAACGGTGTCGACATCGAGGCAAGAAGCGGTGGAGCCTGACACATAGGCGATGAGGTATTTTCCACCGTCTACAAAACTGTCGGTGAGCATGTACTCGGTGCCCTGCGAGGTCATAACCGTGAAGTTGACGGTGTAGCTCTTGGTGGTGGTGCCATCCTCGGCCGTGACGGTGATGGAGGCGGTGGCTGCACCGCCCAGAAGCATCGCGCCGGCATTGGCGGTGACTAATGCATCCCCGTCACTGCAGACACCCTGCAGCGAAACGAGGCCGTCGGCAGTACCGTAGGGCAGCGTGACATCGTAATTTACAGTTGAAGCGGAGAAACCGGAGATCGCCGTATAGGTCACTCCGCCATTGAGGGAATAAGCCAGTGAAGTGAGGTTTGCGTTGTCCGATTCGCTGTCGCCTATGGGGACGGTCAGCGACGCAAGGCCTGTGTTCTTCAGATTGGCTACGGCACCGCTCAGATTGTAATAGGAAAAGCTGACGCTGTGGCCGTTGGCCGAAACATCCGCCACAAGTCCGTAATAGGGGCTTTGCTGCGTCGAGTACATTGCACCGGCACAGGCGTAAGTGAAATTGATCTCGCTGCTGTGCCCGGAGGAATAGGTGACGGTGTCTCCCGCTGTCAGAATCTCACCATAGTGCGTTTCAGCAGACCCTTGAGAGTGATTGTGCCCCCAGAGGAAGACGGTGTTCGGATGCTCGTTGAGCAGCGCAATCATATCATCCGCGTTTGTGGTGGTTCGAGTGGATATGTAATGCAGGGGAAAGTGGGCCGTGATAAAAATGGGGATATCGTCAGGGGCTGTCTCGAGATAAGTCCGAAGGGTTTCAATGTCCGCGTCCGGATAATTTCCCGTTGCCGAGCCGCTGGAGGCGCCCATACAGTAAATGATATAGTTATCCTCGTTGACGCCCTCCCCGATGCGCAGCAGGCCAAGGTCGGTAAGCCCGCTCGGTAGGGTGGTTGTCTGATACTCATGGTTGCCTGACGTATATACGCCAAGCCCCTCGCCCACATAGGTGTTGGTGAGATCGACAACCTCGGCAAAATCTGCGATGTACGCCGACGAGCCGCTCGTGGTATAGGAGTAATCTCCGCCGTACACCATGTGGTCGAGGTCGGCCGGCACATGGGTCAACCAGTTCTCGAGGTTTGAGATGGAAGCATGGACGTCGGAGGTGAAGCCGATGAAAGCCTCTTCCCCGGTGGGCTGCGCGGTGACCGTGACAGTGCAGGTGTCCGAAAGGGATGTGCCGTTAATAGTCGCCGTGACGGTTGCAGTGCCTGCTGCAACACCCGTGACAACGCCGCTGGCATTGACTTCGGCATAGCTTGCGCCCGCTGTGACCGCCCATGTGAGGCTGTAGGCGGCACCCTCCGGTGTCACCACCGGCGTCAATGTGACGGTCTCGCCGACCTCAACGGTGGCATCAGCGACGGAAATGCCGGTGGGCAGCACCGGGGTGCCGGTGACCGTGACAGTGCAGGTGTCGGACACAGATGTGCCGTTGATTGTTACCGTGACGGTAGCCGTGCCTGCGGCAAGGCCTGTGACAACGCCGCTGGCGTTGACTTCGGCATAGCTGCCGCCCGCTGTTACCGCCCAAGTGAGCGTGTAGGCGGCGTCCTCCGGTGTCACCACCGGCGCCAATGTGACGGTGTCACCGACTTCGACAGTGGCGTCATTGACGGATATGCCGGTGGGCATGGCCGCCTTCTTGAAGAGCGAAATGGCGGAACCTGCCTGCGCCGTTGTCTCGTTAGTGAAGGTGCCATCCGCAAAGGTGAGGTAATACGTACTGCTTGAGTTGCTGGAATAGTAGGTCAGATAACCGGTGCCGGAGCCATATTCGTAAGCCCTCAAAGTGGTGTTTAAATAAATTTTTCCACTGGTCAAATATAGATACCTGTCCGAATTGCCTCCGCCCGCCGGCATGACAAGCCAGTCATCATCGTTTGAAGTGACCGTCCACGCCAGGCTCTCATCAAATGTCGATATGACATCGTCCGAAACCGCGGCATCCGTTGCATCTGCCGAGGTGCTGGAAGACGAAGTGGTCAGCTCGTCGTAGTCGAGGCAGTGGGCGGTAGCGCCTTCGACATAGGCTAGGATGTATTCTTCGCCGGCCTCAAAGCTGCTCACACGCACATAGGTGGTAGGGCCGACGACCGTCACCGTGCAGGAATCGGACAGAGCGGTTCCGTCGATGGATGCCGTAACGGTGGCTGTGCCTGCGGCAAGGCCCATGACAACGCCATCTTCGTCGACTGCGGCACAGCTAATGCCGGCCGTAACCGCCCAAGTAAGGTCATAGATGGCGTCCTCCGGTGTCACCTCCGCCGTAAGCTGGACGGTTTCGCCCACCCCGACGGTGGCATTGTCAACAGAGATATCGGTAGGGGAGACAATCTTCTTAAACAGCGATATGTCCGAGCCGGTCTGTGCTTCAAGGTCGTTGACAAACGAGCCACCCGAATATGTCAGATGATAAGTGCCGTTTGTGCTGGAATAGTAGGTCAGATACCCGGTGTCGGGATCATATGCGTAGGCCCGTGAGGTTGTGTTTAAGTAAATTCTGCCCGTACTGCTCTGGTATGTCAGATAGAGATATCTGGCCAGGTAGCTTCCGCCTGCCGGCATGACACACCAGTCATCGCCGCTTGCAGTGACAGACCACGCCAGACTCTCGTCAAATGTCGAAATGACATCATCCGAAACCGCAGCATTCGTTGCATCGGCCGAGGTGATCGTGGTAGTGGTGGAAAGCTCGTCGTAGTCAAGGCAGTGGGCGGTGTCACCCTCGACATAGGCGATGATGTAATCGCCGGGGCCCTCGAAATCGCTCACCCGGATATAATCCATTGGCTGGATAACCGTGACGGTGCAGGTGGCCGAAATGCCTTCCACGGTGGCGGTGACGGTCACAGTTCCGGCCGATACACCGGTGACGACACCGTCGTCGACAGTGGCGACATCCACGTCGTCGCTCTCCCATGTCACGGGAAGCCCCTCAAGGGATGACGACAGCGTGAGGGTCAATTCCACCGAATCCCCCACGGCCACGCTGGCGTCGCCCAGAGAGGCGGTGCCCGTACCCTCAGTCTCCTCAAAAAAGACAATCTGCGACCCGCTGCTGGTGCTGTTGCTGAAAGTACCGTCGGTAGTGTTGTATTTGAGTCTGTATGTACTGGAACCGGCATATGAAATTATACCGGAACTGTAGGTCAAGGCGCGCTGGCTCGAGGTGGCTATATAAATCGCGCTTCCTCCGCCAAGATACAGAGAAGAGGAGGAGGAATCGCCCGGACGGATATACCAGGCCGCACTTGAGGCCTCGAAGGTCCATATCAGACTGGCGTCATCTGTCGTGATGGTGTTGTTATCCGTATCGACATCAAGATCAACGGCATCGACCGCTGTACTACCCGAGCCAGTGGGCAGCTCATCGGCGTCAAGGCAGTGTGCCGTATTCCCGTCGACACAGGCAATGATGTATTTGCCGCCGCTTACAATTGTGTCGGCCTTGACGTAGGTGGTGCCCGCGGACACCTCATCTGCACCCGCAGTGAGCATTGCTCCCGGGAGCAGGGAAAAGATCATGGATAAAGCGAGAAGCAGAGACAGGAGTTTTTTCCGATGCGTTTTCATAGTTTCTCCTCCAAAATCATTTGTAGTAACCCCAGGTAATACCGTGCCGGAGAATGTCTTTTGTTTTTATCAGCTCTTAAGGAGATCATCGATGCCGAGAAACTATATAACTGGAAATTTAAGTGCATTTTTATAGCTTTGCTTAAATATAAATGCGAATGTTTTTATCAACAAAATCGCATGTATTCTTACAGATAAAGAGTTAACAAATTAAGTCCATAATGTGTATATTGCATATACTCTGCATGTCCACTTATAACAGCTGGAAGTTACAAAACGGTTATATTATCGGAAAAAAAAGAAAATATTTCGCAATCGATCAAAAAAAATATTATTTTCTTAAAAAAGCGCTCATACTTTCAAAACACTTCTCAAAGTGAACACTTCACTGCATCGTGTATTCCATTAATTGGGTGTTACTCATTTGTAATATAATGCCTGAAGAATGAAAATTTTGTAAAAAAATGGGACTTGTCGGATTGTATTCGATGTGGCATGTCATCTTTTCTCTCGTTCAACGATTATGAGTGCGCGGCACTGCGTATCCGCTGTAACAAGGCAAAAAAATTCCCCGGAGCTCGTCAGGAGCTTCGGGGAGAATTAACTATTTACGCCACTTTTTTAGGGGAGTTCGGGTGCCGCACCCATCCATGGTCGAAGGCCAACCCCACTTCCATTCCATATACTCGGATTCGGTGATCAACCCTTCATCGAGTTCTTTTTTGCGGTGCTGCCACTCTTTGATATATTCGTTGAGCGCGAGAGATCGGAAATTGATACCGATGTGGCGCTCGGGCGAATAAGGGTTGCTGACATCGATAGACTCGTACAGGCGGATCGGGTAGTGCTCGTCCAGTTCAAACAGGGTGTACATTAGATCCTCGGCTTCGTAAAGCGTTGGCTCATAGATGGCCCGATAACTGACGTCGAGTGCCTGAGAGATTTGTTTAATCATGTCTTTTTTAGGCGTACGTGTGCCGGACTCGTATTGTGCTACGCGGACATCAGCCGTCGCCTCGCTGAAGCCTACGGCAAGGCCAAGCTCCTTCTGTGTCATACCCCGAAGAGTCCGAAGCCGACGTATCCTGTCTCCAACTGCCAGTTCAATCACCGCCCATACATAAGCTGCCATCAGTATAACCTATTTTTTCCCAAATTGCAAACAAAAACAAAAAAGTTTACTTGAAAAATTTAATACCATTTTACTCAAATTTTGACGAGAGCGCTGACCAGACAGAAAGTTCATTTGATTGTCCGAATTGGTGCATGGAGGCATGAGGCCTTCGTTGTAATTGTGCACAGGCGAGGCGGTTGCCGGTGCCTGCAACCGGTCGGATACGAAAAGCCCTGCTCGTAATTATCAGCGCAAAATTATGCTAAGCATTTTCGCTTAAATAAACTTAACTGTAGGCAGACTGGCGGTTTGGAAATCCTAGGGGCATAATTTTGAAGGTGGAGTGGGAAACATTTCGTAGCCCCCTATATGGAGAAGTAGTTCTGATCCCGGCCGGCGCCCATCTATAGACCGCCATGATAAGTCGCTGGGGGCTTGCTAAAAAATACCAGCTTGTTGTCTGACGCCAAGCCGGCTTAAATTTGCCAGATAAATCTAGGAAACATTTAGTAAATCCTTTCTTCTCGTCAAATCCTGTACTATAATATACAGGCGTACTGTTTGAAGGGGGAAAGAACACCAAAATGACGGAAAAAGCAAAAGAAAGTAAAAAGAACAATAAATTCATTCCTCGCTATGGCAAACAGACTTGCACCTGCTCGCAGGAGTTTACCATGCAACGCAGCAGGCGCGACAGGCTGGTTCTCATGTGTGCCGTCGGCGGTGTAATCGGCGGCGCCGTCTCGATTTTCTACCGGTGGGTGCTCGCGTGGGCGGATGACATGCGCATAGAGATATTTAAGCTCGCAAACACGCCGCTCAGGATCGCCCTGCTTGTTGCGGGATTTATCATAATCGGCGCCATTGTCGGGAAAATCACGCAGAGTGAGCCACTCATTTCGGGCAGCGGCATACCGCAGGTTGAGGCGCAGCTGCAGGATGAAATGCAACCAAATTGGTTAAAAATCATCGTTAAGAAATTTTTTGCCGGTACGCTGTGCATTCTCTGCGGCCTCTCACTGGGGCGGGAGGGCCCATCTATTCAGCTCGGCGCCATGACAGCGCAGGGCCTGGCTCAGAAGACAAAACGTTCAAAAATCGAAATGAAATATCTGGTGGCAAGCGGCGCCTGCGCGGGACTTGCCGCGGCCTTCAATGCGCCGCTGGCCGGCGTAATGTTCGGACTTGAGGAAATACATAAAAACTTTTCAAAGCTCTCGCTTTTGACGGCGCTCGTGGCGTCAATCGCGGCGGACCTGATATCCAAGGCTTTTTTCGGCACAACCTCTGCGCTGGACATCGGCCTCGTAACGCTGCTTAAGTTCCGGTATTACTGGATGTTCATCGTTGTCGGCGTCGTCATGGGGCTTGTCGGGGCTTTGTACAATTTCACGCTGATCAAAACCCAGAAGCTCTACAAAAAGCTGCCGATTCCCATGTGGAAGCGAATCATCATTCCCTTTGTCTTTGCGGCGGCAATCGGATTTTTCTGCCCTGAAATTATGGGTGGCGGACATGGCGTAATTGAGGCCCTCTCTGCGGGGGAGTATGCGCTGGGCTTTATGGTGTTCATACTAATCGGCAAATTTATCTTTTCTATGATCTCCTACTGCTCCGGTGCGCCTGGCGGTATATTCTTTCCGCTTTTGGTTATCGGCGCTCTGACGGGCGCAATTGCAGGCGAACTGCTCGTCCCGCTTATGGGGCTTGACAAGGCCTATGTCATCAATTTCATGCTGCTCGGCATGGTGGGGATGTTTGCAGGGGTGGTGCGGGCGCCAGTGACCGGCATCGTTTTGGTACTGGAGATGTCGGGCTCATTGACACAGCTCGCAGGCCTTACCATCGTTGCCGCTACAGCTTCCATTGTGGCGGATTATCTGGGCAGCGAGCCCATTTATGACTCTCTGCTTGAGGCGATGCAGCGAGGGGATAAGCGGCCGAAAAATGACCATGAGGAACACACCATTATTGAAATTCCCGTTCCGATTTCGAGTCCGCTTTCGGGCGTGATGGTGCGGGATATCACCTGGCCTGAAAACTGCCTTGTGATCTCCGTTTTGCGGGGCAGCCGAGACCGGGCGGAGATTCCCAAGGGGGACACCATGATCAAACCGGGGGACACCGTCTTTGTGGCCTGTCCGGCGGACATGGAGCCAAGGCTGCGACACGAGCTCAAGGAAAATTTTTTGGAACCCGGTCCGTCCGTAGCGCCGGAGTACATAAGATGACAAAAAGAAGCGCGCAGAACTCGTATGAACGAATAGTCAAAAATTATGATAAAATTATTAGAATTCACAGAGAGTACGGACGTATGCGGCGGCGTGAAACCTCTTTTTCGTTTCGTGCGCCGGCGTACCCATGCGAAAAGCCCGGCACGGAAAACTCCGTGCCGGGCTTTGGTTAAGCATATAAGTTTGTAGTTTACTTAATCAGCGGTTTATCTGTGCGCTTTGGAATGCCGAAGCGAATGATGTTTGAGGTGGAGTGGGGGACACAGGCCTGGCAGATTTCGAAGTCGCCCTGTATGGAGAAGTAATGATAGACTTCGGCGGGTGTCCAGCCGTATGCCGCTGATACAAGCAGCTGAAGCTGACGGCAGCTCTTTTTCAGCGCCTCGTCAAAGATTTTGTCGACGGCAATCGCATACCATCTGTCCTTTGTCTCGAGAACCGGCATATCAAGCGTATATCCCTTGATGACTTCCGTTATGAGCGTGATCACGCCATCGATTTCAATACCGGTGCCGCAGACCTCGCCGTCGCCCATCGTGGCGTGGATGTCCCCCATCTGGAGCAGGGCCCCCTCGTGCCAAACGGGGAAGTAGAGGATGGCGCCCTTTCCGATTTTCTTGCAGTCCATATTACCGCCGTGGGCGTCGGCCCAGCCGGTGGGGATGGACTTGTCGCCCTCTGGGGCGACGCCGATGACGCCGATCATCGGGTCGATGGGGAAGGAGATATCCTTAAAATAAGCCATGCCGTCTTGAATCGGAATCACGCTTGTTGTGGGCTCGGTCACCCAGTAGGAGAGGGGGCCGGTGCCGGGGTGGTTGGTCGTCACGCCCTGATCCGAAACTTGGACATCCTTGATGACCACTTTGAGGACATCGCCAGGCATGGCACCTTCAATATAGACGGGGCCGGTGGCGGGATTTACATGGGAGAAGTCGACTTTGGTGATGACCTGATCGCTCGTGCGGATCTGATTGTCAAAGCAGTCGAGGGTTTTGAAGACCAGTTCTTCTCCGGGCAGAGCCTTGCCGATCGGCTCATTTTTCGCATCGAATCTGTACACGACTTTTTCAAACATGGATTTTACGCCTCCTTCTCAATTTTCACAACGGTGTGCGGATAGGGGATTTCAACGCCTTCGCGTTCGAATCGCTCTTTGATGGATTTTCGCAAGTCCCCGCACATCGTATAGGCGGCACCGGGGTTTTCTGCCCACACGCCAACTTGCAGCGTGACCGCAAAGTCCCCAAGCACCGTCACAACGGGCGAGACCGCGGGGACGCCGGCCGCACGTTCCTCTTTCGTGCGTCCGTCCATGTATTTCGGGTG
Organism: Oscillospiraceae bacterium; assembly: GCA_963662765.2. Classification (GTDB taxonomy): domain Bacteria; phylum Bacillota; class Clostridia; order Oscillospirales; family Feifaniaceae; genus DATMXT01. Next base: position 173,229 of record CAXXUP010000003.1, read on the forward strand.
GCGGGTGACCTCATCCGCTATGATTGCGCTTGCTTTGTCAATGCTGCTCTCATAGCTGATGCCGATGTCTAAAAACGTACAGATGGGTCCGCTAGTCAAGTTGAAATTCTCAAGGACAGCCGAGTTTACAACCGAGTTCGGTAAGACGATGCGGCTGTGTTCGATGGTCCGGATCACAGTGTGCCGCAGGTTGATGTCCTCAACAAACCCGGTGATGTCCTTTTCCGGCAGCCGGATGCGGTCTCCAATCGTAAAGGGGGCGAAGATCGTTAGAAAAACGCCCGAGACGATGTTGGCCACTGCCTCCTGTGAGGCGAAGGCGACGGCCACCGCAATGACGGACGAGGTCGCCAGCAGCGAAACCAGCAGCGAGCGCAGCGACTCGATCTGATAGGCCATATTGAACGCGCCAAGCAGGATGATGATTGTGACGACCGAATGCTGAATAAAAGTGAGCTGGGTAATTTTTTTTGCAGATCGCGCGATCAGCCGTCTAAACAAGGCGGTCGTCACCCGGACTGCGGCTGCGGTGACAAGCCCGTAAATCAGGACGACAAGTAGGGTTCGCATATATGTATTGTCTTCGAAAAAAGCCCGAACGGCCGTAAATCCCTCCAAAACACCACACTCCTCGCTTCAAAACGATCATTCTTTCTTATAGCATGTATAAAACTTTCTGTCAAGCGTTAAATAAGACTTGCTTTTTTGGGGAAAATTCGCAATAATAGAGGGTGGGTGTTGGCGAAATTTATAGACAAATCCAACAAAACTGCTAAATGAAACCGATTTCTGTTGTATTAAAGAGCTGAACTCATTATAATACCTTTATATTTAATTGGAGGTATTCGTTATGTATTCACTCTATGTACCCGCAGAAGGCTACCGGTCAAAATACGGTATCGTGGAAACACAGCGCGGCATTAAGTTCATCAAGGACCGTTTCCAAAGGGAGCTTGCGGCGGCACTGAATCTGGAGCGGATTTCAGCTCCGCTATTCGTGCGCCCCGAGAGTGGACTTAATGATGACCTCAATGGCATCGAACGTCCCGTTTCCTTTGACATCAAGGCTCTTGCTGCCGAAGCGCAGGTCGTTCAGTCCCTGGCCAAGTGGAAGCGTTTTGCGCTGAGACAGTACGGTTTTGAGCCGGGCAGCGGTCTCTACACCGACATGAATGCCATTCGCCGCGACGAGGATCTCGACAACCTGCACTCCATCTACGTCGACCAGTGGGACTGGGAAGAGGTCATCCTCAAAGAGGAGCGCAACTTTGAGACCCTGAAAACCACCGTCCGCCGGATTTATGCCTGCATACTCTCCACCCAGCGCGCCGTTCAGGAGTTCATGCCCAAACTCACGATGGAACTGCCGGATGACATTTTCTTTTTGACATCTCAAGAGCTCGAGGACATGTACCCCGACCTCTCTATGAAGGAGCGCGAGAACGCGATCTGCAAGGACAAGGGCGCCGTCTTCCTCATGCAAATTGGAGATATTTTGAAATCCGGCAATCGGCATGACGGACGCGCGCCCGACTACGACGACTGGAGCCTCAACGGCGACATCCTCGTTTGGTACGAGCCGATGCAGATGGCCTTTGAACTCTCCTCGATGGGAATCCGCGTAGACGAAAACTCCCTTGTCGAGCAGTGCGGAAAACTCGCGCTGTCCGAGCGGCTCTCGCGGCCCTATCATCAGATGCTCATTAAAAAGGAGCTGCCCTATACCATCGGAGGCGGCATCGGTCAGTCGAGGCTTTGCATGCTCTTCCTCGAGAAAATTCACATCGGAGAAGTGCAGGCATCGGTGTGGCCGGCCGATATGCTCAAAGAGTGCGAAGAACAAGGAATTAAGCTGCTATAAACGAGAGGAGAAAATGGACCATGCAACGATGCGAGCTTGTCAATCTTGTAAAAGATCCAAAAGCGTATGAAGGCAAGACTGTAACCGTCGGCGGTTGGGCGAGAACGATCAGAGACTCCAGAAACATCGGCTTTGTCGAGCTGAACGACGGTAGCTGCTTTAAGAGTGTGCAGCTTTTGCTCGACGCCGGCAAACTGAATAATTACAAGGAGATCGTGAAGCAAAACGTCGGCGCGGCGCTCGTTGCGAAAGGAATCGTCAAACTCACCCCCGAAGCCCAGCAGCCATTTGAAATAGTGGCTGAGGAAGTCTTTGTGGAGGGTGAGTCGTCTCCCGACTATCCGCTTCAGAAGAAAAAACACTCCCTCGAATTCCTGCGCGAGATCGCACATCTGCGTGTGCGCACAAACACGTTTTCGGCCGTGTTCCGCCTTCGTTCAGTCGCCGCCAAAGCACTGCACGATTTCTATCAAGGCGAAGGCTTTGTCTATGTGAATACCCCCATCATCACGGGGTCCGACTGCGAGGGCGCCGGCGAGATGTTTCGGCTGACAACGCTGGACGTCGGCAATCCACCCAGACTCCCCGATGGTTCCATCGACACCTCTAAGGACTTCTTTGGCAAGGAGACCAATCTCACCGTCTCCGGCCAGCTTGAGGCCGAGTGCTTTGCCCTCGCCTTCGGCAAGGTCTACACCTTTGGCCCCACCTTCCGCGCCGAGAACTCCAACACTGCCCGCCATGCGGCCGAGTTTTGGATGAACGAACCGGAGATCGCCTTCGCCGATCTTACAGACAATATGGCCTTAGCCGAGCGCATGATCAAGTACGTCATTCGCGAAGTGCTCGAAAAGTGTCCGGACGAAATGGCCTTCTTCAACGAGTTCTATGACAATATGCTTATTGAGCGGCTGACGGCCCTGGTGGGCGCCGAGTTCAAGCATATCACCTATACCGACGCCGTCGCAGTGCTCGAGGAACACAAAGATGAGTTCGAGTATCCGGTTTACTGGGGCTGTGACCTTCAGACCGAGCATGAGCGGTATCTCACCGAAAAGATCTTCAAAGGTCCGGTATTCGTCATCAACTACCCCAAGGAGATCAAGGCGTTTTACATGCGCGTAAACGAGGACGGAAAGACGGTTGCCGCAATGGACCTTCTGGTCCCCGGCATCGGCGAGATCATCGGCGGCAGCCAGCGCGAGGAACGGCTTGACGTTTTGGAGTCGAGAATCAAAGAGATGAAGCTGAACTTGCAGGACTACTGGTGGTATCTTGAGCTGCGCAAGTACGGCGGTACGAAACACGCCGGATACGGGCTGGGCTTCGAGAGGCTCGTCATGTACCTCACAGGTGTCGGCAATATCCGCGACGTCCTTCCTTTCCCCCGCACAGTCGGCAAAGCAGACTTTTAAATATGTAAGTTTTGTTTTGACAATATAAGGCGGATGTCCGGTGCTTGCAACCGGGCTTCCGCCTTTCCGCCGCGAAGAAGAGAAAGGTTACTCAAATGGACGAAAACGTTGAGCGAAGCGGTGAGTTGTCGGCCGGCGAGTTGGACGGGCCGACTGAAACGCCCGTAACTCTGGGCGGTCCTGCGGGCGTATTCGGCGTGGAAAATCTCACCATACGCGCCATGGTGCTTGCAGCGGCAGGCTCAATGGTCATCACGGCAAGTTCCATGTATGTTGCGCTTAGGCTGGGCGCTCTGCCCTGGCCGACCGTGTTTGTGGCGGTGCTGTCGATGTCGGTCCTAAAGGCGATGGGCAAAACTAACCTGCGCGAAATTAATCTGGCCTCCACCGGCATGTCGGCAGGCTCTATGGTGGCGGGCGGACTTGCCTTCACTCTTCCGGGGCTCTTTATCATAGGGGAGTGGGACGCCTCGACGCCGCTGCTCTCCCATGTGCCCCAGATGATGTTTGTCACCTTTGCCGGCATCGTACTCGGTCTGCTTTTGACCTACCTCACGCGCTACCGCTTTGTTGTGCAAGAAAAGCTGCCCTATCCGATCGGACAGGCGGCCGCCCGCACGCTTGAGGCGGGGGACGCCGGCGGCCTTCGCTCGGTATACCTTTTCGGCGCCATGGCGCTGTCGGCCGTTTTCACATTTCTTCGAGATAAGCTCGCTCTCATTCCGGAGTCCCTATCAAGCGCCTCGCTCTACGCCAAGAACATATACATGGGCATCTGGCTGTCTCCGATGGCGGCGGGCATCGGCTATACGATCGGGCCCCTTTACACCGGCGTCTGGTTTGCGGGCTCCGTGTTTGCCTATTTGCTGCTCATTCCGATCGGCACCTCTACGGGACTCTTCACAAGTGTCGCAGCTGCGGTCAGCGTAAAAAGCTCTCTGGGTCTTGGACTCATGGCCGGCGTCGGCGTCGGCGTCCTCCTTGACTTTTTGCGCTCCCGCATCGACCATGTGCTGTCGGAGGGGGCGCCGCGGGGTGTGGGCAGCCGCCTCTTTGGCATGTTGGCGGTCGTCATCGCCTACATTCTCACGCTGCTTGCAGGTCTTGACCCAGCAGTGTCGGCCGCAGTCATTTTACTTACGTTCATCGCCTGCGCCATGTCCGCCACCATCACGGGGCAGACCGGCATGAACCCGATGGAAGTCTTTGCAGTTATGGCGCTGCTCGCCATAAGGGTGTTCGCACACCCAAGCCTTACGGCAAGCTTTCTCATCACGGCCATTGTCGCCGTGACCTGCGGCCTAACGGGTGATATGCAAAGTAACTTCAAAGCCGGTAGTATGCTCGGCACAGACCCCGCCGGTCAGCTTGTGACCGAGGCCATCGGCGGGATTGTAGGCGGGTTTACGGCGGTATTTGCGATGCTGGCCCTCATTTCACAGTACGGCGGAGTCGGAGCTCAGTACGGGCTTTCGGCCGGACCGGCCTTTGCCGTAACCCAAATGGTGGGCGGTATTGACAACGGGGCCGTGTTTTTCACAGCGCTTGCGGCGGGTGCGCTGCTTTACCTCATCAAATTCCCGGTCATGACACTGGGACTCGGACTCTACCTGTCCTTTGAAATCTCCTCGATTGTATTCCTCGGCGGTGCCATCCGGTATATCGTCGATAAGCTGCGCAAAGAGCCGGCAGGCGAGGGGGACGCAGGTCAACTCATCGCCGCGGGACTATTGGGCGGCGAGGGATTTACCGGGGTAATACTGGCCATCATGAGTATGGTCACAGGGGGATGAACATGAAAAAATATGTCATCGGAATCGATGTCGGCGGCTCGATCACCAAAATTGCGGGACTTGAGGACGGCGCCATCATCGGCTGCCTGCAGGTCAAAGCCACAGATCCCTTGGCCTCGCTTTACGGTGCTCTCGGCAAATTTTTATCTGAAAACCGGATATCGCTTGATGAGGTCGACCGCATCATGATTACCGGCGTCGGCTCCTCCAGCGTAAGAAAGCCGATTTTCGGAATTCCCACCAGCTTCGTGGACGAGTTTTTCTGCACAGGCCGTGGAGGACTTTTTCTGTCCGGGCTTGAAAAGGGCGTCATTGTCAGCATGGGCACCGGCACGGCCTT
>CAXXUP010000004.1:0-170000 GCA_963662765.2 Oscillospiraceae bacterium
GCACGCCGGACGCAGTCCTTATGGGAGACGCCGAGGACACCTGGCCGCAGGCTCTTGCCGACTTGCGGGCAGGCTGTCTAAAGAGCCGCTACATAAGCCGCGGGGATACGGACCTTGGCACCCTTGTCTACGACTATACGGCCCTCAAGGGTTTCGTTACCTCCCGGTCGGAATGGTGCAGTTCGGGCGGGGCTGCAAATTCGGCTGTGACTTTTGCTCAATCCACGCCTTTTACGGCAACAGCGTCCGCATGCGCCCGCTCTCACACCTCATCGACGATATCCGGCGCCTTAAGGAGCCCTATCTGTTTTTTATCGACGATAATCTCTTCACCGATGAAAATGGTGCCGTACAGCTGTTTGAGGCCCTCATCCCTTTGCGAAAAAAGTGGGTGTGCCAGATCAGCATGGATATAGCCAGACGGCCCCAGCTGCTGCGGCTTATGCGCCAAAGCGGCTGTGTGATGGTCATCATCGGTTTTGAGTCACTGGATTCCGCAAAATCTGCATCAGATGGGGAAGGGCGTCAATCACGGGGGGGCCGACTATGAAGCGGTCATCCGCAATATCTATGATGCCGGCATCATGATTTACGGCACCTTTGTGATCGGGTACGATGCCGACCGCAGCGCCACGGCTGAAAACACTCATGCGTTTTGCCTTACGGCATAAATTTGCCATTGCCAATTTTAACCCTCTCATGCCCATGCCGGGCACGCCGCTCTATGAACGGCTAAAAAGAGAGGGGCGGCTCACCCACGATAAGTGGTGGATAAGCGAGGACTTCCGGTACGGGGACGCCCATGTTTACGCCCAAGGGAATGACAGGCTATGAGCTGACCGAGAGCTGCAAATTGGCCCGCTATCGCTTCAACGCCCCACACAACCTGCTTTGGCGTGCGACCAATCTGAAAGCAAACGTCCGCACGCCGAAGAACTTGCTGCTTTTTATCGTGGCGGGCCTTATTTCCGCGGCGGGAGATCCACTATAAACAGGGAAGGAGGCTGGGGTGTGACGATGCGAATCACACTAATTAAGCCGAACATCGGAATAAGAGCGTACAGCGGGCAGGCCGACAACGCCAGCATGGAGCCTTTGCAGCTCGGCGTGCTGGCAGCGCTGACCCCTCCCGATATCGAAATCAAAATGTATGACGACCGGCTGGAACCCATCCCATTCGATGAGCCGGCCGACCTGATTGCCATCACGGTGGAGACCTTCACGGCCTGCCGCTCATATGAGATTGCCGCAGCCTATCGGAAGGCCGGAAATCCGGCAAAAATTACTGATGGGCGGCATGCACATCACCTTGCTTCCGGACGAAGCCCTGACCCATGCCGACAGCATCATGACCGGAGACGCCGAGGACAAGTGGGCGCAGATGATTGACGATTTGCGCCAAGGGCAGCTGAAGCCCCGCTACGACTGCGAGCCGGTGGCGGTCCCCCAAAAGGGCATACTCACCCGTCGGGACATCTATGAAGGCAAGAAGTATCTGCCCATCACGCTGCTCCAATTCAGCAGGGGCTGCCGTTTCAACTGCCGCTTTTGCGCGTCCAGCGTCTTCTTCAAGCAGCACCAGTACACACGTCCGGTCGAGGATGTGGTGGCTGAGATCAAAAGTCAGAAACGCAAGCTGCTCTTCTTTGTTGACGACAATATTGTGGCCGACAAGGAAAAGGCCAAAGAGCTTTTCCGGGCGCTCATCCCGCTTAAAGTGAAGTGGGTCAGCCAGGGGAGCATCGACATGCTTGCGGACGATGAACTTATGCGCCTGATGGTGAAAAGCGGCTGTATGGGCAATGTGATCGGCTTTGAATCCATTCTCTCTGAGAGCATCGCCGAAATGGGCAAGGGGGTCAACCGGACGTATACGGCGAACCGCTACGCAGACGCCATTGAGAAACTGCGCCACTATGGTCTCCAGACCTGGGCTGCCTTTACCGTCGGCCACGACACCGACACGATCGAGAGTATTCGGGGAGACCTGCAGGTTTGCGCAGAAGAGCAAATTTACTTTTGCGGCCTTTAATATCCTCATGCCCTATCCGGGGACGCCCTATTATGACCAGCTCAAAGAGGAGGGCAGACTCCTCTACGATGGGAAGTGGTGGCTGCACCCGGACTACCGGTTTAACCATGCGTCCTTTTGCCCCGTGAACATGTCGGCCGATGAGCTGACGCAGGCGGCCTTTTGGTGCCGCAAGAGCTTTAATAGCATCGGCTCAGTTATCACCCGCGCCTTTGAACGCCGCACCAACATGCGCAGTCCGTACCGGTTTATCACCTATCTCGTCTACAATCCGCTGTTTCGCCGCGAAGTTTTTGAAAAACAGGGAATGACCTTTGGATATGGGGAAAAATGACATAGGGGACTTGCCTGTCCCCGGCCGTTGCTTGACCATCCCCGCCTCAAGTCTACGGCTTACAGATTTCGGACGGCTTATATAAGGGAGAGTTTTATGAAGATTGCATTCATCCTGCCCGCCATCGGTAAGAAGCGAGGCCAAAAATACGTAAAATCCTGGACGATGGAGCCCATCACCATCGCCGTGCTGCGCCGGCTGACCCCACCTCGCTTTGAGTGCGTCTTCTATGACGACCGCATTGAGGCTGTGGATTATGGGACCGACGCCGACATCATTGCCATCACAGTGGAGACCTACACAGCCAAACGCGCCTACGCCATTGCCCGCCGGTTTCGTGAAATGGGCAAAATTGTTGTGATGGGCGGCTACCACATCACCATGTTGCCCGAAGACGCAAAGCCCCATGCCGACATCATCGTGCGGGGCAATGCCGAGGGCGTGTGGGCCAATTTGCTCGGGGACATCGAAACCGGAAGCTACCAAGCGGAATACATCGGGGAGACCCGCATGGACTATGGTCTTCCCGACCGCAGCATATATCTAGACAAAATGGACAAGTACCTGCCCATCTCCCTTGTGGAGATCGGCCGCGGCTGCCATCACAGCTGTGAATTTTGCTCCATCCACAGTTACTACAAATGCGTTTATATCCACCGCAGCATCGATGAGATCGTCGCCGAGATACAGCTGTGCAAGGGTAAGGTGTTCTTCTTTGTGGACGACAGCATCTTCTCCGACAAAGCTTTTGCCAAGGAGCTGTTCACGGAGGTCGCAAAGCTTGACATCATCTGGGTGACACAAGTTACCCTGGACATCGCTCAGGACGAGGAGCTGCTCCACCTCATGAAGAAAAGCGGTTGCGAGCTGATTCTCATCGGCTTTGAGTCCATTGATCCCGACAATCTGCGGCAGATGAATAAAACATGGTCGGTAAAGCTCGGTGAGCGCGACGAGCTGGTAGAGCGCATACACCGCAACGGCATCAGTATCTACGCCAGCTTTGTATTCGGCTTTGATTTTGACAACGAGCAAAGCTTTGTAAACTGCCTGGAGTTTAGCAAAAAGCATCAGTTTTTTGTCACGGCGTATAATCACCTTTTGGCCTTCCCGGGCACCGGGACCTACGACCGCTTTGCACAGGAAGGTCGTCTCCTCGACAACAAGTGGTGGCTCCACGAGGGGTACACGTTCGGAACCATCTCTTACATGCCCAAACTGCTTACGCCAAGCGAGCTCAGCGCACTCTGCAGGCGCTATAAGAAATATTTCTTTGGGTTTATGTCCATCATAGAGCGGGCCCGCACCCTCAAAACCCGCACCGACAGAGCCTCCATCGTACGGGCTTACTGGCTTGCCAATCTGCTGCTCCATTTTGAAGTGGACAAACGCTACGGGATCCCGCTCGGCGGAAACCTCGATGAGGTCAAGAAATAGCCATGCTGAAGTTCGAGCAGGCAGGGACTCAGGACGGCCCGGCACTTCTCTCCCTGATTGAGGGCGACGCGGCAAAAGGCGCCATTGAGCTTTTCTATACCCGCCGTCCCAACCCGGTGGCCTCCTATCACCGGGAATCCGACTTTGTGAGCCTTGCCGTTTTACGGGATGGAGCTGGAAGGCCCAGTCTCATGGCGGCCAATGCCCTCCACCGCTATTATGTGGAGGGGGAAGACAGGGAAATCGGGTACCTCAGCGGGATACGCCGGCGCAAAGACAGTTATCCCAGAGGGAACTGGCTGCGCGCCCTATATGAATATGAACGGGAACATTGCCACAGCTGCCTTTTTTCCATACTCGAAGACAACGCCAATGTAATGACTTTTTTTAGTAAACACAAGCCCGGGGCAGTCACGATTACGCCGATCTGCGATTACAAAACCTACATGGTAAGTCCCAGATTGCTGCTGCGGTTTGCTCGGCAGGACCTGCAAGTGGAGCAAATACAGCCCGATCAGATTGATACGGTGTATGCCTTCCTTGCACAGCACGGCAGGCAGTATGATTTCTTTCCGGTCGTCACCGATCTCGAAAAACAGTTTGGCGGTCTTCGCTGGGCGGACTGCCGTGCGGTGTGGCATGGCGGGTGTATGGTGGCCTTTGGGGCACTCTGGGAACAGTCAGCGTACAAACAGTATATTGTTAAGGCCTACCATGGGCCCATGCGGATGGCGCGGGCCCTTTCACCGGTGCTTGGGGCAGCGGGATATATCCCCATTCCGCCGGCGGGGGATGTGCTTCGCATTGCCACCTTGACGCTCATGAGCGCAGCCGGGGAAGACCCCGCCATCTATCAGGCGCTGCTCGGCGGCCTTGCCGAAGAGGCAAGGCGCAGAGACATAAAAATTCTTGTGATCGGGCTGCCGGAGGGCAACTATCAGACGGACATCATCCGGCCGGTACGGCATCTCAGCTTTGGCAGCCACATCCATTTGCTGCAGGATGCGGGGGAGACACCGTATGCGGCGGGTGGGCGGGCGCCGCACCTTGAATGCGGATGGCTTTAGGAAGCGGTTTCATTGGCATATTTATTGCTTAGAACATATGTAAGGAGTGCATTGATATGAAAACCGTTGTCATCTATTTCACGTTTGGAGGCTACACCAAGGCGGCGGCAGAGAAGCTGGCTTTGGAGCGTGGTGCGTCCATATGTCGGGTGATGGAAGTGCGGGACCGCAGCTTTTTTGCGGCTATTGTCCCGGGGGCCCCTTACGCAACGCATAGGAGGTCGGTTGCCATAGAGCCGCTGGGTATTGATTTGAACGATTATGACCAAATCGTCATCGGATGCCCCGTGTGGGCCGGATATCCGGCGCCCGCCTTCAACGCCATTGTGGAACAGTTGCCGGCCGGGAAGGAAGTGGAGCTCTTCTTTTGTTCCGGCGGCGGCGATACGAAAAAGAGCAAGGAAGGGACAAAGACATTGATTGAAAAGAAGGGCTGCACCGTCGTCTCCTATCGTGATATCCATACCGGCGTCCTACCCGGTAAAATGAAGGAGTAGTCGGGGGACCCCAGCTCCAGCGAATATTCAAACGTTTTCATTTTGTGTATAGGCAAAGCAAAAGGCCGTCGAAATAAATCGACGGCCTTTTCAATTGGCAAAGGCAATGTTACTTCATACAATGCACCACATACCGGCGGAGGTGGTGCATTGTAATCTAATTTATTACACCCCCGTTCCGGCGGGACAAAAAAGGAAAAAGGGACATCATCTTGTAGCCGCCGTCTACCATAACCATAATCCCACGCTACTTCTATTTTTATAAAACAACGAAAATCGGAAAAACTATTTTCATAGATTTGCACGTAACCAGCTCCGATATTACGCGGCTCCATAGCGCAAAGAAGGAAGCACCGGCTCCAAACACTAACCAGTAGACAGGATATCTCGGAGCGCCATACCAAATACTATTTTTTAGATAAGGGTGATTACAAGTGTCCAAAGAAAGCGCATATTTTCAAATCAGCGATATTACCGGAAATCACGACTCGAAAGAATTGAAACAAGAGCTGGGTGCCTTTCGCGGTGTACTGTCGGTCAGTGTCACTACTGAAAAGAATACACTTGCGGTGGATTACGATAATACGGGAGTCACCTGCGACCGACTGGAAAAGCGTATAGAGCAGCTCGGGTATCAGGTGGAGTCGCGCAAAACTGAAAACCATAGAATGTAGGTAAAAATCATGAGTAAAAACAAAATGAGAAACAGCAAGCAAAACAAAAAGCAGGATGGAAAGTTCCATTCTAAAAATATCAAGCATGATCCAATGGCGGAAAGCGCACGGGCCAAATTTGGCCTAGACACCACCTCAGACGGTCAGAAAACGAATGGTTGATCCTTAGGCGTATGAGTTTTTGTGGAAAACTGATCCAAACCGCGATAAACCGTATGCTTCCACCACATACTAACAGCAAAAGATGGCGAAGGGAGACTTATTTTTTGGACAGGGATATGTTGATTCAGCAGGTGAAGAGCGAATACGCGCGTTTGGCGGAACTTGCTAGCCGCGAACATATCATAGACCGGGCCTATAGCGGCATGCTGCCCGAGGCGTATTATGAACAAGCTTTGGAAAAGGCTATCTGCGATGTTTCCGCCGGAAAGAACGACGACTGCATTTCCGGTCAACAGATAGTGGAGCGAATTGCCAACCATAAAACGAAAGCCCGGCGGGTTCAGGACAACATTGAGGCTACACTGCACAATATGGAAATTGCTGAAGAGAAAATTGTTTCAGACCCTGACGGTAAAAAAACGCAGCAGCTGATAGCGGAAAATGAACGCCGGGCTGAGGCAATTCCTCAGATGATCCGCACAATGAAGCAGGAGCAGGCTCAGGAGGAGTTGGACGCCGACAGTCCCAATGTGATAGGAGGCGGTGGAAATGGAAAACGACTCTAATACAATCAAAAAAATGCATGAAGAACAGGCGCACGGGATAATCGAGAAACTCCAGGAAAAAATTGATACGACCCGATATAATCTGGACGTTTCTGAGGAGATTATCTCCGAAACCCCATCAGACGCACAGCGGGAAAAAACTCACCCAGAAAAATATTCGTCGCCAGCACGGAATCGCAGGCATTGAAAAGGAAATTCACGAAATCAAGCAGGCTCTGGAGGAATAAGAACAGGATTAGCGGAGTCGCCAACGTGCCTCTTTACTGTAGTTATCTGTCATTGACAGCTTGTGCCTGCTGGCGGACTGCTTTTTGATAAAGACCCTGCTTAAAGAGGTATTCCCGATTTGGGAATACCTCTTTAAGCAGGGTCATGAAATGTATAAAATCGGCATCGTTCCCAGCTGCCTTGAAAGCTCCTCGCGCAAAAAAGCTTCGGCTTCCATGCGCACCTCATTTCGATAACAGTATTTTCCACGCCCGCGCCCCGTCATGATTTCCCGGTTTAAGAGCTGTACGGCCCCTGGAAACGCATCCGTATTGATGGCGTTTTGTACGAAGCTGTATGTCATCAGGATGACCTCAATAAAGCCGGTTTGTCGCACTTTTTCACTCAGTTCATCCGCAAGCTGCCGGATCAGGTCGCGATATAACTGTTTCCATTCGGGGAGCAAAATTACAGGCGCGATTAGAATCCCAACCGGATATCCGGCCTCGGCCATACGATTCAGCGCCTCAATTCGTGCCTGCAGCGGGGAAGTGCTAAGTTCTACCCGGCGTACGATCTCCTCAGGGTTCACACTCATACGAAATATGGTTTTGCCTTCGTGGTCAAGGTTGAGCAGCGGAGCTACCAAGTCAAATTTCGTGGGGAACGTAATGTGCCCCCGGCCTTCACGGGCGAAGCGCTCAATTGTGTAGCGCAGATTATCCGTAACCGAGTTTTCCAGCACCAAGTCGCTATTGCTGCCAATTTCAAAGGTCTGCGGCTCCGGCGCCGCGTCAGCCTTTTTCAGCAGCCCATCGAGCATTTGCTCGCGGTTGACAAACAGGCGAAGATAGGCGCATTTATTGTAATTACACACGAGATAGCAGTAGAGGCACATGGCGGAGCAGCCGGACGAGGTGTAGGGCACAAGCCAGTCGGAAACCTTGTGGTTGGGGACATATTTGTGCGTTTTCCGAACACCGATGATGAGGTGCTTTTTAAGTTTGGGGAAATCTCGGTTGTCAGCCGCCGAAAACTCCGGGATTCGGTTGTGATTTTTCAATTTCGAGCCAAGGTAAGCAGGCGTATTTCTCGCGGAGTGTTTTGCCAAGCTCATAGTTTAGTATGTCCGGCTCGTAGTATACGGCGTCAAAGTCGAGATTCATTTTTGTCTCCCCCAAATGATCCACAATCCCCTGGAAATATAATTCAAGGGTAGTATGGGTGTGCGGGGATATATTATCCGGAATGTGGATTGCCTCCTGAAACCGAGGGGCCGTCGCAAGACTATCATTAAAAAAAAGCCTCCCTTGTGCGAGTTTTGGCTAATAGAAAGCATAAAGACAAAAAACAAGACCGAAATCAAGTACATTGATTTCGGTCTTGTGTAAAAATGGTTGCGGAGGCAGGATTTGAACCTACGACCTTCGGGTTATGAGTTGTGAGAAAACCTTGTTATGGTCTCTGACAACTTGTGAAAACCGTTGATAATAAAGAGTTTATTTATTTTTATCTCTTTTTACTTATGGCGCATAATCGCGCTTTTTGACTACCTTGTGCGCTAAATGTGCGCTAAAAGATCAGCAAAAAATACCCGTATTATATAACCCCATTGTATCGTCTGTATAATTCAAATCCCGCCTTCTCCGCCAGTATGACAAGACACTTTGTGCGAAGTGCTTGTCAAAAAAAGCGGCCGACTACCTTGGCGTTCAAAGACCCTCGCTTTTTAGAGAATTGAAAAAGCTAAAGGATGAAGGAAGTATTTAGATCGATAACCATACGATTCAACTATAACAGCTCAAACTGATTTTTGTGATAGTTAAGAATGCCGTCATCCCTGAGTTTAGAAAGCTCTGCCGACATGGCGCTTCGTTCGACGGAAAGATAATCCGCAAGCTCTTGGCGATTAAATGGGATGCAAAAAAGACTGCTTCCTGCTTCTTTTGCTTCGACCGAAAGATAAGCCAGAAGTTTTTCACGCGTAGTGCGCTTTGAGGTGAATTCGTTTTTTTGTGTCAGCATTATATTCTTCATAGATACAATATTCAGCATATTCTGAATTAGCCTGCCGTGAAAGCCGCACGCTTTAGCGCACGGAACAGCAAGCCTGTGGCAGTCTATAAACAGAAGTTCGCTTTCGGTCGTCGTAATAACGCTGACCGGAAGCGTTTTTATTTCCGCACAGGCAAAGGATTCTCCAAACAGATTACCTGTTCCTATATTGGCAAGTATACTTCTGTTCCCGTAATAGTCGTCCTGAACGATTTGAACCTGCCCCGACAAAACGATTCCGAAGCGTTCAATGGTCTTACCGCTGAAAAAGACAGTCTGACCTTTTTCATAATGAGCCGCTTTTGCAGACAAGCATGCCAGGAGCGGCTGCAAATCAAATTCCTCAATGCCTCTGAACAGATCAACTGATTTCAGTACATCCAAATATTTTTCCATAAAATCCTCTTTCGTTCGAATTCCAACATACTTATTATCTTAAGAATAGTAAACTTAAAACATAAAGTCAATATCGTAAATAACAAACTTGAAAAGAGGCGAACGAAATATAATATGAAAATAATCAAAATTGACGAAGAGTTGTGCAACGGCTGCAGACTTTGCGCAAAAATGCTACCGGAATATTATGAAATGGATAATAGCAAAGCCGAAGTCATGAAAACCCCGAAAGGAAAGGGATCGCTGTAGGCAATTCAAGGAATCTATTAAGAAATGCCCATCCAAAGCGATTATTTTAATCAAGGGGGATAGACTATCATGAAATACATAGCCAACACCATTCGCATACTGTTTCTCGCACTATTTATATTTTTGCTTGCAAACGGGAAAGTAGTATTGTGGCTTGCCTTGTTTGCGATAAGTCTGATTGCCGCTCTGATATTCGGCAGGGTATACTGCGGGTATGTCTGCCCTATGAATACCCTAATGATTCCCGCGGCGTGGTTATCCAAAAAACTAAAGCTTCAAACAGCAGATGCGCCCAAATGGCTGAAAAACGGTTATTTTACGTGGATAACCTTGGGTATCAGTATAGCGGCTATGCTTTTGTCAAAAAGACTGCTGCACATTGACTTGCCGATTCTGCCGTTCTGGCTGGTTATGTCGATACTTATTACGCTCAGGTATAAACCGGCAGTATTCCACAACCTCATCTGTCCGTTCGGCGCTCTTCAAAGAACCTTCGGCAGATTCGCAAAGCTGTCGGAAAAGGTTGATAAAGACGCTTGTGTCGGCTGCAAACTCTGCGAAAAAGTTTGCCTCTCCAATGCGATCGTTGTTTCTTCGGAAGATAAAAAGGCCGTGATAAACACCACATTGTGCCATCAATGCACAAATTGCCGACAGGTATGCCCCAAGAGTGCTATTCACTACAGCAAATAAAACATCATATAGCTTGGTTTGTTGTAATTGCAACATACTGAGTATGGCGATGTATGATATAATAGTGTAGTAAACTTCACTTGCACTACATGTGATAAAACATAGGAGGTATGCGATTATGGTTGAACAGATTTTTAAACTGTCTGTTGGTGATGAAAAGGCTGTGGAAAAAGTTATATTTGACGAGAACATTCATTATCTGCATATGGTATTTAACAAAGACGAGGGTTTGCCGGAGCACTTCTCAAATTCGAACGTGTATATGACCGTCATTCGCGGAAAGCTTTCCATCGGGCTCAGCGAACAGGAAGTCCATGAATATGAGGCCGGAACTCTTCTGAAAATCCCGTTTCAAACAAAAATGAATGTTAAAAACCTGCATAAAGAAACATTGGAGCTGATCGTGGTAAAGGCACCTGCTCCGAAAAGCTGAAAAAACGAAGGAGGTTAGCAAATGAAAAAGCATCGGTGTATTCCCTGCGGATATATCTATGATCCCGCAGTTGGCGACCCTGACGGCGGTATAGCCCCCGGCACGACATTTGAAGATATCCCCGATAACTGGCAGTGCCCAATCTGCTTTGTTGGCAAGGAAGATTTTGAACTTGTAGAAGAATAAAGGAGGAATACAAATGAGTATGTTTTGTTATCAATGTCAAGAGACAGCGAAAAATACAGGCTGTACAGTTAGAGGTGTTTGCGGAAAAAATGAAACGATCGCAAAGCTGCAAGACCTTTTGATTTACACGCTTAAGGGCACCTCGGATATTGTTGTAAAGGGAAAGGTCGATATCAGTAACCTCGATAAGGCTAATTATGAGGTTCTAAGCAGCCTGTTTATGACAATAACCAATGCAAATTTTGACGATGGTTCGATTGAAAAGCAAATTATGAAAATGATTGCTATTCGGGACGAACTCAGAAAGCCCATTACCGCTGTGAATTTACACGACGCTGCATCCTTCACCGTGGATTCCAGAGAGTCTATGCTTGAAAAAGCTGCCGCTGTTGGTGTGCTTGCAACCGTAAACGAAGACGTGCGTTCTCTACGCGAGATGATTACATATGGTCTAAAAGGAATGGCAGCCTACGCAGAGCATGCAAAGAACATCGGGAAGGAAAATCTGGATATAAACGCCTTTATCTATGAGGCGTTGGCGGCGACGCTGGATGATTCCCTTACTGCAGATGATCTGGTTGCGCTGACGCTGAAAACCGGCGAATACGGCGTCAAAGTCATGGCGCTTTTGGACGAGGCCAACACATCCCGATTCGGTAATCCTGAAATCACCGAGGTCAATATTGGCGTCAGAAAAAATCCCGCGATCCTGATTTCCGGCCACGACCTTATCGATCTGGAACAATTGTTGGAACAGACGAAGGGCACCGGTGTGGATGTATATACCCACAGTGAGATGCTACCAGCCCATTATTATCCCGCTTTCAAAAAATATGATAATTTCGCGGGCAACTACGGCAACGCCTGGTGGAAGCAGCTTGATGAATTTGTTTCCTTCAATGGACCCATCCTGTTTACCACCAACTGTATCGTCCCGCCCAGAAGCGAGGAGGTCAGAGGCAAAATCTTTACCACCGGTTCCACCGGCTATCCCGGCTGTAAGCATATTGTAGCTGATGCAAACGGGAAAAAGGACTTTTCTGAGATCATCGCACTTGCCAAGACTCTTCCCGCGCCTAATGAAATCGAGACCGGCAGCATTGTCGGCGGCTTTGCGCACAATCAGGTAATTGCCCTGGCCGACAAGGTTGTCGATGCCGTCAAATCCGGAGCGATCAAGAAGTTCTTTGTTATGGCCGGCTGTGACGGACGCATGAAGTCCAGAGAATACTACACCGAGTTCGCTGAAAGGCTGCCGAAGGACACCGTTATTCTGACAGCAGGCTGTGCGAAGTATCGCTATAACAAGCTAAAGCTGGGCGATATCGGCGGGATTCCAAGAGTGCTGGATGCCGGACAGTGCAACGACTCTTATTCTCTGGCGGTCATCGCCCTAAAGCTCAAAGAAGTGTTTGGTCTCGACGACATTAACAAACTGCCGATCGTGTACAATATTGCCTGGTACGAGCAGAAGGCCGTTATTGTGCTCTTAGCACTGCTGTCTTTGGGCGTAAAGAACATCCACCTCGGTCCAACACTTCCGGGTTTCCTGTCGCCCAACGTGGCCAAAGTGTTAGTTGAGAAATTTGGCATTGCTGGCATTGATACAGCAGATGAAGACATTGAACTGTTCATGAATGCCTGATAAAGAAAGGACTATTAGCATATGAAAGCGACGATCGACAGAGAAGGCTGTATTTCCTGTGGGCTATGCGCATCAACCTGCCCGGAGGTATTCCGGATGGCTGATGACGGGCGCGCGGAGGTTTGCGCGGACCCTGTTCCTGAAACTGCGGAAGACACAGCAGCACAAGCGCGTGATGACTGTCCCGTCTCTGTTATCACGGTAGAATAACCATGAATCAGCGCCCTTCTGAAAGGTTTTGGCAGTTCAGAAGGGCGCTTCTCCAGATGTACTCACACAAACCCAGCCGTTTGATTTCTTTATAAAAGCCCAAGACTTTTAACGTCGCAAGTTCGCGCGTTCGTTCATAGTAGTTCATGCGCCTCAGCACCATCATGACGGCAAAGGCAAGCAAGCAGTTGCCGAAGCGATTATGGTTGGAGATATCAATTGGGTTCGAAAAAGAATACAAAGGCTTGGCGAAATCTGTTTCACATGAGCAGCAATGACGGATTTGATAGAACAAAGGCTGTTCTCGTGCAGTTGCTGTCTCGTGCTGATTCATTTACCGACGAACTTTTGTCCAGTATCATCAAAACTTACATTAACGACTGCGAAACCAACAAAAACTTTGAGTGGCGATATTACTACATCAAATACGATATCTTCAGACCGGGGAGCTATGGAAAATATTCTTGGGATAATTTTGAGAAGCGACCATACGAGCTTTCCGTTATGTCAACAGAGTCAAAGATCTCTGAGAACACATACCAGCCGTTCTTGAAGGCGGTTTATAAAAAGAAGCTCTCAAAAGACTATTATGGGCAACGGGCCATTGATGGTGATAATTATATTGTTTACTCGAACGATGCCTATGTAATAAGGGACACTGCTACAAATGCAGAAGTTGAGAAGATAGATATTACACAAAACGAAAATGGCTTTGATACGGAAGATAGAATCAAGAAACTTCAATTAGCCCTGTAAAAAAGGAGAGTATAAATATTTCACCATTTCCTAAAATGGGATGAAGTAATCACCATAGTTAGTTATTGCAGCTTGGAATGACGCCAAGCCCCAAATACCAATCAGTACGATATATATTCCATTTTCGACTATAACTTCGCCTATGAAATGTCTGCAGCAGGCGCTGGAAGAAATTCGCTTTGCCCGTTCCATTACTTTGGCATTACCGATCTGGATATCAACGGCAAGGTTTTTGATGGCAATTCTAGTCTGCGCAATTTCTCCAACTTGGTTCCCGACTCACGTGTGGACTATGTAGTAGAAAAGGCAGAATATTCCGGATATAGCGGTGCCGTGTAAAAGGCCTTGTGTTCTGCGGTCTGAAACGAGGCTCGTGTATTGTCTGCTAAGTTCAATCAACGGAAAAAAGGTGAATTCTATCGCACCGAATCCCATACCTGCGATGATAACCAGTCTCGCCGTGTAGAAGTTCAGCGATGTTCCCTACATTTTGAATACCGCTTGTAAGGGTTGCAAGGCGTAACATAAGGGTCTTTATCCTTGAAGGGTATCCAAAGCCCAAGGAAAGTAAAATATATGCACCGACAGCGCGTCATTGCTGTGACGCGCTGTCGGTGGAACATTGATTATGATCACACCAGTCTTGATTGAACCATGCCCTGATAACTTTGCCTAAGCCTATAATCGAGTCATAAACAAGCGCAGCTTCTTCAGCCAGCTACTGACTTTTTACTCGACGGCTGCTTGCTGGAGCGCACGTGAAAGTATCTGAAGAACGCACTTCCTTATTTGCTCCACTCATCGAGTTTTCCTTCAAACTTAATAATTACTGGCGTTGCGCTGCAGTCCCCTGCATCTGGCAACGGGTCCCGCTTCCACCGATCCTGCCGTCGGTTGGTCAACCAAAATATGATAGCGTTGGTATCTGCAGGAACATGGACCTCATCAAGGCATTCCACCAGCTTCTCAACCTCACGAACCTTCCTCCCGGAATCCGGGTCGAAAATGACATCCTTGACCTTGTAGTGCTTGGCTACCTTTGCGGTATACCCCATCGCCCGCTTATGTAGGCTGTCCTCCACGTCATCATCCGGCACTTCTCGCGCGCGCGCGAAAGGTGCCGAAAGTGCCGAGTAACGCTCATTTCCGTTTAACCCTTCATCGACATACTTCCGAAATGTCGAATAAGCGATGCCCAGTTTTTTAGCTATGGCCTTTGTAGTTGCTCCTTCGGCTGCCCAGGCTACAATCTTGTCCAAATAGGGTAGCACATGTGTGTCGAATTTATTTATAGACATTTTGCCACCACCTCCTGACTCCTTTTCTCACCATAACATATTCATCGCTCAAATACGGCCCGGAAAATCAAATAATCTCGCCTCATAGGCCTCCGACAAAAAGAAGAAAGGCCCCCTCATACGATGCCGGACCAGCCGCTCTGAGGCCGTACATAAACGCACCTGTCCAATCAGTAATTTGGGCGTTGATTTTCACCTTACCCTGTTGGATGCAATCCGGTGAAATAATAGAGAATACCGGGGGCAGCGCGCAGCTACCTCCGGTATTATTTTTTGCTGTCAAGCTGTACCTGATAAAAATGCTGAGATTTTTACGGAATGATCTTACCCATGACCCATGTGTACCCGAAGTGATGAGATTGAACATTTGGCCGCCTTACCCGACTGCTACTTGGAATTAGAAAACGGTTTTTGTAATTGCGTTATTCAATCTCCTTTGTGATAATAATCTGCTCTCCAGAATGGTTGTTGAGTCACCATTTCGGGATGGTCTTTCGACACTCTCGGCACCTTTACGCATTTTTTTGGTAGCACATCATTTTAGCTGCCAGCCATAAGCTGGGCATGCCCTTCTTGGCCGAAATCATGCGCGTTTTGCGTGCTTTTTTCTTCATTGATTACCTTTGCCATGTCCTTACGTCCGGGGCTCATCTCTCTGCCCATTCTATACGCAAAAAGCGAGCATTTGTAACGTGGACATAATCTTACCTCCTTTGCTTGCCCGCCGCAGCAATCAAGGCACTTTGCCCTGATTGCCTTTGATCTTGTTAAACGTTCCATTTGAACCTCCTTTATCGGATCTCTTCAATTTTTAGTTTTTCCCTGTATCCGTTGAAAACAAAGTTTATTAGAAAATGTTAGGGCAGGTTAGGTCTAATTACAAACCTTATCCTATACGAGGAAAAGATTTGTAATTTTTACTATTTTTGTTCTTAGCCCTATCTAGCCATAACATTTCAAACTTTAGGCGAAGCCTCAGCCTGTTGCGCTGTAAGGGTTTCCGCAACTTCTGGACATATCCAGCGTTAACCCTAACCATGTGCTTTTGTTTAAAGGTTTGATATTTTGGAATCCGGCAGTATCCATTGCGGCGGCAAAGTCTCTCTCGCGCCGGATATAGTCGCCAATCTCCACGCTCCATTCTCTATAGGCAGTATAGAGCTCACGGGCCCCCACCCTAGCATTGCCATCACGAATACAGCGATCGTCAATGAAATTGTTCAACCAGTCTTCCTGTGAGCGGAAATTTTCTGTCGCCTCAGCAACTGATTGCGGAATGTCGAGCTTGAATTTGTTCTGGCAAAATTTCATAGCACCCTCAATAATCCACGACATAATGGCTTGTCCCGCCTTTTCCGTCAGAACGTTGGAATAGTTTTGAATCGCTTGTCCCGGCGCAATACTTGCCTTGAATGGCACAACCGTAAGCCGCCGCCACGTCCCGTTGTCGGTTGAGCCGATACGGGGCAAATGGTTAGTGAATAAGCATAGCGTGTGCGACTGCTTGATGGTTTCTGGCTGCTTGAATTTTTCCTCGATAGTCAACTCATCTGTACTTGCTAACTGTTTTAACGTCGCGACAGAAAGCCGTTGATGCTCTTCCAACTCTCCAGTAATCACAAGCCTCCGCCCTCGGAGTGTTGCCAGGCTTGCACCTTTGTTTTGTCGATCTGTCGTGAGTGTCTTAACATCTATGCCACCCGAATAATCTCCGAATACAGCGCCTAGTGCGTTAAAAAACGTGCTTTTTCCGTTTCGCCCGCGCCCATGAGCCAGTATGATCCACTCATGGTAGACGATGCCGATGGCTGCCATGCCTGCGACAAGCTGTAAAAATGATGAGATACTGTCCGTCGCCGCCTGTAATATGCTTCAAGAACTCTAGCCACATTTCCGCACCCTGGGAGCCCGGAGCGGCTTCAGACATACGACTGCATAATGCTGACCGTTCGTGATGTCTAATTATTCCTGTTTGCAAATCTACAATGCCCGCCGAGTGTTTAAGTCAAAGGGCTCTGCATCTAGCCTGTTCGCTTTTACTGCGAGCGACGGCTTTGATAGGTCTATCATACTCCTGATTTTTTGAGCGCTACGGCTTGCCTTTGCGTGTTTCAGATATGCATCAGCTTTGCTTGTGGCATCTTTAGCCCTCCTCAGAGCATCTCTATCTGACTCTTCGTCGGTAACTGCAAATTTAGCTTTAGCCTCTGCCTCAACACACAAAGCATTCTGATATTCTGATTTCGCGTCGTCAAGCATTAGCTTTGAAAAATTGAGAGCAAATGCTGTGGCCTTGTGCTCATCTTGTTCCCAGCGTTTACCGTTCCAAAAAAGCCAGCCCAGAGCATCAACGAACATTAGATCATGTTTATAAAAGCGGCTGTACACTTCGGCGTTGCCGGCGTCCGAATAGTCTGGTGGCTTTATATTAAATGTAACGTTGGATTGCTGAATTCGCTCTTGAGTGAACGGCTCGGCAATTATGTTTGCAATGGCTACCGCCTCGTCGAGTCTTGCCTTTGCTTTTTCAATTCCCAGCTCTGCAACAATGTCCGATATATCTCCCTTGTGTTTTACTTTTGGATATATTGAAGCGGCTGGTATCAGCTTCACAGATTTTGCGATGGGTAACAAAGCGTCCGCCGCCTGCTCTGCATGGGCTTGTCCCACATCGTCATTGTCGGCCAAGATAACGACGTTGCGTCCTTTTAAAAATTTATTATACTCTTCTTTCCATTTGCTTCCTGCCCCGTTTGGTGAAGTCGTTGCGGTATATCTTAAATTATCAAAGAGCATCTCTGCATCTTTTTCGCCCTCGACAATAAAAACAGTATCAGTTGTTGAAACGACAGCCGGAAGATTGAAAAGCGGCACAAGAAAGCCGGATAAGCCTTTCACGAATTTGCCGTTTTCATATCTGTACCAAACCGCCGTTTTTGTGCCGTTGCCTTTGTCGTACAGTTGCTTTTTCGCAACGGGGTCGCCAAACTCGTCAAAGTAGACATGCTCTCTCAAGAATCTCCTACTTTTCATCTCTGGCACTGGATTAACGAAAAGATCTTGCATCGTCAGCCCCATTGCAGATAAAACGGACTGAGTTGTACATCCAGCGTGACAATGAAAAAGTATCTTCCCGTCACGTTCGGTTATTGAAAGGCTCGGATTAGCGTCATCGTGTGCTGGGCAACAAGCCATATACTGATTACCGCTTCCGCGCTGTACGTTTTTAAGCAGCTTAAGAAAAGATTGTAGGTCCATTTTTAACCACCGCTCACTCAGAAATGTGCCGGATAACGCCATACTCAGATAAGGGAGTTGCCGCAGCAATTCCAGACGCTAAGACGGCCTCAAGCTTGTCCAAGTCAATCAAGTACTTCTGCCCCACTTTTACAGAAGACACCATGCCGGTTACGACAAGCCTACGCAATGCCGTTTTTGTCAACGCCGTTTCGGGGTCATGGCCTAAAATGTAGGCAAATGCCTCATCAATAGTTCGCATTCTCGGCATTACAATCCTCCTTTGAAAGCTCACCAATTATCTGTATGATACGCTTTTTTTCTTCGCCGGACAGTTCTTTGCGCAGCTTTCGAGACAGGCTGCAATCTGCTATTCCGAGAGCTTCAGCTATTTGCCAAAGTTTCACTCCAGCTCCCGCAGCCGCTCGCTTAATGTCGTAGTTAGCCATATTCTGCCTCCCGAAAATTGTTGTTGACGCTTCATTAATAACCTGCTATAATTATTATAGTACACAACAAGAGCGTTGGCAATAGTTAGAGCATTTTTTAAACGATAGTTAACAAATAGAGCAGTTTTTAGGCGGAGGTGTTATCAAGTGAAGAATAGCGAAGTCAAAGAAGGAAGATTACCGGTATTTAAAAAACGGTTTAACGAAATACGTGGGAATATGTCAAATACTGAGTTTGCGACATTTCTTGAACTATCTAGACAAACTGTGGGTTTTTATTTAAACGGTGACAGAATACCTGATGCATTGTCTCTCCGGCAAATCGCAGAAAAATGTGAGGTTTCGGTAGATTATCTTCTTGGCCTAACTGAAATTAAAACAACCGAAACCGATATTAAATCTATTTGTGAAACTACTGGATTAGCCGAAGGAACGGTATTGTTCCTGAAAAAATTGAGAAATCATGACAAACCGCGCTATTCTTTTTTCTTTGCGCAGCTAATAGATGAACTTGTGTGTAATGAAAGGGATGTGTTACAAATAGACAGCGACGTGCTTCGCGCCACTATGGCCACATCAATTACTTTGGAATTAGATGAACCTGTCTCATATACAAGTAGGGCTATAGAAACGGCATTGGATGGTCTAGACTCTAATAAGAGACATATCCCAGGGATGATTAGGATCCCTGCAAAAGATGCTGCCTCATTATATATAAATAGAGCTGTCGCGAAAATATCGCTAATTGCGCAGAGAGCGATTGAACAAACGATTGAAAAAATAAATCCAGATGTTAAAAAGATGGAGCCCACAGAACGAAAGATGTACGAAGAGCATCCGATAGACGAAGCTGATACATGGAAACTAGGCGAAGTGAGGGATGGTGAACAAAATGGCGAACATTCGGAAGATTGAGGGGAAGAGCGGTACAGCGTATAAAATAACCGTCACGTCTGGCCGCGATATGGATGGCAAACAAATTCGCCATTACCTCACCTGGACACCAGCTGTTGGTATGACAGAGCGTCAGGCCGAAAAGGCTGTACAGAAGGCATCCTTCGAATTTGAACAGTCAATCGAGCTGGGATATGTCGCCGACAATAAACAAACGTTTGCAAAGTACGCTGAATATGTTCTTGAACTAAAAGAACGGTCAGGAGCAAAATATCGCACCATTGAACGGTACGGCGATTTATTGAAACGCATATACCCGGCGATAGGACACCTGAAGCTTTCTGATATCCGACCGCAACACCTGAACACCTTCTATGCAAACCTCGCAGAAGAGGGAATACGAAGCGGATGGATTAAAGCAATACCCAAAATGGACTTTGCAAAGCTCATAAAGGAAAACAAGCTAACCCGTGCCCGGTTATCTGAGCTTGCCAATGTTGCGCCGGCCACTATTACAAAGCTGACAAAAGGAGCAACATTATCGAGCAAGAGCGCACAGGCCATATCTAAGGCGCTAAATATGGACACCGACAAGCTATTTACCTTTGAGCACAACACTGCCCCCCTATCAAAAAAAACAATTACAGAGTATCACCGGTTAATATCGACCATATTATCACAGGCAGAACGGGAAATGCTTATTCCGTACAATGCGGCACATAAAGCCACTCCCCCAAAGCTTCAAAAAAAAGAAGTTGAGTGCTTCCAGCCGGAGGAAGTAATCCGTATTCGGGATTGCCTTGAGCAAGAGCCGTTGAAATGGAGAACGATAACACACCTTTTGCTAGTCACCGGCTGTAGGCGGGGCGAGATCATGGGGCTCCACTGGGACGCTGTTGACTGGAAAGCTAATCAAATAAAAATAGACCGTGCCCTGCTCTACTCCCCCAAGAGGGGAATATATGAAGACACGACCAAAACGCGCGAAACAAGATTTATTAAGCTGCCTGAAGAGACAATGTGCCTACTAAAGGATTATAAACAATGGTATCTGGAACAACGCTTTAAGAATGGCGACCAGTGGCATAATACCGGTTATGTGTTTATAAAGGATAACGGGGAGCCCATGCACCCGGATAGCATTACTCAGTGGCTTGGGGACTTCACGATAAAATATGCCCTCCCTCGTGTCTATCCGCACAAGTTCCGGCATACTATGGCATCGCTGCTGTACTTCAACGGGCTGGACAGCGTGACAATATCAAAGCGTCTAGGTCATGCAAAGGTGTCAACTACAACTGATATTTACTCCCACATAATAAAACAAGCCGACGAACGCGCTGCCGATTGCATAGCCGATGTCGTACTCCGAAAGAAAGCATAATAAGAGCGGATACCATCCTAGTTATGGACGGTATCCGCTGATTTTTTTTGTGCACTAAATGTACGCCAAAATTGGGAACAGTCCAATGGCACCGTGTAAAATGAGTACCATCTAAAACAACACGACTCTCAAACTTGAACTATGCAAGTCGTGTGCTATGCTGCGTTTGAGTACCATCTAAAACAACACGACTCTCAAACAGGTTATCCGAGCATACGCAAAGGGCGAGGGTTTGAGTACCATCTAAAACAACACGACTCTCAAACGGCTTATCAAAACTAGAAACCGATTTAATTGTTTGAGTACCATCTAAAACAACACGACTCTCAAACCTGAAGATGAATAAGCACGTAGTCGCCGGGGTTTGAGTACCATCTAAAACAACACGACTCTCAAACCCACAGAGGAATATCGGCACTGGACATCTTGTTTGAGTACCATCTAAAACAACACGACTCTCAAACGGGCTGGCCGCATCCTAACAGATTGACATAGTTTGAGTACCATCTAAAACAACACGACTCTCAAACACGCGGGTGAAATGCAAAACTTCGCCGCAAGTTTGAGTACCATCTAAAACAACACGACTCTCAAACTGTTCCATAAGCCATGGCAGCGGCGTATAGGTTTGAGTACCATCTAAAACAACACGACTCTCAAACCCCCGCGGAAGTCTTCAAGCGAGAATGTGGGTTTGAGTACCATCTAAAACAACACGACTCTCAAACATATATCGTAGTATAATCAAGTCGGAAGCTGTTTGAGTACCATCTAAAACAACACGACTCTCAAACGCATAGGACACGTTCGACTCGAAGTCGGTCGTTTGAGTACCATCTAAAACAACACGACTCTCAAACATATATCGTAGTATAATCAAGTCGGAAGCTGTTTGAGTACCATCTAAAACAACACGACTCTCAAACGCATAGGACACGTTCGACTCGAAGTCGGTCGTTTGAGTACCATCTAAAACAACACGACTCTCAAACTGACGGCGGGATACTGGTGGGTAGATGAGCGTTTGAGTACCATCTAAAACAACACGACTCTCAAACAGGAAGTATCACTTGATGACCGCACCATTAGTTTGAGTACCATCTAAAACAACACGACTCTCAAACATGAGGACATGAACAAGCACCTGAAGATAAGTTTGAGTACCATCTAAAACAACACGACTCTCAAACTTCCGAACCCTGCGACATGGATTCACCAGGGTTTGAGTACCATCTAAAACAACACGACTCTCAAACAGGCGCCGTCAATCTGCAAAAGCAGGACTTGTTTGAGTACCATCTAAAACAACACGACTCTCAAACCGTCATCATCTCCGGCATAAATCTTTTCTTGTTTGAGTACCATCTAAAACAACACGACTCTCAAACCACGACAGACACCTGCAAACGGTACATCGAGTTTGAGTACCATCTAAAACAACACGACTCTCAAACCCACTATCCCGATTATCCCTCTGTGGGGGTGTTTGAGTACCATCTAAAACAACACGACTCTCAAACCCTCTTGCATTCACATGGGAGGACGGCCGGGTTTGAGTACCATCTAAAACAACACGACTCTCAAACCGGAATGAGCGATTTGAACAAATAAATTATGTTTGAGTACCATCTAAAACAACACGACTCTCAAACAAACGAACGCCCTCACGTTGATTATTCTTGGTTTGAGTACCATCTAAAACAACACGACTCTCAAACACAAGTCGGTTGGGTTTATCTGTACTTTGAGTTTGAGTACCATCTAAAACAATACGACTCTCAAACATGCTTCCGTCGTTTACAGAAAACATGACAGTTTGAGTACCATCTAAAACAACACGACTCTCAAACTGCTATGGCATTAAGCGGGGGCCGGAATGTGTTTGAGTACCATCTAAAACAACACGACTCTCAAACCCTCGTCGGAATATCCGATGTCTGACGGCTGTTTGAGTACCATCTAAAACAACACGACTCTCAAACTGCAGGCGAATTCTGCGGTGCCCCTCCATGGTTTGAGTACCATCTAAAACAACACGACTCTCAAACGGGAACATTCTCGCTTGGATGGCGGTTCACGTTTGAGTACCATCTAAAACAACACGACTCTCAAACCGTTCTCGCCGAGGACGCGGCCATCACCGGTTTGAGTACCATCTAAAACAACACGACTCTCAAACGCGGGAAAGACAGACGAACATTGATGGCTGGTTTGAGTACCATCTAAAACAACACGACTCTCAAACAGCAGATGGAGCATGTACGACCGCATTCGGGTTTGAGTACCATCTAAAACAACACGACTCTCAAACCCGGCTAAGCAGAAGGGCACGGTTGAAGTGTTTGAGTACCATCTAAAACAACACGACTCTCAAACCCATGCTCGTAGATGGAGGCGGCAGCACCAGTTTGAGTACCATCTAAAACAACACGACTCTCAAACTAACCCTCTCGAACATCCCCTGTATTGCCCGTTTGAGTACCATCTAAAACAACACGACTCTCAAACGCAGGATATTGTCCCGAATGTCTTTCATCTGTTTGAGTACCATCTAAAACAACACGACTCTCAAACGTAACGGTTGTCATGTCTCCAGAGCTTCCAGTTTGAGTACCATCTAAAACAACACGACTCTCAAACGAGAGGCACGCTTACGAATATCATCTATGGGTTTGAGTACCATCTAAAACAACACGACTCTCAAACGCAGGAAGAAAAGAGGTCGGCTAAGTAGTCGTTTGAGTACCATCTAAAACAACACGACTCTCAAACGCAACAAACAGTTTATCAAAGGCGGCACGGGTTTGAGTACCATCTAAAACAACACGACTCTCAAACACCGTAACAGAGGCAAACGACAACGCCGTGGTTTGAGTACCATCTAAAACAACACGACTCTCAAACAGGAACTCACTAAGGAAAGACGGGCGCAGTGTTTGAGTACCATCTAAAACAACACGACTCTCAAACGGCGGTTGGCGACGATGCAATCAACCTGCTGTTTGAGTACCATCTAAAACAACACGACTCTCAAACTTGAATATCTGCTTTTGGACATGCCGTTAGGTTTGAGTACCATCTAAAACAACACGACTCTCAAACCGGTCGCCGGGCTTGGCGTAGTGGGTTAAGGTTTGAGTACCATCTAAAACAACACGACTCTCAAACCGGCAGACGATATTAACACGCTATCTAAACGTTTGAGTACCATCTAAAACAACACGACTCTCAAACGGCATCTAAAACATCGACCGCACAATTCAAGTTTGAGTACCATCTAAAACAACACGACTCTCAAACCGCGTCTGTTGTCGTGTACGTCGCGTCGGTGTTTGAGTACCATCTAAAACAACACGACTCTCAAACGAGCTGGTCAACCGTGACCTCTGCGATTGTGTTTGAGTACCATCTAAAACAACACGACTCTCAAACAGACACGGACACGGCGTCAAGTAGGCTGTCGTTTGAGTACCATCTAAAACAACACGACTCTCAAACTGCTGTACCAAAGCAATTATCAGAATAATAGTTTGAGTACCATCTAAAACAACACGACTCTCAAACAGGCCATGAGCGATAAAGAACTTCGACTTGGTTTGAGTACCATCTAAAACAACACGACTCTCAAACTATTGCGTATGTCTGTAATTTCGCTCTCAGGTTTGAGTACCATCTAAAACAACACGACTCTCAAACGCAACCGACGTAGAGGGGGCGCTTGCTGAAGTTTGAGTACCATCTAAAACAACACGACTCTCAAACAGCTTGTGGCCGTGCCTCTTTAGCCGTTTAGTTTGAGTACCATCTAAAACAACACGACTCTCAAACCATCATGCGTTCTTTGAAAAACTGTTATCGGTTTGAGTACCATCTAAAACAACACGACTCTCAAACCTCAAATTGAGAAACGCCACGACGCGGGCGCTGTGTTGTGATAGACGGAAACATGTTCCATAGACTGATTTTACACGATTTCGCCTGGGATATCAACATTGATTTCACACAAATCCTTGTCGATGATGCGGTAGGTCTCCTGTGTCAATCTTTCCGCAAAGCAGGAGGGCTCCAAAAGCAGCAGGTTCCACTTCCTGTACGCGGCAATTTTGTAGAGCCCGGAAAGCTCTTCCGCCTCAAAGAAGGCCTTGGCCCCGATCAGCGCAAAGCATTGCTTTGGGAAGAGCCCGTCGTACAAAGAGAGGTGCTCGATCAGGCACTCCATTGGGGATAGGTCGTCCAGCGCAAAGTGAAAATCGGAGGACTTAAGCAGCGCGCCTAAGTATTCCCCCTGCTCAAAGGTGACCGGATGGTCGAGCCGCATGGACAGGGCGTTAAGGAAGGTATTGATATGAAGTGTCAGCGCAGCAGCCGCCTCGCCAAGCTCTTCCTGCGCTGTCTTTTGCAGCAGGGACTGGAAGCGGCCGGCCACCCGACGGTCGGCCGCTTCCAGATGCAAATAATCGTGAACAACATGCAGGCAGTTTGCAAATTCCAAAAGTCGATCGTTTTCCGAAAGAATAAAAGTCCCCTCCTGGCCCTCACTTTGCCGCAGGAGGTCGAAGGCCATTGCCCGAAACTGTGCCGGGCGCTCCACGGCAAGCACTGATACCGCGTGTTCGGAAAAGCAAATAGGCGACGAAAAAAGCGGATGCATCAGCTTCATAAAATCACCAGACGCTCCTCGCTGTCAATAATTTCAGAGTGGAATTCTCCGAGTACGAGTTCCATTTTGGAAAACTGTTTTTCCGTAACGATGAGCATTTGAATTAAGCCCCACGGTGGCTTGTGACATCGGACAGCTTCCATAATAACGCCTGCCGCAGTTCCGTTGAGGGCCAGCTTGCAGTACACGGATTCCTGCACCATGAGAAATCCGCTTCGAACAAGGTATTTACGAAAAGACGCGTAGGCCCGCCGCTCCGGGGCGGTAGAGACGGGCAGGTCGAAAAAGACGATCACTCTCATAAATCTAAGACTCATAGCCGATAAATCTGATTTCGCTTAAATCCCCGCTCTGCAGCGCTCTAAAAAGGCTGTTGCAGTACAGGCGAAGCGCAAACAAAAGGCAGTGCTGTTTTCCATCCGCGGTGACTTCCCGATTTAGCAGTTTTACAAGTGCTGTTTTTTCTTCCCGCTCCAGCTGTTTTGGTGCCATTTCGGCAACTGCGCTGTCGATGAGGGGGCGTAGCGGCTCCATAAAATCACAGCCAAGGTTGCAGGGATTAAAGGTGTTATCATGAAAGATGCCGAGCTGTGGGAGATATCCCGCAGCTGATATCTCCCGGTTGACAGCGGACAAAATCAAGCTGTAACCGTAGTTAAGCGCAGCGTTGATGGGATTGTCCCCGGCCCTAGTAAATTCCATGCCGAAAAGGGCGTTAAAATAGACTTTGGCCGCGTGGCCCTCCCTGTTTGTCGCATCGTTAAGTTGAAGCTGTTCCAAGTAACCGCTGAGCAGTTCAGCCTGGGGAAGGCCTCGGCAGCGTAGCACCTGCCTCTGCTGTTGGATTTTCTCCCGCACGATTTCAGTCCATATGCCCTGCCGCGAATTTTCCGGCCACTCAATTTGCTGTCGGATTTTCGCGCAGCTGTCGTGGCTTCCATGGAGCGGCATCAACTCCGCCAAGGGAGTACGCTTTTGGTCGCAGAATATGACCTTCACTTTTTGCTCGATGAGCTCACATAAAGCATAGGCGGTGACGGAGATAGCTGTGCTCTCCAGTATCAGCACGCCGATTTCGCTGATGTGTACCCGCTGGGTCGCCTCCACGGTGCGCACGACCAAGTAGTCCATTTTGAAGTCCACTTTAGCGTTGCTCGAGACCATCACGATCCGCCAGCTCATGGCAAATCCTCTGCTAGGAGGTCGACCTCCTGTTCAAACACACCGGTGACCGATTGATGAATCAGTTTGATTGAATGCCCGCTGTAGCTGCTGAGGTTTTTGGATGTCTGTACAATTCCGACCCCCTCCTTGCCGCCAAGCGCCTTGAAATCTGCACCATCCACATTACAGGCAAACAAATTGAGCACCTGCATTAGGATGCGGCACTGTTCGGGTACTGCAAGCCCATTGAATTTACCCCTATTTTCCGCGACCGTTGTGGCTGCGGTCTCATATTTGACATGGTAGCGGGATGTGCGCAGCTTTTCCAGTAACAGCTCGTAAAGGCGAATATTTTCTTCGGATGTGATTCCATCGAACAACGTGACCGGAAGATCTGTTTTCGCTTTTTTGCAGCGGTCTAAGTATTTAGAGATTTTCTTGAAATAGGTCTGCCATTCGGAGGCTATTACCAGTTGATTGGCATTTTTGTAGCGTACTTGATTTCCTGAGCGAGAGGAAATATGCATCCGAAAGCCATCGAAGGAGATCAGCGAGTCAATCTTTACGCAGGAAATCAGGATTCTCGGATCCTTCAGATTCAGTCTTTGGGTGCAATAATCCATCGGGTTCTTTTCGTAGAGCGCTTTATGCATCAGAAGCACGGGTTCTAAGGATCGAACCTGCTTTTTTCCGACAGTGTGCTCCACAAGGCAGAAGTAGGTGCCGGTCGGTTTGTTATACCCGCCGAACTTGTCAACTGTCATTCTTGGGTCGCTGCTCTTGACGGCGGCTTGACCTTTGGTTTTTCCGACAATCTGAAGGTCAAAAAGCGGACCCTTCGTCTCTTTTGCCATTCGGGTATACAAAATGTTGTTCTTGCCCATCACGTGCCTCACGGTGGCAATCGTGCCATCTGCCCCTGCTGTCCATGCCCGCTCCCCGTCCCGAACCACATCATAATCATAAATATGGTTCAGGCTGTACTTAAAGTCACGGGCTTTTAAGTAGGCAAGTGGGTTTTTCGTAAACACCACATGGTATACGTTGCCCACCACAATGTTGAGGTAAGCGTCTTTGGCATGGTGAAAATCGTTTACTTCACGGCATTTCACAAATAGCGGGTCTTGAATGGTCACTTCGTTGTGTCCGCAGACGCCCGCCTGCTTTTGTTTCCCGTTCGCACCGATGCGCTGGTCCTGCCGGAAGACGGAGACATTCCCGGCCTTCACATAGACCACGTCCGAAGTATCCCCGTAGCGGTTTTGCAGGAGTTCAGCCACAATTTTTGTCGACTGCCGAGTTTCCACGAGCTGCCTTGCGATAAAGCCCTCCATCTCATTTTCAGTAAAGCCGCTCGCCCTGACAAGCCGCTCGAATTTTGTCTGCGAGATGAGCCCTTTGGTACGCAGCATCTCCCAGAAGGGGCGGCGGGCGGTGCGGGTTTGTGGACTGAGCGGGTACTCGTCCGACTTTCTGGCATTGAGCTCACGCTTGACGAGAACCCGGTTTTGGAGGCTGTCATCCTTCGTTTTGCTTTGGGGGTATATGTGGTCGATGTCATAGTCCACATCGAGCCGATTCAGGTCAATAGGCTCTCCGCAGTACATGCAGCGTCCGAGCTGAGTGTAGTACAAATACAGCTTGTCCCGGCGCAGTTCGCCCTCCGTTCGGGCTTCGAGCTGCTCCAGCAGCTCGCCGGCCTCTTCCCCGCATTTTGCGTAGAGGCCGGACAGCTCAGCCTTGCGGGTTACTGTCCGCTTGCCCTTTTCACCATCTTCCCGTGCCATTTCCACAAAAACGCGGGTGGGCGAACATTTCATTATTTTTTCGATTTCACCGACAATAGCGACGGTCTGATGAATGGCCCGCTTAATTCCGGGCGCGGCATAGTGCTCGTCTAGGTAATCCTGCAGTGTTCCCGATTTCATATCGGTGTTGTCCTCGCAGTATTCTTTGACGGCCTCCAGAAACGTGTACCGACCACTCAAAAGCTCCATTAAGTTATCATTCGTATTCCAAAGCGCGTCGATAATGGACAGCGCTTCACCGGTGTTAGGGTCGACATGAAAAATTATCGTGAGGAATTCACGCGACAACTTGCCCCAACCGCTGTATTTTTGCCGTAGCGCCTGCCGACGCTCCTCATCACTGAGAGCAGCGCTGTAATAATCGCGCAGCCAGCGCTCCAGCAGCTTCCGGTCTTCTCCGAACAGCGTGATATGGCGGATGATGTCCTCGGCGATATCCACTCCGTTCTCACGATTCAGCAACCATGCATATGCGTGCCAGGGGGCGAGATTTGATTTGAAATCACCGTCGATTCCACTGATGACATCCGCCTTTTCCATAATACCATTCGCTAAGAGATAGTCCTTTAGCCGCTTTTGTGACACTTTGTATCCGTGTAAAAATAAGTCTATATAGATTCGCTGTTTTTGTTTCACGGAGATTTTTTTGCCGTTAATACGCAGGTTGTTCAGCTCATTTAAAACCGAAAATCGTGTGTACAACAGAGAGTTTTTCGGCAGGATGTCTTCGCCGAGATAAGTGCACTTGGCCGTCATCATTGCGATAAATCTTTCCGCACATTTGCCGATGTCCACCACCTGCTCAAAATTCCAGGGGTAGATTTTTTCGGGGCTCCGAACAATCCAGCTGCGGTTCGACTTTTCGTTCAGCGGGCCGACATAGTAAGGGATACGGAAGCGAAATACTTGCAAAATCTGTTCTTTCTTTGTAAGCCCTGTCTCGTCGGTTTCATTTAAAAACGGAAGATACTGTGCAGCGTTTTTCAGTATTAACTTCAGCTCGGCTTCATGAAGCTGGTGGGGAATTACGCTGTTGTCCTTGGTGGTCTGCAAAGGTAGGAAATCCCGGCATTCCACCTCTTGTAGAACATTGCGAATCTCCTCGGTCTGTGGTGAAATCGCTTTTAACTGCTTTGCGAGGTACTTATAGAATGCGTCGGCATCACAGTGATACCCTTTCGCGCCGTGTCCGCAATAGGCCAGGTAATTGTCCAGGTCTTTTTTTGCGTGCCGGAACATTTCCGCATATGCCTTGCCATCGACGGCCTTAAGGATACCCTTTAGCCGTTTGAGGTCCACACGGTGCTTTTCAAAGCTTTGAACTTTTGCGAAAGACAGATAGCGGTACCCGTTTAGCAGCTCGGCAAGCAAGGCCCAATCGTAGATCTCCTTCAAAAGGTGAATCAGATCAATTCTGTCACCCAGCACTTCAATCAGTTTGCCTTCGACCGTCTCGAAATCGTCTCTTAGAGAGAATGAGGGAACATCATCCGTCGGAAGCTCCTCGTCAAAGAGGGCGTCGAGAGCTACCTTGCGTCCGGCCAGCAGCTGCATCATCGCCTGAACGGGCCCTTTTTCCTTTGGCAGGCCGGCCAGCTCAATTAGCTTTGCCGATTTTGCGGTGATGCTGAGTTTACGGTTGGTCAGTACGCTGGAAAAACTGTCAAGGTCCGACACTTCGAGTTTCAGTTCATACGCCTCAAGCAAATGCTGCCGTAGTTTCTCAAAGCTTGCCTCAAAGGTGATGGCGTCTATAGACATGTCCCCAAACAGGAAATGTCCCCGGTTTTTCAGAATATGGTGAACTGCGAGATACACCAGCCGAGCGTCGAAGGGGTGGGCTTCTGCAATCAACGCGCGGCGCAGATGATAAATCGTGGGGTAGTCGCGGTGAAAGTCCTTGTCGCCGTATGCCTTGTCCGCAAAAAGCGTATAGCGTCCGAGCGGATAGTCGGACTTTTTGTCCTCTTCCCGAAATTTACTCTCCCTAAGACGTTGGAAAAAGGCGGGGTCAACTTTGGCAATTTCCTCGCTGAATACCTGCTCGAGCCATTTGAGACGCTGGTTACGCCGCTCAAGCCGCCGCCGTGCGACTCGTGCCATTCTTCGCTCTTCTGCAGGCTGTGCGGGATCGAACAGGCGAACACCCCAAAGCGCTTTGCCGTTGCACTTCAACACCTTATAACTGGTGTCGGTGACAGCCCATCCTACCGAATCGGTTCCAATGTCAAGCCCTAAAAAATAGTCCTGTTTCATTTTTCCCCTCCAATTTTTCGGTAATTTATATTGACAATTAGCGTTCTCTTATATATAATTCAAAGTGTCTTGGGTACCATCTAAGACAACACGACGCGTTCAAATACGGCTTTGCCAAAATCGTCGGCTTGTCCGACCTCACAGTGTGTGAACGAGAGCTTGCTTTTGCAGGCTCTTTCGTTTTTTCATATAATAATTGCTAATGGGATTTCCTAGAGCGATTTTTTCCGTATCCAATTGTGTGTTCCGCCGCAAAACTTCTCTGCGGTGAGCTTCCTAATATCAAAACTGAACTTATAGGACTTTTCCAGGTAAATCTAGTGAGCAATATGTACCATTGGCGCCGGCGAATATACATTTATTAGTATAGTACCTTTTTATAGCAATGTAAATTATTCGGCAGTATTATAATTGTTTTATAAAATTTTCGATAAGCGTTTTGAACATATGAGTATGCCGCCCATTATTCAGTCCAATCATTCCCAGATGTAATTTTGCATAGGCATCCGAGACTGCATTGCTGATGTTACCATTAGAGGGAAAAATGTAGGCCAAACTGCGTAATCTGCTTCGAAAATGGCGACTTTCCAACGATCTCCGCGAAATTGGGAATTGCGTTAAAGATGCGAATTCCGTAAAGAAAATTAAATTGTGCGCTAAATGTGCGCTAAATCCGACTTTTGG
Source organism: Oscillospiraceae bacterium (assembly GCA_963662765.2). Classification (GTDB taxonomy): domain Bacteria; phylum Bacillota; class Clostridia; order Oscillospirales; family Feifaniaceae; genus DATMXT01. The sequence goes on from CAXXUP010000004.1 coordinate 31,434, forward strand.
AACAAACGTAAACATAGAAAAAACCCCATAACTGTTTAAGTTACAGGGCTTTTATTGGTTGCGGAGGCAGGATTTGAACCTACGACCTTCGGGTTATGAGCCCGACGAGCTACCGGACTGCTCCACTCCGCGGTATCTTGGCTGCCAAAATATAATACCACTGATAGGCCGGTGTGTCAAGGCTATTCCAGGAATTCTCAAAAAGTTCACGACTTTCAATTTTACACAACCTATTCTCTTTCACAAATGGTTATGCTATAATAACCAAAAGCGGTACGATTCACCGCTTTTGCCATCGGCATGGCCGGGGCAGTTTTGCACCGCGTTTTTGGGGTGCCAATATGCGCGGCCGGCCGAGAAATTGAAGTATGGGAGGACGGCATTATGAAAATATCCGTACTCGGATGCGGACGCTGGGGTGCTTTCCAGGCCTGGTATGCCGCGCGCTGCGGGCACGACGTACTGATGTGGGGCAGGCCGGGGGAGCCGGACATCGAGGAGCTGATCTCGACGCGCCGCAATAGCTTTCTTGAGCTGCCCTCCGGCCTAAAGTTGACAACTGATCTCGACGAGGCCGTCGGCCACGCCGAACTCATCATCATATCCATTTCCTCGCAGGCGCTGCGGTCCTTTGCGGCAAGGCTCGACAGCTATGATCTGTCCAATAAGCCCTTTTTGCTGTGCATGAAGGGGCTCGAGCAGGATACCGGCAAGCGGCTTTCGACCGTTATGAACGAGAGCATTAAGCAGCCGATCCGTGTGGCGGTCTTTGCCGGCCCCGGCCATGTGCAGAGCTACACGGCCGGAATCCCCGGGGCCCAGGTGGTCGACAGCGAAGACAAGGCACTGATCAAGTGGATCATCGACGCGCTCGGAAGCGAGCTGATCCGGCTCTATATCGGAAACGACCTTATCGGCACCGAAATCGGCGCGGCGGCCAAGAACGTCATCGGGCTTGCCGCCGGCATGCTGGACGGGTTTGGCTACACGAGCCTCAAGGGGGCCTTGATGGCCCGTGGGGCCAGAGAGGTCGCGAGGCTCATTAAGGCCATGGGCGGCAATGAGCTGTCGGCCTATGGTCTGTGCCATTTGGGGGACTATGAGGCCACGCTCTTCTCAGAGTTCTCCCAGAACCGCATGTTTGGCGAGACCTTTGTCAAGGGCGAAACCTACACGAAGCTGGCCGAGGGGGTCTACACCGTCAAGGCCATGGTGAAGCTATCGGACGAACTCGAGGTCGATCTGCCCATCTCGCGGGCTGTACTCAACATCGTGCATCACGGCGCCGATCCCAAAGTGGAGCTGACGGGGCTGTTTTTGCGCTCGGTAAAGACCGAATTTGATTGATTTTGGAGGGATACCCCTATGGATAGAAAGAAAATCGCATTCAGCGGCATACAGCCGAGCGGCCGCATCACGCTCGGCAACTATCTTGGCGCTCTCAAGAACTTCTCTGAGATGCAAGACGAGTACGACTGCCGGTTTTGTGTCGTCGACCAGCACGCCGTCACCGTGCGGCAGGACCCCGAAAACCTGCGGTCGCAGGCATACCAGCTCTTCGCGCAGCTGTTGGCCTCGGGGCTTGACCCAGACAAGTGCATTCTATTTATCCAGAGCCACGCGCCCCAGCACGCGGTGCTGGCCTGGGTCTTGAATTGCTTCACCATGTACGGCGAGCTCTCCCGCATGACCCAATTCAAGGAGAAGTCGAGGAAGCATGCCGACAACATCAACGCGGGACTTTTCGATTACCCAGTGCTCATGGCGGCCGACATTCTGATTTACAATGCCGACGTCGTGCCGGTGGGCGAGGACCAGCGGCAGCATGTTGAGCTGGCCAGGGACATCGCCATTCGCTTCAACATGACCTTCCCCGGCACCTTTGTGCCGCCTGAGTGCGTGACCCCCAAGATTGGGGCCAAAATCATGAGCCTGCAGGAACCCACCTCCAAGATGTCTAAGTCGGACACCAATGACAACGCCTACGTCCTCGTCATGGATGAGCCGGACGTCATCATGCGCAAATTCAAGCGGGCCGTCACCGACAGCGAAGCTAAGGTGGCGATTGGCGCGGGCAGAGACGGGGTCAACAACCTCATCGCCATCTATTCGGCTGGGACCGGAAAGACGCCGGCTGAAGTTGAGGCCGAGTTTGCCGGCCGCGGCTACGGAGACTTCAAGAAAGCGGTGGGCGAGGCCACGGTGGAGTTGCTGCGTCCGGTGCGGGAGCGCACCCTTGACCTTTTGAAGAGCCCCGATCACCTCGACAGCCTGCTCAAAATAGGAGCCGACAAGGCTCAGACAATCGCACAGGCCAAGGTCGATGAGGTACATGAAAAGCTCGGCTTTATCATGCCGAGATAATAGACACGACAAGAGGGGGCTTTCCGCTGCGCGGAAAGCCCCGATAAACGTGCGATAAGGAGAATCATGTTTCCTGCATTTTATCTCAACATTTCGCTGACCTTTGCCGTTGCCGCACTGACGGCCTTTTCCCTCACCCCGCTGGTCAAGACGCTGGCCGGCAAGGTGGGGGCTATTGACGTACCCAAGGATGGCCGCCGCATGCATGACCACCCCATTCCACGGCTCGGCGGCCTTGCCATCTTCTGCGGCTTTATGTTTTCGGCATTGCTCTTTGTCGAAATCACCCCCCAGCTGCGGGCCACGCTGCTCGGTGCCTGCCTCATTGTCGTGCTGGGCGTTGTGGATGACATCGTGGCGCTGCCGGCAAAGCCCAAATTCGCCATTCAAATTCTGGCCGCCCTCATCCCTGTCTACGCTGGGGTCAAGGTGGAGGTTTTGACCAACTTCAACATATTTTCCGCTAAACCCTACATCGTGCTGGGCGCCTGGGGCATCCCGCTGACGCTTATTTGGATTGTCGGCATGACCAACGCCGTCAACTTCATCGACGGGCTCGATGGACTTGCGGTCGGCGTCTCCTCCATCGGCACTTTTGCCCTTATGACCATCTCCATACTGGTGTCGGACGGAAATGTTGCGCTGCTGGCGGCCGCCCTGGCCGGCGGGTGCATCGGCTTTATTCCCTACAATCTCAACCCGGCCAAGATTTTCATGGGAGACACCGGCGCCATGTTTTTAGGCTATATGCTGGCCACCATGTCGATCCAGGGGCTCTTCAAATTTTATGCCGTCATCTCCTTCACGGTGCCCTTTCTTATTTTCGGCTTGCCGATCTTCGACACGGCTTTCGCCATCATCCGCCGCATCGCCACCGGCCGGCCGCCCATGAAGGCCGACCGTGGGCATTTGCACCACCGGCTCATCGACATGGGATTTTCCCAGAAGCAAGCGGTTGCCATCATGTACGTCGTGTCGGCCATTTTGGGGCTGGCCGCAGTGCTGCTGACCTCGTCGGGCGCCATGAAGGCCCTCATGCTGGTCGGTACCGCCATGCTGGTCTCGATCGTCGCGGCCCACACGGTGGATGAGCGCAGAAAAAACGGCACGCTGCATGCCGTGGTGACAAAGCCGGATGAGGCGCAAGAGTCGGACGGAACGCAGGCGCCAGATGAGGCACAAGAGCCGGACAGAGCGCAAGTGCCGGGCGGAGCGCAAGAGTTGGACGCAACGCAAGAGTCGGAAAAGGAAGCGCCCGCCTGCACAGAGGAGGATGGAGAAGCCCATCATGATTAAAGTACTGTCCATATATGGGACCCGGCCGGAGGCCATCAAGATGGGCCCGCTGTGCGACGCACTGCGTAAAGAGCCCGAAATCGAGAGCCTTGTCTGTGTCACGGCCCAGCACCGGGAGCTTTTGGACGAGGTCAACAGACTGTTCGGTATTGTTCCGGACTTTGACCTCGATGTCATGCGCAATCGCCAGTCGCTTTGCGGCATTGCCGGGAGGGTCATCGCGGGACTTGAGGAGCCACTTCGCGAAATAAAACCAGACCTTGTCTTAGTTCACGGGGACACGACGACAACGGCCTGTGCCGCACTTGCCGCCTTCTACAGCGGCATCCCGGTCGGACATGTCGAAGCGGGACTGCGTACATACGACATGACTGCGCCCTTTCCGGAGGAGGGCAACCGGGTGGTGGTCGGGCACTTAGCGAAGCTGCACTTCGCACCGACAAAAAACAACGCCGCAAATCTCGCCCGCGAGGGTGTGACAAAAGGGGTCTACATCACCGGCAATACTGTAATCGATGCCCTGAAGTATACCGTGCGTAAAGATACGGAACTGCCAATGACCGAGGGATTTGATCAATACATTGTCCTGACCGCCCACCGCAGGGAAAATCTCGGTGCGCCGCTTGAAGCCATCTGCCGGGCTGTGCGCAAAATCGCCCTCGCCCATCCTAACATCGGCATCATTTACCCCGTCCATCCGAACCCCGCCGTGCGGGAGCCGGTTTTTAAACTGCTTTCGGACATTCCGAATGTGCGGCTGACAGAGCCTGTCGACGCCGCCGTCATGCACAACCTCATGGCTAGATGCCTCTTTGTCATGACCGACTCGGGCGGTCTTCAAGAGGAGGCGCCGGCACTTGGAAAGCCGGTTTTAGTGCTTCGCCGCGAGACCGAGCGGCCGGAGGCGGTGGAGGCCGGAACGGTGCGGCTTGTGGGGACAAAGGAAGAGGAGATCGTCGCGGCTGGGCAGCTGTTGCTCACCGATAGGGCGGCATACGACACCATGGCCAGAGCCGTCAACCCCTACGGTGACGGTGCGGCCTGCCGACGCATTGTGGAAGCCATTTTGTACGAATACGGGCTGCGGGAGACGCCACCCGACATATTTGCATAAATCTACTGCGAACGCACGTATAAATGCACACATAAATGCATAGAGAGGGAGCCGGCCTATGAAAAACGTGGTCAACAAAGCCCGCCTCGGGCGGCTTGTCACGCGGATGCAAGAGCAGGGCATGGACGAAGTGCTTGTAACGTTTAACAAGTCCATCTACTATCTGACCGGCTGCTACGTCGCCTATCCCGGTGAGCGGCTGATCGGGCTGCTCATCAACCGTCATGGCGATGTGCGTTTTCTCTACAATCGGGTCAACGGAAACGACGTTGTCGAGGGAGCCGAAATGGTGCTGCTCTGGGACACCGACGACGCTGTGGGGGTGCTGGCGGGATTAATCCGAGGCGGGACACTTGGGGTCGAAAAAGTCTGGCCGGCCCATTTTTTGCTGGAACTGATGGTAAGACGGCCGGACCTCAAAATCGTCAACGGCTCTGCGGCCATCGACTCCGTGCGCATGGTCAAGGATGCGGGGGAGATTGCGCTCTTACGGCAGGCGTCAATATTTAACGATGCCGTCTTTGAAGCAGGATTTATGCAGTTTTCGCCTGATATGACCGAGCGGGAGTTTGCAAAGCTCTTAAAGTCGATCTCGGCAGGGCTATGCGGGGAGCCGGGCGGTGACATGGTCTGTTACGGAGAAGGGGCCGCCGACCCGCACCATTTATCTGCTGACGTCAAGGTTCTCCCGGGGCAGAGCATACTGGTCGACGGCGGCAGGCCTTTTTGCATGTACGAGAGCGATATGACCCGCACCGTTTTTTTCGGGGAGCCCTCGCCGCGTGACCGCGAAGTCTACGAGGCAGTCAGGGCCGCGAACCTTGCGGCCGAGGCTGTCATTCGTCCCGGGGTGCGGTGCTGCGACATCGACCGGGCGGGAAGGGCTGTCATTGAGGCGGCCGGCTACGGAAAATATTTCACCCACCGGCTCGGCCACAACTTGGGGCTCGAGGGGCATGAGCCGCCCGATATCGGCCCCCTGTGCGAGATGAAGGTCCTGCCCGGAATGTGCCTTTTCGGTCGAACCCGGCATATATTTGCCGGGGGAGATGGGGGTCCGCGTCGAGGATCTCGTCCTTGTCACCGAGGACGGCTGCGAGGTGCTAAACTTCTACACCAAGGGTCTACAAATTCTGTGATGTTCTGCGTCCCCCCTTTTGCAACATATACTTGAAGCAAAAGGGGGGACGTTCCATTGAACACCAAAATATTCAAACCGGAAGGGGAAGCACCGATTCGGCACACCATGGAGGATGTGCGCCGTGCCGCCGCATCCGGTGCCCTGCTGGAGGGAAAGGCCATCCTATGCGACGAGGAGGGCAACCTGACGGTTGATCTCGGATGCTGCAGGGGTTTTATGCCGCACATCGAATGCGCCGTAGGGCTTGACACCGGCGAAACCCGCGCCATCGCGGTCGTCACCCGGGTGGGCCGCAGGGTTGTCTGCAAAGTGGAGGGATTTGAAGGGGATACCCCCGTTCTCTCCCGCCGGGCCGCCCAGGAGGAGTGCATAGATAAATATGTGTCGCTACTGCGCCCCGGCGACATCATCCCCTGCACCGTGACGAGACTTGCCGGCTTTGGCGCGTTTGTCGACATCGGTTGCGGAATCCCCTCCCTCGTCACCATCGACAACCTTTCGGTTTCCCGCATCTCGCACCCATCCGACCGTGTGCGGGAGGGATGGAAGATACTGGCCGCCGTCAAAGGACGGGAGTCGCCAGGCCGTATTTCGCTGACCCTGCGGGAACTGCTCGGAACTTGGGAGGAAAACGCCGCAAAGTTTTCGGTCGGTCAGACGGTGGCCGGCGTCGTGCGAGGTCTTGAGAGCTACGGAGTCTTCATTGAGCTTGCGCCCAACCTCGCCGGGCTTGCCGAGCCACAGGAGACGCTTACGGTGGGGGATGTGGCTGTTGTCTACATCAAGAGCATTCTGCCGGAGCGCATGAAAATCAAGCTGGTGGTGGCTGACCACTTCAAGGGTGAGGGAGAGCCCATCCCGCTGGAATATTTTTATCGCGGGCGGCCACATCGATCGGTGGGTCTACTCGACCGAGGGGGCGCCGAAGGTTATCGAGACCGTCTTCGGGTAAAATCGCCCGTCGGGGCGCCCGGCAGAGGGCGGGATAGCGGCACTATTTGTCAAAACAACCAAATTTGTGCGCGGGTTATTGACAAATGCCCCGCTGATGTTATACTGATACCAAATTTTCTAAGAGGGAGACCCACATGCAGCAGTTCGGCTTTTATGGCGAATACGGTTACTTTTATGCTTATTATTTTAGTAAGCATAATTTAGTGCACTGTATTTGAGCCATTCACCGAAACTGTCACCTAAGTTTCGACAGATGACCGCAGTGTAACAAACACTGCGGTCTATTTTTATCATTTGGAGGGGCAGATATGATTATCATTTTGAAACAGGGGTCCGACGAGCGCCGGGTTACGGCGCTTCGGGAATGGCTCGAGGAACAGGGCATCACGGTACACGACTCCATCGGGGTCAACCACACAGTGCTCGGCCTTGTGGGGGACACCACCGCCATCGACATTGAGATGCTGCGGGCCATGAGCATCGTCAAAGATGTGCAGCGGGTTATGGAGCCCTACAAGTGCGCCAGCCGCAAAATGCACCAGGTCGACACGGTGGTCGAGGTCGGAAGCATCAGGGTGGGGGACGGAAGTTTTTCCTTCATTGCCGGGCCCTGTTCCATTGAGGGGCAAGAGCAGATTTCGGAAATTGCCGCCGCCGTCAAGGCGGCAGGTGCCTGCATGCTGCGGGGCGGCGCCTTTAAGCCGAGAACTTCGCCCTACGCCTTCCAGGGGCTTCGGGAGAAGGGGCTTGAAATGCTGCTCAAAGCCGGTAAAGAGACGGGGCTGCCCGTCGTGACCGAAATCATGGACATCTCAGAGTTGCCCTACTTCGATGAGGTCGATGTCATCCAGGTCGGGGCCCGCAACATGCAAAATTTCGAGCTGCTTAAAGTGCTGGGAAGGCTGGATAAGCCGATCCTCTTAAAACGAGGATTTTCCGCTACCCTGACTGAGCTTCTCATGAGTGCAGAATATATTTTGGCCGGCGGCAACCAGAAGGTCATCCTCTGCGAGCGGGGCATCCGAACCTTCACGACCGACACCCGCAACACCCTCGACCTCTCGGCCGTTCCGCTGCTGCGGGAGATGACCCATCTGCCTATCCTTGTCGACCCCAAGCCACGGCACCGGTGTGCGGTCCCTGGTCAAGCCGATGGCGCTGGCAACGGCTGTCATTGGGGCCGACGGCCTCATGATCGAAGTGCACAACCACCCCGAGAAGGCGTGGTGCGACGGGGCGCAGTCTGTGACGCCCGAGAGTTTTACCGATATCGCGGCAGCCGTCAGAGCTGTGCTGCCCCACCGATTTAGAGCCGAAACGGAATAAGGAGAAAAAATGGTCGTAGGAATTGTAGGACTGGGGCTGATCGGCGGCTCCATGGCCAAAGCGGTGTCGGAGCACACCGGACATAAGGTGCTCGGGGCGGATCTGGACCCAGCCGTCCTTGCGGGGGCCCTTTCTGACGGGGCGATTATAGGCGAGCTGACCGATTCGAGACTTGCGCTGTGCGAGTTTATCGTGGTGGCGCTTACCCCTGTGCTCACGGAGAATTGGTTTTCCGAAAAAGGGGCACTTGTCGCAAAGGAAACTGTGGTCGTCGACTGCTGCGGCACCAAGCGGGCAGTCTGTGCGGCCGGGCGGGCGGCAGCTTCAAAGTATGGGTTTACCTTTGTCGGCGGCCACCCGATGGCCGGCATTGAAAAGATGGGATACGGAGCTTCAAGGGCAGATCTCTTCAAAGGGGCCTCCATGATTTTAGTCGAGCCGGGGGACAAAGAGGAGATGCTGGCGGGCTTTTTTCAAGCGGTCGGCTTCGGCGGGGGTCGTCACGGCGACGGCCGAAGTCCACGACGCTGTCATCGCTTACACCTCGCAGCTGGCCCACGTCGTGTCGAGTGCCTACATCACGAGCCCCACGGCCGAGCGGCAGGCTGGGTTTTCGGCCGGCAGCTTCAAGGATATGACACGGGTGGCCTACCTCAACGAGGAGCTGTGGGCCGAGCTGTTCTTGCAAAATCGCGACAATCTGGCCCATGAACTGGATCTGCTATTAAGCCGGCTTTCGGACTTCAGAGACGCCATCGCCACAGGCGACGGGGAGCGTCTTCGGGGAATGCTCACCGAGGGCAAGCAGCGAAAAACCCGCATTGACGGGGGTGTGGCGTGACTAAAATCCATGTCGGTACGGATAGAGAATATGATATACTGATTGAAAGGGGACTGTTGAGTGACTGCGGCGCCTCTGACAGCGGCTATAAAGCCCCCCTGCCAGGTCATAATCTGCAGCGACGAGACGGTGGCAGGGCTCTACGGCGAAACAGTCCGTTCGTCCTATGAGGCGGCTGGATTTCGTACAACCCTCTTTACTTTTGCGCCGGGCGAGCGCAGCAAGCGCATGGCAACCCTTGAGGCACTGCTTGAGGCCATGGGGACGGCGGAACTTGACCGCGGCGACCTGCTTGTCGCACTTGGCGGCGGCGTTTCGGGCGACCTCGGCGGTCTTGCGGGGGCCCTCTACCTGCGAGGTATCGACTATGTGCAGATTCCGACGACGGTGCTGGCCGCCGTCGATTCGTCGGTGGGTGGAAAGACTGCCGTCGACCTTATCTGCGGCAAGAACATAGCGGGCATCTTCTGGCAGCCCTGCCTTGTGCTCTGCGACCCGGACACGTTTTTGACGTTGACCCCCGAAATCTATGCTGGTGGCATGGCCGAGGTCATCAAGTACGGCGCCATCTTTGGCAGCCGGCCATGGGAACTTGAAGCCGAGGAAATGGTGGCGGCGTGCTGCCGGTATAAGCGGGACATTGTTGAGGAAGATGAAAGAGAGCATGGGCGACGTATGCTGCTCAACTTCGGGCACACCATCGGCCATGCTGTCGAGAGGGCGTCGGACTACGAAATCCCCCACGGGCAGGCAGTCGCCATCGGCATGACGGCAATGGCACGGGCGGCCGAGCGGCGGGGAATGGCACTGGAGGGCTCGGCCGAAGCGCTTGCCGCCACATGCCTACAGTTTGGACTGCCGACAACGACCAACCTTGCGCCCGAGGCTATCAAGGCCGCCGTCCGCGCCGACAAGAAGCGCGGTGCTGCGGGCATCACAATAGTCATATACGACCGGCTTATGAATGTGACAATGGAAGAGCTTGACCAAATGATTGAGGAGGGCCTTGCCTGATGGATATCCGCCTTGAGTCAAGGCTGCTTGCGGGAACGGTGGCCGCCGTATCGTCAAAGTCCCAGCTCCATAGGCTTTTGATCTGTGCGCTGATGGCCGAGGGGGAGACAACAATCTCCTTTCGCGGTCTGTCTGAGGATATAATGGCTACCATCGGCTGCATTCGGGCACTAGGCAAGGCGGTAACAGTTACGGACGGACACATCACGGTGGCGGCCGGTAGGCGCGATGTGGGCACCCCCTCCCTTGACTGCGGGGAGTCGGGCACGACGGCGCGGCTGCTGCTGCCGGTCGCGGCCGCCCTTGCTGATGGGTTTGTCATGACGGGGCACGGCCGGCTGCCGGAGCGGCCGATGGCCGAACTTTGCCGTGCGATGGAGGGGGCGGGCGTGACCTTATCGTCCCAGCGGCTGCCGCTCGAGGCGGCGGGGCGTCTTTCACCCGGCACATTCCGGCTGCCGGGCAATGTCAGCTCACAGTATATCTCCGGACTGCTATTGGCGCTGCCGGCGCTGCTGGGCGACAGCCACATCGCACTCACAACGTCGCTCTCGTCGGCCGCCTATGTCGACATGACCCGAAGGGCCATGCGCATGTTCGGGGTCGGAGCCGACATCGAGCACATTCCGGGCGGTCAGACCTATGTCAGCCCCGGGACGCTTGCGGCCGAAGGGGATTGGTCGAATGCCGCCGCCTGGCTGTGCGCTCCCGGCGTCACCGTGACGGGGCTTGACCCGGAGAGCTGTCAGGGGGATCGGGGGGCGCCGAGACTCATCGCGCAAATTCGTCAGGACGGCGATATTGAAATCGAGGTCGATGAGACTCCAGACCTGCTGCCAGTGCTGGCGGCTTATGCCGCAAAGCGGTGGGGAATCTGCCGATTTACAAAGGCCGCGCGGCTGCGCCTCAAGGAGAGCGACCGGCTGGAAGCAGCCGCTGCCCTCATCCGGGGTTGCGGCGGCGAGGCCGAGGCGGGGGCGGACTCCCTGACCGTATGGGGTAAAGAGCGGCTTTCGGGCGGCACCGTTGATGCCGCGGGCGACCACCGCATGGTCATGGCGGCGGCTGTTTTGGCGGGGCTCAGCGACGGACCTGTGACGGTGCGGGGGTATGAGGCCGTAAACAAATCCTACCCAGACTTTTTTGCGGATTATATAGCGCTTGGAGGTGCCGTCAATGTCCTTTAACTACGGGAACAACATCCGCATCCAAATTTTCGGCGAGTCCCACGGGGCGGCAATCGGCGTCGTCCTGGACGGGCTTCCGGCCGGGGTGCGGCTTGACATCGCGGCGCTTGATGCGTTTTTAGCTAGGCGCAGGCCGGGCGGGACGCTTTCGACCGCGCGAAAAGAGGCTGACCGGCCCAAATTTCTATCGGGACTTTTGGACGGGACGCTGACCGGCGCGCCGGTCTGTGCCGTCATCGAAAATACCGACGTCCAAAGCGCCGATTATGAGGCTCTCAAGAACATACCTCGCCCCGGACACGCAGACTTTCCGGCGGCGGTGCGGTTTGGCGGCTGTGCAGACATGCGGGGCGGCGGGCCCTTCTCAGGGCGGATGACGGCCCCCTTGTGCATTGCGGGCGGCATTTGCCTGCAACTTTTGGCACAAAGAGGCGTGACGGTGAATACTTATGTTCAAGAAATCGCTGGAAAACGTGATCTCGCCGAAATGGAGGAGGCCGTCAAGGCTGCCGCAGCCGAGGGGGACTCGGTGGGCGGTATCATCGAGTGCCGGACGGCGGGCCTTGCGCCGGGACTTGGAGGACACATGTTCGGAGGCGTGGAGAATCGCGTGGCGGCCGCCGTCTTTGGGGTGCCGGGCGTGCGGGGCATCGAATTCGGAGACGGGTTTGAAGCAGCCCATATGATGGGCTCGCAGCATAACGACGCATATATCCTAGAGGATGGGCGCATCGTCACCGAGACCAACCACTGCGGTGGGGTGCTGGGCGGCATGACAACGGGGGGCGAGCTCATTTTCAAAGTGGCATTAAAGCCGACCCCTTCTATTTCGAAAATGCAGCGCACCGTCGACATGGCGGCGAGGTGCGAGACCGAACTTTCAATTTCCGGCCGCCACGATCCCTGTATCGTATGGCGCGCGGCCCCGGCCATCGAAGCGGCCTGTGCCATTGCACTGCTCGACATTATGCTTGACGGGAGGACCACATGGGAATAGAGGAACTTAGAGACCGAATTGACACCATTGACGACAATCTGACCGAGCTGTTTTTGCAGCGGCTCCAGGTATCGGAGGAGATTGGTCAGTACAAAAGAGAACGAGGGCTGCCGGTGCTGGACAAGAGCAGAGAGCGGGCTGTGCTTGCCCGCCGCACGGCGGGGCTCCAGCCCCCTTTTGACGGCTATGTCCGCATGCTGTACCGCACCCTGTTCGACATCAGCCGCGCCCGCCAGTCGACCCTGTCGGCCGAGGATTCACCGATGGCGGCCGACATCGCCCGGGCACTCGTCGGGTCCCCCCGCAAACTGCCGGCACAGGCCACCGTGGCCTGTCAGGGCATTGAGGGAGCGTATTCCGCCATCGCCTGCGACAAGCTCTTCCCGGGGGCCGACATCACCTTTATGGACAGTTTCGAAGGGGTGGCGAGGGCCGTGCGGGGCGGGCTGTGCGAATACGGGGTTTTGCCCATTGAAAACAACATTCACGGCTCGGTGCTGGCAGTCTACGACCTCATGCAAAACCACCGCTTTGCAATCGCCCGGGCCATCAAGTTGCGGGTCTCCCACTGTCTTGCCGCAAAGCCCGGGACAAAGCTTAAGGACATCAAAGAAATTCTCTCCCACGAACAGGCCATCGGCCAGTGCCAGGCATTTCTCGATAAGCTGCCGGGCGTGAAAATCACCGTATGCGAGAATACGGCGGTCGCTGCCCGGACGGTGGCACAGTCGCCCCGCAGCGACCTTGCAGCCATCTGCTCAGCCGAGTGCGGCAAGCTCTACGAACTGGAGTTCCCGGTGCGCGACATTCAGGACAGCGATAACAATTACACTCGGTTTTTGTGTATCTCGAAGGAGCTGCAGATTCTCGAGGGGGCTTCCCGCATCAGCATCATGTTCCGGGTGGCTCACCGGCCTGGTTCGCTCTATGAGGTGCTTTCCCGCTTTGCGACAGCGGGACTCAACATCACCAAGCTCGAGAGCAGGCCCATTGCGGGGTACGACTTCGAGTTCCAGTTCTACCTCGACGCCGACGCCGACGTCCGCGATCCGGAGACGACGGCCGTCCTGTGCAGTCTGACCGACTGCACCGAGCAGCTCATTTTCCTCGGGGCCTACCCGGAATAAAGGGGTGAGCAGCAATTTAACCGGGGGTGGTATAAAATGTACGGACTGATCGGAATGCCTTTGGGGCACAGTTTTTCGCCCCTATTACACCGGCTGCTGTGGGGGTGCGACTATCAGCTCTTCCCCATGGAGGAGTCCGAGGCGCGCGCGTTTTTCGCCGACCGCCCCTTTGACGGCGTCAATGTAACGATCCCCTATAAGGAGCTGGCTCTGACGCTGTGCGACGAGGTGGACGACAGGGCCGCCCGCATTGGCGCGGTCAACACCGTCGTCCGGGAGGGGGACCGGCTCAAAGGCTACAACACCGACTGCGACGGGCTCGCCCATCTGGCCCGCCGAGCCGGCATTTCGTTTACAGGGCGCAAGGTGGTCGTCTTCGGCTCGGGCGGCACCGCCAAGACGGCGACTGCCGTCGCAAAAGAAGCCGGTGCCCGAGAAGTCGTCATCATCTCGAGGCGCGGGGAAGACAACTATGATAACCTTGCTCGGCACCAGGACGCCGAGGTGCTGATCAATGCCACACCGCTCGGGATGGCGCCAAACTGTGACGCCATGCCGGCCGATCCGGCGCTGTTTCCCCATTGCATGGGCGTGATCGACGTCGTCTATAACCCCCTCACCACCCGGTTTGTGTCGCGGGCCATGGAACTTGGCATTCCGGCGACGGCGGGGCTTCCCATGCTGGTGGCTCAGGCGGCGCGGGCGGCTGAACTCTTTTCGGGACAAAAAATCGGGGAGGATGCCATCGAGGGCTGCACCGAAGCGGTTGATGGCATGCAGCGCAATGTCGTGCTCGTCGGGATGCCCGGCAGCGGCAAGACGACGGTCGGGCAGCAGGTGGCAAAGCTTATGAACCGGCCATTTCTCGACCTCGACACAGACATTGAGGAGACGGCCGGCATGCCGATTCCAGAGTTCTTTGCAAAAATGGGGGAGCCTGCTTTCCGGAATCTGGAGTCCACCCGCATGGCGCAGGCCGGGCTCTTACATGGTGCTGTCATCGCCTGCGGCGGCGGCACGCCGCTGCGGGGAGAAAACCGGCTTGCCATGCGGCAAAACGGCCGGGTCTACCACCTTGTGCGGGCCATTTCGGTGCTGCCGACATGCGGTCGGCCGCTCTCTCAAAAGGGTTCGCTGGAAGAGATGTGGGCCGTCCGCCGGGCCTTTTACGAGGCGGCGGCCGACGTTACAATTGAAGCGGGCGGCGACGCCTGCGAGACGGCGCAAAAAATCGCAGAGGAGTGGATGTAAGTGAAGTTCATGGTCATCAACGGACCGAACTTGAATTTGCTCGGGCGCAGGGAGCCCAGCATTTATGGAAACGGCACTTACGCCGACCTTATTGCCTTAATGGAGACCCATGCCGAAAAGCTCGGAGCAGAGCTCACCTGCCGCCAGTCCAACCACGAGGGGGACCTTGTCGATTGGATTCAGGAGGCGGGGGAGGGGTTTGACGGCATCATCATCAATCCGGCCGCCTACACCCATACCTCGGTGGCATTACTCGACGCCGTCAAGGCCGTCGGGGTGCCGACGGTGGAGGTGCACATAACGGATGTGGCACAAAGGGAGGCCTTCCGGCAGGTATCCTTTATCGGAGCGGCCTGTGCCGCTACCATCAAAGGGCGGGGATTTCAGGGGTATCTGGACGCCATGGGTTTTCTCGCCGCACAGATTCGCGGCGTATGATACGGCTCTTTCATGCTGAAAGCGAAAAAATAAGTTGAGAGTCATCCGACCGGCGAGTGGAATACAATAAAAAAAAGAGGGGGCGTGCCTCCTCTTTTTATTCGTTTACTAGACCGGTCAGGATACAGGGCGCTCCGTGTCGGCCTTTTTTTGGGGGGTCCGCTTGCGGGATGCGGCTTTTTTTGCAGCCGTATCCCGATTCTTCTTCAAAACGGCGAGCTGCTCCGTAGCTTTGCGGCGGCTCTCCTCATCCTCAAGACGGCTTTTTTCGGCATCGTCGTGATCTTTCATTTCTCGGAGCATCGTATTCATTTTTGTCGCCTGCGCCGCGTCGACCATGGTGAGAAAGCCGTCGAACGCCGAAGGGAACACAAATTGTTTTTCGCAGGCCTCAAACCGGACGGTCACCATGTGGTCGTCTTGTTTGACAATTTCACCGATCCCAAACTGACGGTGGCTGACTTTCTTTCCCACAATATTCATTAATTTACCTCCAAAAATAAAAAACAGCCCTGACAGCAGGGACTTACGTTCGTCGAACCGCACGTTGTAATAGTAGTATATCACATTTACTTATAAAATGTAATACCAAAAATTAAGAAGTCCCACGTGAAAGCGTGGGACTTCTTAAAGATACGCACTATATTGCAAAAGTGTCAATGGCCGCCTTCAAAAATGCGGCGCATCCGGGACGGGCTTTGTCGTAGTAAGCTGTAAATCGCTCATCGGCCGTATACATGGCCGCAACCCCTTTGTGTGCCTCGGGGCTGTAGGTGGTCCAGGTGTGCATCAGCCACTTCTTGTGCAGCTCACAGGCCTTTTTACCCTCCGGGCCCGCGGGGTCGGCCCCCGCCTCCACAGCCGCATCCAACAGCGCCGCAAGGGCCTCGCCCTCTTGCTGCATGGCGTCGTATTCGGCCTTCGTAAGGCCCATCAGCTTGGCGCTTGAAGCGTCGATGGCCTCATCGCCGTACTTTTCACGGATTTCCGCCCCGTATTTCTCTTCGTTTTTGGCCACGGCCTCCCGCTTGAAGCCCTCAAATTTCTCTTTGTCATTCATAGTGGTTCCTGCCTCCTTATGTTTGATGGTAGTTTGGAGGGTGTCGATCAGTATCGCAAGCCTGTCGCGCTCGGCCGTAAGGGCATTCAGATGGGCCCTTAGTGCGGTCTCCCTGTCAAAGCCGGGGGCATCTAAGATCCCCCCGATGTCCGAGAGCGGCATGCAAAGCTCGCGGTAAAACAGCACCTGCTGCAGCCTGTCGACCTGCTCTTTCCCATAGAGCCGGTAGCCGGCCTCGGTCACGCGGCCGGGATGGAGCAGGCCGATGGTGTCGTAATACCGGAGCGTTCTGGCACTGATGCCCGAGAGTCTGGCCAGCGCCGTAACGGTGTATTCCATATCGTCACCTCCCAAAAACAGCATAAGGGTTAACGTAACGTCAATGTCAAGGGTTTTTTAAAAAATTATTTTTTGTCCTGCGCCGGTCCGTCTTTAGGAAGATAGTCCGGCCATTTCAAGACGGTCTCCCGCCTGCCATAAATGCAGGGGAGGTTGACCTGCTCATTCCAGTCGCAGTCCTTGATATCCTCGAAAGCGATCGACACGTTGCCGGGCTTTGTCACGGCGACCTCGACTAAAACATCGGTGATGCGGCGGACGATTTCCCGCTTTTGCTCCTCGGTACGCCCCTCCACCATTTTAATGACCACATGCGGCATAGCTCATTCCTCCTCATTCGATAAATCCGCCGCCGATGACGACTTCGCCATCGTACATAACGGCCGATTGCCCCGGCGCCGGCGCGCGCTGGGGCTCTATAAAGACAATGTGGGCCCGCCCGCCGTCAAGCGGGGTGACATGGGCTGCGGCAAGCCGAGGGGTGTGCCGCAGCCGCACATGGCAGTCTTTTTGCTCCGGCGGCAAGATCCAATTGACCTCCCGCACAAAAATATCGGAACGATAGAGGTGCTCCTCCTCCGCTAAAACCACGCGGCCCGAGGCGGCGTCAATGGCGGAGACGTAGAGCCGCCGGCCGTTTATTCCGTGCTTTTGGCCGACCGTGAAAAGGTGAATGCCCTCATGCCGGCCAAGGATGAGTCCGGTTGCGTCGACGAGCTCCCCCACCAAGGGCTGAATGCTAAGATAGGAGGCGTAGTCGCCGTCCGGAATAAAGCAGAGGTCCTGACTGTCGGGGGGTGCCGGTAGCCCAAAGGCGACGGCCTTTTCACGCACCGCCGGCTTTTCCATATTGAATAAGGGGAATTCGGTGCGGCGCAGTACCTCCGGTGTCAGCCGGTGGAGCATGTAGCTCTGGTCGCGGGCGGGATCGGCCCCCCGCAGCAGCATGCCGTCTCTTGTACCGGCGTAGTGGCCGGTCGCGACCCCGTCAAGCCCATGTTCGTCTGCGTGGCGGATGAGGGCGGCGAACTTGACACACGGATTGCACAAAATGCAGGGGTTTGGAGTGCGGCCGGCGGCGTATTCGGCCTTGAAGGGGGCCGCGACATACCGTTCGAAGGCCTCAGACACGTCGACTTCGGTCAGCTCAATGCCGAGGTGTCTCGCCACGGCGGCGGCACCATTTGGCTTTGCCCCCGGGACTTTGATCGTCAGCCCCTCGACATGCAGACCGCGCTCCAAAAGAAGCGCGGCGCTGACGGCGCTGTCGACCCCTCCGGAGAGACCGACAACGATACTATTCATGATCGCGTATATCTTGTTTGACATGGTCAAAGCCGAGCAGCACCATGGGATCGAGTCCCTCGCGCTTGCAGTAGTCGAGCAGCGCGGCATGAACCGCCTGCTCGGCTAAGACCGAGCAGTGCATCTTGATGGGCGGAAGTCCGCCTAAGGCCTCGGCCACGGCGGCATTGGTCACCTTCAGGGCCTCGGCGATGGTCTTACCCTTGATCATCTCAGTCGCCATAGAGGAGGTGGCAACGGCGGCGCCGCAGCCGTAGGTCTTAAATTTGCAGTCCTTTATAACGCCATCCTCGACGTCGAGATACATCCGCATGATGTCGCCGCAAGTGGCGTTTCCGACTTCACCGACGCCGTTTGCGCTTTCAAGCTCGCCCACATTGCGCGGGTTTGCGAAGTGATCCATTACTTTTTCGCTGTACATGTCTACGTCCTTTCAACATTGCAAGGGTGGTATTTATTTTGTCAGCGGCGACATGGCGCGCAGACGCTCCACGATGCCGGGCAGCACCTCGAGAATATAGTCCACATCCTCCTCGGTCGACTCCTCGGCGAAGGTCAGCCGCAGCGAGCCATGGGCAATCTCGGCCGGCAGGCCGATGGAAGTCAGCACATGGGAAGGGGTGAGGCTGCCGGAGGTGCAGGCAGAGCCCGAGGCGGCACAGATGCCGTTCATATTAAGCAGCATGAGCATGGACTCGCCCTCGATAAACTCAATGGAGACATTGACATTGCCGGGCAGGCGGTGTGTGCGGTCGCCGTTGACGCGGCTGTTTGGAATTTTGGCGAGAATACCGTCCATCAGGCGGTCCCGCATGGCGGAAAGTCTCGCCGACTCGCTTTCAAGCTTTCCGCAGGCCGTCTCAATGGCCTCGCCAAGCCCTACGATCTGGGCCACGTTCTCGGTGCCGGCCCGGCGCTTTTTCTCCTGGCCGCCGCCGTCCATGAAGTTTGGCAGCTTAATGCCGCGGCGGATATAGAGGACGCCGCAGCCCTTGGGGCCGTGGAATTTGTGGGCCGACATTGACAGCATGTCGATATTCTGGGCTTTTACGTCGATGGGCAGGTGGCCGACGGCCTGTACCGCGTCGGTGTGGAAGAGAACACCCCGTTCACGGCAGAGGGCGCCGATTTCGGCGATGGGCTGGACGGAGCCGATCTCGTTATTTGCGAACATGACGGTGACAAGCACCGTGTCCGGCCGGATGGCGGCGGCCAAATCCTCAATTCTGACGATGCCGTTATCGTAGACCGGCAGGAAGGTCACTTCGGCGCCCGACTCCTTTACCAGGGTGTCGAGCGAATGCAGCACCGCATGGTGTTCAAAGGGGGTCGAAATGAAATGCGCACCCTTTTCCCTGTTTGCTCGTGCGGCGCCCTTGATGGCCCAGTTGTCGGCCTCGGTGCCGCAGGACACAAAGTAAATCTCGTCGGGCTCGGCGCCAATGGCAGCGGCAACCTGAACCCTAGCCTTATCGACGGCTTCCTTGCTCTTAGCCGCAATGCTGTAAAGGGCGGAGGGGTTGCCGAAATGTTCGCGATAGAAGGGCAGCATGGCATCGAGCACCCGCTGCGACACCCGTGTGGTCGCCGCGTTGTCGGCGTACACAAACTTTTTATCCATGGTATCACTCCTCACTTGTTGGCGGGCGGCAGCGGTCACCGCTGACCACCCGTATCTATCATATGCTCATAGACCTCATCCGGCTCGTTTGTATCTGCGGCCGCGGCAACAGCCAAAGCGTCACACCGATTGTTGAGAGCGCTCTCGGCGTGTCCGCGCACCCAGACGAAATGAACGCTGTGCATTTTGCAAAGTTCAAGCAGTATTTCCCACAGATCGGGGTTTTGTGCGGGGGCGCCGTCTGCCTTTTTCCAGCCGCGCCGCTTCCAGCTCTCGGCCCAGCCCTTCTCGATTCCCGAGACAACGTAGCTGCTATCGCTGTAAAGCGTAACCCGGCAGGGCTCTTTTAAGGCCGACAGCGCCGCGATGGCGCCCATCAGCTCCATGCGGTTGTTGGTGGTCAAACGCTTGCCGCCCGAAAGCTCCCGTTCGTGCCCCTCATACCGCAGGACCGCCCCGTATCCACCGGGGCCGGGGTTGCCGCTGCAGGCCCCGTCTGTGTAGATTTCAACGTCTTTCATGAACTCTCCGCCTATAT
Organism: Oscillospiraceae bacterium; assembly: GCA_963662765.2. Lineage (GTDB taxonomy): Bacteria > Bacillota > Clostridia > Oscillospirales > Feifaniaceae > DATMXT01. Next base: position 51,347 of record CAXXUP010000004.1, read on the forward strand.
CATACTATGTTGATAGGAAATACGCAATAGTCTGAAAAAATTATTTATAAAAATATTATGACATATGCGGCTGAAAATGGCAATGAGATGCCGGAATGTTTGCAAATATGCAGCTGCAGGCAGGTAAAAGTGCGCCTGCCAGCCGCGACAGATATGCCCACCGCGGGTTTGCCGTACGGACATATTTTTTGAAAAGTAACATGAAAATGCCAACGGGAATATAAGTATATGGAGAGAAATATCGGTGCGGCCGGCGAGCGCCCCGCCGGTTTTGCCCAAGCTTACGGCGGTGCATCGGCCGAATCCGTGTCGTTTCTCTTACGGGACGTGCCAAAGCGCCGCGGCAGTGGGCCCGGCGAAAAAACAGATTATCTGCGGGTCCGTCGTATGATGCGGCCCGCATGCAAGTACACAGACCAACGCTCAAAAACAGAGTCTGCGGCCCCGCATGCGGGTGACCGCATGCGAGGCCAAGGACAAGAAAGGAGACAGAATATGGATTTTGGAATCACCGGCGTGGCAGGCATCACCGTCATCTGCTATCTTGCCGGCATCGGCGTGAAAGCGGTCGGCAGCGAGAAGCTCAATAAGTGGATCCCCACGGTTTGCGGGGCCCTTGGTGGGCTGCTCGGGATTGCTGCCCTCTTCATTATGCCCACTTTTCCAGCCACTGACTACATCACGGCTACCGCGGTGGGCGTAGTTTCCGGGTTTGCGGCGACAGGGGTTAACCAAGTCGTCAAGCAACTCGGCAATCAGTGTGGATGACAGACATATGTTTAAAATTTATATAGATCCCGGCCACGGAACGCGAATCGGGGGCGCGCAGGACCCAGGAGCCGTCGCAAACGGCCTGCAAGAGAGCGAGATCGTACTGGAAGTAGCTAGGCGCGTCGCAGGGCTTCTCCCGTCGTGGGCAACTACGCTGCTGTCCCGGACCGACAGCGACAGTCCAAACGGCATTGACGCCAGGGCATCCGCCGCCAACGACTGGGACGCCGATATGGTGCTCTCGCTCCATTGCAACAGCTTTTATGAGACCACGGCCAACGGGGGTCGAGGCTTTGATCCTCGGCACCGGTGGCTTGGCAGAGCTTTTTGCCACTGAGCTGCTGTCGTATTGCGCCTCCGCAACCAAGATGTACAACCGAGGCATCAAAGTGCGAAGCGACCTCGGCATTCTCCGCAAAACGAAGGCCCCGGCCGTGCTGCTCGAGCTTGGCTTTTTGTCCAACCTGAGCGACGCCCACGTGCTTCGGGACGGACAGGACGTGATTGCGAAGGCGGTTACCGATGCCATCACCGCCTGCGCAAAAATTGCCGGCAAGGCCGAAGAGGCGACGGAAGTATCCGCCGCCGACGCGACGGTCCGGGTCGGAAACCTTCACACCATCGGCGCGAAAGTCATCGGCGGAGTCACTTATGTCCCCTTACGCGACATCATCGAGGCCATCAGGCCGACCGTCACCTGGACACCCGAACAGGGCGCCGCCGTGACGCTGTAACTGCATTCGGGATTATGATTATGAGGGCACTCTCCGCATGGAGAGTGCCTTTTTAGATGGGATCAACGGGAGTCGGCGGGACGCTTGTTTTTTGAAAATATAGATTTATTTAGTAAAACGGTATATCATTATAATAGACAACAGTAAAAATATAGTGCTATATCTAAAGCAAAGAATGTAGTTCGTGTTGCTCAATAATTACGAATTCGAGAGTTGGTCCTTTGCCTCGATTCTCGGCAACCAAACAATTTGAATCAACATTAGAAAATTGAGGAGGAAGTTCAATTGAAAACGTGCCTGATCATCTATTTCTCTTACCACCATGGCAATACAGAAAAAATCGCAAAGTCGATGGCGGAAGCATCAAACGCCACAGTCTGTACGCTTGACAAGGTTGCTGCAGTCAATATCGAAGAATACGAAGTCATCGGCTTTGGCGGCGGAATTGCCTATGGCAAGCATTATGACAAACTGCTTGAAGCAATAGGTGGGTTAAATCTGCAGGGGAAAAATGTCTTTGTTTTCTCGACGAGCGGGATGGGCAATGTCAAATATAACGCTGCGCTCATCGAACTGCTGAAAAATGCGGGAGCCTCCGTAGTCGGCGACTTCACCTGCAAAGGTTACGATACATTCGGTCCGTTCAAGTTGATTGGCGGCATCGCGAAGGGCCATCCCGACGATGACGATTTTGCCGCCGCGAAAGAGTTTGTTGGGCGCATTGTACGATAGTATCTGCAGCGTACTGCGAAGGGAAATACAAATGCAACATTTTTTTGCAGGGTGTTGTCTAATGTCGTATAAAGAAACAACACAAGACAAGCTGCACGTATTTCCCAGTAGCCGTAAAGGAGCAATTCATGAAACGCTATAACCGTATTCTGAGGGTCCTTGCGATGGTGCTGTTACTCGGCATATCGTTTACAACGGTTGCTTATGCCAATTCAGCAGAGCCGCCCAGTTTCACTGTAATCGTTTCGAATCCGCCGGAGGACTTGTCGGTATCCCTGCAGTATGCCGATGAGCGCACGACCGAGGCGATTGTGCTCAAAAAGGAGCAAAAGGCGTGGGAGACATATTACAGGTTTTTCTATCATATGTCGCCGGTTGAAAACGACAGCCTGGACGGCGCCGTGCTGACGATACAAAGCAGCGAAAAGAGCTTCCAGTGTTTAGTCCCCGCTGCAACCTTTAGCACATACAACAATTTGCTGACGCTGAATTTGGAGACCGAAAGCCTGACGGTCGGTCAGCCGTCCTTAAGAGTCCCCCTCTTGGTTGCGATGCGGATTATTTTGACGCTGGTCATTGAAGGTGCAATATTCTTTCTTTTTGGCTACCGCAAAAAGGCGAGCTGGCTTACTTTCCTTGCGGTCAATATCGTCACACAGGGCGCTTTGAACGCTATGCTCACCGGTCCCAGCATGGGGTCTTACTGGGGACTCGGCTTTATCCTTGGCGAGGTTATGGTCCTCGCGGTGGAACTGATCACATTTATTTATTTTTTGAAAGAATTCGGGAAACGCCGTGCCGCTTTATACACAGTTGCCGCGAATGCGGCGAGCTTAGTGTTGGGCGGACTGCTGATCACTTATTTGCCGGTATAGGATATACATGACATGATGAGCAAGTGGAAAACCGGGTTTGTTTCCACCGTCATATAAAAGAAGCATCCCCCATTTGGGGGATGCTTTTTCGCGGTAATCCGCAATCGGATGGCGGGGCTGGTTGGCCCGATATTATAAGTAAAAGCGCCGAAAAAATTGAGCTTGTTTATGCTAAATATTGATTATTTCGCAAAACAGTATATCATTGTAATTGGATTGCAAAAAAATGCTGCGTTACATATTGTTGGTGCAATCGATCTGTGTTCGTGTAATAGCAATTATGCGAATCTGGATGCTTAGTTTAATGATAATTATATCCTGTGTTTTAATCTGTTGCAGAGGAGTGTATATATGCCAAATGAACAAAGTGAAGCCACTAAGACCGCAAATGCTGCATTGGATATATTGAGAAAGCAGTCAGAAGATATTTGGGAAAATAGCCAGTACACTAGGTCCATCATTGCTATAATTGATGTTATGGGCATTAAAGAATGGTTCAGCGGAGAGCCTGATTTTACAAATCAAATGAAACTTTATAAAGCGTGGGACTTTATAATTAAATCGGCACAATTAAATGAGGTTAAGCAAGATTTGCGGGAGAAATATGGTAATTTTCCTTTAAAATACACCCTTTTATCAGACAGCCTAGTTGTTTCCGTGAGCATTGAAGTCCCATTTGCTTTTAATAGGCTTATGATGTATGTGCGAGTGCTGATAAATAGCACATTTGTTGAGCATACTCCGCCATTTATGACAAGAGGGGCTATCGTTATAGGAGATATATTTCAAGAGGGCAATATTGTATTTGGGCCAGGTCTGATAAAGGCACACCTCATGGAAAGCAAAGCAGCTGAAAATTTCAGACATATAATTGACGAGGAAGACTTCGCCACTCTGCGGGAATATAAAGATGCGGATACCCAAAACATGCTGACTGGCTGGTTCAATAAAGAAGGTGGTTTTTATTGCTATGATTATCTTAGAAGCTATCTGGGTTACGTTGACAATCGCCTTATGTTATATCCCAATGAAAATGTGGGCATAAACGGTATTGCTGTTCTAAGTAAAATCAACAAGAAGATTGAGGATGAGATAAAGAATAACGGCGATAAACGCGTTGTACGAAAATATAAGTGGATGAAGGACTATTTCAAGAGGACATTGCAATGGGCAATTTATCGAACAGGCGACGAAGACTATTGCTGGTTAAAACAAGCTTATGAGGAACACAAAACTAAAGATCGTTAAAGGGGAAATAAGTGGTCAAACATAGTATTTATCGGCTTTGCTGTCTAAATGAACTTAATTGCCCATTATGTTTAGAACATACCAATCCTTCGCGAACATTAAGCAGCGCATCATCCATAAAACAGTGATAAGCCAGAGGTTTCCGGCCACTGGGCTTGTTATAGTACCAATGGAAAATTTGCACTGCAGATATTCGATCACTTATTAGACATGGGCCAAAAAGTGAAAGGTTGTGAATGTTATGCCTGATCCCTCTTCACCAACCAAACACAAACAAACGACAATCATCATTGATGGTCAAGCGTACGTATCTGAAAGTTTCATATCGTTAAATGATGTCATTATGCTCACAGAGTATTTGACCAGCGGTGATGCTGACTATTGTCGTGCTGTTGCGGACTTAATTCATAGCAAAATTATATGCGAAGAAAGTCAACGTCCTTCAGTAGATCAAATCGTAACTCAGGATGGCGTTCTATTTGCATCATACATAAATTCGTTGCTTGAAGATGATGACATCCTAAAATCTTCCTACGAGAAATTTGCTGAAGAGGAAGACATCTGTTATCACCTAATTCTGTCTGTGAACGATGAATGGAAAGAATTTGGAAAATCTCTTGTCACGGGACTTCAAAAGATAAATATCCCAGAGTTTAATTTTAAAGTAGTCAAAAATAATTTGCTGGCATTATCCGCAGGAATTAAGGCTGCACTTGAGCCGATTTCTATTATTTCAGCAAATATTTCATATTCTTTAACAGAGTTGGCAAAAAGATTTGGAGATCAAATAGAACCTGTCTTTTCCGACATTCACATTCCAACTTTCAGCGAGGAGAAAAAATTAGAAATTCACAAGTCTTTCCAACGATGGGGCGAATACGGATGGACATGTGTCCCACATGCTACGCTCAGCTATTATAGTCAATCACCAGAAAGCCAAAAAAGCGCAAACAAAGCTGCTTTAGCGCTGTGTAGAGCAAACGATATGGAAGGATTGTTCTCTAGACTTTACAAAACTAAGGGCATAAAAAAATCAGATCTCGAAGAAGCCATCTTCGATTTTCAGCATAAAAAATACAAGTCTTGTTCTATGATTATTTGTTCTATGATTGATTCAAAGTTGATTCGAATTCAGCGGGACGAGGACAGGAATCCTAAAACGAAGAGAAGATATTCAGGTCAAAAAGCAGCCGAAAAGTTGCAAAAACATATACAAGATGAACAAAATATTGAGCAGCTGTTCTTCGTGCTGTTAGTTTATGAAAACCTTTTTGTGTGCATCCAAAAGGTATTTGAAGACGGCGATGACTTTACGAATCAACCCGCTGTTATCAATCGCAATTTCATTGATCATGGCATGCTAACGAGGAGCGTTGCTCGGAAAGACTGCGTGCAGTTATTTTTACTCTTCTATAATCTAGTAAAATTTTTAGATATTATCGATGATTGATAGAACCTACTTATATGAAGATTTTGTGCAAACCTAGTAACTCGTCAGCAAAAACGAGTTACCCATTATGTTTAAAAAAAAACGCTAATAAACAGGGGCCTGTACGACCGGCTGATATCAGCCGGTCGTACAGGCCCCTATATATTATGCTTTAATCGCCCAACGCAGCTTTGCAGAGCGAGCACGGCTGTTGGAATTACATTCTTCGGGGGACGGACGGATGGGCTCGGGGGCAATTTCGCGATAAATGCCCTCGCGATAGAAGCGCTGAAAAGACTTTTTCACAAGGCGATCTTCCCCTGAATGAAATGAAAGTATGGCGACGCGTCCGCCCTTGGCAAGAATTTGGGGGAGTTTTTCCAAAAACTCATCGAGCACTTCGTACTCTCTGTTGACATCGATTCGAAGTGCTTGAAAGCAGCGCTGACATGACTTTTTAATCTCATCTTTTCGAGTTTTCTCGGGAATGAAATCCAGCGCGTCCCTGATTACCTGTCGGAGATCAGTGGTTGTCAAAATCTCTTTTCCCACACTCATTTCGGAAATAACAGCGCGTGTGATGGCCTCGGCATAAGGCTCGTCCGCATTTTCAATCAAAATATCCTGCAATTCATTGCGCGAAAGGCTTTTCAAACGCTGGGCCGCCGATTCCCCCTGTTCGGGATTCAGCCGCAAGTCCAAAGGGCCGTCCCTTTTATATGAGAAGCCCCGTTCGGGATTGTCAATTTGCATGGATGACACGCCCAAATCCGCCAACACAAAATTCAAGGGGCCGGATTCAACTGCAATTTGATCGATGTTTGAGAAGTTCATCTGCTTAATCTTTACGATCTCGGGTCCGTAACCAAGGCCTGCCAAGCGCTCTCGGGTGCGCGGCAGTTCATACGGGTCAACGTCAATCGCGTACAAGGCACCCTTTGAATCCAGGCATTTCAGCATCTCTAAAGCATGTCCGCCATAACCAAGCGTTGCGTCAAGGCCTGCTTGTCCGGGCGTGATTTGCAGAAACTCCAATATTTCTTTAACGCAAATCGGGCGGTGCATACCGGCGGGTGTGCTGCCGCGCTGAATAACTTTTTCCACATCATCGGCATATTTTTCCGGCTGCAGCTCTTTATATTTTTCTTGAAAAGCTTTGGGGTGCGTACCTGTATAGCGAACTCGACGCTTGTGCTCCTGGTCTTCCATGGCACCACCTTATTTAAAATCATTTTTCAACGCGCCTTTGTACGTTATGATAACAAATTCGTTATCATAAAACAAGCTCACTGAAATTATCTGTTGGAGCCCAGAAATATTGGAGCAGCAATACTAGAATCCTTCTTGATGTAAAAGGCGGCACAACCCAAACGTCGAGTATCGTGGCATAATTGCTTGTTGTTGCTCGTGTTATGATAAGTCCATTTGTACCGCACCGATATCCCAAAACAGTTGAACGTCCTAGGTATCCATTGGCGTTTGGGGTAGGCTCAGGATAACGCAGGGTATATCCTCCGACAAAAACGCATGAGGTCGGGGCTGTCTGGCTTTATATTACAGATTAAAAGCGCCATGCAGGAATCGCGTCTGTTTTGCGCTAAATATTGAATATTTTGCAAAACAGTATATCATTATATTTGAGATAGCGGAAAAAGCTAACAAAAAAATTGAACGATGTTCGCAATAGAAATTATGGGAAGTTCCAGACGTTCGTTCGTTAGTAAATCACATTAAAAAAATGAATACTAGCGTGACTGATTTCTGTTCTTCAAGGTTCTGGAGGTGTAATTGATGGCAAGACCCTTCGCGTCGGTAGATGCAAAGAGACTGATTAATGAACATCGCGAATTAGAGCGTAAATTGGCAGAGGCCAAAGCGCTGACTGCTCAATATCAGTCCGATATTAAAACGGCTGCGGATGGTGTTGCCGCGCAAGAGGTTCTGAAGATCTTAAAGGAAGTTCCCATTGAAGAATTGAACAGAGATAAGCACGGTTGCAGGACGAAGCTGCTGCGTGAATATGGCTATAATACCGTAGCGGACATATCTACAGCGTCAGCGGCAAATATTGCTTCAATTCATGGCATCGGCGAGGATACCGCTTATTCCATTAGGAGAGTCGTCAAGGATTTTACAAATCAAACCAGAAAAGGTGTTAAAATCAAGCTCAGCGCAGATAATAAGACTTCCGCCGCAACACAGCTCGTATCTGCAATTTCAAAATACAAACGTAGTCTCCCGCATATCGAAACCTGCAAACAACTGAGCGCAACGTTTGACAGGAAGTGCGATTATGCTATTGAAGACCTGAAACCTGCTACCAGCGGCCTTCGGTGGGCGTTTTCGTCTGCTGCATACAAACAAAAAGCTTTAGAAGCATACAACCTGCTTTGCATGTTGTCTGATGGGGTCGGCAGAAGTGCACAGGATGCGCTGTCTGCTTTAGATTTTGTCAAAGCCACCAAGAGCAGCGACGCATGGAAGGATTTTGAAGAGGATTCCATCAGCTTTTTCGCGATTCTTGAAGAGACCACCCCTGGGCTCCTTGGGACAGACGATGCTGTTTACGGCCTGCCTGAAGATCTGGCCCGGGAGATTCAGGACGAATGTTTCTTTCCGGAAGGACTGCTCTGTAAGCTGAGACGATATCAGGAATGGGGCGTTAAATACATACTTCATCAGGAACGTGTCCTTCTTGGCGATGAAATGGGACTCGGCAAAACCATTCAGGCAATTGCTGCAATGGTTTCACTAAAAAATACCGGCGCAACTCATTTTGTGGTTGTTTGCCCGGCAAGCGTTATTACCAACTGGTGCCGCGAAATCAGGAAGCACAGCTTGCTCCAGGTCACCAAAGTTTATGGTCAGGGCAGAAAGTCAGCGCTGAATTTATGGCTGCAGACTGGAGGCGTTGCAGTCACAACTTATGAAACTACCGGCTATTTTACTTTGCAGGCTAACTTCAAGTTTTCGCTCTTAGTGGTTGACGAGGCGCATTATATTAAAAACCCCGAAGCAAGAAGGACTGTAAACGTTAAGAACATTTGTGGTCATGCCGACAGATTATTGTTTATGACGGGCACGGCGCTTGAAAATAAGGTCGATGAGATGATAGAGCTTATCCAAATATTGCGGTCTTCCATCGCTTCTCAAATTAAAGGCATTGCATTTATGTCTGCTGCGCCTCAATTCAGGGAAAAAGTTGCGCCGGTTTATTATCGCAGAAAACGCGATGACGTATTGACCGAACTGCCTGAATTGATTGAAAGCAAAGAATGGTGCGACTTATTACCTATGGAAGAAGAAATATATGAACGCACCGTATTGATGAAAAACTATGCAGACATACGTCGTGTGTCTTGGAATGTTGACGACTTGTATTATTCTTCCAAGGCGAAACGAATGATGGAGATCATCGAGGAAGCCGAGTCTGAAGGTAGAAAGATAATCGTCTTTTCCTTCTTTCTGGACACTATACGGAAGATCACTATTTTATTGGGAGACAGATGCTTGAATCCCATCAATGGGTCCGTACCTCCTCAACGCAGGCAGGAAATTATCGATGAGTTTGACAGTGCGCCTGCCGGAACGGTTTTAGCAGCCCAGATCCAATCCGGTGGTACCGGCTTGAATATTCAGGCGGCCAGCGTTGTAATTATATGTGAGCCACAGTTTAAGCCTTCCATTGAAAATCAGGCAATTTCAAGAGCATACCGAATGGGACAGGCGCGAAACGTACTTGTATACAGGCTGCTGTGTGAAGATACGGTCGACGAGAAAATTACAGCCCTTCTGGATGAAAAACAAGCCATTTTCGATGCGTTTGCTGACAAGTCGGTAGCCGCAAAGGAGAGTCTGGACTTGGATGAGAAAACCTTTGGCAACATCATTAAGGAGGAAATTGATCGAATCAACGCTAAGCATGGGAACATCGCCGCAAAGAAAAGTTGATGTAGACGATGAAATTATTGAACTGCTCATTATGTTTATAAACAACATTCCAAACCGCACCCCATAGATGTTCCCACTCGCTCGCCGCTCGCAAACTCACGGCAACCGCTCGGGGATGACACGGGGTCCGACTCCCCCGCGATACGAAAAAAAGCATCCTCCAAACGGAGGATGCTTTTTTGTGGTGACCCGTAGGGGAGTCGGACCCCTGTCTCAGCCGTGAAAGGGCCGTGTCTTGACCACTTGACCAACGGGCCTTAAAACAGGCCCCACCCTGTGGTGGGGCCTGTGGTAGCGGCAGTGGGACTTGAACCTACGACACTTCGGGTATGAACCGAATGCTCTAGCCAACTGAGCTATGCCGCCGTATGCCATATTATAATACCAAGGCATGGGGCGGTTGTCAAGCATCAGATGCTACATTTTTTCAATCGTCATCATGACGACGGTCATATCGTCGGGCGGAGTGCTTTCCCGCACCTTTTTGGTCAGCGAGACTAAGGCCTTCGGCGTGACGTCGGGATTCTTGATTAAGGTCTCGATTTCCCCGGCTTGCTCGCCGGACGGAAGCACACCGTCCGACAGCATGACGATGCGGTCGCCGGCCTGCACCCGGCAGCGATAGACCTCCGGCTCCAGCACCGGCAAAAGGCCTGCCGGCAGCGCGCGGCTGTCGACTCTCGTGACCTTGTCCCCCCGCACGATAAAGGAGGGCGCGGCACCGGCCTTGATGAACTCGAGTTCACCCGTGTACATGTCGAGCACCGCGACGTCGAGGGTGGCGTAGACCTCGGGCTCGGCGCCGATGAGCAGGGCGGAATTGAGCACCCGCAGGGCGCTCTCGCGGCCAAGTCCCGCCTGCATCAACTTTTCAAGACAGTCGGTCGCCATGCGGCTCTTGCGGGAGGCGGCACCGCCGGCGCCCATGCCGTCGGAGAGAACCGTTACATATTTACGGTCCTCGGTGCGGAAGTCCCGCACCGTGTCGCCGGCCACCCGCTCGCCGGGGCAGGGCGAGATGTGCCGGCGGGTCGAGACCGTGAAGCTTGCCGCCTCGCCGACTGTGAACTCCCAGCCGCCCTCGGCACGGACAAAGTCGGGCGGGGAGAGATGGCGGCCGCTGACGGCCGCCGCCATCTGGCTAAGCCTGCGCAGGTCGGGCCTTACGCCGGGGCAGTAACCTGAAAGCCGCAGTTTGCCCTGTCTGGCGTACTCGGCCTGTAAAGTCGAGCCGGGCGGCAGGCAGGGAGTGAGCCGTTCGGTCAGCCTAGGGTCGGGGACGACGTCCTCCTCCTCGGCCGCCTCGCCGAGGTCGTCGAGCACGGCGGAAAAGCAGCGGTACTGCTCCCGCAGCACGCCGATGTCGCCCAGTCCGTCCTGCCTGAAGCGACTGACCTCCTCAAACCGGCGGGCTTCCGCCGCCGCCTCTAACACAAACTCCGCCCGTTTGACGCAGGCCGAGGCAAAGGGCTGCGGCAGATCGCACTCCGCAAGATCCGCCCCGCGGCGCAGCAGCATGGACATCTGGGTCAGACAGTCCATCATGGTGTTGTAGTTTGCACCCCAGCACCGGTGGTTTTGTTTGCAGTTTTTGCAAAGTCGTTCGACGGCGGGGGAAAAGACCTCGGTCGAGAGGGGCCCGTCACCCCTTGTGCGAAGCTGATCGGTCAGGTCCCGCAGCACATCGGCCACCCGTTTCGTGCGCACCGGGGCAGGCGGTGGTGCCGGTGTCCCCTTGGCAGGGACGGCCGCACGCAGTGTGCGGGCCGGAAGCAGCATCGCTCCCGCTGCTGCCGCACCGATGGCGGCGGCAGGCCCCGCAACCGAGAAGACGGTGGCGCAGATTGCGCCGACAAGTCCCACACAATTTCGCATGTCGGGCGTACTGCCGCCTGTAAGCTCCGACAGGACCCGCTGGGCCATGATAAAGCTCTGGGCGGCAAGACCCGCCACCAGCGTTTCAAGCCAGAACCACTGCCCGCCGTCGCCGCCGAAGACAAGTGCCAGGCCTGTGGACAGGGTGACGGTTGCGGCCAGCGTCGGCTCAAACCACCAGACTGCCGCGACGTCCCGCGAGTCCCGAAAAATGAGGCGAACGCCAGCCAGTACCGAGACTGCGGCGGCATACCGGATTCCGGACATCCCGCCCAATACGAGATATCCGGCGACGCTGCCGACCACGGCCGGCAGCAGCATCCGTATGGGAACTGCCGCCGCAAGCGCGACCGAAAAAGGCAGTGCCACCCCCAAGGGCCGACCGTATGCCAGCCCAAAACAAAACGCCAACCTGATTGCGGCCCCCGTGAGTGGGCTGCTCCAGAGTTGCTCAAACCGTTTGTGCGTCAGCCGCTGTTCCACAGTATCCCATCCCTCCATACCCGAGTATGTTAGAGTATACTATAGAAACTTCCAATTTTTGGTCGGAAAATATAAACTGGAAATAGATGGTACTATTTTTTCGATCCGCTGCATATACTGATGGCCCGCAACCGCCTTTTGCGCCGCGATATATTGAAGCGGCCGTCAATGTGTGCTATAATATTCTGACATTGATTTTAAATGTCCGTGTAAACTGACGCGGTCCGGCTAAGGTCGGCCGCGGGAGGGGAGGTGCGCCCTTGAAACTGAAGAGACTTCTTGTTATGCTTCTTGTGGCGGGCCTTGTCGTCATGCCCACATTTGCCGAGGAGAGTGTATGGCGCATGTGGTTTAACGACGAAGCAATTTACCTCTCGAACGAGCGTACGGTCATTGTCGAGGACGCCAAGCTCTACCTGCCGGCCGACGCCGTGCTCACAAGGCTTGGTGCCACCTATGTCTATGACGCCGATACAGAGACCTACACCGTCTTCAAGGATGACCTCATTCTGGCTTTCAACATGCTGACAGGCCAGGTCATCACGTCTGACGAGCGCTTTTTGATCGCCCATGTTTTTTACCGCAACAAAGTTTTCTATCTGCCGGCCGACTTCATATTAAAGGAGCTGGGGGGGCGAGCTGTCGACGCTTCCGAGCGGAAGTCTGCGCGTCACGACCGGCCGCCAGAAGCTGACGGACGGCGAGATCGCTGCGGTCGAGGCCTCCATGACGAGCAATCAGCAGAGCGAAACCGGCACAGATACGATGTATCTTCTGATTCGCGCGCTGCCGGGGCAGGTGACAAACCACTTGCGGCAGCTGTCAACCCGGCAGGTGCCGGGGGCTTTCTTCTTTTCGGCAGCCGACATCGCGGCAAGCCCCAACTCCCTGCGCGAGGTCTATGTCTCAGGGCAGACCATCGGGCTCTACGTCCCCGGCGGGATGAGCGGATCGGCCGCTATAGAGTCGCTCGCCCGTGCACAGGGCCTGATGGAGCGGGTGATCAAGACCTCGACAAACCTGGTGCTGGCCCCCGGCGGGTCGGCCGCCTTCTACAGAGAAGTGACAAATGCAGGCTTCATCGTATGGGATGTCAACTTCGACACCGCGGTCGAGTCGGATGATGTTTCGCTTGCGGACGTTGCCGGCCGCATCCTGTGGCGCAGCGCCGCCTACTTCGACGGGACGGCGGCATCGGCCGGCCGGATAGGCCGGCTGCTGGATGGGTATTTGAGTATCAAGGGCCGCATTGCCGCGGTGACCGAAGGGGTAAAGCCTTTGCGGTATGGGGGATAACGGCACCGGGGCCGAGCGGACCGGAGCAAAAAAATCACCTCCGCGCCATCATTTGTTGAAGCAGATGTCATATTGTGCTATACTTCTGAGTTATATTGTAGCATTATGATAACGGAGCTGATTGATTTGGACAACAGGGCCATCGGGGTCTTTGATTCGGGACTCGGCGGACTGACGGCAGTCCGGGCGTTGCGCAGGGAACTGCCGCGGGAGTCGCTTGTATACTTCGGGGATACCGGCCGGGTGCCCTACGGCACCAGAAGCGCCGAAACGATATACAAATACGCAAAGCAGGATATTCGGTTTTTGCTGAGCCTAAACGTCAAATGCATCGTCGTCGCCTGCGGCACGGTCAGCAGCGCGGCATTGCCCCGCATGGGGGATATCGGTTTGCCGGTCATCGGGGTCATTGAACCGGCGGTCGAGGCGGCCAAAGCCGCCACTAAAAACGGCCGTATCGGCGTTGTCGGGACGCCGGCCACCATCCGCTCCGGTGCCTACGAACGGGGGCTCGCGGACCACTTTGTGGCATCGAACGCCTGCCCGCTACTGGTACCGCTCGTAGAGGATGGGCGCAACACCCATCTTATCACCGAAATGCTGGTCGACGAATACCTCACGCCGCTGCTTGAGGAGGGCATCGACACCCTCATCATGGGCTGCACGCATTACCCACTCATCGCGCCCCTTATCGCAAAACGGTGCGGCGAGGGGGTCACGCTCATCGACCCGGGCGCCGAGACGGTGCGCCGGCTGCAAACCCTGATCAGTCCCTGCGGTGAACAGGGGCGGGAGCGGTATTTTGTCAGCGACAGCACCGAGCAGTTTGCAAGGCTTGCCGGCGCATTTTTGGGCGGACCGGCACCGGGAGATGTCACACAGATACCCATAGAGGAGTATTAACAAATGGAAAAGGCTAAAATATCCATCAAAGGCCGTCAGTTCTTCGAGGACGGAGACGACGAAGTGGAGCTCATCACCGACGGAGAGTTCGGCCGCGAAGGCACCGACTATGTCATCTCCTACGACGAGACCGAGATGACCGGCATGCAGGGGGCGAAGACGACCATTCGGGTCACCAAGGACAACATGGTCACGCTGCACCGCAGCGGCGGAGCCGGGGCTGCTATGATTTTCGAGCCTGGGAGGCGAAGCCAGTGCCATTACGAGATCGAGGGTGGAAGTGGTCTTATGATGACGGTGGGTCCCACCCGGGTCATCAACCGGCTGTCAAAGACGGGCGGTTCGCTGTTTGTGGACTACAAACTTGAGGTCATGGGCGAACTGATGAGTAAAAACAACTTTTTAATAAAAGTCGAAAACGGAGGAATGACAAATGCCTAAGAATCCCTATGCACTCGCGGTGAGTGCTGTGAGGCGCGCAGTCCTAAATGCTTATGAGGAGGCCGTCGTGCGTGGGGAGCTGCCGGCGGGCGCTCCGGAAGATTTTGACGTTAGCGAGCCCCGCGACAAGGGGCACGGAGACCTCGCGGCCAATTTTGCCATGGTCTGGGCCAAGGCCCTGAAGCTGAACCCCCGCAAAGTGGCTGAGATCATTGTGGCCGACATCGATAATGGCGACTTTATCGAGAAGCTCGAAATTGCCGGCCCCGGCTTTGTCAACATCACCCTGACTTCGGCGTGGTACGGGCAGACGCTTACCGCCATTGACGAGGCGAAGGCCGACTACGGCAAGAGCGACTACGGCCATGGGAAGCGGGTGCAGGTGGAGTTTGTGTCGGCCAACCCGACGGGGCCCATGCACCTCGGAAATGCCCGCGGCGGCGTCTTGGGTGACGTGCTCAGCAGCATCTTCCAGTGGACAGGCTTCTACTGCGAGCGCGAGTTTTATTTAAACGACACCGGCAATCAGGTAGACCTGCTCGGCAAGTCGATGGAGTCCCGCTTCTTCGAGCTGCTGGGGGACGAGGTGAGCTATCCCTTCCCGGAAGACGGCTACCACGGAGATGATGTCAAGGAGCACGCAAAGGCTTATATTGAGCTTCACGGCGACTCCCTTAAGGATGCACCGGAGGCCGAGCGCCGCACCAAGCTGCGCGATTTCGCCCTTGAGCGCAACATCGCCCGCATGAAGGAGGATCTTGCCCGCTATCGCATCGTGCACGACGTGTGGTTCAAGGAGTCCTCGCTCTACGGGGAGGGCGGTGCAGTCGACATCGCGCTTGCCGACATGAAGAAGAATGACGCCGTTTACGAGGCCGATGGCGCTTTGTGGTTTGCCGCGACCAAGTTCGGAAGCGAAAAAGACGAAGTGCTGCGCAAGGGCACAGGATTTTACACCTATTACATGGGCGACATCGCCTATCACTACAATAAATTTGTCATCCGCGGATTTGACACCGTCATCGACATCTGGGGCGCCGACCACCACGGCCACGCCATCCGGTTTGCCTCGGCCATGCGGGCCATCGGACTTGAGCCGACCCGGCTTAAGTTTATTCTGATGCAGCTCGTGCGGCTGGTGCGGGGCGGCGAGATCGTGCGCATGAGCAAGCGCACCGGCAAGGCCGTCTCACTGTCCGATCTCTTAGACGAAATCCCGGTCGACGCCGCCAGGTTCTTCTTTTGCTCGCGGCAAAACGACACCCAGATGGACTTCGACCTCGACATCGCGGTCAAGGAGGACAGCGACAACCCGGTTTACTACGTGCAGTACGCCCATGCCCGCATCTGCTCAATTTTGCGCAACCTTTTGGCCGAAGGCATTGCACCGAAGCCTGCCGCCGAAGTTGACTTTACGAAGCTCACGGCTCCCGAGGAGCTGGAGCTCATCAAGCATCTCGCCAAGTTGCCGCAGGAGCTCATCATGGCGGCCGACAGCCTCGACCCCTCCCGCATGACCAAATATGTCATGGAGACGGCCGCCACCTTCCACAAGTTCTACAACGCCTGCAGGGTCCGCGGCGAGGAACAAAGCGTGATGGACGCTCGTCTCAAGCTCTGCGAGCTGACGGCGCAGGTCCTGCGCAATGTGCTGACCATTATCAACATCACCTGCCCCGACAGGATGTAATCCGCAAAAAACTCATAGTATCCGAATACAACACGGGACATGGGATCCCGCATGTGAAATGGAGACGGTATGAAAACCTCACACCTCAGCGTGCGCATTCTGGCCCTGATACTGACCTTTGCAATGGTGTTCTCCCTTGTCGGCTATGCGGCCGACACGGCCGATGTGGCCACGGAGCCCACCCTCACGGCAACAACCGAGCAGCAGGACTTTGATAAATTCAAGGAGATTTTTGACCTCTACAGCGATTACTACTACCAGGACAAGGCGCCGGAGGACATGCTGCTTGACACGATTCGCCAACTGATGGAGGACAACCCGGACCTATACCGCCAGTTTGTCGACGCGCTGCTCTCGTCGGGGGATAAATACTCCCGCTATCTCGACCTCGAGGAGGTCGACGCGCTTGAAAACCAGAAGAGTTACGGCGGAATCGGCGTCACGGTTGCCATTCAGAATGCCGGACTTGCCATCACTGAAATCACACCCGAAAGCCCCGCCGATACGGCCGGGGTCCAAATTGGGGATATTATCACCTCGATTGACGGCCACCCGGTGAAAAACTTGACAATCGAGACGGTTGCCGAGTTTGCCCGCGGTGAGGTTGGCACAAAGGTGGTCTACAACGTACTGCGGCCCTCGACGGGCGAGATGCTCTCCTTTGAGATGGTACGGGAAGAATTGACGGTGGTCACGGTCACTTACGAGCTTAAGGACGGCTACGCCATCTGCCGCATCAACGATTTTTCGGGACTTTTGACCTTCTTTGAGTTTTATGATTTCCTCGAGACCATCAAGGAGGCCGGAATCGACGACGTCATTTTCGACTTGAGGGGCAACCCGGGCGGCGACCTTGCGGTGGTGCTCGATATGCTCAACTACCTGATCCCCGGTGAAGGGAAGCCGATCACGACCATCATCCCCCGCGATGAGACCAAGTCGGTGACCTACTCCACGACCGGCCGCGGCCGCGAGATGGGTAAAATGGCCATTCTGGTGGACGGATATTCCGCGTCGGCGGCTGAGCTCTTCGCCGTCGTGCTGCAGGAATATCAGCTTGCCACCGTCATCGGAACGACTACTTACGGCAAGGCCATCGGCCAGACTTACTTCACGCTGGACGACGGCACCATCGCCGCCATTACGACACTGCAGGCCACAACGCCGACCGGCCGCAAATATAACGGACTGGGAGTCACGCCCAACGTATACCTCGCCAATTCCGAGACTCCTCGGGTACTGCCGGCCTGCGAACCACTCAACTTCGACAACTTTGCGTCCGCCGGCATCGGGACCGAGTCGACGGCTACCCTGGCCCTCGAACAGCGGCTGGTACTGCTTGGGTTCCTCAAGGAGGCAGACACCCTCTTCGACGGAGAGACGGCCGACGCGCTGTCGGTGTTCCAGAGCCGTGCGGGACTTTCCGTCACCGGCGTGCTCGATCGCGATACCCTCGTTATGCTGACCGACACCATCAACTACCTCAAGACGATCCCGGTTAAAAGTGACGACCAGCTTGCCGCTGCTGTCGCCATCATGGAGGAAAAGGAATAATGGAGGACTACTGGCAAAAGCCGAGGATGGCGGATGCCTGTGCCCCGACCGAACAGGTCGTGGGGGAGGAGAGCGCGGCACAGTACTTTGAGGCGGTGGTCGAAGGGACCCTGCCCATCCCGACCGGTGACCTCGCCGATTGGATGGGGACTCCGTGTGACGCCGTTGTGCTGCCTGCCTTTGAGGCGAACCGACTGCAGCTTGAAGGCACCGGCTATGAGAACCGGCTGTCGGAGTATGCTGGGAAGCTTTTGACACGAAGTGAGCGCGCCGACGGAAAAATGGTATTCGGCGCGGCCATAAGGCCTTGCGTGAATCCTGAAGAGACCGAATGGCATATTGACCACCGCATCGCGGCCTATTCCGAGCAGGCGGACGCCATTGAGCAGGCCGGGTTTGATTTTTTGCACATATTTGACATGCAGGATCTGTCGGAGGGCAGGGCCGCTCTGCTTGCGGCCCACGAAGCGACAAGGCTTCCGGTCATTGTGTCGGCAGCCTGCGATGAGGACGGCATGGTTGGGGAGACCGACGTCATGGCATGCCTCGCCGTATGCCAGGGCATTGGCTGTGCCGCATTCGGACTGTCCTGCTACAACCGGCCCGACATTGCGCAGCAGCAGCTTGCCCGCCTCTATCCTTACGCCTCGGTGCCGCTCTTTGTCAAGCTTGACGCCTATGAGCAAGACGGATACGAGAAAACGCTGGTGTCCCCCGGCAAGTACGCTTCGCATGTGCGAGGGTGCCTCGAGGCAGGGGCAACGTCGATCTTCACCGGTGCCGGTGCCGTAGCCGAGTACGCACAGCTTGCCGGTATTGAGCTTGCGGAGTTTTCGGAGAGCCAAATCACGGCTGGACCCAAAAAAGAAGGGGTCATTCTCTCGGCCACCTCACGCGAGGCCCACTTCATCGACCCCATGCTGGACATTTCGGAGCCGCTTTATGTCGGCACCGAACTTGACGAGGATATATACGATGCCGAGCAGTCGGGGGTGGACGCCATCAAGGTCCATCTGCGCGAGGTGGATGACATCGAACTCTTCGCCGAGAGCCTGTACATGCTGGATCTGCCGCTCTGTCTGTCGGCCGATGACCTGTCGCTTTTCGAGCGTGCCGCCATGCTCTATCCCGGCCGCGCACTGTACGACGGCACCTGTGATTTTGAGGATGAGGAACTGCGGCCGATCCTTGAAAAATACGGTGTCATTGAGCTGTAGAGGTGCAGTAAAAAAGCTCTTGATTTTTTCAGTAAATCAAGCTATGATAAAATCATCAAACAAGGAGGTGTTTCCCCATGGCATACGTTATCAGTGACGAGTGCATCGGATGCGGCGCTTGCGCCGGAGAGTGCCCTGTCGGCGCTATTTCCGAGGACGGCGGAAAGTACAAGATCGATCCCGAGACCTGTGTTGAGTGCGGCGCTTGCGCATCTGTCTGCCCTGTCGGCGCCCCGAAGCAGGCGTAAAACAGATTAATTGAGAGATGAACGGGGGGCTGCGAAAGCAGCCCCCTGCATCGTCAGAGCCGACAAGGAGGACTGGCATGTCAACCTGGGGCCCCCAGCCCGGCGAGCGGACCGACCAGCTCCGTGCCGGCAAAATCATCTATCAAAAGATTGACGGCTTTAAGTTCGGCATCGACGCCGTGCTGCTGGCCGATTTCGCCCGCCTACGGCCGACCGACTCCGTCTGCGACCTCTGTGCGGGAGGCGGCATTGTCCCCATCTTACTGTCGGGGAGGGCGAAGCGCATCGTCGGGGTGGAGCTGCAGGACGCCTACGTCGACATGGCGCGGCGCAGCGCCATGGCTAACGGACTTACGGGCATTGAACTGCTGCAAGGGGACTTGCGAAAAATCGCAGAGCTGCTGCCGGCCGCCTCCTTTGAGGCAGTCACGGTCAATCCGCCCTATCTCAAGGCCGGAGGCGGGGCGCCGGCTGCCGCGGCCGAGAGAAACCTCGCCAAACAGGAGATTGCGGCCACTGTCGAGGAGGTCACAAGGGCAGCAGGATGGCTCCTCATCCCGGGGGGACGGCTTTTTATGGTACACCGCCCGGACCGGCTGTGCGACGTCTTCTGCGCGCTGCGGGGGGCAGGGCTAGAGCCAAAGCGGGTGCGCATGGTTCATCCGGCCACGGACAAGCCGCCGACGCTTGTGCTCATCGAGGCGCGGGCCTGCGGGGCACCGGGCATTTTGTTTGAGCCGCCGCTTGTCGTCATGCAAGGTGGGCGGGAATCGGCCGAAGTGCAGGAAATTTATGCCGGGAGAGCCGGCGAGGAGGTGGAGCCATGCAGATAGAAAAGAGCACGCTGTATCTTGTCGGGACACCGATCGGCAACCTCGGCGACCTCACGCCGCGCGCGGCCGAGGTTTTAGCCGGGGTTGATGTAGTTGCGGCCGAAGACACGCGGGTAACGGCAAAGCTGATGTCCCACCTGGGGCTGTCGAAGCCCATGATCAGCTACTATGAGCACAATATCCGTGAGCGGGGGGAGCTGCTGCTGACAAGGCTTTCGGCGGGGGAGAGTGTGGCGCTGTGCACCGACGCAGGCATGCCGGCAGTGTCCGATCCCGGTGCCGATTTGGTCCGGCTATGCCACCTAGCGGGCGTTCCGGTAGTCTGTCTGCCCGGCCCTTCTGCCTTGACGGCAGCGCTCGCCCTGTCGGGGCGGGCTGTCGGCCGATTTTGCTTTGAAGGTTTTTTAACCGCAAACCGCAAGGGCCGAAGAGAGCACCTGGCGGAGCTTGCGGCCGAGCGGCGCACGCTGGTCTTTTATGAGGCACCCCATAAACTGGTGCGCACCCTTGCCGACATGCTGGAAACTTGGGGCGACCGGGGGGTGACCATCTGCCGTGAAATGACCAAGATGCACGAGGAGACCCTCTACACAACCCTGTCACAGGCGCTTGCACGGTACGAAGAGACGCCGCCGCGGGGAGAGTTCGTGCTTGTCATCGAAGGGGCCGGCGAGGCGACCCCAGAGGCGCCCGACGTCCATGGCGCACTTTCTGCGGCACTTTCGGCCGGCCTTTCGGGCAGGGACGCCGTGCGGCAGGCCGCCGCCGTCACCGGCGCCGCAAAAAACGAAGTATACGCACTCTATCAAAAGGAGTTTTTAGGATATGATCAATGACATCGCTCCCCACATACTCGACGTGAAATTCTCCGACCGACCCCCGCTTCCCCAGGACTATGTGTTGTCCTATTCGGGCGGCACGGTGCTTCTCATGGGCGAGGAGAATTTCGCCATACCGACTTTTGCAGACGTCGGCGGGGTCATCGACGACTGCGAGCACCTGTTTGAAATAGACGAGGCGGGTTTCTACCTCGTGCCGGGACTGGCCGAAGTCGGGGCTCCGGGCTGTTCAGCCCAGTCAATCCAGGTGCTGCGAGATATGCAGCCCCAGCACCTCGCCTTTGCCGGGCTCACGGGTGGCCAGCTCTACCGGTGGCGGGCGGCCAGGCGCTTTTGCGGCCGGTGCGGCACCCCGACCGAGCGGGGCTCGACCGAGCGGTCGGCCGTCTGCCCCCAGTGCGGGATTGTGGAATACCCCAAAATTTCGCCGGCCGTCATCGTCGCCATTTCAAACGGAGACAAATTGCTCATGGCCCGCAATGCATCCGGTACCTACAAGCGGTACGGGCTGATCGCCGGCTTTGTCGAGGTGGGGGAGAGCTTTGAAGACACGGTGCGCCGCGAGGTGATGGAGGAGGTCGGCCTGAAAGTTAAGAATATTCGGTATTACAAGAGCCAGCCGTGGACATTTTCCGACTCAGAAATGGTCGGATTTTTCGCCGACCTCGACGGGACTGCCGACATCACGCTGCAGCGCAGCGAACTGGCCGAGGCCGCATGGTTTGGAATGGACGAGATTCCGCCGACTGTCTCAACGGTCAGTATTGCAAGTGAACTCATCGACATGGTGCGTTCGGGAAAACACCGGTTGATCTGATTATTTAGGTAAGACAAATAGCCCGGGCGCAGTTGCGCCCCGGGTTATTTTTTGTGGCAAAATTTAATCATGCTGCAGTTTTTTACCGGTATTCGCGCCGACTTTTTTGCGCAAACTACAGTTGAAAGGAGCGTGTTCTAAATGGAAAGACGTCCGGGACTCAACTATCTTGACCCGTATGCGAACCAACGGAATTCCGGCGGCAAGCCGCAGGGGCCGGTGCGCTTCCCTGAAATCACAAACAGTGAAGTCGAGGAGGAGCTATATGCTTGGCCCGAGGGAAGAGAATAGAAAAAACGAGATAGACCGCGCGCTTCTTGCCGGCTACGGCAGCGACCCCATCGCCACAATGGAAAACTACAGACAGGCAGGCATTGCCGAAGTGCCGGTGCCGGTGGTCGAGGCTGTTGACAAGCTGAGAGATTTTTCAATTGAGCAAAAACTCTGACAAAGGGTTTCTCCGCTGATTGTGAGGTCTCCCACGCAAAAAAAGAACGCGCCGCACAGATTTCTGTGCGGCGCGTTCTTTACTAAAATGGCTTATTTTACTTAATGGCGACGGCGTCGACCATCGTATTGTAATCTTCGATGGACATGCCAAACGCGGTACCGCAGGTGATTTCGCCGGACTGGAACTTGGCGGAAGTGTCGGCGATCGTGGTGCGGATTGCTTCGGGAACAATGGCGGTGTAAAGTTCATTATCAGCAAGACCCACGCAGCCCTCGGCCATACCGACGCGGTTGGTTTCGCCGTAGGTCAGAGTGCCGTCCATGTACGCCTTGACAGCGTCAAAGAGGGAGAGGTCAACGCGCTTGAGCATGGAGGTGGCGGTGATTTCGGCCTTTGCGGTCTCGCCCTTGTCCATGAACAGCATGCCCTGGTCGGAGTCGACGCCGATGCAGATGAGGCCGGCTTCTTTGCCGCCCTTTTCGACGGCGGCTTCGAACATGCCGAGCCCTGCTTGGCCGGCGACGCCGTAGTTGACATCAACGCCCTTGGCGAACTGGTTGAGCGCAACATCCTTGCCGGTGGCGGAATCGTTGAAGCTGCCGACATAGGAGACGGAGATCTGAATGTCGGGGTTAACCGACTTGGCGCCTTCAACATAGCCCACGAGGAAGTCCTTGATGACATCGTTGTCAACGCCGCCGACAAAGCCGATCTTGCCGGTCTTGCTCATGCTGGCTGCCAGGACGCCCACAAGGTACGAACCTTCGTTCTGCTTGTACTCAATGCAATGTACATTTTTGAACTCGCCGGCCGTCCAGTCGACGGAGGTATCATACATGAGGAAGGTGATGTCCGGATACTGATCGGCAATTTTCTGAACATATTCGGTCATCTGCCAAGTTCCGCAGATAACGATATCGTAACCCTCTTCGCATGCGTCGAGCAGGGAGGGCTCCCACTTGGTGGTGTCGTAGGTCATTTCGACTGTGTCTATCTTGACCTTATCGCCGTACTCGGCAGTGATCATTTCCATGCCGGCGTTGGCCGAATCAAAGAAGGAGAGGTCGCCGAGGGTTCCGTTGATGAGGTTGCAGATACGCACCGGCTCGGCGGTTTCTTCCACAGGGGGGACTTCGGTGTCGGCCTTCTTCGCGCAGGCGGCCAGTGAAAAAACCATCGCAAGGCAGAGCATCATAGCAAGCAATTTCTTCATAAATTGTTCTCCTTTTCATTTTTTGAGTCTTGGGTCCTTGCACCATCTGCGTCAAAGTTTTGCCACAAAGTGATACAAGTATGGTTCTATTGTACATCGGAGCCCCGGGCATTGCAAGAGCAGGCGTTTATTTTGGCAATGTTGCCTAAAACGAAGGGAATATTTGTCCGGATTATACAACCCACCTACCCATAATTTTGCATTATCATGTCACTATTTGATGAAGTGTTGACGGCGCCCGGTCACAGGTATAGCATAAATGCAGATTTCATTCCGCACGCTTATCGATCGAAAAAAGGAGTGATACCATGTCGCTTGAATTTTGCAGGGCAGCGCCAAACGAACTCGATGAGATCGCCATGCTGTATGCGGCCACCTCGGCGACGCCGGGCTGCACCTGGCGGAACGGCTACCCGGGGCTTGAACTCGCCAGGGCCGATCTTGACGCCGGAGGGCTGTACCGGCTTGCCGACGAAAATGGGCGAGTGGTCGCCGCAGGCACGATCTGTTTGCCCGATGATCTGGAGGAGTTTATCCAGGCGGATATGAAAAAGCCCTGCGAGCTATCAAGACTCTGTGCGCACCCGTCGGTACAAGGGCGGGGCGTGGGGGGCGAGCTGCTCGACCGGCTGCTTGAGGTAGCCATGAAACTGGGATATGACGGTGTGGTGCTGCTTGCGGCCGTGGGCAACACGCGAGCCCGTCGGCTCTATTCCGACAGAGGTTTTTTTGAAACCGGAGAGCTGAACAGATACAACCTCGATTTTGTGTTCATGCAGCGCAAACTGCAAGCTTAAAAAAGAAGAATAAAAAAGAGACTTTCCGCATCCTACGGAAGTCTCTTTTGTTTGGTGCGGATATATAATGTAACAAAGGGCTGTCCGCGCAAATTACTTGGTCAGCTCTTTCCTGCACACGGCGCAGACCGGCTGACCCTTGAACTCGCTGAGGTCTTCTTCGCTTCCACAGAAGATGCAGGATTTGTTGTGCTTGGAAATGACGATATTCCCGTTTTCCAGCCGCAGCGAAACATAATCCCTCGGGCTTACGTCAATACTTTTGCGCTGGTCAATCGGCAATACAATCCGCCCGAGCTCATCAATTCTTCTAATCACATTGACATTTTTCATTTTATTTAAGTTCCCCTTCCTGCGCGATGCGCAATACACATACGGTTTCAGTCTGCTTAACTGCCAACATTTTACAATAAATCGCTATAACTGTCAAGTATTTACAGGGAAACTTTTCGGAAAATTTTATTAGCGGGTGGACTGTGGAGATCCTGGGTCCGGCACGGATCCATCACATAAAGTTTACCTAAATAAAACAATTATAACGTTGCTCATTATGCCGATTTATGTTAACATAGTTTACATAAAGTATTTTGAGCCACAACACTCTATGAACACGCGAGGTTAAGGACTGTGAAAAAACTGCCGCTACTTGCCTGCGCTCTCCTGGCGCTGCTATTGACCGTCTTGCCGGTATCGGCTTCGGTCCCGGAGCAGCTGAGGGGAGTCTGGGTCGCCACCGTCTACTCCATCGATTTCCCGAGCTCAACCAATGTGCAAAAGCAAAAAGAGGAGCTCTGCGCCATTCTGGACACGGCCAAAGCCGCCGGAATGAACGCCGTATTTTTTCAGGTGCGTCCGACCGGAGACGCCTATTACGAGTCCTCCATCTTTCCGTGGGCCAAGTCATTGACCGGAACGGCCGGTAAGGATCCCGGTTGGGACCCCTTAGCCTACATCATCGAGCAGGGCAAGACCCGCGGAATCGAGATACACGCATGGATTAACCCCTATCGCCTGACCGAGGGCACGGCCGACGCGCCGAACAATGACATTACGGCGCTGCCGGTGGGACACCCGGTGCGGGACGATCCCACTATGGCTGTGGCCTATGACGATGGCAAGCTCTACCTGGACCCGGGAAACCCGGATGCGCGGGCGCTCGTCGTCGAAGGGGTCAGGGAGATTGTCAAGAACTACGACGTGGCCGGCATCCATTTTGACGACTACTTCTATCCTTCCTCCTCCGTGACGAAAAATGGGACGAGCTACACTGCCACCTTTAACGACGCGGCGAGCTTCGCCAAATACGGCGGCTCTATGAGTCTTGCCGACTGGCGGCGGTCCAACACCGAAGAGCTCGTGCGGGAAGTCTACACGGCTGTCAAGGAGCAAAACCCTGACTGCGACTTCGGCATCGCCCCCTCCGGTATTTGGCGCAACGCCAAAAATGATGCCGCGGGCTCCAACACAAACGGGTTTGAAAG
The DNA here is from genome assembly GCA_963662765.2 of Oscillospiraceae bacterium. Classification (GTDB taxonomy): domain Bacteria; phylum Bacillota; class Clostridia; order Oscillospirales; family Feifaniaceae; genus DATMXT01. The sequence goes on from CAXXUP010000004.1 coordinate 77,225, forward strand.
CTACACCTCGATCTACGCCGACACCCGCGGCTGGGTCAAAGAGGGAATCCTCGATTACATATGCCCGCAGATCTACTGGACCATCGGACAGACCGGCTCGGACTATGAAGTGCTGGTCAAGTGGTGGAGCAACGTTTGCGCCGGAACCGGGGTTGACCTCTATGTTGGGCATGCGGCCTACAAGGTCGGTACCACAGCGCCTGCCGCCTGGAGCGACAAGTGGGAGATGGCAAGACAGGTGGAGCTCAACCGGGAGCTTGGCACCGTGGCGGGTGACGTATACTACGGGCTGTCCAAAATTGAGGACAACACCCTTGACCTTGCGACAACGCTTGCCACCCTCTACGAGGTGAACGGCGCAACCCAAGTGAGCACCGCATCCGCACCAAAGGCAGACGGGCTTGTCATCGCTTACCCCTCCTCGGGGGCCAGCCTCTCATCGGCAAAGTCATATATTATCGGTGCCGGAGACCCGAACTACCCCATCACGGTCAACGGGCAGGTCATCGAACGCACCGCCTCGGGCTACTTCTCACTCTATGTCGATCTCGCTTACGGCGTCAATACCTTCACGTTTGAGCACAAGGGTGAGACCGTGACATACACCCTAAACCGGCCGCAGTCGGTCACTACGCCTATAATCCCCTATGTGATGGAGACAGCCGGGTTCAAGTCTGGCTCGCTTTGGCCGACCGAAGATAAGCGGTACGCACCCGCCGAGACCTTCACCCTCTCCTGCGTCGCGCCGTCCGGGGCAACTTCTGTCACGGCGAAGCTCGACGGCACCGTTTATGCGCTGAACCCCGGAACCGTCATCTCGCTGGATGGGATACCCTGCCGGACATACTCCTATACCGTCACCATGGGTAAGCAATCGGGGTGGGGGCTGATCAGCACTGGCACCGTGACCTATCAGTTTGTCTACGGCGGAAAGACTTATTCCACTTCCTCAGCCGGCAACGTTTACTGCTATATGCAGGATCCGACACTCGTCGGCACCATCCTCTATGATGCCACCATCATGCGGACATCCAACTCCTCGTCGGCCGACCGCAAGACCGCCCTCTACAAGGGGGCCATGGATTATATCATCTGGGAGACTCCCGCCTACTATCAGCTGCGGTACGGGGGCTGGACCCTCAAGGAGAACGTCAAGACCGGCAATCTCATGCTGCCCAACAACTACACTTCGGCCATGACTGCCTTCACCACTCCGACCAAGACAATCATTCGGTGGAAATTGCCCTACTTCCCGGCCTATGAGACGGTGGAGTGGGACACAGGATTTTCCATTACGCTGCACAATGCCTCTGGACGGCAGCCGATGCCGCTGCCGTCCTCCAATGAGCTCTTTTCGTCTGTCTCCTTCCGGCAGGTCAAAACCGACGCCGTCTATACCTTTACGACAAAGCGGGAGGGCGGGCTGTATGGCTACAAGCTCTCCTATGATGACGGCTATCTGCGGATTGAGTTTGACAACCCGCCGGCCGCCTCGGGGGCCACCATTCTGATCGATGCCGGGCACGGCGGGAGCGACCCCGGGGCCACAGGGCCTATGGGTCGGTATGGTGACAGAGAGGCACAGCTCAACTTGCGGGTGGCAAACGCCGTGCGGGATAAGCTGACGGCCAAGGGGTATAAAGTGATCATGACCCGCACCAATGATACCTCCGTGACTCTTCTAGAGCGGGGCCGATCTCATCCGCACCACCGATCCGGCGCTGGCCGTCTCCATTCATCACAACTCAATGGATGCCTCCCAGAACATCGCAACCTACGTGGGCCCCATCACGTTCTACTCCGAAAACCAGTCTAAAAGGTTTGCCAAGGTCATGCAGACTGCGGTGTCGGCTGCCGTCGGATCTTCCAGGACGAACGACTACCGCAATCAGGCGCTGGCGGTGTGTCGCATCCAGGAGTGCCCCGCCATCCTGATCGAAATAGGCTTTATCTCAAACCCGTATGAGTACGAGTCCTTGGCTAGCGACAGTTACATCGACAAAGAGGCACAGGGCATCGTAAACGGCATCGTGAACTTCCTGAATTCATAATAGCGAGCCCCAAAATGGGACGGCCATGCGGCCGTCCCATTTTTTGCATAGCGAAATTATCGTTGACCGTGGTCGCCTGCTGATATATACTAACGCTGACACGCGGGATGTTTTACACACAGATATAAGGAGAAACGACATGATAAAACAGCAGGCCCCCTTTTTCAGATACCGGTACCCTACTCGTTTTGTGAAGCTTATCATCGGGCTGCTGATGTTTGGACTCAGTTCGGCGCTCAATTACCGCAGTATGCTGGGCCTTTCACCCTGGAATGTTTTTCACGCCGGCATCTCGCTGATGACCGATATTTCGATCGGCCACATCACCCAGCTTGTCGGGGCCGCCATCATTCTGATTGACATCGCCCTGCGGGAGCCGATTGGATTCGGGACCATCGCGAACATGTTTATCATCGGCGGTTCCATGGATATGTTCTTGAACTCCGGCCTGCTACCGCAGACCGATTCGCTGCCCGTACGGTGGTTTATGCTGCTTGGAGGCATTGCCGTCTGCGGGCTCGGCTCTTATCTGTACATGAGTGCCGCAATGGGGGCAGGTCCCCGCGACAGCATGATGGTGGGGCTCATCAAGCGGTTTCCAGGGGTGCCGATCAGCATTTTGCGCAACGCGATTGAACTGACGGCACTTTGCATCGGCTGGTTTATGGGCGGACTTGTCGGTATCGGCACCGTGGCTTCGGCCTTACTACTTGGGCCCTCGGTTCAGTATACGTTTAAGCTGTTTAAGTTTGACGTCAAGAAAATTCACTCCGAAAATCTTGCCGAGACCGTCGCCATCTGGGTGGGGAAAAAGGTGCCGAAGGATCGTGAGGTATGTGAATGCGAACCCATGCCGGAAGGTGTGGAGAACATGATCGAGGAGGGTGTCGAGTGAAGCTGAAGGTGCTGGTTGAGAACAACACTTACATTGATGTCGACGCTATGGGGGAGCCGGGCGTCTGCTTTTACATGGAAGACGATGACAAGAAGCTGCTGCTCGATGCAGGCATCACGGGTCTCTACCGCGAAAACGCCCAGTTTTTCGGGGTGGATCTCACCGGGGTGACGGCTGTCGTCATCTCCCACGGACACTATGACCATACAAACGGGCTTCGGGACCTCATGGCCCAGCCCTATGCCGCAAATATTGAGCTCATTGCTCATCCGGACGCCTTTGCCCATAAGCAGCTCGACTCAGGGCTTGACGTTGGCTCCTCTACCACGCAGGCGGAGCTTGAAAAGGTCTTCAAGCTGACTTTGACCAAGGAGCCACTCTGGTTGACCGACCGGCTTGTATACCTCGGGGAAATCCCGCGCATCTTCGACTTTGAAAACCGTATGCCCATCAATCTCGTGCAGGACGCCTCGGGCCGGCTTGTTCCCGACCCCCTCGTGGACGACACGGCCGTAGCCTACAAGGGCGAGGCCGGAGTCTACGTCATCACCGGCTGCTCCCACAGCGGCATCTGCAACATCATCGAGCAGGCGAAGCGCGTCTGCAAAGACGACCGGGTGGCGGGAGTCATCGGCGGTTTCCACCTCTTCGGGGTGACAGATCAGCTTGCCGCCACCATCGACTACCTCGCCTCTCAGCAAATCGGGCTTTTAGCTCCCTGTCACTGCGTCAATTTTCCGGCGAAGGCGGCCATTCACGCAAGGCTTCCGGTCGAGGAAGTGGCGGTCGGCTACGAGGCGGAGTGGCGCTGAACAAGACTGTTTTCGTTTTTTTTGCCCACACTCAAAGTGGGTCTTGACCGGGTAGTTTTCGTGTGGTATAATGCGATTTGTCGCGTAAGCTGGTGTAGCTCAGCAGGTAGAGCAGCGCATTCGTAATGCGCAGGTCGTCAGTTCGAGTCTGACTACCAGCTCCATAAATAAACCCCGCAGCCGTAAGGCCTGCGGGGTTTTGTCTTCTTGTTTTTTACGTGGTTTGCGCCGAGAAAACCGGCAAAAGGCAGTTGTTTATTCGCCACTCATGATAACGATTTCTTTTTTGAGCAGGTCAATCGCCTCGACGTGGAGTATAAGCTCGCCGGTGTGCTTTGACAAACACGTTGCAGACGAATTGGAAGCTTGTCCAAACGGCAAGCTACTTCTTATCGTCTCCGGGTTTATGCCGGTTGCCGGACTGTTTCTTATTATTTCTGCCCTCGCCATCAAGTGCGCTTTCGGATAATGTGGGGCCGCCGCCTGATTTTAATTTACGCACCTCTTTAGGGTCGATCTGACTGTCTTTTGGCATAATATCACCTCGAGCAAAGTATTTGCAGGCTGTGATTGTATATTCAAAGGGCTCCACACATAGGAAAAAGTGAGCAAAACATCGCGATTTCAATTTACAATGTGCAGATCGTCGGTTCGAGTTTGACTACCAGCTCCATGCATATAACCCGTCAACGTCACCCGTTGACGGGGCTTGTTTTTTTCAGTGATCAGGTGTCGCCTGAATTGCAGGTCGATACCATCCGCAAAAAGGACGGCTGCATCTCGACAGGAATGCCAAACAATTATATAATTGTTTGCAGAGGTGATTATCTGTGCCCTTCAACTCTTTCGAAAACTATCCGATGTCGTGGAAGCCGGTGCTCGACAAAGACAGCCGCTGCTTGTACCGGACGCTTGCCGAGCAGCTTGAAAGCGACATTGCGGCCGGGGTTCTTAGGCCCGGTACCAGGCTGCCGCCCCAGCGCGAGCTTGCGGACTTTCTCGACATCAACCTGAGCACCGTGTCGAAGGCTTTTCGACTCTGCGCCCAAAAAGGGCTGCTGTCGGCCACGGTGGGCAGCGGCACCAATGTGGCGTATGACACGCTGACCAACGGCCGGTTGTTGACGGAACACGGGAGCCGGGATGTCGTCGACATGGGCGCCACGGTGCCGGAGGCGTCGGGCAATGAAACCCTGATGGAACTGCTGCGGGAGATGGTTTGCGAGAGCCGGACGGCCAAACTGTTTGGCTATCATCTACCGGGCGAAAACGAGTGGCAAAAGGGAGCTGCGGTCTCCCTGATGCGCTATTGCGGGCATCAAACGGACAGCGGGCGGATTCTCTTTGCAAACGGCGGTCAGAACGCGCTGACCGGCGTGCTCGCGGCGCTCTTCAAACGCGGGGAAAAGATCGCCGTGGACGAGCACACCTATCCCGGGATAAAAACCGCTACGGCCATGCTGGGCATACAGCTTGAACCGGTGCCGCAGGACGGCGACGGAACGGACCCGCGGGCGCTGGAGCTTGCCTGCAAGAATAAGAAAATCACGGGTATCTACATCATTCCCGCCTGTCATAGTCCGACAACGATCACCATGCCGCAGGCGAGACGCCGAGAAATCGCACAGGTCGCAAAAAAGTACGGCTGCATTTTGATTGAGGACGGCACCTATCAGCCCCTGACGGCCGGCACGACATCGGCGTCAGACTATGCAGCGGACAGGAGCGTCTACATTGTCAGCCTCTCCAAGGCCATTGCGCCCGGACTGCGAATGGCCTTTTTGTCGGTGCCGCCGCAGTACGCGGCGGCCGTCGCCGACGCCCTCTACAGCCTGAACATCGCCGTCGTTCCCATGATGGCCGAACTGTCGGCGAGGATTGTGGCTTCCGGCCGGTTTGAAAACATCCTTGAGATTCATCGGGAACAAACCACACACCGAAACGCGATTGTAGACCGGTGGTTACCCAAAGTGTGCTGCCACGGAGGAGACACCGACATTTTTCGTTGGCTGCTGCTGCCCGAGAGGTACACCGGAGTGGCTTTCGAGCAGCTTGCCCTGTCGATGGGGGTGCAGGTGTACGCCGCCGAGAAATTTGCCGTTGGCAAAACATCGCCCGCCCATGCGGTCAGGCTGTCAATCTGCGCCCCGCGGGACTTGGAAGAACTCGAGCGAGGGCTGGAGATCCTGGCGCGGTTGATCGGCTGAACAATGCCGTGAATGCACAAAATTGTGCGCCACACAAATAAATTGTTGTGTGGCGCATTTGCCTGCCGTAGAATGTATATGGAGAAGTAGTCCGCAAATTTTACAAGACGATACCGGAAATGATACAAACATCCTTCGAAAATGCCATAGCGCCATTTTTTCAGATAGGAGTGAGTGACTGTAAAACAGTATGTAGTGGATGCCTTCACCGACAAGGTGTTCGGCGGAAATCCCGCCGCCGTCTGCGTGATGCCGGAGTGGCTGCCAGATGGACTGCTGATGAAAATCACCCGCGAAAACAATCTTTCTGAAACCGCGTTTGCAGTGCGGGAGGGGGAGGGCTACCGTCTGCGCTGGTTTACACCGGGCGGGGAGATTGACCTCTGCGGGCACGCAACCCTCGCCACAGCCTATGTGATCACTAGGTTTATTCAACCGGAGCAGACGGTCGTGATTTTTTACACGCTCAGCGGGACGCTGACGGTTGAAAAACGAGGCGACCTGTTTGAAATGGATTTTCCTGCTTATACGCTGAGGGCCGTGCCGGTCACGGAGGAAATGGCCGACGCTCTGGGGGCCAGACCGCTGGAGGCGTATATGGGGAGAGATTTGCTCTGCGTCATGGATTCGGAGGAGACTGTGAAAAGCATTGTTCCGGATATGAGTAAGCTGTGCCGTCTGGAGGGGCTACTTTTGCAGGTGACGGCACCGGGCCGGGACTTCGACTGTGTTTCCCGCTCTTTCGCACCCAAGCTGAATGTACCGGAGGACCCGGTCTGCGGCTCCGGCCATTGCCATATCGTCCCGTACTTTGTAAAACGGCTCGGGAAAAAAGACCTTACGGCCTTTCAGGCGTCGGCGCGCGGCGGCGTCCTGTACTGCAGTGTGTGGGGGGACAGGGTGAAACTTGCGGGGAATGCGGCGCTTTTTTCGGAAGCGGAAATCTATATCGAATAAGAGTATTCGTGATTGTCCGTGTTGTCGCCCGCGATAGCACAATAAATATGGGTTCCGGCCACAGTCGGAGCGCTTTCAAAGTGATCGTATGACGTATGCCGGGATAGTTTAAGCATACTGAACCTAGTCACAAATCCTGCACTCGTAAGGACCATAGGGTTTTGTCGCGTTGATTCACTAGGCTCCTCTTCGCAGCCACAAGCTGTGAAAAGGAGTCTTTTTAGGCCATGAAGAGGGGAAATTTTATACATTAAAAAGCGTGCAAACCAGTTGAAATGTAAACTAGTTTCTGCTAACATCTATGATAGAACAGGACGAAAGTGCAACTGTTTTCGGATCGGTCTCAATTATTTATAAATCTTGCGTCAAGTGTTTAGGGGGGGATTTTCATGAACCTGGACAGCGATGTCCTGAGGGGGATTGGAGCGATTTCAAGATGCATACAGACAATCAACGACGGCAAATTCAGACAGTTCAATTTGGAAAGAGGACAATTTGTATTCCTGACGAGGATTTGCGAAAACGAGGGGATCAATCCGATTGATTTATCGAATATGTTGAAGGTGGATAAAGCGACGACTACAAAGGCAATTCAAAAGATGGAGCATAAGGGGCTTATCGAGCGGACGCGGGATGAAAACGATAAAAGAATGTGGCGGCTATATCCCACGCCGGAGGCACGTGATCTATATTTACTGGTCATTGGTGAAGAAAACGAAAACATATCGATCTGCCTATCCGGCTTTACAGACAGTGAAAAGAAACTGGCCAGCCTTTTGATTAGAAGAATGGATGAAAACATTGAACGAAAATGGGAGAATTGAGAAAAACGGATCTCTTCAAAATAATAAAACAAAATGGGAGGATATAAATGACAAATATTAATATCTGCGAATACAAATCGGACTATTGTCAGAGAATCATCGAAATGATTTTGGAAATCCAGCAAGACGAGTATAAAATCCCAATTTCTCTTAAAGATCAACCCGATTTGGAAGACATCGAAAAATACTATCAGCGAAGGGGAAAATTTTGGGTGGCTGTTGATGAAAACAGCGTAATCGGTACGATTGGCATCATAGACATCGGCGATGGCAATGCGGTACTCCGAAAGATGTTTGTAAAAAAAGAGTACAGGGGCAAGGATATGGGAGTATCGAAAAAACTGCTTGCACAGCTCTTGAAATGGGCCGCACAAAATAACTTTCATAGAGTATATTTAGGAACAACGCTCCAATTCCTGGCCGCGCACAGATTTTATGAGAAAAATCAGTTCGTTGAAATCCCAAAAGAAACACTCCCCGCCAACTTCCCCGTTATGGAGGTTGACAAAAAATTCTACCGATATGATATTCAATAAGCCATTTGCTGCTTATAACCAAACGATCAATTGACGCAGGCCGTTCGACCTTGCTGCAGCGATATGAGCAGGACATTCACTTTTTGTAGCGCATACAGACGGGCAACTGCCGCGCACCGATAGGACCGCCCACAGAAACATGGTTGAAAAGCGCGGCAATTCAATTTGAGCGCCGCTTCCCTGCCGGAACAACTGACTTTCCAGTGAATCAAGCTGAGGAAAACGGGCCTGCCGCCAGACTGCGGCAGGCCCGTTTGACATTTGCCGGGGATGTTAAGAACGGATGTAAATATTTTTTTAAAACTGCTTGACAAATGATGCTCCATATAGTATATTAGTGACGCGGTTAATTAGTTAACTAATTAACTAGTCAAATTTGAGAGGAGGCGCGCAGGTGAACTTTCAGGGTGAACGACCAATCTTTCTTCAGATTGCCGAACATTTGGAGGAGGGGATACTCTCGGGCGCCTATCCGGAGGAAAGCCAAGTGCCATCCATCACGGAGTATTCGGTAACGTATAAAATCAACCCCGCGACCGCACTCAAAGGGATTAATTTACTGGTGGACGCGGGAACGCTCTACAAGAAAAGGGGACTGGGAATGTTTGTTGCACAGGGTGCGAAGGATAAACTGAAATTGCGGCGCCGCGATCAGTTTTACGTAAATTATGTTGAAAAACTTGTGCGAGAGGCCAAAAATCTGGGGCTGACCGCATCGGAACTTACGGCTATGATAGAAAGCGGGTTTGAAAATGCCGATTGAAATGAAGAATGTCGCCAAGAGCTTTGGCGACACGCGGGCGCTTGACGGGGTGTCCCTGACTTTTGGCGAGAACCGAATTTATGGACTTTTAGGCAACAACGGTGCCGGAAAGTCAACGCTGCTCAGTATTCTGACCGGGCGGCTGTATCCGACGGAAGGCAGCATCACGGTGGACGGAGAGGAGATCGTCAACAACGACGCAGCCTTGGGGAAGATGTATCTCGTGGCTGAGCGCAACATGTTTCCGGATGACATGAAGGTCAAGGCGGCATTTGACGTGGCGGGGCTCTATTACCCGGAATTCGACCGGGCATACGCCGACGCACTGGCCGAAAAGTTTGGGCTCTCCCAAAAGAAAAAAATCAAGTCGCTGTCGACCGGCTACGCTTCGATTTTCCGGCTGATTCTGGGGCTTTCGGTCAATACCCCCTATCTCTTTTTCGACGAGCCGGTGCTGGGACTCGACGCGCAGCACCGCGACATGTTCTACCGCGAACTGCTTGCGCGGTATGCCGAGCGCCCCTGCACCATGGTCGTCTCCACTCACCTGATTGCCGAAGCGGCCGACCTGATTGAGCATGCGGTCATCATCCGCAACGGAAAGATTTTGAAGGACTGCCCTCGGGAGGAACTGACAGCCGACGCGTACACGGTGTCGGGCCCCGCAGGCGCCATCGACAAATACATCGAGGGGAAGCATGTGCTGACCGAAAACTCGCTCGGCGGGCTCAAAACCGCCTGTGTGCAGGGCACGCGGGAAGCGCTGCCGGAGGGGATGGAGATTGCCCCCATCAATTTGCAGGATTATTTTATCAGCCTTATGGAAGAGGAGGACAGGAAATGAACATGAATATCAGACCAGCCTTCCGGTATCAATTCGGGGTCTTCCTCAAAGGGGGCCATCGTGATGTTCCTCATTTTGGCGGCAATTGTGACGGCCTTCATGTCCTTTGCCGTTGAGGCCGACGAGGGAGCGGTCATCATGGGATTTTCGGGCTACGGTTTTGCGACGACGGTTTTCATGTTCGTCATGGGAATTGTCAATGTCCGCAGCGACCTGAGGCTCTCCCTACAATTCGGGGTATCACGGCGGACCTCCTTTGTCTGCGAAGTGCTGTCTGCCCTGTCGGTCTCGGCACTTCTGGCCGCGGCGGGCGAGATGTTAAACGGCATCGCCCAGGCGATTTCGGCCGACAAAACGAATATTTTCGTGGCTGATCTCTACCAGTTTATCTATGTGGGTGTGGAGACTCCTCGGCTGACGGCGAGCCAGCACATCATGAGCATGCTCTTCAATACGGGGCTTGCCCTAAGCGTATGCGTGGTCGGCATGTTCTTTTCGCTGATGTTCTGGCGATTGAACAAGTTTTGGACCATTGTTGCAGCGCTGTGCATACCGGTCGTGATCAACGGCGGGCCCATATTGCTGTACAGGATGGGCTTCGACATGATAGGCTTCGGACGATGGCTTGCTGTCACCCCCCTCAATTTCTTGGCCTGTTTTGCGGGGACAGCCATCATCGTGGGGACGATTGACTGGATGCTGCTGCGAAAGGCGAATATTCTGGCCGCCAAATGACGCAAATCCATTAAGCTGCCCGATAAAACGTCAACCGCCGATATGCAACATATCGGCGGTTTTTCATTATACGAAATGTCTCGAGGTGTTTGCCGAACAGCCATATTTGTGGTAACATTCTAACAATTGTCATACAGATATCTGTTTACGCCCATACACATAAACCATTTGACGGAGGAAATATCGATGAAGCTTTACGAGGCCATTGACAGGCGGCGTACGATCCGCGACTTCGAGGACAAAATAGTGCCAAAAGAGGTGCTGGAGCGCATTCTGGAGGCCGGTCTCAAGGCACCCAGCGGCAATCACCTCCGAGATATGCACTATGTCGTAGTGCGGGGAAAGGAGAAAATCGCCGAGGTGGTTGCCATGGTCGACGAGGGGGCCGTCCGGCAGATGAAGGTTGTCGAGAGCACAGTCGATATGCAGCACCTAAGGAGAGACATGTACCTCGACGCAATCCCCAAGCAACGGCGTATGCTGATCGACCCCGGTACGCTGATACTGCCCTTCTATTTCCACAGCGGTGATTTCAACAAATCAAACGGAGTTATGAGCTACAACAATTTCGCCTCGACCTGGTGCGGTATTGAGAACATGATGTTGGCTGCCACGGTCGAAGGACTGGCCTGTTCCATCCGAATTCCCATCGGCGGGGAGCCGGAGTATGTCGCAAAGTTGGTCGGGTCGCCGGAGGGATACGTGTTGTGCTGCTATCTTGGGATCGGCTATCCTGCGAAAGATGCAGTCATAGTCAAGCAAATACCCGCCCGGCCAGCCGACAAGGTCCACTACGACAAGTGGTGACCCGACGGCGGACAAGGCTTGACAGGGGACATCCGGACAAAAAAACCGCCCTTCCGGGCGGCTTTTTTGCTATTTAATGGCTTCTTCGGCAAATGTGTTGTTGACCACTTCGTTGAAGGGTACGCGCTGGGATAGCTCGCCGGCGGTCTCCATAACGTCTTTGAGATTGCCGAAAGCCTCCTCAGTCATAATCGGGGTGGTGTTCCAGGCGTCGATGTCCTTCTGGCGTTTTGTGACCATCGTGAGAAGTTCCAGATCGGTGTCGGGGAACTGCGGGGCGATGACGCGGGCGATTTCGGCAGCGTCGGTCTCCTCTACCCACTTTTGACCGCGGGCGACGGCCCTAGTGAAGGCCGCAATGAGTTCGGGATTCGCATCAATATAACTCTTGGTCGCAAAATAGGCGGTGTAGGGTACTTCGCCGGCTGCTTCACCGACTGAGGCGAGTACAAAGCCTTTTCCCTCCCGCTCCAGCATGGAGGCGGTGGGTTCAAAGAGGGTGACATAGTCGCCGGTGCCGCCGACAAAGGCACCGGCCATAGCGGCAAACGCAACACTGCTGTCGACCGTTAGGTCGGTTCCGGGCACAAGCCCCTTGCTCTTAAGCAGGTATTCGAGGGTCATGAGAGGCACGCCGCCTTTGCGGCCGCCCAAGATGTAGCTGCCCCGCAGCTTCTCCCAGGTGAACTGGGGATCGGCCGTGCGGCCGACGAGGAAGGACCCGTCGCGCTTCGTGAGCTGTGCAAAGACCTGACAGTAATCGCTTCTGCCTTCAAGGTAGACGTAGATGGAAGCCTCGGGGCCTGCAAGGCCGATTTGGGAGGCTCCGGTCAACACAGCAGTCATGACCTTGTCGGCACCGGCACCGTTGATCAGTTCGAGTTCAATGCCCTCGTCGGCAAAATAGCCAAGCTCAATGGCCGCATACTGCGGGGCGTAGAACACCGAGTGGGTCACTTCGTTGAGCTGGATTTTAACCAGTTCCACAGGGGCCGGCTGCGCAGGGGTTTCCGGGGGTGCGGGCTGCTCCGGGGTCTTGGAGCAGCCGAAAAGAGAGAAGAGCAGCACCATAGCCAACATGAGGGCAAGCAGCGGTTTGATAAGTCTCATTGATAACCTCCGATCAGAACTTTCTCGAGGAGAGAGACGAGCAGGTACATCAGCCCGGCCAGAATCCCCAGGATGATGACACCTGACATGACGAGGTCGAGCTGGAACACCTGACCGCCGTATACGATGAGGTATCCGATGCCGGCTCTCGACACGAGGTATTCGCCCACGATGACGCCGACCCATGAGAGCCCGACGTTCACCTTCAGGGCATTGACAATGGTCGGCAGATTCGAGGGCAGGACCACCTTGGTCAGCACCTGCCAGCGTTTTCCGCCGAAGGACTCGACGAGCCGCACCTTATCGGGGTCTGTGGATCGCATACCGTGATGCACCTCAAGAATCGTCACAACGATGCTGATGGCAAGGCCCATTGTGATAATGGAGGCGACGCCGGGGCCGAGCCATACAATAAAGATCGGCCCGAGGGCAATTTTCGGCAGCGAGTTGAGCACGACAAGGTATGGCTCGAGAACACGAGACAGCCCGTCGGACCACCACAGCGCAATGGCGATTGCTGTGCCCAGCACGGTGCCAAGCAGGAAGCCGGCGGCTGTTTCCATACATGTTATGCCGATGTGATAGAAAAGTTGCCTATCAGCAATCATTCTCCCAATACAGGCGATGATCCGAGAGGGGCTGCTCATGATAAAAGGGTCGATCCATCCGAGTCTTGCGGCAATTTCCCACAGGCCGAAAATTGAGATTAAAATAAGGCCGCGGGCCGCCCGTATGGCCGCCGTGCGGCGCCGGGCGGCCCGCAGCCAAGCAGTGCGCTCAGGCGACATTGTCCCCCAGCTCCTTCCATATCGTGTTGAAATATGTCCGAAACGCGGGGTCATTTCTCCGCTCCCGGGGGCTTTCGTTTGGCATATCGACTGAATGAATGGCCCGAACCTGGCCGGGGCGGGGGGTCAGCACGATGACGCGGTCGGAGAGTGAGACGGCCTCGCTGATGTCGTGGGTGACGAGCAGCGTCGTGACCCCTTCGCGGCGGATGATGCCGGAGATATCCTCGGTGACGGCAAGCCTAGTCTGGTAGTCGAGGGCCGAGAAGGCCTCGTCTAAAAGCAGCACCGACGGCGAGGTGGCTAGGGTGCGAATGAGCGCTGCACGCTGCCGCATACCGCCCGAGAGCTGGCGTGGGTAACTGTCCTTGAACTCCCACAGCCCGTAGGTTTGCAGCAGCCTGCGGGCCAGGCCCTCGGTCTCGGGAGTCAGGGAGCCGCGGACTTCAAGCCCCAGCAGCGCGTTGCGCCAGATGGTGCGCCACTCGAACAGATGATCGCGCTGCAGCATGTATCCGATCGAGCCGCGGCCGCCGGCCACCGTGATTTGGCCGGAATAAGGGCCGACAAGGCCTGCAATGGCCGATAAAAGCGTGGATTTGCCGCATCCCGACGGACCCACGATAGATACAAATTCGCCGGGAGCTATCGAGAAGCTCACATCGGCAAGCGCCTCGACCTCCCCGGCCGGTGTCTGATATTTCAGCGATAACGCCGTTACTTCCACTACGCCTGCTCCAGCCATGATGTCTTAGAAGCAGCTCCTTTCATCGTTGTTTGGCATGACCGCTTGCAAGCTCGTTCACTGCGGTACAGCCGTTTTTCTTGCCTCTTCCCGTCAGCAATAAGCCTGCCAGAACATTCCGTGTTGGCGAGGCCTGCTTCCTTAACAGCAAAAAAAACACGCTGTCCGTTTGCGCCCGGACGATGCAAGAAGTCTATTTTTCGACTTCATTTCATCTTATGCCGGCTCTTTTCTTTTGTCACTTGTTGTGATATACTAAATCGAAGTAATGAGAAGGGAAGGGTCGCATGAAAAAACGTATATTTGCGCTGCTTGCCGCAGCCATCCTGACCTTCGGCCTCGGCCTCACCGGCTATGCGGCAAACGGCGTTGGTGTCCAGTTCGTCAAAAGCTACATGCGGGGTGGCCAGCTCTGTATGCAGTTTTCCATTTCCTGTCTGTATTCAGGCACCTACCAGGCCGAACTGATCGATGAGGGGGGCAACCCTGTCGCCGCGTGGGCTGGGCAGCCGGTGGAGACAAAGCAGGGTGAGGCCGATGTGACGGGGACTTTTATCTGGAATCCCGCCCCCGCACCGGAGGGCCGCTACACCATGATTGTCACAACCAAAAATATATATGGGCAGACATCGGCTATCGCCGTACCGATCGTACGTGGTGTGCAGGCAACCACCGGGACGCCGGCGATCTACGACTATCTCGGTGGGATCGCCTCCGCTCCCAAAAATACGCAGCCGAACCCCGTGTATACCTCGGGGGTCTATCTGCTGGAGGGCAGCACCAAAGATGGCAGCGGACTTTTGACGGTGGCGGCAGCGCATACGGGCGATTATGTCTTTGAACTGCGCAGCATTACCGCTGATGGGGAAGTCCGTATGACGGGCCGTATTTACGGTGGCCGGTTTGAGGCGGATGGCCAGTCGGCCGACTTTGCCGTGACTGAAGAGGGTATTGCGATAACGGATTCCGGCCGGTTCGACGGACTCTACAAGCCGGTCACTGTTTCGGTCGACGTCGGGAGAGAGGCCGCCGCGCAGTTTGCCGGGGCGATACTCGGTACCAAAGCGAGCCAGGGCGGTGAGATGGTGGACGGGTGGTTTTGGCCGGTGACGGCGGGAGACCGCAGTCTCTTTGTTGCCCGCGACCTGTCGGCCATCTATGAAAACAGCACCCGGGTATGGGGCTCCCCCGATTCAATGCTGTCCGGAGACAAGCTGATCTCCGATTTCGGCGACAGCGCCGACGTTTATGTAGAGTCGGAGGATGGAAAAAACAGCCAACCGGCCGAGGAGGCCTACTATACGCCGCTTGTCAAGGTTTACCCCGAGCGGCAGGCTGTGCTGTCAGGCGATACGGTGAAAATCATCGTCGAAGTGCCGGGCAGCCTGCCTTATGAGCTTACGGCGGTCCCCAGCGACCGGGGTCTTGTGACCTATCAGGACGGCAGTCTTACAACGTCTGCGCCGGGCGCCTTTACAATTAAGGGAAACGTCACGGTGGACGGGACGACCAAAGAGTACAGCTTCGACCTTATGGTTCTTGAGCCGCACATCGCCTTCACCGCAGTCCCCTCTACCCTTGCAAAGAAGTTCTCGTATCAGCTGTCGGCCGTGGTGGTCGGCGGCAGTGGAGAAATCAGCTATTCGCTGTCGGACGACGGCATCGCCCATCTTGTGGATGGCTGGATCGAAGGCACGACGGATGGGGTGGTCACCCTGACGGCGACGGCGGGGGATATGACTGCGACGGCCGATGTGGCGGTCGGCACGACCAAGCTCTACACCGACGAGGCGGAAGAGACACCGCAGGAGGAGACGGGGTTCCACTTTTCGTGGCCGGCCTTCTTCGTAGGCTCCGGCATTGCGCTGACGACGGTTCTGGTCTATTTCCTGCGCAAGCACAACCGCGATATGGGCATCAACCCGGATGATGACTACAAGAAAAAATATTAGGAGGAGACCTATGTTGAAAACAAAACATAAGCGCCTGCTCGCCCTAATCCTCGCCGCCCTGATGATGTGCCTGGCGGTGCTGCCCGCGTTTGCGGAAGGCGAAAAAGGGGAAGACGAAAACAAGGGCGATGAGCCCTGGCGCGGCTTTTTGAGAATTCTCGGGGCTATCGCCTCCTACGCCTTTGTGATCGGGATCATCGCCATCGGAGCCATATTCTTCATTGCGAGAGTCAAGACGGGAAGAAGGGGATACTAATGGTTAAATTCGGTTTTATCGGCGCCGGAAACATGGCGGGGGCCATCGCGAAGGGCGCCGCGAAAACGGGATATTTCGAAGAGGGCGGCGCCATGGCCTTCGACATCAACCGTGCTGCGACGGCGGCACTTGAAAAGGAATACGGCATTATCGCTGCAGGGAGCACGGCTGAAGTCGTCAGCGCCTGTGACATTGTCTTGCTCGGAGTCAAGCCGAACGTCATTAAGCCTGTCATCGACGAGCTCGGAGATCTTCTGGTCGGCAAAGCAGTCGTCTGCATCGCCTTAGGATGGCGCAAAAAACAACTCGACGAGGCGATGCCAAAGGGCGTGCGGGTGCAGAGCGTCATGCCCAACACCCCCTGCCTTGTCGGTGCCGGAATGACGCTGTTCGAGGCCGAGACGTCGCTTACGCCTTCGGAGCTTGACTTTGTCAAGGGGATGTTCGAGCGCATCGGCAAGGTCGAGACCCTCGACGCCAAGGTCATGGGACCGGCCGGCACTTTAACCGGATGCGGCCCGGCCTTCGCCTACATGTTCATAGAGGCGCTCGCGGACGGCGCCGTCTACCACGGCGTGCCGCGGGAGACGGCCTATAGGCTTGCCGCCCAGATGCTCATGGGATCGGCCAAAATGGTAATGGAAAGCGGCATGCACCCGGGTGCCCTCAAGGACAGCGTGTGCTCGCCGGGCGGCAGCACGATCCGTGGCGTGGACGCCCTTGAAAAGGGTGCTTTCCGCGCAACTGTCATGAATGCAATTCACGGGCCCGAAAGCTACGGAAAATAGCAATCGGGTGAGTGAGCAGAGAATAATTATTTTAGGAGGTAGCGTAAATGTTTGATACCAGCAAAATTATTTCATCGGTCGAGACGATGAAGGGTGAAATCATTGCAACCCGCAGATACCTGCATGAGCATCCCGAGATTTCAGGCCAGGAGGTTGAAACCTCTAAGTTTGCCCAGGGAAAAATGAAGGAACTCGGCCTGACTCCGGTCATGTGTGGGAACGTCGCATTTTACTGCATCATCGACTCCGGAAAGCCGGGCAAGACCCTTGCCCTGCGCGCCGACATGGATGCACTCGCAATGCCCGAATCCGAGACCAACCTCAAGCAAAAGAAGGTTGCCCTTTCGAAGAATCCTGCCGCCTGCCACGCCTGCGGCCATGACGGACATGTCTCCATGTTGATCGCCGCCGCCACCTATATCGCGCAGCACAAGAGTGAACTGACCGGCCGTGTCATGGTCACCTTCGAGTCCGGCGAAGAGTCCCAGCCCTCGAGCTGGCCCTTCATCGTCGAGGCCCTCAAGAAGGAAAAGGCCGACGCCATCTGGGGCATCCATCTCTATGCCATGATGAAGGCCGGCACCATCTCGGTCGACGCAGGTCCCCGCATGTCCGGCGCAGGCGCTTTCATCTTCACGGTCCACGGCCGCGGCGGCCACGGCTCGCGTCCCGACCAGTCCATCAACCCGGTGCTGGCCGCCAGCGAGATCGTCAGCAAGCTGCAGACCGTAATCCCGCTCAACGTCGCCCCTGATCAGGCCGGCGTCGTGACGGTCGCTGCCATGAAGGGCGGCGAGGCCTGGAACATCATCCCCGACACCTGCACCGTATCGGGCGGCATCCGGTACTTCTCGCTTGAGAACTACACCAAGATCACCGACAACATGAAGAACATCATCGAGTGTTTAGCTTCGGCCAACCACTGCACCGCCACCTACGAGCAGTGGCCGGGCAAGGCTTTCCCCGTCATCAACAACGAGGAACTGGCCGCCATCGCCGCCTCCGCCTGCGACAAGGTTGTCCCGGGCACGCGTGCCAAGGAGCCGGCCTGGATGGCCTCCGAGTCCTTCGGTGCCTACTCCGACCTCATCCCCGGCCTCTTCGCTTTTGTCGGCATCGCAGACGAAGCGCTTGGCTCCGGAGCCCCGCACCACAATGTCAAGTTTGACCTCAACGAGGACGCCCTGTTGCTTGGCGCCAAGGCGACGCTGCAGTTTGTCTCCGACTACCTCGCCTGATTTTTTTCAAGAGTATAAAAAAGGCGCGGCAGACTGCCGCGCCTTTTTTTCTCTTAACCCGGATACAGGTAATTTTGCATGATATGCCGAACGCGGTCCAGAAAAGCCTCTTCACCAAATGTGTTGATTTTGAAGAGCACGGCCTGACTGCCGCCCGAGGCGATTGCCGAAAGAAAGAGCACATCGCCGCGGCCTACCAGCGTGATGTTCAGGCTGACTCTGTTGCCGCCGATCATGCTGTACCGCTCGAAGACCCGCACGGCACACCGCACGTCGCCGGCGGTGTAGTCGCTGGCGCCCTCGAGGGTGGCCGAAAGGCTGCCCTGTATTACGCCCTCTTCGAGCATTCCCAAAATCTCATCAAAGCTCCCCGAAAGTTGCTGTTCGTATATTGCCATCGTATCCTCCCGCGGTAAACGGAGTTCGCCGCGCTGAAAGGTTCTTTACTTTTTCTCGAACTTCAGTTTGCAGGTGGGGCAGCCGGCGGCGATGGTGTCGGTCAATGTAAACTCAAGGCCGTTGGCGGCTGCGATGTTGCGGTCGCCATCCATAGCCATGTCGCAGAGCAGTGCAATGGTCTCATCGTCGAAACCGAGTGCCTGCCAAGCCGTCACTAAGGGGCAGAAGTGGAAGTCGATCGAAAGGGTGTCACCCTCAGCGGTGGGGACCATCTCAAAGGTTTTCATGCCGAGCGGAGTAAGGAAGGCGTCGGTGAAGGAGCAGACGCACTCGCTGCCGCCCCGCTTCTCTTTGAAGCCGGCGCCGTGAATCTGGCCGGTACGGGCGATGGCGCGACGGGTGATGCCCTCGGCGTCTACGCCGGCCTTGCGCATCTCATCGAACATAAGTGCCATCCACATGGCGCGGTGGCCGATTGCCCCGCGGCGGATATCGACTTTTTCTTCACTCACGGTGGGTTTGTTTGTGATGTTGGACATAAAAATACCTCCTGCTTGTTATTTGGGAACATAATAAGCTATTATACCTCATAGAGACCTCAGTGTCCATAGATATCCGCCTCTATAATGCCAAGAGTTCCTTTTCCATCTCGGCAAAAGTCATCGTGCGGTAGCCGTCTCCCACGGGTTCCCCCTCAAGGCAGTCGGTCACCAAAATGGCACCCATGCCAAGGCGCGCCGCCGCCATGTCCTCGACGGGGCTGTTGCCCACCATGATGCAGTGAGCGGGGTCGCGGTCCCGCAAGATGTCCTTAAAGTAGCCCGCGGCCGGCTTACAGTAACGGCTGTTCGCGTAGTCCGTAATTTGCTCAAAGTCCTCCGGTACAAGCCCGATCCAGGCAAGCCTAGTTTTGACGGCGACGGCCGGGAAAACCGGATTGGTGGCGAGGATGAGCGTAAGCCCTTTTTGTTTCAAAGCCCGGATGAAGGGGCCTCGGTCGACGGTTTCGACGAGCACGCCCCGCACGTCGTCAAACTCTTTTGCGTAGAAGTCGTCGAGAATCTCCTCAAGTTGTGGCCGGCCGAAAACCGACCAGAACGCCTCGCGGTTGGTGCGGCTGCCGTCGTTTTCATACATCGCCTTTGTGCCGGCCCAAATGCTCTGTATCACTTCGTCTTTGTCGTACCCAAACGGGCAGATTCGCCTGCAGAGTGCTCCAAAATATGTTTTAATAAAGGGGTCCTGAATGATGGGCAGCAATGTGCCGTCCAGATCGAAAAGTATGGTGTCAACCATTTTATCACTCCTTATGAGGAAGAGTATAGCAGGTTTTGGCTGTACATACTACCACCATGAATAAGTGGTTTGAGGGACTATATTTTAAACAGCAGACTAAAGACGGTGTCATAGCGGTCATCGCCGCGCTGCACGGAAGCTCCTCCTCCGTGCAGATTGTGACACCGCAGGGAACAGTGCGCGAAGAATACCCCACCGGGTGCAGGGCGGTCGGCGGCTACCGCATCGGACATAGCCTCTTTTCGCCCTCAGGTCTTGCCGTCGACACACCGCACTGCCACGGCACTGTCCTATTCCGGGGGCTTACGCCGCCGCGGTATGACATCATGGGCCCTTTTGCGGCGGTTCCCTTTATGGAGTGCCGGCATAAAGTAGTCAGCCTTCGGCATCAGACATCCGGCAGTCTGACGGTGGAGGATGTGAAGTATGATTTTACCGGGGGGACGGGGTACATCGAGGGGGACCGCGGACGTTCCTTTCCGCGCCGATACCTCTGGACCCAGTGCCTTTTTGAAGAGGGCTCGCTCATGTTGTCGGTGGCCGATATTCCGATGGGGCCCACCGTCTTTACCGGCGTCGTCGGCTTTGTCTACATAGGGGGACGCGAAATCCGCCTTGCGACCTATCTCGGGGCAAAGGCACAGACAGCGGGAGGCACTGCTTTGATCCGACAGGGGGAGCTGACATTCACGGCCGAGATGCTGAGCAAGCCGGACGGGGCACTTTTTGCCCCCGTGGAGGGAGAAATGGTACGCACCATCCACGAGGCGCCGGCCTGCGCCGCCCGGTACCAGTTGCGCCAGGGCGGCAAAACGCTGCTCTATCTTGAAACTGACAAGGCTTCCTTTGAGTACGAATACTAAAGCCCTCTTTTTTTCGCGCAAATTCGTGTTATACTGATATTGCTATACACGACCGCGCACAAAAAAACCGGAGAGAGGGGAGAGACTTTGACCGACGAAGAGTTCATGACGCTTGCCATTGAGGAAGCGAAGTCCGCCCCGGAAGGCGAAGTGCCGGTGGGGGCGCTCGTTGTGCGGGAGGGCAGGGTTGTCGCACGGGGACACAATTTACGGGAGAGCACGAAGGATGCGACGGCCCACGCCGAAATCGTTGCCATCCGGGCTGCCTGCGTGGCGCTTTCGGGCTGGAACCTCACGGGCTGTACGCTCTACGTCACATTGGAGCCCTGCCCCATGTGCGCCGGCGCCATTCGGCAGGCCCACATCAGCCGTGTCGTCTTCGGGGCATACGACCCCAAGGGCGGGGCGGCGGGATCGGTCTGCGACATCTTTGCAATGCCATTTCCGGGGCGGCAGACCGTCAAGGGAGGCGTGCTGACGCAGCCTTGCGGAGCGCTGCTGCACCGTTTTTTTACCGATACGGTGCGGGAGAGCGAAAAAAACCCTTGCAATTGGGAAAGCCCCGTTGTATAATAGCGTGTATCTGACAGCGAACATCGAGGGAGGTGAACCACGTGCCGAATATCAAATCCGCAAAAAAGCGCGTCCTTGTGCAGGCCAAGAAGTCTCTGAACAACCAGAGCATCAAGAACGCAATGCGCACTGAGCTGAAGAAGTTTGACGCAGCGGTCGTGTCGGAAGACGAGGCTGTCCGCAAGCAGGCTCTCTCCGCAGCGACAAAGTGCCTCGATCAGGCTGCCGCCAAGGGGATTATACACAAGAATAAAGTCGCCCGCAAGAAGAGCCAAATGGCAAAAAAAGCGGCGATATAATAACAAAAAAGCGGGGTTACCGCTTTTTTTGTTATCCTTTTATTGTTTGCCCTATATATGAAGCGGCCGCCGGCCGCTTTATTTTTTTTGCACAAGCAGGGGACAGGTTTTTTTTGGCGGCCGCCGGCCTATACTACGCTGGGGTGATTATTTTGCAGTATATTCCGCAGACCGACCTTGCGCTCGAGGCAAGGGAGCTTGCGACGGCTAACAATGGCGAGCTGTCGGGCGTGACGGCGGAGACCCGCCAATGCGCCGGCGCCGCCATCACAGAGCTGAACATCATCGACGCCGCCGGCGAAAAGGCCATGAACCGCCCACAGGGACGGTATTACACGGTGGAGCTGAAGGAGCCGCCGCAGGAAAGCGATGATAACTTTGAAGAGGTAGTCGCCATGATCGGAGACGTGATCACCGGGCTCATTCCAAAGGGTGATATCATGGTGGCGGGGCTCGGAAACCTCGGGGTCACGCCGGACGCTCTCGGACCCAAAGCCGCCGCCCGGGTGTTAGTTACCCGGCACATCACGGCGGCCGGTGGCCCCGGCGCCGACTTGTTTCGGCCGGTCACGGTCGTACAGCCGGGAGTTTTGGGGCAGACCGGGGTCGAATCGGCCGAGGTGGTGGGCGGAGTGGCAAAGTCGGTGCGGCCGGCCGCCATCATCGCCATTGATGCCTTGGCCGCCCGCCGGCTTGACCGGCTTGGGTGCACGGTGCAGATCACTGATACCGGCATTCAGCCGGGAGCAGGAATCGGAAATCACCGGCAGGAGTTGACACAGGAGACGCTGGGAATGCCGGTTATCGGGGTCGGGGTGCCGACCGTCATCTCGGCCGCCACACTGATCGGAGACGCTGTCGCGGAGCTGACTGAGGAGCCCTCGTCGACCCCGCCGCTTGCCCAATACGCCGACCTCTTTGTCACGCCACGCGACATCGATACCATCATCGACCGCATGTCGGCGCTCATCGGCTTTGCCATCAACCACGCGCTGCAAAAGGACCTTTCGGTCAAGGACATGCGTTATTACGGTTGCTGATTAAAGGCGGCAGGCGAACGGCGACGGGGCTGGAAAAATGTGCTGGAGCCGCCATTATTTGGTTGACAAAACCCCGCATCGGTGGTAGAATCCACAGAAAATTATAGAAGGTGATTTTGTGGACTTTATCATCCGCCCCGTGCGGCTGTCGGACGCCGCCGACCTCGCCGAAATGCGGCGCATGCCGGGTGTATTTGAGACAACGCTGGGGCATCCGGCCTCCCGCGTTGAGCAGAGCGAGAAATTCGTGGCAGGCATGGGGGAAAACAATTTCGAGTTTGTTGCCGAAGTGCAGGGGAAGGTCATCGGGATGGCGGGAATCACCGTCTTTTCCGGGGCGCGGCTGCGACACTCCGCGGGATTTGGCATCATGGTGCACCGCGAGTGGCAAAACAAAGGGGTCGGCACCGCCCTCATGAAGGCTATTTTGGATATGGCCGACAACTGGCTCATGCTGGAGCGGGTCGAGCTCGGGGTCTTTGCCGACAACGAGGGGGCCATTCGGCTCTACGAGCGGATGGGCTTTGTCGTCGAGGGCAAAAAGCGTCACGCCGCCATTAAAAACGGAGAGTATGCAGACGAGATCATCATGGCGAGGCTGCTCAGCGAGCAAAAGAAATCATAAATGAAAAACGGCCACCGCATTTTATGCGGCGGCCGTTTTTTATCTAGAATTTTATTTACTTTCCGCCCATGTAGGCGTAGAGGATAAAACCGGCCTCAGCGCGCAGTGCCGGGCGGTTTGCTGCAAACTTGCCGTCGGTTCCGCCCTTGACAAGGCCGAGGCCCCGGGCAATGGCGGCGTAGCCTACATAGGCTTGCGGAATTTCATCGGAAAAGCCTGGGTTCCAGATGCCGACAAGCTCGGCTGACTTCTGGTAGCCGGCGGCCCTCAGCAGGCAGCGGATGAGGTCACCGCGGGTCACGACCGAGTCCGGAGCACGCTCGGCCGCCGTCAAGAAGCCATAGCTTTGCGCGAAGCTGTATATGTCGTCGTCGGTCTTGGGGGTCCAGCCGACAGCCGAGGCGAAGAGCTGCAGCATGTCGCGCTGGGTCAACGCCTCATAGGGGCGCAGTTTTCCACCAGTAAATCCGACACCGTACTCGGCTAAAAGTGAAAGCTGCGGGAAGCCCTCGGCGTCGTCGTATGTGATGGGAGACTCCTCGGCGACGGGGCTGAAGAGTACCTCGCCGGTCTTGGCCACGACCCCCAGAGGGGACTGCTCAGCATCCAGCCGGTAGCCCAGCAGCATCTCGTAGAGATAGGTGTAGCCGTAGTCGATATATGGCTTGAATTCAGAGGCGGTGGGGTCGAGGTACTTCGGAATGTCGATATACTGGAGTTTTGCCTCAAAGGCCGCGGCATAGGCGGAGTGAGCCTGTGCCTGCGAAATGAGGTTTTCGGCCTTTTCGAATTTGACCGTATCATCGAAGCTATAATAGAAGCCGGAAATGCTTCCGTCGACGGGGTCAATGTCGACCGAGAACTTATTGGCGGGGTAGAAGTAACCCTGTTCTTTCTGGGCATAGACGTAGCTGAGGGCGTCGCCGCTGTAGAGTGTGGTTTTGGCAAAGTCGGCAGCAAAGAGCCTTGCAAGGAATGCCTCGGCGGTGCTTTTGGCCTTGACGGCGCTGTATTCCGGGACTTTGTCATCCTCATAGGAGCGGGAGGAATAGAGGCTCATCAGATCACCCGTCATGGCGTCGACCGTGACGTATTTGCGGGCGACCACATCTTCGGTGCTGCCCTTCAAAGTGTACCGCAGGGTGGCGATCAGCTCGTCCTCCGAAGCAAAGTAGTAGTCGGTGCGGGAAAGGGTGTACTGCGACAGCCCGAGTTCGGGAATGGCCGCGAGCTTCTCGTCGAGGGCCGCACTGTCTAAGGCACCCTTCAGCTTTTCGACGCCGGCGATTTCGGTATCGGTTAGGCCGCCCCCTAAGCTGTCGGCTTTATCCTCGGCAGTCGGGGAGAGCGCCTTTTCGCCGCGGCCGTAATAGTCGTAGACGCCGTTATAAAGCTCGGTCAGGTCGATGAGCTTACCGGTGACGGCGTCGACAATATACTCATCGCCTGAGACAGGGATGTACCGCAGCACCGCAATGCCTTCGTCCCCCATGACGTATTCGAGCTTGAGAGCAAGTTTTTGGGCGAGTGTGGCGTGGGCCTGCGTGGCCGTGGTGGAAGCCACGGAAGCCGGCGGGTCAGTGAGGTACTTGTCGGCGGGATTTGTGCGGGAAAAGCTTGTGACGGTGCCGTCCTCGCCGACCGTGACCGACAGGCTCATGGAGGTCGGCAATCCGTCGACACGGATGAAGCCGTAGCAGTAGTAGCTGCCAGAGTTTAATATGTTGCCGCTTGAGAGGGTGAGATCGGCCGATTCCCGCTCTCCCAGCAGCTTGTTCGCGTACGCTTTCGCAATGATCTCAGCCTGCCCCTTTGCAAGGGAGGGCAGGGAGGGCGCGTACCCGTAGGAGCGCGC
Organism: Oscillospiraceae bacterium; assembly: GCA_963662765.2. Taxonomy (GTDB): domain Bacteria; phylum Bacillota; class Clostridia; order Oscillospirales; family Feifaniaceae; genus DATMXT01. Next base: position 102,483 of record CAXXUP010000004.1, read on the forward strand.
TACATCGCCCGTACTGCGGTATAAGCTGTAGCTCAGCACGAGCCCCGCGTCGTCAAGCTCGGCCCACACCGACTCGTCGTCGGAAGACCAAGACAGCGACCAGGTGCGGGAGAGTCCCTCCCTCGGATAGCCGGAAAACTTGGTGTATTCGTCCTTGATGTCAAGCTGACTTTTGGCGAGCAGTGTAATGCGGCCAAGGTCGTCCTGCATTTCGGCGGCGCCGGCCGGAAGCATCAGGCAAAGTGTAAGCAATATGGCAATGAGACGTTTCATCAGGCATTCCTCCTTTGCGATATATGTCGCTGCGGCAGGTAAAATGTTCCGGGTTATTGGTGGGTCAGAGCCAAATTGCAGGCGTTAGCGCCAGACGGCGAAATTCCTCCATAAACTGCGCCATGTGCCAGCCGTCGGCCGCCGCGTGGTGAATTTGCAGCGTCAGCGGCATAAAGTCACCGCATTTTCCCCAGGTGAGGATGGGAGCGAGATACCGGTCGCTGCCCGTAAGTCCGAGTGAAAAGGCGGTGTATCCTTCCCAGGGAAGAGCGGATATCGAAAAGCTGTCGGGCGGAGCGGGTTTGACTTCAAACCCCCGCAGAGGCATACAATTTGTTATGTCAGAGACACAGGCGGCGTAGAATTTTTTGAAGTCCGCATCGTACGGTGTAGATAGGTAGGAAAATGTGTGGTCATCCTCATGAAAAACCGGATAGGATGGCGATACATGGTCCCATATGGCAAGGTCGCCGTCCTCGTCGTGGGTCAGCCGCAGGCAGTCGACGGAATTGACCGCCGTCATGGCGATATAAATTGTGACGGGATAGAGCCGAAGCCCCTGCAGGTGGCAGTTATCCCGCACCGCGCGCATGTCGATTTCACAGGTGGTGCAGTGAAAACAGGGATTTTTCATATAGTGCCGATAGTGTTCGACGCGAGGCCATGTGGAAAAATCTATTTTTTTGAAATTTGACATGGTGGTCATGCGTTCCTTTCATATGAGAATAGATCGGCGTCATACTGTTCCGCTGCGCGTGGCGTAGTTGTCAAAATAGCCTTGGATCCACACGATGGGGTGCCCTTGCTGCCGGTCAGATTGCACAGCGATGCGATGGGCGCGACGGCCTCGGTGGCGCTGACGATGTCAGGGTCGAAAAAAGGGATATTCACCAATTTTGCGCATTTTAGGACCGACCCCGGCACAATGGATACAAGGTCGTCTCCCTGCCGTATGATGGGGGCCCAAACACCCCGCACGACGGTTCCGACAGAGCTCTCTATGACAGATAACCTCCGATTATAATACTTGCATTTATAGTGTCTCTATATTATACTATAGTTAACAGTGGATTTGTATCGTTTATTACATTATCCGGATATAAGGGGGACTTATGGCCAGAGTGAATTTGGAGCTATACCGCATTTTCCTCGCCGTGGCAGGGGCGGGCAGCTTTTCATCGGCCGCACGGTCGCTGTACATTTCACAGCCCGCTGTCAGCCAGGCCATCCGGCAGCTCGAGGGACAACTGGGTGCCTCGCTCTTTGTCAGGCGGGCCAGAGGAGTCGAACTGTCGGCCGAGGGCAAGGTACTCTATCACCACGCGCAAGCGGCCATCGCCCTCATCGACGCCGGAGAGGAGAAGCTGGGACGCATGGAACGGCTTCAGGCCGGGGACTTGCGCATCGGCGCCGGCGACACCATCACCCGCCATGTGCTGCTTCCGCTTTTAGGCCGTTTTTCCAGAGAGTACCCGGGGGTGGCGCTGTCGGTGCGCAACGGCACCACCGCCGAGACGGTGGAACTGCTGCGAGGCGGCGGCGTTGACGTCGCATTTGTCAACATGCCCTGCAATGAGGAGGGCCTGATCATTACCCCCTGCATGGAGGTCCACGATGTCTTTGTGGCAGGCCTTAAGTACCTGCCGCTTCGGGCCGGCGTTACGCCGGAGGAGCTTTCGGACCTGCCCCTCATCATGCTCGAGCGGCAGTCCAGTTCCCGCCTTGCGGTCGACGCCGCCATGTTGCGCATGGGGGTGCAGCTGTCGCCCGGCATCGAACTTGGAAGTCACGATCTATTGTTGGATTTTGCCAGCACAGGGCTTGGCATCTGCTGCGTCATCAAGGAGTTCACCGAGAATATTCTGGGGGACGAGCTCTTCGAGATTCCGTTGAAGCCCCCCATTCCGTCCCGGAGTATCGGAGTTGCGGTCTTGGCCGACATTCCGCCATCCGGCCCTGTTAAGGCGTTCATGAAGCTGCTGGGGGAGGACGCCTACCCCGGCTCGAAAATAAAATAAACAACAGTTGAAGGTGCAAAGCCCCGAATGGTGCGACAAAGGCAGGGAGGACCCCCCGCCAGTGCTGCGACCGGGGAGGCAGGGGCGTGCCCCGCCAAATTTGCCCAGGCGAAAACGAAGGGAGCACCTCTTGGTAAAGACCAAACCAAAGAGCCCGGCACAAGCAAAACCGCGCAGTCTGCACTGGGGCATTCTGCTTGTCTGCTGTGGCATGATGGCCTCCTCAGTGGGGCTGTCCCACAACGCCTACGGCGTCTTTTACACGCCGGTATCGGGAGCCCTCGGCGTCGGCCGAGGGGCCATTGCCATGCACGCCACCCTGACAGGCATCGTCACAGGGCTGTGCAGCCCCATTGCCGTGCGGCTGATGCGGCGGGTGCATGTACGGTTCATTGTGGCGGGTGGCGTTTTGTTTGCCTGCTCTTCGTACGTTCTCATGGCCTTTGCCACTAAACTTTGGATGTTTAACCTGCTGGGTATTTTGCGGGGGATTGGGGACTGCGGCTTTTACATTCCAATCATCACCATATTGATCGGCAATTGGTTTAAAAAGGGTCAGGGGGCCATCATCGGGCTGACCATGAGCTTTTCGGGAATTGCCGGCGCCATTTTAAGTCCGGCACTGACGGCCATCATTCTGCGGTATGGGTACAAGACAGCCTACATCGCCTGTGCCGTATTCATTGCCGTGGTGACACTGCCGGGCGCCCTGCTTTGGTTGGAACTTACGCCTAAAGATGCCGGTGTATGCGCTTACGGGGCAGACGCGCAGCAGGTGCAGACAAAGGTGACCGCGCCCCGGCTTGTCAACCGACTGCGGTACCTGTCCCCGGTCTATCTGACGCTCGGGCTCATGGCGGCCTTGGCCAGCACCGTTTCGGGGCTGACATCCCATCTCTCCGGAATGGCTGAAAACATCGGCGCAGGTGCGACTGTCGGCGCCGCAATGATTTCCTCTGCTATGATCGGCAACATCCTCTTCAAGTTTCTATCGGGCTGGCTTTCCGACCGAATCGGCGCCTTTCGGGCCTTTTCAGTGTCGCTTATCGTCGCCATCGCCGGAACGGCGACGCTGCTTGCAGGCGGAAAAAGCACCACGATATTAATGGCCGGTGCGTTCATGTTCGGCGCCATCTACTCGGTGGGCGCGGTCGGCGTGGCCTCGGGTGTCCGCCAAGTCTACGGAGACCATCAGTATGGCGACGGCTATTCGGTACTGTCGGCTGTCATGTGCATTTGCCCTGCCATCTCCATGCTGGCCGTCGGATACCTCTATGATCTGACCGGGGGCTACGCAGTGGCGATTGGGGGCTGCGTAGGGCTTTCAGCGGCGAGTTTTGTGCTCTGGCAGGCCGTGCGCCGCATGTCGGACAAAGAGAATACCTGGCCGGACGCATGACAAAATGCATCGCCCGGCATTGAGCCATACGGCTACACATTACTACTTACTACGCGAGGGGGAAACGGGATGAAGCGAAACATAGACGCCTTCAAAAGCGAACTGACACGACTGCGCGGCTCAGGCACTTTTAAGGAGGAGCGCATAATCACGACTCCGCAGCGGGCCCGCATCGACACGACGCGGGCGGCCGGCCTGCTTAACATGTGCGCGAACAACTACCTCGGGCTGTCGGACAACCCCGAACTCATCGAGGCCGCCAAGGCGAGCTATGACAAGTGGGGGCTGGGACTTGCCTCGGTGCGGTTTATCTGCGGCACACAAGAGGACCACAAGAAGCTCGAACGCAAGGTGGCCGGCTTTGTCGGCATGGAGGACGCCATTCTCTACTCCTCCTGCTTCGACGCCAACGGCGGCATTTTCGAGGCGCTGCTGGGGGAGGAGGACGCCGTCATTTCAGATGAGCTCAACCACGCCAGCATCATCGACGGTATTAGGCTTTGCAGAGCAAAACGTTTCCGATATAAGAACAGCGATATGGCTGACCTTGCCCGCTGCCTCGAGGAGGCGCAGGGGGCGAGGGTCAGGCTCATCGTCACCGATGGGGTCTTTTCCATGGACGGGACCATCGCAAACCTTGCCGGCATCTGTGATTTGGCTGACCGGTACGATGCCCTTGTCATGGTGGACGACAGCCACGCCGTCGGTTTTATGGGGAAGACAGGCCGCGGCACACCGGAGCACTGCGGGGTCACGGGGCGAGTTGACATCCTTTCCGGCACGTTCGGCAAGGCACTTGGAGGCGCCTGTGGCGGATACATCGCTTCCGCCAAGCCCATCGTCGAGCTGCTTCGGCAGCGCAGTCGGCCCTATCTCTTCTCCAATACGCTGGCCCCCGCCGTCGTGGCCGCCTCCATCAAGGCCATCGACATGCTGACGGTCTCGACCGAGCTGCGGGACAGGCTCGCTGATAACGCCGCCTATTTCAGGCATGGGCTTGAAAGTGTCGGATTTGATGTGCTGCCGGGCGAGCACCCCATCATTCCGATCATGATGTATGATGCCAGGGTCGCACAGGACTTTGCCTCCCGCGTACTGGGGCGCGGGGTCTATGTTGTCGGCTTCTGCTACCCCGTCGTGCCGGAGGGAAAAGCCCGAATCCGCACCCAAGTATCGGCAGCCCACACCGTGGCCGACCTCGACTTCGCCCTGCGCTGCTTTGTCAAAGTGCGGGCCGACATGCGCATATGAACCCGAGTGAAAGAGCGATCATATGGGCAGGGCTTATGCGCCCTGCCCGTTTTTTTGGGCGGGAACTTGACGAAAACCGGATATACTGCGTACAATATCTTTGATAAGAGGTGGTACTATGAAACGCGCGCTCTCTCTGGCCGGCGGCGGTCCGAGGGGATCGTATCAGATTGGGGCGTGGAAGGCACTTCGGGAGCTGGGGTATACATTTGACATCGTGACCGGCACCTCCATCGGGGCCATCAATGGCGCCCTCATCGTACAGGATGACATGGAGACGGCCCATAGGCTTTGGGAACAGGTGACTGCCGATAAGATCATGATGCACGGACTGAGCCTCAACTTCGACGTAAGCTACTATATCGAAAATAGGGACTCCATCCTGCCTTTTTTCAAGCGGACGATTCTCAACAAGGGGATCGACATCACGCCGCTCAAAAACATGTTTGACCTCTATCTCGACGAGGATAAGTTTTTTAGATCGCCCATCGACTACGGTCTTATGACGGCGCGCTTTCCCACACTGGCACCGGTCGCGGTCCGGAAAAGTGACATCGCGCCCGGCTACCTGCCGAAGTGGGTGTTGGCCTCGGCCTCCTGCTTTCCGGCCTTTCCGCTGTGCGAGGTGGATGGCGGCTACTATATCGACGGCGGCTACGTCGACCACCTGCCGGTCGACCTGGCGTTTAAAATGGGTGCACAGGAGGTCGTGGCCATCGAGCTGCGAAACTGTGCGGCCCAGCACGACTTTTTCGGAAATCCGCTTGTCACATTCATCGAGCCCTCGAGACCGCTCGGGTCATATTTGAATTTCGACACCGCCGCCATTGCGAACAACCTGCAGCTCGGGTACAACGACGTCATGCGCCGGCTTGGCGGGTATTCAGGGCAGAACTTTGCCATCAAGCCCTCGTCCTCGCAAAAGCAGCACGAGGCCGAGATCCTAAAGATCATGAGCGATATAATAAGGTATGAACTCGACTGTAAGACCCGGATGCTCGGCAGCACCACCCCCTTCACCGACCGGTTGCTGAGGCAGGGGGGCGGCGCCGGAAAATCTCCCTACGACTTCTTTTTGTTGGCGGTCGAGACCTATATGGCCATGTTCGACTATGACCCCTATCCGGCTTACGATGTCGACGACGTTATCGACGAGCTGGTCGATCGGGTGCGCCACAGCGGCGACGAGCGCATCGGCCGCATTGCACACGCCAACCGGGTGCTGGAGCGGGGCGAGGTGGAGCCTTGGATGTACAGCGAGCCACCCGAAATTCTCCTTTGTGCGGTATTGTTGATGACGGTGGCTTAACGTGGTATAATAACCGCAGGCGATTATACATTTATTATTTGTACGCGTGCGGGATACGCTTTTGTGAGTGAACTACAATATAATGGTTGCATGGTTGGATATGACTAAGATTATTTGTGTAACGGAGGACTGTCATGAAGTTTTTCAAGAAGATGATCGACTATTCCGTCGACAGGGTCCGGGGGTTCGGCGTCTTTGAAATGGCACTTTTCAAAGTGACCATGTTTTTCCTCGGCATATTCTTCGCCGTCAGCGCACCGAAGTTTTGCCGGCGTAATCGCGGACCCATCGCGGTCGTCACCGCCATCCTGACCGGTACGTTTTTGGGCTACTTTTTCTTCGGCGAGCGGTATTTTGAGATCGATCCGGATGGCGATGCAGCGATGGCAAAAAAGAAAATCTGACTAAAAAACCGAGAGGTGCACACCTTTCGGCCAAAAGGAAGGATATCATGAAAAGCATACTCGGAATCGGCACTTCGGTCGTCGACATTCTGGCTAGGGCCCCGCGGGCGGCTGTCGGCAATGAGATGGTGCCCTTCATCGACTATTCCAAGCAGGGCGGAGGCATGATCGCGACGGCCATCATCGCGGCTGCGCGTCTTGGCGCACCCTGTGAGATCATGACCCCGGTCGGAGATGACGCGATGGGGGAGTTTTGCCGGCAGGACTATCTGCGCCACGGCATTGACGTCTCCCATGTGCTCACCCAACCCGGCCGGGAGACCCCGTGGTCGATGTGCATTGCAGACGATGCGACGAAAGACCGCGCCATCTATTCCTATATGGAGAATGCTCCGGCACTGGACCTCTCGGAGCTCGATGAGGACATGGTGGCAAGGGCCGGCTATGTCCACATCTACGAGCGGCGGCTCACCTGGCGGCCGATTGTGCTGCGAGTGGGGGAGCTCTGCCGGGAGCATGGGGTGAAGCTGTCGGTCGATGCCTTTACATACGACCCCTTCTACGATGAGCTCATCAAAGTGAGCGACATCTGGATTGCGTCGGAGGACTATTATCGCCAGAAGTACGGGAAGGCCCCCCTCAAAGAGGGACTTGCCGACATGAAGGAAAAGGGGCCGGAGGTCGTCATCACAACGCTCGGCGAGGCGGGCCTTGCCGGAATGGACAAAGAGGGCTATTTTGAGCTGCCGGCCTTTAAGGTGGCAGTGCAGGATACGACAGGGGCGGGCGACGTGTTCCACGGAGCCTATCTCGCGATGCTTACCTGCGGCATGGACACAAGACAGGCGGCCCTCTACGCCAGCGCCACCTCGGCCATCAAGTGCACCCGAGTGGGGGGCAGAGCGGCCCTGCCCGACTTCAAAACCCTTGACACTTTTATCAAAACCGGCGTCATCGACTATACGGAGATCGACGAGCGGGTAAAACGCTACCGAAAGGTATGAAATGGCTGGAATTTTTCACGAATTCCGGCGCAAATTTTCAAAAAGGGCTTGCATTTTTGACTAGTATCCTGTATCATATAAAAGCTTGACAAGTGCGATGAAGCGGGAGGTTGCCGAGAAATCGGGGAATTTCCGTCGAGTATGTCCGTTAATCGGGCGCGACATAGAGAGCAGCAAGGCGGCTTACCGTCTCGTGATGCGACTTTTCCCACTACGGCAATGTGCGTTGCGGCACACGATGAGCGTGGGGATTGGGGTTATTTATGTCCGAATTACTGCCGCAGTATTTCGGATTTTTTATGTCACGAAGTGAAACGCCCGGCAGGGTGTTGGAAACTTTCTCTTGTCGCCTTACTCTGCAAGCAACACAAAAAATAAGAGGAGGCTATTAAGCAATGGCAGCGAAAGAAAAGCTTCGCATCAGACTCAAGTCCTACGATCACACGCTTATCGACCAGTCTGCTGAGCGGATCGTCGAGATGGCAAAGCGCAACGGCTCCGAGGTCTCGGGCCCCATCCCGCTTCCGACCGATCGGGAGATCATCACCATCCTGCGTGCACCCCACAAGTACAAGGACAGCCGCGAGCAGTTCGAGACCCGCACCCACAAAAGGCTTATCGACATCATCAAGCCGTCCCAGAAATGTGTGGACGCCCTGATGAACCTTGATCTGCCGGCCGGCGTCGAGATTGAACTCAAGCTGTAACTGCGTTTTTTCGCAGTTGCAAGGTCATGTTGGGGAACCCCAACCAATAACCAAGGAGGAATAACACGTGAAAAAAGGTATCATCGGCAAGAAGGTCGGCATGACGCAGATCTTCGATGAAAAGGGCAGAATCATCCCCGTGACCGTCATTCAGGCGGGACCTTGTGTCGTTGCCCAGAAGAAGACGGTTGAAAAAGACGGATACAACGCCGTACAGCTCGGGTACGAAGACATTAAGACCGCCAGGATCAACAAGCCCGAACAGGGCCACCTGATCAAGGCGGGCGTCGCGCTCAAGAAATATCTGCGCGAATTCAAGCTGGACGACGCCGCCGAGAAGACCGTTGGCGACATCATCGATGTTACGGTCTTCGAGGAAGGCGACAAGATAGACGTCACCGGTATCTCCAAAGGCAAGGGATACGCTGGCACCATTAAGCGCTGGGGCGGGAGCCGCGGCCGCGAGACCCACGGCGGCGGGCCTGTGCACCGCCATGCCGGTTCCATGGGTGCCAACACCGACCCGTCGCGCATCATGCCCGGAAAGAAAATGGCCGGACAGCTCGGTAACGAGCAGGTCACGGTGCAGAACCTCGACGTTGTGAAGGTCGACATCGAAAACCACCTGCTGGTTATCAAGGGTGCCGTTCCGGGCCCCAAGGGCGGCCTTGTGGTCGTCAAGTCCTGCGTCAAGGCTTAGTTTGAGGAGAAGGAGGATACACAAATGCCTAACATATCCGTACTCGACATGAAGGGCGGCGTTGTCGGCGAGATGACGCTTGCGGACAATGTGTTCGCAGCGCCCATCAATCAGCCCGTGCTGCACCAGGCGATTGTTGCCTACCTCGCAAACCAGCGGCAGGGCAACCAGAGCACACTGACAAGAGCTGAGGTTCGCGGCGGCGGCGCAAAACCGTGGCGCCAGAAGGGCACCGGTCGTGCCCGCCAGGGGTCCATTCGCGCCCCTCATTTCACCCACGGCGGCGTGGTGTTCGCCCCCAAGCCTCGCTCCTACAGAGTGAGCATAAACAAAAAAATGAAGGCTATCGCCATGAAGTCGGCCTTCTCGTCCAAAGTCGCCGCCGGCGAGATGAGGGTTGTCGACAAGGTCGAGCTTGAGAACATCAAGACGAAGTCCATCATCACATTCCTTTCGGCCATCGGCGCCGCGGGCAAGACCCTTATCGTCTCGCCCGAAGTCAACCGCGAGCTGATGCTGTCGGCCCGCAATATCCCCGGAGTCAAGACCACCGTCGTCAACAACCTCAATGTATATGACATCCTTAAGTACGACAACTTCGTCGTTTTGAAGGATGCCGTCTCCAAGATCGAGGAGGTGTACGCATAATGAAATCATGCTACGACATTATTCGCCGGCCCATTATCACCGAGCGTTCCATGGCGGGCGTCAGCAAAAAGATCTACACCTTCGAAGTGGCGGCCGACGCCAACAAGCACGAGATCAGAGAGGCCGTCGAAGAGATCTTCAAAGTGAAGGTCATCAAGGTCAACACCATTAAAGTTCCCATGAAGCCTCGCCGTGTCGGCGTGCATGCAGGATTCACGTCAGTTCGTAAGAAGGCCGTCGTCAGGCTGTCCGCGGGCAGCAAGCCGATCGAGTTCTTCGAAGGTATGATGTAAGGGTAAAGGAGGAAGCAACATGGCAATGAAGAAATACAGCCCCACCTCGCCCGGCCGCAGAACCATGACGGTCTCTACCTTTGAAGGACTGTCCAAGGTCAAGCCGGAAAGGGACCTGCTTGATAAAAACGTCAAGCACGCCGGCCGCAACAGCTACGGCCGTATAACGGTCCGCCACCAGGGCGGCGGCAATCGGCAAAAGTACCGCGTTATCGACTTCAAGCGGGACAAGGCCAACATGCCGGGCGTCGTTGAGACACTGGAGTACGATCCGAACCGCACCGCCTACATCGCACTCGTGAAATACGAGGACGATGAGAAGCGGTATATCATCGCTCCCAATGGCCTGGCGGTCGGCGATACGGTCCTCTCGAGCGAGAAGGCCGACATCAAACCCGGCAACTGCCTGCCGATTTCCGCCATTCCGGTCGGCACCATCATCAGCTGCGTTGAGATGTATCCCGGCAAGGGCGCCCAGCTCGTGCGCTCGGCCGGCAACGCGGCTCAGCTCATGGCCAAAGAAGGTAAATACGCCCAAGTACGCCTGCCATCCGGCGAAGTCCGGCTCATCCCCATGGAGTGCAAAGCTGTCATCGGCCAGGTCGGCAACATCGACCATGAGAACATGTCGATCGGTAAGGCCGGCCGTAAACGCCACATGGGTATCCGTCCCACCGTCCGCGGATCTGCCATGAACCCGGTCGACCATCCGCATGGCGGCGGCGAAGGCCGTTCGCCGATCGGCCAGCCCAGCCCGATGACCCCGTGGGGCAAGCCGACGCTCGGGTATAAGACCCGCTCCAAGAAGAATCAGAGCGACAAGTTCATTGTTAAGCGCAGGGGCGGAAAGTGATTGAAAGGAGGGGCATGAAAAATGAGCAGAAGCATTAAGAAGGGCCCGTTTGTAGAGGCCGCTTTACTGAAGCGTATCAGGGAGATGAATGCAGCCGGCGAAAAGCGCGTGCTTCGCACCTGGTCGAGAGCTTCCACGATATTCCCCGACTTTGTCGGACACACCATTGCCGTTCACGACGGCCGCAAGCACGTTCCGGTCTATGTGACCGAGGACATGGTCGGCCACAAGCTCGGCGAATTCGCCCCAACCCGTACTTTCCGCGGTCACGCCGGAACCAAGTCGTCGACCGGCGGAAAGTAACCTTGAAAGGAGGAAAACGAAGTGGAAGCAAAAGCAAGTGTAGTCTATGTCCGCATCGCCCCCCGCAAGGTTAAGGTGGTGCTCGATCTCATTCGGGGAAAAGATCTTGAAATGGCAACCGCCATTGTCAGGAATACCCCCAAGGTCGCATGCGAGCCGCTCGCAAAGCTGCTCAAGTCTGCGGCCGCCAATGCAGAGAACAACTTCAATATGAATAAGGACGCGCTTTACGTCGCGGAAGCTTATGTCGGCCCCGGCCCCATCCTGAAGCGGATCATGCCGCGTGCACAGGGCAGAGCGTTTCATATTTACAAGCGGTCGTCCCACATCACGGTCGTTCTCAAAGAGAAGGAGTAAAGGAGGTATCTTAGATGGGTCAGAAGGTCAATCCCCACGGTTTTAGGCTTGGCGTCATTAAAAACTGGGATTCCCGGTGGTTTGTGTCGGACGACAAGTTCGGCGATCTCGTCGTGGAAGACAACAAAATAAGAAAGTATCTTAAGAAGACCCTGTACGCGGCCGGCGTTCCCAACATCGAAATTGAACGGGTCGGCGGAAGGGTCAAGGTTATGCTGCACTGCGCAAAGCCCGGCATGGTCATCGGCAAGGGTGGTCAGGATATCGACAAGCTCCGCCTCTCCATTGAGAAAATGACCGGTAAGCCTGTCCTGCTTGACATCGTCGAGGTCCGCAACCCCGATCTCAACGCTCAGCTGGTGGCCGAGAACATCGCCGCACAGCTCGAGAAGCGCACATCCTTCCGCAGAGCCATGAAAATGGCCATCGGCCGTGCCATGAAGCTGGGCGCCCGCGGCATCAAAACGCAGGTTTCCGGACGTCTTGGCGGTGCCGAAATTGCCCGCACCGAACACTATCACGAGGGTACCATCCCGCTCCAGACGCTGCGGGCCGATATCGACTATGGATTTGCTGAAGCTGCCACCACTTACGGACGCATCGGTGTCAAAGTGTGGCTCTACCGCGGCGAGGTTCTTCCCGCCGTTCGCCGTCCGGCCTCTGTCAAGAAGGAAGGGGGCAGCAACTAATGTTAATGCCAAAGCGTGTAAAATACAGGAAGGTCTTCCGCGGCCGTATGAGGGGTAAAGCCACTCGCGGCAACGTGATCTGCCAAGGCGAGTATGGCCTTGTGGCCATGGAGCCCTCGTGGGTCACCGCCAATCAGATCGAAGCCGCCCGTGTCGCCCTGACGAGATTTACTCGCCGCTCGGGACAGGTGTGGATCAAGATTTTCCCCGATAAGCCGGTGACTCAGAAGCCGGCCGAGACCCGCATGGGGAGCGGCAAGGGCTCTCCCGAGTACTGGGTGGCCGTTGTCAAGCCGGGCCGCGTTCTCTTTGAGATGGGCGGCATTTCAGAGGAGGAAGCGCGCGAGGCAATGCGCCTTGCCATGCATAAGCTCCCCCTCAAGTGCAAGTTTGCAAAGCGCGAGGAGCTAAGCAAGGAGGTTGAGTCCCAGTGACAATCAAAGAAGTCAGAGAACTGAGCTCTACCGAGCTCCAGAGCAGGCTCAAGGATTCCAAGAATGAGCTCATGAACCTGCGGTTCCAGCACGCCGTCAAGCAGCTCGACAATCCGGGCCGCATCGTTGAGGTCAGAAGAACCATCGCTCGCCTCATGACGGTCATCCGTGAAAACGAACTGAAGAAGGCGTAAGGGGAGGGTATGATATAATGAGCGAAAGAGCTTTTCGTAAAACGCGCACCGGCGTGGTCGTTTCGGACAAGATGGATAAGACGATCGTCGTCGCCATTGAAACCCGCGTGGCCCACCCGCTGTACAAGAAGATCGTCAAGCGCACCTACAAACTTAAGGCACACGACGAGAACAACGAGTGCGGCATAGGCGATAAGGTCGTTGTCATGGAGACGCGGCCGCTGTCCAAGGAAAAAAGATGGCGTCTTGTCAAGATCGTTGAGAAGGCGAAATAGTATGCGGCCGACAAAGCAGGCCGATTCAAGGAGGAAACGCCATGATTCAAATGCAGACCCTGATGAAGGTCGCGGATAACACAGGGGCCAAAGAGCTCATGTGCATCCGGGTACTTGGCGGCACCGGTCGCAAGTACGCCGGCATCGGCGATGTCGTCGTGGCTTCGGTTAAAAAGGCCGCACCTGGCGGCATGGTCAAGAAGGGCGAAGTCGTTCGCTGCGTCATCGTGCGCACCGCGAAAGGCACCCAGCGCCCCGACGGATCCTATGTCCGCTTCGACGAGAACGCCGCAGTCATCATTAAGGAAGACAAAAACCCCCGTGGCACCCGTATTTTTGGGCCGGTGGCCCGCGAGCTCCGCGACAAGGATTACATGAAAATCCTGTCGCTGGCGCCCGAAGTGCTGTAAGGGAGGGCGTAGCAATAATGATTAAAAAAGTTCATGTCAAGACCGGAGACACCGTTTATATCGTTTCCGGCAAAGATAAGGGTAAGACCGGCAAGGTCCTCGCAGTCGCTCCCAAGGAGGGCAAGGTCATTGTCGAGGGTGTCAACATCATGACAAAGCATGTCAAGCCCCGCAAGCAGGGCGAAGCCGGCGGCATCATCAAGGCCGAGGGCGCGATGTATGCCTCCAAGGTCATGCTCTACTGCACCAAGTGCAACAAAGCCACCCGTGTGGGTCATAAGATTACGGGCGATAAGAAAGAACGCGTCTGCAAACACTGCGGCGCGACACTGTAAAGGAGGGGACGAGATATGGCAAGACTAAAAGAAACATACGTCAAGGAGATCGCCCCCTCGCTCATGAAGAAGTTTGCGTACAAGAGCCCGATGCAGATCCCGAAGATCGATAAGATCGTGGTCAATGTCGGCTGTGGTGACGCAAAGGACAACGTCAAAGCGGTTGAGGCGATCGTCAAAGACGTCGCCACCATCACAGGCCAGCAGCCGGTCGTGGTCAAAGCCCGCAAGTCGGTGGCAAACTTCAAACTGCGTGAGGGTATGCCGGTCGGCGTCTGCGTGACGCTGCGCGGCGACCGCATGTACGAGTTCATGGACAGACTTTTCAACGTGGCGCTGCCCCGCGTGCGCGACTTCCGCGGAATTAAGGCTACCGGCTTTGACGGCCGCGGCAACTACTCCTTTGGACTTAAGGAGCAGCTCATCTTCCCCGAGATCGAGTACGACAAGGTCGAAACCATTCGCGGCATGGACATCGCCTTCGTGACGACTGCCCAGACCGATGAGGAAGCCCGCGAGCTGCTGACCCTGTTCGGCGCTCCGTTCGCCAAGTAAGAAGGAGGAGACAGATTTGGCCAAGACATCGATAAAGCTCAAGCAGCAGAGGGAACCCAAATACTCCACCCGCGCCTACAACCGCTGCAAGATCTGCGGAAGACCGCATGCATATCTTCGCAAGTACGGCGTCTGCCGTATTTGCTTCCGCGAACTGGCCTACAAGGGACAGATTCCGGGCATTAGGAAGGCCAGCTGGTAAGCTGATCTCCAAAGTGATCTATTAGGAGGAATTTAAGAATGCAGACAACCGACGCAGTTGCCGATATGCTGACTCGCATTCGTAATGCGAGTTCCGCCCGGCATGACACGGTCGAAGTACCTGCTTCCAAGTTAAAGGCGTCCATCGCCTCGATACTGCTGGATGAGGGGTATATCAAGAACTTCGAGGTAAATGAGGACGACCGTCAGGGCGTCATCAAGATTACGCTCAAGTATGGCAAGGGCAAAATCCCTGCCATTACAACCATCAAACGCATTTCAACGCCCGGCCTTCGGGTCTACTCGTCCTGCGACGAGATGCCCAAAGTCATTCGCGGCCTTGGAATCGCAATTGTATCCACGAGCAAGGGCGTTGTCACAGACCGTAAAGCCCGCGAGCTCAACGTCGGCGGCGAGATTCTCGCCTATGTGTGGTAAGGGGGGCTCGACATGTCAAGAATTGGTAAAATGCCTATTAAGATCCCGGCCGGCGTGGAGTTTACACTCGACGGCAGCCGTGTGACCGCGAATGGCCCCAAGGGAACCCTTGCAATGAATGTCCATCCGGACATGATCGTCAACGTGGAAGAGGGCGTCATCCTGGTGACCCGCCCCTCCGACGATAAAGAACACCGTGCGCTTCACGGACTGACCCGCGCCCTGCTGCACAACATGGTTGAGGGCGTGTCCAAGGGATTTGCCAAGACGCTGGAGGTCAACGGCGTCGGCTACCGCGCGCAAAAGCAGGGCAAGCAGCTCGTCATGAACCTCGGGTACTCACACCAGGTTTTGGTCGACGAGATCGACGGTATCACGATTGACGTTCCGGCGCCCAACAAGATCATCATCAGCGGCCCGGATAAGCAAAAAGTCGGCCAGTTTGCCGCAAATGTCCGCGAGTGGCGTCCGCCGGAGCCCTACAAGGGCAAGGGAATCAAGTATTCCGACGAGATCGTCCGCCGCAAGGATGGCAAGGCCGGCAAGGGCGCCAAAGGCAAGGGTTAAGGAAAGGAGAGAGGGACATGATTAAGCGCAAGGACAGCAACGAGGTTCGCAGGCGCCGTCACAGACGTATTCGCGGAAAAGTTACCGGAACGACCGTACGGCCACGCCTGTGCGTTTACCGTTCGCTCAAGAATATATATGCTCAGATCATCGACGACGTGACGGGCAAAACGCTCGTCGCCGCCTCCTCCTTAGATAAGGACTTCGACACTTACGGCGGCAACAAAGACGCCGCGAAGATCGTCGGAGAGGCCGTCGCAAAGAAAGCCATTGATAAGGGCATTACTGAGGTCGTTTTTGACCGCGGCGGCTACCTGTATCACGGGCGCGTTAAAGAACTTGCCGACGGCGCCCGCGCTGCCGGACTCAAGTTCTAAGGGGAGGAGAATAGAAGGCATGGCAAGAAACGATACACGCAATGATTCATCCGGGTCCGACCTGAAAGAGAAGGTCGTAGCCATTAACCGCGTGTCCAAAACCGTCAAGGGCGGCCGTATATTCAAGTTTGCCGCTATCGTCGTTGTCGGCGATCAAAACGGCAATGTCGGCTGCGGTCTCGGAAAGGCCTCCGAAGTTCCGGACGCCATCCGAAAGGGCATCGAGGACGCCAAGAAGAACATGGTCAAAATTTCCCTCAAGGGCACCACGATTCCCCACGAGGTGATTGGCAAATTCGGAGCCGGTGAGGTTCTGCTGAAGCCCGCCGCCCCCGGTACCGGCGTCATCGCCGGCGGCCCGGTGCGCGCCATCGTCGAGATGGCCGGCATCAAGGATATTCGTACGAAGTCGCTGCGCTCAAACAATCCGCGCAATGTGGTCAACGCCACGCTGCAGGGTCTGATGTCGCTGCGCGACGCTTCGCAGATAGCCGCGATCCGCGGCAAGGACGTGGCTGAGATCCACGCATAACGGGAGGGTATTGACATGGCTGAAAACACACTCACAATTAAGCTGGTCAAATCCCTGAACGGTCGGAATAAGAAGCACATCGGGACTGCCAAGTCCATGCGCCTCTCCCGCCCCGGGGATGTAACGATCCAGCCGGACAACGCCGCGACCAGAGGCAAGATTGCACAGATTTCTTATCTGGTAGAAGTGAAGTAACGACCGAAGGAGGTGCAACGATATGAAACTCCACGAACTTTCTCCGCAGGAGGGCTCGTCCAAGGAGCCCAAGCGCAAGGGCCGCGGACTTGGAACCGGAAACGGCAAGACCGCGGGCAAGGGCCACAAGGGCCAGAAGGCCCGCTCCGGTGTCAAGCGCGCCGGATTTGAAGGCGGCCAGATGCCGCTTCAGCGTCGCCTGCCCAAGCGCGGATTTACCAACGACATGTTCCGCAAGACCTTTGCGGTTGTGTCGCTGTCCGATCTCGACACCTTCGAGGCCGGCTCGACCGTCACGGTCGCCGCTCTCAAGGGAGCCGGCATGGTCAAGCAGACAAGGGACGGCGTCAAGGTCCTCGCGAACGGCGAATTGACCAAGAAGCTCGACGTCAAGCTCCAGGCCTACTCAGAAACAGCTAAGGCCAAAATTGAGGAGGCCGGCGGCAGTGCCGAGGTGGTAGCGTTATGATTGAGACCATCAGGAACGCATGGAAGGTAGCTGATCTGCGCAAACGCATCCTGTTCACCCTGATGATCATTGTATTGTTCCGTTTCGGTTCCAAAGTGCCGGTACCTTTCCTCGACGCCTCGGTGCTCCAGGCGTACATTGCGGCCAACAGCGGAACCATCTTTGGCTACATCGATATGCTGTCCGGCGGTGCCTTCTCGCAGGCTACGCTCTTCGCAATGTCGATCTCCCCGTATATCAACGCCTCCATCATTATCCAGCTCCTCACGGTGGGTATTCCCGCCCTTGAGAAGCTGGCCAAGGAGGGTGACGAAGGGCGCAAGAAGCTCACAAAGTACACCCGTATTCTGACCGTCGCACTTGGCATGATTCAGGGTTTCGGCATGTATGCCGTCTTAAAGCAGAGCAATGCCGTCAAACATGACAGCTGGTTTGTCGCCTGCGTCATCGTCGCTTCGTTTGCGGCCGGCACGGCGCTGCTCATGTGGCTGGCCGAGCAGGTTAACACCTATGGAATCGGCAACGGTATCTCCATCATCCTGTTTTCGGGCATTGTGGCCAGACTTCCGCGCGCATTTTCAACCGTGTCCCAGAACCTCAAACTCGGAACGGTCCACCTGTGGTTGGTGCTCCTCATCGTAATCGTTGCGGTGGCGCTGGTCGCCCTTGTCGTCTGCGTCACGAACTCCGAGCGGCGTGTTCCGGTACAGTACGCCAAACGGGTCGTCGGCCGTAAGGTCTATGGTGGTCAAGCGTCGCACATCCCGATTAAAGTCAACGGCACAGGCGTTTTGCCGGTCATCTTTGCGCAGAGCTTCCTGTCGATTCCGGCCACCATCGCATCATTCTTCCCGACCCCGGCCGAGGGCAGTTTCATGGAGAGCTTCTTACACGGACTCCAATACACTTCCCCGGTCTATGCCTTTTTCTATGCGCTCTTCATCATCGGATTCTCCTTCTTCTACATCTCGATGACCTATAATCCCGTAGAGATCGCAAACAACCTCAAGAAGAACGGCGGCTTCATCCCGGGCATCCGTCCCGGTCGGCCGACATCCGATTTCATCGCCAAAATTCTGAGTAAGATCACCTTCTTCGGCTCCTTCTTCCTCGTCTTTATCGCCGTACTGCCGATTTTGTGCTCGATTTTCCTGCCGGTCAACGTATCGTTGGGCGGCACGACCATCATCATCCTTGTCGGCGTCGCGCTTGAGACGGTCAAGCAAATGGAGTCCATGATGCTCATGCGCCACTACAAGGGCTTCCTTGAGTAAGGGGTGATGAAATGAACATCATTTTACTCGGAGCTCCAGGAGCCGGCAAGGGAACCCAGGCCACGATTTTAAGTGAAAAGTTCGGGGTCCCCACCATCTCCACCGGAAACCTGCTGCGGGCTGCCGTTGCGGCAGGCACTGCAGCCGGGCTCGAGGCCAAGTCCTACATGGACAAAGGCGCCTTAGTGCCGGACGAGACCGTCGTTGCGGTGCTCAAAGACCGCATTGCCGAGTCTGACTGCAAAAACGGCTTTATTCTGGACGGATTTCCCCGCACGATTCCCCAGGCGCAGACGCTTGAACGCCTCGGGGTGAAAATTGATCTGGCCATCTCCATTGAGGCGGCCGACGATCTCATCGTCAAACGCCTTTCGGGGCGTCGGACCTGTCTCAAGTGCGGTGCCACATTCCATGTCGACAACGCCCCTTCCAAGGCGGGCGACAAGTGCGACAAGTGCGGGGAGCCGCTCGTAATCAGGGCCGACGATGCGCCCGAGACCATTCTAAAACGCCTCGCCACATTCCATCAGCAGACTGAGCCGCTCAAGGATTTCTACGCAGCCATGGGTGTTTTGAAGCTGGTGGACACCATAGGCATCGAGGAGACTACGAAGGCAATTCTTCATCTCCTCGAGGAGGCAGGCAAGTGATTATCCTCAAAGGAAACGCAGAAATCGCCCTGATGCGCATGGCCGGCGAGATTGCCTCATCTGCCCTGCGGCTCGGAGGCTCGCATGCCAAGCCCGGCGTATCGACCGGCGAGCTCGACAGACTCATCCGCAAGTCGATCGAGACAGCGGGGGCAACCCCATCATTCCTCGGATACGGCGGCTTTCCCGCCTCGGCCTGCATCTCGATTAACGATGTGGTCATCCACGGCATTCCAGGTAAGCGGCGGCTCGTGGAGGGGGATATCGTCAGCATCGACGTGGGAGCTCGTTATCACGGCTATCACGGAGACTGTGCGGCGACATTTCCCGTCGGCGAGGTGTCGGAGGATGCAAAGAAACTGATCGAGGTCACCCGGCAGAGCTTTTTCGAAGGCATTAAGTACGCCAAGCAGGGCTTTCGCCTCGGGGATATCGGCCACGCGGTGCAGAGCTATGTGGAGAGCTTCGGCTATTCGGTGGTTCGGAACTATGTCGGACACGGGGTCGGCGCGGCGCTGCATGAATCACCCGAGGTGCCGAACTTCGGATTTGCCGGAAGAGGACTGCGGCTTGAACCCGGCATGACCATTGCCGTTGAACCCATGGTAAACGCCGGTGGGTTTGAAGTCGATGTCGGAGCGGACGAATGGACCGTCACGACATGCGATCACTCGCTTGCGGCGCACTATGAGAACACAATTCTTATTACGGACGGCGAACCCGAAATTTTGACGGTTCGCAATTTGGAGGTATAGAGAATGCACGCGATCTCTCCCGGCGATGTGGTACGTTCGCATGCCGGTCGGGACAGAGAGAGCTACTTCTTTGTCCTCGACGTGGTGAGTGGCTTTGCTTTGCTGGCTGACGGAAAGCTGCGCAAAGTGGAGTCGCCGAAACGCAAGAACTTAAGACACATCGCCTTTATCACAGATGAGGAAACAAAGGTGCGCATCAAGATTTTGCGCGGAGAAAAGCTGCAGAACGCCGAAATAAGAAAGGCCCTTGCCGCCGTGGTCGGGGCAGCGGAGTAGGAGGTAACCACTTGTCCAAAGACGATGTTTTCGAACTGGAGGGCAGGGTCGTAGAGGCACTGCCGAACGCAATGTTTCAAGTGCAGCTTGAGAACGGGCACGTCATCCTGGCCCATATCTCCGGAAAGCTGCGTATGAATTTCATCCGTATTCTGCCGGGTGACAAGGTCACGGTGGAGGTTTCCACCTACGACCCGACCCGCGGTAGAATTACGTGGCGCGGTAAATAACAGGAGGTATTGAAGTGAAAGTCAGACCGAGCGTCAGACCCATGTGCGAGAAGTGTAAAATTATCAAGCGCAAGGGCAAGGTTATGGTGATCTGCCCTAACCCAAAGCATAAGCAAAAGCAGGGCTAACGCCCCATTCCAAATACGGAGGTGTGTAACACAGTATGGCAAGAATTGCAGGCGTCGATCTTCCCAGAGAAAAGCGAGTCGAAATCGGCCTGACCTATATTTTCGGAATCGGCCGGTCGGCTGCCGACAAAATCCTTGAGGCGACAGGTATAAACCCCGACACAAGGGTCAAGGATTTGACAGAGGACGACGTCGCCAAGCTGCGCGAGTGCATCGACCACAACTTCCACGTTGAGGGCGACCTGCGCCGCGAAGTGGCACTGAACATCAAGCGGCTTACCGAAATCGGATGCTACAGAGGGATTAGACATAGAAAAGGCTTACCTGTTAGGGGTCAGCGCTCTAAGACAAATGCGCGCACGAGGAAGGGCCCCAAAAAGACCATCGCAAATAAGAGGAAGTAAGGGAGGGAGACTGCAAAGTGGCTAAAGTTCAGAAAAAAGCTGCGACGACCAAGCGTCGCCGTGAGCGTAAGAATATTGAAAGGGGCGCTGTGCATATCAGCTCCACCTTCAACAACACCATTATCACCATCACGGACGTCAACGGCAACGCCATCTCTTGGGCCTCTTCCGGCGAGATGGGCTTCCGCGGCTCCCGCAAGTCCACTCCTTTTGCCGCTCAGACCGCGGCCGAAACCGCCGCAAAAGCAGCAATGGAGCACGGTCTCAAGATCGTCGATGTCTTTGTCAAGGGACCTGGGGCCGGCCGTGAAGCTGCCATCCGCGCCCTGCAGACCGCCGGACTCGAAGTGACCATGATCAAGGACGTCACGCCGATTCCACACAACGGCTGCCGGCCGCCCAAGAGAAGAAGGGTTTAACCCATACGGAGGTGTAGAGAATAAATGGCAAGATATACTGACGCTGTGTGCAGGCTGTGCCGCAGAGAGGGCATGAAGCTGTTTTTGAAGGGCGAGCGCTGCTACAGCGAAAAGTGCGCAGTTACCCGGCGCCCCACGCCCCCCGGACAGCACGGCAAGGGCCGTCGCAAGCCCAGCGAGTACGGTGTGCAGCTTCGCGAGAAGCAGAAGGCCCGCCGCTATTACGGAGTGCTTGAAAGCCAATTCCGCAAGTATTTCGAGATGGCTGAAAAGAAACAGGGAATCACGGGCGAAAACCTGCTCAAAATCCTCGAGAGCAGGCTGGATAATGTTGTTTATAGGTTAGGCTTTGCTATGTCTAGGCCGGAGGCGAGGCAGCTCGTCAATCACGGTCATTTCACCGTCAACGGCATTAAGGTTGACATACCCTCGTATCTTGTGTCCGAGGGCGACGTAGTCGCTCTGCGCCAGAAGAGCAAGAGCAGCGAGAAGCTCAAGGTTGTCCTTGAAGCCAACTCGGCAAAGCCCATTCCGGCATGGCTTGATCTCGACAGGGAGAACTCCATCGGCAAAGTCCTGAACCTCCCCACCCGAGACCAGGTCGATCTGCCGCTTCAGGAGACGCTTATTGTCGAGCTCTACTCGAAGTAATCCCCATTTAATGGCTTTTTCTTCAGCTTCATTAAAGGAGGGTAACGAATGATTGAAATAGAGAAACCGAGACTCGACACGCTTGTCATTTCCGAGGATGGCTCTTACGGCCAGTTTGTCGTTGAGCCGCTGGAACGCGGTTACGGCACGACACTTGGAAACTCACTACGAAGAATCCTGCTTTCATCACTGCCGGGATATGCCGCGACCTCCGTTAAAATCAACAATATCCTGCATGAGTTTACGACCATCGATGGGATCAAAGAAGACGTGACCGAGCTGGTTCTCAATATCAAGGAGCTCGTCGTCAAGCTATACAGTGACTCTACAAAGATGGCCCGTATTGACGCCGAAGGCCCCTGCGAAGTCAGGGCCTGCGATATCGTTGCCGACTCCGAGGTGGAAATCCTGAATCCGGATCTCCACATCGCTTCAATCGGCGAAGGTGGACACCTCAACATGCAGCTCACACTGTCAGGTGGCAGAGGCTATGTTTCGGCCGACCGCAACAAGGTGAACCTGCCTGCTCAGATCGGTCTCATCCCAGTGGACTCGATCTATACGCCGGTCGTCAAGGTCAACTACATTGTGGAGAATACCCGTGTAGGCCAGATTACCGACTACGACAAGCTTACCATTGAGGTCACCACGAACAAGACCATTTCGGCCAAGGAGGCACTCTCCTACGGCGCGAAGATCATGAGTGAGCACTTAAATCTCTTTATCGATCTGTCCGAAGAGACCAAGGACGTCAGCGTCATGGTCGAAAAGGAAGACAACCGCAAGGAGACAGTGCTTCAGATGAGTATCGAGGAGCTGGACCTCTCGGTCCGTTCCTTTAACTGCCTCAAACGCGCGGGCATCAACACGGTGGAGGACATCATCAAGCACACCGAGGAAGACATGATGAAGGTCCGCAACCTTGGACGCAAGTCGCTGGAAGAGGTCATCGTCAAAATCGAGACCCTCGGTTTGACGCTGCGCAAGGAAGAGGAGTAGCAGGCTCCCCGTTCTTAGCTCGAAACACTGTATCGGGGGCGCTTTTTCCGCCACACCTCGTGAAATTCTCTTGAAATAATCAATATATTTTTCGCGAGAATTTGCCTTGTATTGCAAAAAAACGCCTTCCGCTTCGGCATTTCTTGTCTATGAACTGGGGTTCCAGAACCTGTCTGGAAGTGAATACAGGTTCTAACAATTTGGGCGCTAGGCGCTCAAAAGGAGGTTAAGTGTTATGCCAGGCACACGCAAACTCGGCAGGCCGACAGACCAGAGAAGAGCCATGATGCGCGCTATGGTCACCTACCTGCTCGAGAATGAGAGAATAGAGACAACCGTCACCAGAGCCCGTGAAGTCTCGGCGATGGTGGACAAGATGATTACACTGGGCAAGACCGGCGATCTGCACAGCAAGCGTCAGGCACTGTCCTACATCACCAAGCGCGAAGTCGTCATCAAGCTCTTTGATGAGCTGGGTCCTCGCTATGTGGGCCGCGAAGGCGGCTATACCCGCGTTCTCAAGACCGGCCCCCGCCGCGGTGACGCGGCCGAAATGGCCATACTTGAGCTAGTTAAGTAGGTCTTTTTGAAAAGGGGGAGGCGTAGCCTCCCCCCTTTTATATTTGTGTAAAGAGAGGTTCTTAATGCACCCAGACGTCATCATCGTCGGCGCAGGACCCGCTGGCATTTTTACAGCCATAGAACTGATCCGGCAGGGAAAAAACAAACACATCACCATTCTCGAAAAGGGGCTACCGGTTGAAAAACGGGCCTGCCCCAAGACCCGTACGCACGAGTGCCTGTCCTGCAAACCCTACTGCCACGTCACGACGGGGTTTTCCGGCGCGGGTGCGTTTTCGGACGGAAAGCTGTCGCTTTCGCCCGAGGTCGGCGGCAACCTGCCGGAGCTTGTCGGCGAGGATACGGTGCAGGCCGCCATCGACTATGTCGACCGCATTTACCTCGAGTTCGGGGCGGACAGTCAGATCGAAGGACTGGGAAACCCGGCCGCGATCAAAGACATCCGCAAGCGGGCCATTCAGGCGGGACTGAAGCTGGTCGACTGCCCGATTCGGCACCTCGGCACCGAGCGGGCCCAGAAAATTTACTACGAAATCGAACAGTATCTCTTAAATAACGGCGTCGAAATCCTATTCGGCTGTGAATGTCTCGACCTTGTGATCAAGGACGGCAAATGTCTCGGCGTGCGCCTTGATGGTGAAAAGGAGCTTTATGCCGACGCCGTCGTTGTGGCCACTGGCCGCAGAGGGGCCAACTGGCTCGAAAACGTCTGCACCGACCATGCCATCGACCATCAGCCCGGCACCGTCGACATCGGGGTGCGCCTTGAGGTGCGAAATGAGGTCATGGAGAAGGTCAATGAGGTACTGTACGAGTCCAAGCTCATCGGCTATCCGCTGCCTTTCAAGAATAAGGTGCGCACTTTCTGCCAAAACCCCGGCGGTTTTGTCAGTCAAGAGAACTATGACAACGACCTCGCCGTCGTCAATGGGCACTCCTATAAGGCGGTCAAGAGCGACAACACCAATTTGGCCGTTTTGGTCTCACACAACTTCTCGTCGCCTTTCAACCAGCCCATCGCCTACGCCCAGAAAGTTGGGGAACTGACCAACATGCTGGGCGCCGGCCACATCTTGGTGCAGCGGTTCGGCGACATTTTGGACGGCAAACGCACCTGGCCCAAAGAGATGAACCAGTCCAATGTCCGGCCCACGCTGCCCGACGCCGAGGCCGGCGACATCACGGCTGCCATGCCCTATCGGGCCATGGTCAACATCATCAACTTTATCCAAGCGGTGGACTTTGTCGTGCCGGGGTTCGCGGCCCGCGAGACACTGCTCTATTCGCCAGAGCTCAAGTTCTACAGCAACCGCATCAAAATGGACGCGGATTTCAACACCAATGTAGCGGGGCTCCATTGCCTCGGCGACTCGAGCGGATGGACCAGAGGTCTGATGATGGCCTCGGTTATGGGCGTTTTAATGGGAAGAAAGCTATAACGAAAAAAGCCTGCCGGGGTTCAAGACCCCGGCAGGCTTTTAACAAATATCAGAAGGCTGAACAAGAAGGTCATTACTGCTCCGACGGGTCATGCGGGGGCACTTCGGCCGACTTTTTGCGAAGCGGCAGTCTCAGTTTTTTAATATGCAGTTTCGGGAGAAACTTTCTGATGACAAGCCAGAGCACTGCCAGCAGCACGAGATAGGGCAGCGCGTAAATAATGGAGAACGACGAGTTTTCGAGCCAGTATCCGAAGCTGCGCAGGCTACCCGAGAAGGCATTTGCAATGCGCTGAATGAAAGAGAGTTTTGCGGCCGGCGTGTACCGCACGACTTCACTGATTGTGATGTTGACGGTGCTGTAGTCGACTTGATTTTGCCACCCGCGCAGCGTGGTCTCGAGGCTTTCGATCTGATAGCGCACCTGAGTGAGCTGGTTTTCAATGGCGAGGATGTCCTCCATCCGCTCGGCTTTTTCCATTAAAGCCAGAAGCCGGTCGTACTGCACCTGATAGGACGTGAGGCGGGCATCGGTGTCGTAGAATTGCGTCGTGATGTTGTCGACATTGGTCGCGCGGTCTGTCACGTTGCCGAGCCCATCGGCGCTGTCCATGAATTCGTCAAATTTCGCGGAGGGGACCCGCAGCCGATACTGGGCGTAGCGGTTGTCAAGCCCGGGCTCGCCGGTGTCTGTGTAGTAAGTGGAGCCCGAGATTGAAGAGTTTTCAACGAACCCGCCGACCTTGTCAAGCAGCTCTTCTACGGTCTGACAGGACTTGTCGAACTCAAGGGACTCGATTTCGAGCCGGCCGGTGTAAATCAGCTTTTCACTGAGGGCGGCAGTATCATCCTCCGGGGTCATGGTGTCGGCGGGGTTATTGGCGATAGAGTTTGAGTCCTCGACAGGGGACTGTGGGGTCTCAGACGTCGTCCCTTTGTCACCCAAGCCGTAATTTCCTTCCGAGGTGTCGTACTCCCCAGTCTCCGGGGAAGACGGAGCGGGCGTTTCAGCGTTGCCTCTTGCCGAGCAGCCGGACAGCAGCAGGACTGCGGCGAGCACAAATATCAGCAGTTTTTTCATAACGGCCTCCTGTATAACATTTCTGCCACTTTTGTCGTCCTACTATACAAAATGTTTCATTTGCGGTATCCTGTTGCTGAGGTGATGTCTCATGGAGCTGTTAAGACACGAAGATTTCCCGCACGTACTCAAAATAATGGAAGAGGCTTTCCCCCCAAGTGAGATGCGCACCGCCGAAAGGCAGGAGGCACTGCTCGATTTGCCGCACTACAGAATCTATGTCCACCGGGACGACGCGGGTGAGATCGACTGTTTTTTGGCAATTTGGGAGCTTTCAAACTGCGTATTCGGTGAACATCTGGCCTCCAAGCCCTCCACCCGCGGCAAGGGGGTGGGAAGCGGTTTGCTGAAAGCGGTGCTGGACGGCATTGACAAACCATTTTTTCTGGAGGTTGAGCTGCCCTGTGATGAGATCACAAAACGCCGCGTCGGCATGTACGAGCGGATGGGCTTATTCATAAATGAATTCTATTACGAGCAGCAACCGCTTCGGGAAGGCGACAAGGCCCAGCGGCTGATGGTTATGTCCTACAAGAGCCCGGTGGAGGAGGCCCAGTTTTTCCCCTTCAAGCGGGAAATCTATCGGTATGTCTACGAAATGGAGCTTTGAAGGCTGATAAACACGCAAGAAGGCGCGCCCGAAGAGTCTTCGGACGCGCCTTTACCTGTATGGGGGCTATTCGATGCGGTGTCCGGCGTCGTCGTCAAAGACGCGGGACATCGAAAGTTCGGTGCCGTTTGAGGCGTCGACATAGTAGAGATAGTTGTAGTCGCCGTTTGTCGTCGAAAGCTCGAGGGCGCTGCTTTCCAGTCCGCCGTCCGACGCGATGACGGCGTAGTGGCTGCTGTTCATGGTGTGCCCTTCGGGGGCATATTTCTCGCCTGCGCTCTTTAGAATATTTGCCTTCTGCGGGGTGCGGGTCGCAGGGTGGCACTGCAGATATTTCGTCGCGTCAAATCCCACGATGTCGCCGCCGTCCAGCGCGACATCAATGACAATGGTGTCGGGATAATAGAGCACCTCGCCCGTCTCGTAGCATAGGGAGACGGTGGCGACACCGGAGACGGTGAAGTACTCGGTCTCTGTCATGTCGGGGTAGCCGGCCGACTCGGCATAGGCGGCGGCGTTTGCCCTGGCCTGGGTTGGATCAATGGTGGCCTCACCGACATCGCGGCCGTTCATCATGCGGGCGACAATGCCGCCGGCCTTTGTCACCTCAATATAGACGAGATCCATCGTAAAGCCGTAGGTTGGCAGATCGCCTTCGCCGGTGGTGGACTGGGTAAGCAAGCCTTCCTCCACGCCCAAAAACTTGGCTGCCGCCTTCTGGGCCGTGGCCGCGTCGACATCTTCCAGCTCATAGAGTCCTGCATAGGTGCAGGGATCGAGCATGTGGTCGGACATGGCCCCGTCGTAATAAAGTTTGTCGTAGGCAGCAGCTTTGGAGGCGGCAGCCAGCACCGACTCGGTGGCGCCGTCGGCTTCGGCCTCCGTGACACAGCAGAGCAGCCCCTCAGTCACCTTGAGCATCTCTTGAAGCTTCTGCTTGGCCTCGGCAGACAGTTTGCTGCCTGTGATGGTGTCGCCTGCAAGTGACTTGCAGTAGTCGCCAATCTGGGCAATATACCGCGAGAGCGGATAGAGGTCCTCCTCATACTCGGGAATGGAGTCAATCGCGGTTTTGGCACTGGAGGAGGACGCCACGATGTCGGTGGCCGCCGCCGCAATCATCTTGGGGGAGGACATGGTGACCGCCTGGTGCAGGCCGGTCTCAATTTCCTTAAGATTTCGGGACAGTGTGCCCATGGCCGACTCGGTCGCTGCCCACTGCCGGTTTTTGTAGAGCGTCAGCTCGACTCGCTGTTTTTGGTATGCCAGGGCGAGAAAGGCGACGAGCGCAACGATGGAAAATGCGACAATGAATTTTCTCACAGCACAAAGCCTCCATACAAATGCTTAAGGGCGCTGCGGTCACAATGCGAACCGCAAACGGTTCATGACACAATCAAATAATGTTCGCGTCTTTAGGGGCCATACCGTGTCGTCCGTCTAGCCCCGCGCAAAAACTCCCTCAAGGTGCACGACGCTTGCATCCATGACTGCGTATGAAAGGCCGCCCGCTCTCCAAAACATAGTTTGGAGGGGCGGGCGGCCGATTATTCAGGGCAGATCATCTTTGGGACGCGTGCCGACGCTCATCGAGCCGGTCGCGCAGATAACGGGTGGCGTCTCCGCGCAAATCGCTCATGTGGGGGAACGCATCAAGGAGGCGGCGGTGGGTAAACCGGCGGGTCATGTCGAGTACGGCCAGCGCCTCTCTTGCCTGCGCGACGTCCTCGGCAACGTTTGCGGCCAGCCGGTCACGCAGACTGTCGAGGGCGGCCTCAATTTCGTCCAGTTTACCGGACAGACGAAGGGTGTTCATCACGGTGACGTATCCGTCGGCGGAGAGGAATATGACCAGCACCGCGGCAAGGACGGTCTGTCGGTCCTGTGGAACGTCCGCCACAATCCGGATTACCCAGGGGTGGACAAACCGTATCAGCAGGACACTCATGAGACCGAACAGCGTCGAGTTTTTCAGGCAGACACATCCGTTTAAATTGAACGGATAAGTCGAATAGTCCCACCAGCTCATGTGGAACAGCTTTTCCATGCCCCAACTCGTCACATACTCGACCACAGAGGTGAGGATGGCGCCCAGCACAAAGAGCAGTAAAATGCTGTGGGAGATGGGCTCCAGCAGCGCGATGACAAGCACCGCGCCGGAGCCGTAAATGGGGCAGATGGGACCTGCCAGAAACCCGCGGTTGATGAACTTCTTGGCCGGCAGGCCGCAGTACACGCACTCGCAGACCCAGCCGACAAAGCTGTACAAGAAAAAATATAGGGTATAGTCGGCGAGAACGTCCAAAGTGACCTCCAGTGATTTTAGACGAGGATGCAAAACCGGCAGAAAGCGAATCAGCCGACGTCTCCAAGCGGTGCGGCGGGGCTTCTGCGGCCGGGGGCCAGCCCTTCGGCCCGGCGGGCGGTCGCCAGCATCATTTTGATGCGGTTTTGCTGGTTGACCTCGCTTGCGCCCGGGTCGTAGTCGACGGCGACGATGTTTGCGTCCGGGTGCAACGACCTCAGCTCCCGCAGCATGCCCTTGCCGACAATGTGGTTAGGCAGGCAGCCGAAGGGCTGCACACAGACGATGTTCTGCACACCCTCGTGGAGCAACTCCGCCATTTCGGCGGTGAGCAGCCATCCTTCACCCATGCGCACGCCCACACTGATGTAGCTCTCTGCCATTTTCACGACTTCGTCAAAGGGCATCGAGGCATCAAAGACGCCGTTTGCGCGGATGGCGGACTGCATATCCCCCTTGAGGGAGAGCAGATAGGCGTAACTGGCCTTTGCAGCCAGGGCCTTGGCCGCACCGCCGCCGTAGAGATCATGTCCGTGCAGGTTGTTATAACAGATATAAAGAC
Source organism: Oscillospiraceae bacterium (assembly GCA_963662765.2). Taxonomy (GTDB): domain Bacteria; phylum Bacillota; class Clostridia; order Oscillospirales; family Feifaniaceae; genus DATMXT01. The sequence continues at coordinate 132,038 of CAXXUP010000004.1, forward strand.
AAAAATCGAGTAGTCCCGGTACGACAGGCTCCGCACCCTCCGAGATGAGCAGCTCTTCGAGATGGTTATTCCCCAAAGGCGAGTATTTCATGTATATCTCGCCGACAATGCCGACTTTGAGCCGGTATGTGACATGCCGCTTGACGGCGGCGAAGTCGGCAAGGATCTCCGGGTAAGAGGTTCTCAGCAGCGCGACCGGGTTTAAGGTCGTCCTCCAGCCTTCAACAAGGCAATTTTGCCACTTTGCGATCACCGCATCGGTCTCGCCAGGTACCAGCTCATAGGGTCGGCACTGACCGGAAATGCCCATCAGGAAGTCGCCGGCCGCAACGCAGCAGAGCACTCTGAGCAGCAGGGAGGGGGTCAGCTTAAAGCCGGGCGCTGTCTCGAGCCCCGCCAAGTTGAGCGAAATGACCGGCACCTGCGGGAAGCCTGCCCGGAGCAGCGCTTTTCGCAGCAGATAGAGGTAGTTGGAGGCTCTGCAGCCGCCGCCGGTCTGGGTGATGGCAAGCGCCACCCGGTCAGGGTCGTATTTTCCGCTTCTGAGTGCGTCGATCATCTGCCCGATGACGAGCAGCGCCGGATAGCAGGTGTCATTATGTACATGGCGCAGGCCCTCGTCAATGACGGACGGTCCGTCGTTTTTCAGAATTTCCACATCGTATCCGGCGTCACAGAGAACCCGCTCGAGCATTTCAAAATGGATGGGCAGCATCATCGGCAGCAGAATTTTGTGGGTATACCGCATTTCGGGCGTAAAAATAGGATAATCGCTCATGTGGCCCTCCTTCGCGCACTTTGCGCGGCGGCCAGCAGGCTCCGGATGCGGATTTTCGCGGGGCCGAGACTGGCAATCTCATCTATTTTTATCTGTGTGTACAGTCTTCCGGACGCTTCCAGGATGCGAGCAACCTCGTCGGTGGTGATGGCATCAAGCCCGCAGCCAAAGGATACGAGCTGTACGAGTTCGACATCGGGGTTCCCGGTGCAGTACTTCGCGGCCGCGTAAAGTCTTGAATGATAAGTCCACTGGTTCAAGACGTCGACCTTGGGCGGAGCGACAAGGTCGGCCACGGCGTCCTCGCTGACCACGATGCAGCCAAGGCTTTCGATCATGTCGGGAATGCCGTGGTTAATTTCGGGGTCGACGTGGTAGGGACGCCCTGCCAGCACGATGATCTGTTGACCTTGTTCCCTTGCATAGTTGATGGCTCTTGCCCCCTCAGCCCTGACGGCCTGCAGATAGTCTCGCCTTGCAGCGTAGGCGGCGTCGCTCGCCGCCCGGATTTCCCGGGCGGTAAGGTCTTGCCAGACGGTGCGCAAAACGGGGAGCATATGCCGCTCAAAATCGCGGGGCCGATGAGGTCCGATCTCGGGGCAGAGAAAGGAGATCTCGCTCATCCAAGGCGTGTTTGCCCGCAGCAGTTCAGGCTCATAGGCCACGACAGGGCAGTTGTAGTGGTTGTCGCCACGCTCCTCATCGAAGTTGTAGGTCATGCAGGGGTAGAATATGACGGGAAGCCCCATCTCATGCAGCGCCTCCATGTGCCCGTGCATGAGCTTGGCTGGGTAGCAGACCGTGTCGGAGGGAATGGCGTAGCGGCCCTTGTCATAGAGGGCGGGGGAGGAGGGACCGGAGAGGATAAGCCGGGCCCCAAGTGCCGTAAAAAAGGCGTTCCAGAAGGGCAGCAGCTCATAGTTTGACAGCCCCAGGGGGATGCCGACCGCGCCGCGGGGGGCATGCTCCAGGCGAGGAAGACCCATCATGTAGTCGTACTTGAAGCGGTAGAGGTTTGGCAGCGGCTCAGCCTTTTTGCCGCCCAGAGGTTTAGAGCACTTATTTCCGGAAATGAACCGGCCTCCCGGGAAGAGGCTGACCGTGAGTGCGCAGTGGTTGGAACAAAGGCCGCACCGGGTCTTGCGAGTCTCGCGGGTGAAGGCGGCAAGCTCAGAGACGCTTAAAATGGAGGAGCTTTTGAGCTCCAATTCCTTCGCATAGAGGGCAGCGCCGTATGCCCCCATGAGGCCGGCAATGGCGGGGCGGGTTACGGTTCCGCAAAGCTCCAGCTCAAATGCCCGCAGCACCGCGTCGTTTAGAAAAGTTCCGCCCTGCACGACGATATGGCTGCCAAGGTCGCAGGCCATACGGGCACGGATGACCTTGTAAATCGCGTTTTTAACGACGCTGATGGAGAGCCCCGCCGAGATGTCGTTGACGCCGGCCCCATCCTTCTGGGCCTGCTTGACGGAGGAATTCATGAAGACGGTGCAGCGCGAACCTAGGTCGGCCGGGTGGGGGGCCATGAGCCCCAGTGCCGCAAACTCCTCGGCCGTGTAGCCCATGGAGCGGGCAAAGGTCTCGAGAAAGGAGCCGCAACCAGACGAGCAGGCCTCATTGAGCATGATGGAGTCGATGGCACCGCTCTTGACACCGAAGCACTTAATGTCCTGCCCGCCGATGTCCAAAATGAAGTCGGCCGCCGGCTCAAAGTGCAGGGTGGCCCTTAGATGTGCCATGGTCTCGACGATACCGGCATCAAACCGGAAGGCGTTTTTGATGAGCTCTTCGCCGTAGCCGGTCGATGCGGCACCGGCGATATGTGCCTTTGCGCGAAACTCGGCAAGCTTCTCCCGCACGACCGTGACCGGATCCCCAAGGTTGGGACCGTAGTAGCTGTAAAGGATACGATCTTCACGGTCGATCAGCACCAGCTTTGTGGTGGTGGAGCCGCAGTCGACGCCAAGATAGCAAGGTCCGTCATAGCCGTCGAGGTCGGCCCTTGACACGTCAGCCTTGGCGTGGCGCGCCCTAAAGGCCTCGTAGTCAGCCGGCGTCTCAAAAAGCGGCGGCAGGCGGCCGGAGGTGGAGACGGACGCGGCGGAGTTTACCCTGTGAAGCAGCTCATCAAACCCGAAAAGCCTGCCCTCGTCCCTGGCGCACATGGCGGCCCCAATGGCGACGGCATACCGGCCCCACTGGGGGAAGACGGCGCGGGCACCGGGCAGCGTTTCAACAAAACGGCGGCGAAGTCCTTCATAATAGTAAAGCGGCCCACCAAGAAAGGCGATGTTGCCTTCCAGCCGGCGGCCCTGGGCCAGTCCCGTCACCGACTGGTCGACGACGGCCTGAAATATGGAAGCGGCGATATCGCCGCGGTCTGCACCGGAATTTAATAGCGGCTGAATGTCGGATTTCGCGAAAACGCCGCACCGCGATGCGATGGGGTAAAGTCTTCCCGCCGTCAGCGAGAGCTGGTCGAGCTCCTCGCCCGTAACGCCCAGCAGCATCGCCATCTGATCGATAAAAGCGCCGGTTCCGCCGGCACAGGCTCCGTTCATGCGCTGTTCCTCGCCGCCGGTCAAAAAGAGAATTTTGGCGTCCTCTCCGCCCAGTTCAACGACGACGTCGATGTCAGAGAGTTTCCGGCGCACACACTCGCCGGTGGCGAAGACCTCTTGGACAAAGGGGAGGCCGGATGCTTTGGCAAGCCCCATTCCTGCAGACCCGGAGATGGCGGCAGTCACCTGCCGCCCTGCAGCCGCCCGTCTGGCTTCGGCAAGCAGTTCGGCCGTTTTGGTGCGAACCTGTGCCATGTGCCGCTCGTAGCGCTCATATATGACGGTGTCGCCATCCATCACAACTACCTTGACGGTGGTGGATCCGATGTCGATGCCCACACTGTAAAAATCGTACCTCATATGCCCATTATATTTACTTTTTTGACGTAAGTCTACACATAACTAACGATGCTAAGAGATTTTAGCGTAATTCACATTAAAAAATACGGACCAACATTTATTTATGCCAACACAAATATGGATATGTGTGAGAACAGATTTAATTTATCGAACACAATACGACCGGATTCCACATAAACAGTCGGCATTTATGGAGAGCGATGAAAAAAGAAACGTCAGGTTAAAAAAGGTTGTGGAAAATCGACAGTTTACAAAGACCGTATGTTTGTGGTATACTCATGCCAAAGAGGTGCATTTTATGCGTACATTCTTTATCCATCACCACAGGTAGAGCGCGCGTGCCGCAGGCATGGGCGCTATGTCGCTTGCCTGCGGGGTGCTGAAGACGACTTGAAGCCCCCGAGTTTTCGGGGGCTTTTTTATTTGGAGGAATTTGTAGACATGGAACAACGTATTTTTTGCCCGCAGGGATACCGGGATGAACTGTACCCCCGCAGTCTGCGCCGCCGGCGCATGGAGATGCGGATCACCGAATATCTTGCGGGCTCCGGATATCAGATGGTCGAGACGCCGGAAGTGGAATACTATGACCTCTACGCGCGGTACAATATGCCGGTCGGCCAGGAGCAGATGGTCAAATTCGTCGACAGCACGGGGAGACTTGTGGTGCTGCGGCCGGACTTCACCTTGCCTGCGGCCCGTATCATGTCGTCTGCCCTGTCGGCCCGTCGCACGCCCATCAAGCTCTTCTACACCGGCAAAGTCTATCGGGTGGGAGGCAGAGGCGGCGAGGTCGCTTCCGGGCAGACCGGCGGAGAGATTTACGGGGAAAGCGGCATCTGGCCGGCGGCCGAGTGCGTCATGACCATATGGGGCGCCATGGAGCGGTGCGGCGTGACCGATTTCAAAGTGGAGCTGGGAGACGTCGACATCGCACGGGGACTGCTGCAGGAGGCTGGCGTGCCGGAGGTTGATCTGCCTGCCGCCTTGCGGGCGGTCGATGAGAAGAACGCCGTCGAGCTGGCGCGGCTGATGGCCGGCATGACCATCTCGCCCGATAAAGCTAAGCTGATCCTCGAGCTGCCATTTTTGATCGGGGATCCCTTATCCGTGACGGAGCGGTTTCGAGCGCTTGGAGGGAACTCGGACTGCTGCGAGCGGCTGCTCTCGCTGTGCGAGCAGCTTCGCCAGTCGGGGCTTGGGGATCGGGTCATCCTTGACCTTGGCATGCACCCGAAATTCGACTATTACACGGGGCTGGTCTTTCGCGGCTACGCCGAAGGGGCGGCCGATCTCGTCTTTGCCGGAGGCTGTTACGACAGCATGATGAAGCTCCTAGGCCGGGACATGACGGCCTGCGGTTTCGCTCTTTACACCGACCGCATCTTCGAGGCCGCCCAGGTGAAACCCACGCCGGAGCGGCGTGTGCTGCTGCTCTACGGCGAGGGTGGCTTTGCCCAGGCTCACGCGAGAGCAAGGCTGCTGGCGTCTCTCGATGTGCCGACCCTGACGGTGCCGATCGAAGACGTCGCCGACCCGCAAGCTTATATGACCGAAAACGGATGCGACACAGTGGAAAGGTACGGTGACCTATGAGAGGGGAACTCGGCATGTTCAAAATCGCCTTGGCCAAAGGGCGCATTTCGGAGGAGTTTGCGGCGCGCTACAACGCCCTGCGGGGGCAGGAGATCATTGACGAGGCGTCCCGCCGGCTCGTGTTCGACGACATTGCGGCGGGGCTCTCCTTCATCTTAGTCAAGCCGGTCGACCTGCCGGTCTATGTTTCGGCGGGAGCTGCCGACGCCGGCATCATCGGCAAAGATGTACTGCTGGAGGAGGGGGGCGCCGCCCCCGAGGTGATGGACCTCGATATGTGTCGGTGCCGTATGGTGCTGGCTGGGCCGGCGGGCGGGCGGGGGACCATCCGCAGCGTCGCAACGAAATACCCCAAGGTGGCAGCCGAATACCTCCAGCGGGAGAACATCCCAGCCCGCATCCTGAAACTCTCGGGCTCCTTGGAACTGGCCCCGGTCGTAGGTCTTTCCGACTGCATCATCGACCTCGTCGACACCGGCCGCACGCTGGTCCAAAACGGCCTTGTCGAGTACGACGAGCTGTTCAAAGTGTCGACGAGGGCCATTGTCAGCCCGGTCAGCCTGCGCATGCGAACTGAGGAGATGAACCGGTTTTACAAGCTCTGTGAAGAGATCAGGGGGATGCAATGAGAAAAATCGTGCTTGAAGACTGCCTTGCGCCCCTCCTGCCGCTGGTGGCCGGGGCGGCCGGCATCCCGGAGGAGATCGCCGTCAGGGCAAGGGAGCTGATCCGTGAGGTACAGACGGATGGGGACGCCGCGCTCCTGCGGCAGGCGGTGCTTTTTGACAAGGCGCCGGCCGATATGGGCCTTGCCGAGACGGTCGAAATGCCTGAGAGCTTGCCGGCGGGACTTATCCCCGCCATGGAGAAAGCCATTGCCAACATCAGGGCTTTCCATAGCTCCCAGCTTCCCCGTGACTTTACAGTGGGGCCCCTCACCTCCCGGTGGTTGCCGATCGGGTGCGTCGCCGTCTACGTACCGGGCGGGCGGGCAGCCTACCCGTCGACCGTGCTCATGAACTGTGTGCCGGCCCTCATCGCTGGTGTGGAGCGCATTTACATCCTGTCGCCGGCGGGGCCCACCGGTCGGGTCAGCCCGTATGTTCGGGCGGCAGCGGCGCTGCTTGGAATCAAAGAAATCTATCGGGCGGGCGGAGCCGGTGCCGTCGCGGCGGCGGCCTACGGTACGCAGACCATCCCGCGGGCCGACAAAATCATCGGGCCCGGAAACGCTTACGTCGCAGCAGCCAAAAAGGAGCTCATGGGGGTCATCGGCATCGACATGATCGCGGGGCCAAGTGAGGTCTTGGTCATTGCCGACGAGACGGCAAATCCCGTATTCGCCGCAGCCGACATGCTGTCTCAGGCCGAACACGATCCCCTCTCCCGCGCCATTCTCGTGACGAACGATGCCGCTATGGCGGACGCCGTAGAAGCCGAGCTAGAGCGGCAGACGGAGGGCGCCCCGCGCGAGGCCGTCATCCGGGCCTCGCTTGAGGGAGGCGGCGCCATTGTCGTCGCAAAGGATCTCCGTCAGGCGGCCGCGGCCGCGAACCTCATCGCACCGGAGCATCTGGAACTTTTGACAAAAGAGGACATCACGCCACTCATAAAAAACGCCGGTTCTATCTTTGTCGGCCCATGGTCGCCGGAGCCTATCGGCGACTATGTTGCCGGCACCAACCACGTGCTTCCGACGGCGGGTTCCGCAAGGTTTTCCTCACCCTTAGGGGTGCTCGACTTCATGCGATGCACCCAGATTATCCGGTACACCAAGGCCGACTTTGAGCAAAACGCCGCGGCGGCGGCCACGTTAGCCTCCGCCGAGGGGCTTTACGCCCACAAATCTTCAATTGAGGTGAGATACGATGTATAAGGCCGACGCAAATGAATCCCCCTACAGGCTGCCCGAGGCCAAAATGGCCGAGCTTTTTCAAAAAATCACTGAAACGGGGCTTAACTGCTATCCGCAAAATCACGACGCCGTCAAGGCGGGGCTTGCTCGTTACACAGGACTTGCGCCTGCCGACTTCATCTGCGGCAACGGCTCGGACGAGCTGATCGCCATGACGGTGCTGGCCCTTGCCAGAGGCGGCAAGGTGGCGGTACCGGCGCCGACATTCGGAATGTACGCCGAGGATGCAAAGAACTTCGGCGGCAAGGCGGTGGCCTTTGCATGCGATGAAAACCTGGATCTTGACCTTGACGCTTTTGCTGACTATGCAAACGAGCAAGAGGCCGACATTGCGGTACTGTGCAGCCCCAACAACCCGACCGGGCAGCCTTTCGACCGGCAGGCGATCGAGCGGTTTGTGCAAACGTTCAAGGGTGTCGCCGTGCTCGACGAGGCCTACAGCGAGTTTTCAAATACATCGTGTATAGACCTCGTGAAAAAATACAGCAACTTAGTCGTTTTACGCACCCTCTCGAAGGCATTCGGCATGGCCGGTGTGCGGTTTGGATACCTCGCCGCAGGACCTAAGCTCCTTGCGAAAATCGAGGGCGTCCGGCAAATCTACAACCTTGGGGTCATGCCGCTTTTAGCGGCTGAAGTCGCCCTGTCGGACGTCTCTTACATGCGTGAGACAGTCCAAAAAATCACAGCCGAGCGGGATCGGATGCAAGAGAGGCTTGAAGGACTCAAAACCATCAAAGCCAAAAAGAGCGCAACCAACTTCATTTTGCTGCGGTGCCGGGATGAAAAGGAACTTGCCGCTGCAATTGCTGCGGCCGGAGTCACGGTGCGCACCTACAGGGAGCCGGAGCTTGCCGGCTGCGTTCGGATCACGGTGGGACTTCCCGCCCAAAACGACATTGTGCTGACGGTATTGGAGGACTATGATGCGAAATGCAACGGTTGAGCGAAAGACAAACGAGACCGATATCCGGCTCTTTTTAGAGCTGGACGGGACCGGAAAATATGAAGGTAAGTCGGGCAGCGGTTTTTTTGACCACATGCTGGCCCAGCTTTCGAAACACAGCGGTATGGACATTGAGCTTGCGATGACAGGCGACGTCGAGGTCGACTTTCACCACTCGGCCGAGGACATCGGCATCGTGCTGGGGTGCGCCCTCGATGAGGCGCTCGGAAACCGCCGGGGAATTGCCCGCTTTGCCGACTGCCACATCCCGATGGACGAGTGCCTGACCAGGGCTGCTGTTGATTTGTCGGGGCGGGGCTATTTTGTCTGGAATGCCCCCGCCATGGCCGAAACGGTGGGTGGCCTTGACACCGAGATCTTCCCGGAATTCTTCAGGGCATTTGCTGTCAATGCCAAAATGGCGCTGCACCTCTCGGTGCTCTACGGCGCAAACACCCACCATATGATCGAAAGCGCCTTTAAAGCGACAGCCCGTGCCATTCTCGCCGCTAAAACGGTGACGGGGGATCGACTGCCCTCCACCAAGGGGGTTTTGTGATGCAGATTTTTCCCGCAATTGATCTCTTGGACGGCAAAGCCGTTCGGCTGGTGCAAGGTGAACGCCGGGCCATGACGGTCTACTACAAGGACCCCGTCGAGGCGGCACGGCGCATGGCGGGAAACGGCGCCGTCCGGCTGCATGTCGTCGATCTTGACGGCGCTTTTGACGGCGTCCAGCAAAACCTCGCCGTCGTCGAGCGAATCGCGGCCTTAGGCGTGTTCTACATTGAGCTTGGCGGCGGCATCCGGGATGAGGCGGCGGCAAAAAGAGCCTATGAGGCCGGTGCCGACCGGGTCATCCTCGGCACGGCGGCGCTCGGCGACCTTGTCACAAAGCTGATACCCTCGAGGGTCGCCTGCGGCATCGACGCAAAGGACGGTATGGTGGCGGTCAAGGGGTGGACGCAGTCGAGTGCCGTCACGGCCACAGAGCTTGCAAAGCGCATGCTGGACTTAGGCGTTGCCGATATTATCTACACCGACATCGCCCGTGACGGTGCCATGTCTGGGCCCAACATCCCGGGCCTTACCCGCATGACCGAAATTTCGGGGCTGCGGGTCACGGCCTCGGGCGGCATATCCCGTATGGCCGACCTCGAGGCCTGCGCCACAGCGGGGGCCTATGCCGCCATCGTCGGCAAAGCCTATTATGAAGGGGTCATTGACCTAAAGCAGGCCGTTGCCCGCTTTGAAGCATAAAAATCGCCAGGCAGGCGCTATCATATAATGGCAATGATTCAAAACCGGAAGGAGCTTTGACCTTTGGATATCTTTTAGTCTGTAACAAAAAGACAATGTCACATCGATTATTGCTGCAAAATATCGACAGCTTAGTTTTGCTGTGACGTTTTTTACAGGCTAAGAGAGTACAAGGTACAAGGTCCTTTCGTGTCGGCATGGCATCAGGGGGGAATGCCCCCTTTTGATGCTGCGCCGCAACAAAGACCGCGGACAGGTACGCTTACCTGTCTGCGGTCTTTTTAGTTAATCAACAATTTGGAGGTTCTTTTATGAAAACCATCATCCGTGACTATACTCCCCCTGTTTATTGCTTCCTTTTTTCTCAAATGAAAAATTGGAAGGAATCAAGATATGGAAACAATATTTTGGGAGGTGGACTATGTCTCACCGCCTAAAATCATTCGTCACTGCAAAAAATGCGGTACGAAAACGGAATATGTCTCTTCGGGGATGTTTCGGGTGAACGCCCAGCAAAAACTGCTCGACGTGTGGCTTGTCTACAGATGCGCATCCTGCAAAACCACATGGAATCTGCCGATATTTAGGAGAATAAGCCCTGCGGGCATCGGCCGCGAACTACTTGACAAGTTTCTCGGAAACGACGGCGAGCTGGCGCTAAAATATGCGATGGACACCGATCTTTTGGAAAGGAATGGGGCGGCGGTGATGCCTTTGGACTACCGTATCGTCGGCGACGAGGTGGATTTCTCAAGGGATGTGCGGCTCGTAATCGCAAGCAGATCCCCGTGTAAAATTAAAGTGTCACAGCTTTTACGGGAGAAACTGTGCCTCTCCAATAGAGTCTTTGATAAAATGGTCTCTAGCGGCCGGGTCCGTATGGAAAACGGAGCGGGCATCAATCGTTGTAAGCTGCATGACAGTGCCATTGTTTTATTCGGCGGAAGCTTAGCCTGCCCCGATGAAGCAAATATTTCCGCCGCGAAATAACGCGTCAGCGGCCTGCGTAATGACTGCAAATACGGTCCCTAAATTGAGCTAAAAAACCGCCCCTTCTGGGGCGGTTTTTACTTAGCCTTGAATGGCTCCCTCATGTTTTAAAAGCAGCCGTTTGTTGCCCTCGCCCCCGGCCGAATAGCAGCCGAGCACACCGCCCGCCTTTGTCACCCGGTGACAGGGGACGACGATGACAAAGGGATTTTGCTTCATGGCGCTCCCGACGGCCCTGGAGGCACCGGGCGAACCCATCATCTGGGCGACCTCGCCGTAGGAGGCTGTCTTCCCGTAGGGTACGAGGGTGGGCAGTGCTTTTAAGATAGCTGCAAAGAAGGGGGAGCCTGAAATGGCGAGCGGCAGGTCAAACTCCCGGCGCTCCCCGGCGAAATATTCTTCAAACTGTTTTGCGGCCTCTTTTAAGAGCGGGGTCTCGGGCGGGACAAGAACGGCACCCTCTCTATAGTGGATGCTGGTGATGGCGCCTTCAAGCTCCGTGATTTCAATGGGACCGATTGGGGTTGGGATGACGCATGGCATGGCAAGGCTCCTTTCAAAGTTGTTTTTCGTAAGGCGGCCGTCACCGGCACAGCCTTGCGCCAAGCTCCTGCGCCTCGTCCATGGCAGGAAGCCCCGCTACAGCGCCCCTGGTGTTGCCGCAGACGGCAGTGACGGCGCCAATGTCCGTCACATTGCGAAAACAGGCCAGAAAACCGCGGTAGGAGGGGATGGCGGCAGTCTCTTCAACCGGATCACCGCCTGCCACCGCCACAAACGCCGCCTTTTTGCCGGAGAGGCCGTTCGGGTAGATCTGATAGCAGCGGTCCATGACGGCCTTGAGCTGGGCTGTCAGGTTGTACATATAGACGGGGGAGCCAAATACTACGGCGTCTGCTGCCGCGATTTCGGAGATGATACGCACCATGTCGTCCTTGATTACGCAGACACCCGTGCTGCGGCAGGCGTCGCAGCCGGTGCATGGGGCAATTTTCATGCGCCCGACGTCAAGCCGGACCGGCTCGCCGCCGGCGGATTTAACCCCTTCGGCGACGGCGTCACAGAGGAGCTCGGTGTTGCCGCCCACCCGCGGCGAGGATGACAAAATCAGCACACGTTTCATTTAATAGCCCCCTTAAATTCATGTTGTATGATGGGACGGCGGGACGCCGCCTAGCCTGACCAATATAATCTGGACCCGCCCTGCGGGGCCGCTTTTCGCGCCAGACTTCATTTCATTCTTTGGCGGGCGTTAGCCCGCCGGTATCATTTTATTTCGCCTAGTACAAAAACCTGCTCCCGCAGGGTCGAAGATTTTGCAGGGCACTGGCTGTTTTGGAGCAAGGCAGCAGCCCGCGGATGGGCTTGACGCCCTTCAAGGGCTGCTAACGCCGCTCCGGGGCGGCCCGCGCCCTGCAAAACGGGTTCGTATTATATTGGTCAGGCTTAGCGCTAATAGACCACCTTGTCCAAAATTCCGGTGAGCTTTGCCAGCAGCACGCCGTAATTTGTCATGGGGACGCCGGCTGCCGCTGCCGCCTCAATGCGAGAGAGCAGGTATTTGCGGTTGAACATACAGCCGCCGCAGTGGACGACAAGGTCGTAGCCAGAAAGATACTCCGGGAAGTCGCGGCCTGACACAAAGTCGATTGTAAGTCCATGCCCAAACCGGGCTCTCAGCATGCGGGGGATCTTCTCACGGCCGATATCCTCCTCCAAAGGTGCATGGGTGCAGGCTTCGGCAATCAGTACATGGGAACTTTCGGTCAGCCGATCTATTGCCTGCGCCCCCTCTACGAGGGCCGCAATGTCGCCCTTGTGGGCGGCCATGAGGACGGAAAAAGAGGTGAGCCTGCTTGCCGCAGGTTTTTTTTCATAGACAAGGGGGAAGACCTGCGAGTCGGTGATGATGAGGTCGGGTGGGGCGGCAAGGGCCGCAAGCCCCGCATCCAGCTTGTCAGCCGTCACTGAGACGACGACACAGCCGTTGTCTAAAAGGTCCCGGGTGGTCTGCACCTGCGGCAGGATCAGCCGGCCCTTTGGGGCCTGAATGTCCTGCGGCATGACGAGCAGCACCGTATCCCCCGGCTTTACAAGCCGCGCGGTCAGCGAGACGCCGGCGAAGTCCTCGGGCAGCATGCGCAGCAGTGCCGCCCGAAGGGGCCCTGTCACAAATGGGCCGACGGTGGAGAGCGGCATGAAGGGGATGCCGAGTTTTTGTTCAAGCGCCTTCGCGGTTGCGGCGGAGCCTGCGGTAAGGTCCGATTTGCTCAGAATGCCAAGGGTCGGCGTGCCCTTTTCCTTTAATTTTGCAATCCACTGTGTTTCAAGGGCGAGGTCATCCATGCCGTCCGGGGCGACCAGTACAAGGGCCAAGTCGGTCCTTGCGACGACGGCAGCCGTCTTGTCAACCCGTAGGACGCCCAAAGTCCCCTCGTCGTCAAAGCCTGCGGTGTCGATGAGCACGCAGGGGCCCAGCCCCTTGATCTCCATGGACTTATAGACGGGGTCGGTCGTGGTGCCGGCGATTTCCGACACCAGCGCCACCGCGTGGCCGGCAAAGGAGTTGATAAGGGAGGATTTGCCGCTGTTGCGCCGCCCGAAAAGGGCGATATTCAGCCGCTCGGAGGCGGGGGTTTCGTTTAGTGTAGCCATGTTTTGCCTACCTTTTGGAATAGGTCGTCTTGACGCTGATGCCGCGGACCATGCCGAGCTTGCCCGAGAGGGCCGCAATGACATCCTCCGGTGCGTCAATGGCGACACTGATCAGGGAGAGCTCTTTCTTGGGGTAGGGCAGTCCCATACGGCCGATGATATAACTGCCGTACTCCGACAGCAGTGCGTTGATGCGGTCGACACTGCCCCTGTCCTCTACGATGATTGCGATGATGGCGATGCGGGTTTCCATAGGTAAGTCCCCCTTTGATTCTATTGTAAGGCTTTGGACAGAGTCCGTCAATATTTCCACCGGCGTGACGGTGCGCAGCAGTTCATAGGGCGTCTCGACCTCGCCGATGGCGGTGCGCACGCCGAAGGCATCGGCTAAGGTCTCCTCGGTCACGACCTCTACAGTCTGTCCGAAAATGTGTGTTCCCTTCCATAATAGAAGCGCCTTGTCGGCCCGCTGCAGCGCATGGACGGGATAGTGGGTGTTGAAAATGCAGACCATGCCCTCCGACGCGAGGTCAGAGATGGCGCCCAGCACGACAAGCTGGTTTCTGAAGTCGAGTCCCGACTCCGGCTCGTCCAATATTAGCAGTTTGGGGTTCGCCGCGATGGCCCTTGCAATCAGCACCATCTGAAGTTCCCCGCCGGAGAGTTCACGGCAGGGCCTTTTTGCAAGAGACTGGAGTCCGAGCCGCTCAAGAGCGGTAAAGGCTGCTGCCCTGTCGGACTTGCCGGGCTTTGCAAAAAGCCCCATATGGCTGCTGCGGCCAAGCAGCACGAGTTCTTCCACAGTCTGCCCGGCAAAAGCCCCGCGAGCTTGCGGCACATAGGCCATGCGGCTCCAAAGTCGTCTCGGGGGGATACCGGCGACCGGCTCGCCGTCAAAAAAGCTCGCGCCCGACTTCCACATTAAGTGGCCCATCATACAGCGCAGCAACGTCGTCTTGCCGGCCCCGTTGGGGCCTAAGATTGCCAGCACATCACCGGAGGAAATTTCAAGCGAGAGGTCATTTATCATCGGATTTTCCCCGTAGGAGAAAGAGCCGTGTTCAACCGTGAAAGTCACAGTTCCCACCCCCCGCTTTTGCGCAGCAGCGCAATGAAGAAGGGCGCGCCGATAATGGCGGTCAGCACCGAGATCGGAATCTCGGACGCGGTCAGCGAGCGGGCGGCCGTATCGATGACAACGAGGAAGGCCGCGCCGAGGCTGATGGAGGCCGGAATAAGGCGCCGATTGTCGGAGCCGAGCGCCATGCGGCATACATGGGGCACTAAGAGTCCCACCCAGCCAACCTGTCCGCACATGGAGACGGCCGAGGCCGTGATCATGGTGGCCGAAAGCGCTGTAAGGCCCCGCAGCAGCAGAAGATTGACGCCGGACGATTTGGCCTCGTCCTCCGAGAGCGGCAGCAAATTGAGCCGCCACGAAAGCATTAAAAGGAGTCCTGTGCCGATGAGAATGAAGGGAGCGCCCAAGAGCAGCCGACTGAAACTCGCCGAGGTGAGGGAACCCATCAGCCAATAAGTGATGGCGGGCAGCTTTGACTCGGTGTCGGCGATGTATTTGAAAAATGAGATAAAGGCGGTAAAAAGGGAGGAGACCACAAGTCCCGCCAGCACGACAGTGGTGCGGGAGACGGCCCCCTGCCGACTGCTGCCGACCGAAACGGTCAGCATGACGGCCCCAAAGCCCGCCGCCAGCGCCAGGAATTGTGTTGCGAGGAGGGGAAGGCCGAAATAGAGCCCGATCACAGCCCCAAAGCTCGCCCCCGCCGCAACGCCCAGTGTGTCGGGCGTTGCGAGCGGGTTGGCAAAGAGACTCTGGAAGGCGGTGCCGGCGGCCGACAGCCCCGCGCCGACAATGAGTGCCAGCAGGACGCGGGGCAGGCGCATACCGGTGACAACGGCGTTATTCGTCTTACCGAGCAGGGCCGAGACGACCTCGCCAAAGGGAATTTCCATACGGCCCACGCCCAGACACGCGAGGGCCGTCACGACAGGGAGCAAGAAGAGCAAGGGGTACTTTAGGCGGCTCATTTATAGTCCATAGCCGACTCGACCGGCGGGTTGTAAATGGTGGCAAGGTCCTCGTCCGTCAGGGTCAGCCCGTAGAACTTCTCGTAGTAGTCCTTGACGGTCTCATCCATGTCGACGTCGGCAAACTGCTCGGGATAGAGGTTTTTGGCCATCCAAAGCAGCGCCAGGGGGGAATCGGAGCAGGGCGGGAACCAGTAGTACATGCCAAGCGGCATCTTGTAGACCGTGCCGTTTTTAACAGCCGTCAGCCCGCTCCAGTCCTGTCCCTCTACGGCGGTCGAGGTCATGAGCTCATCGGTTGTAAAGCCGCTGAAGCTGTTGAGGAAAATGACGTCGGGGTCCCATGCGTAGATCTGCTCCAAGTTGACGGGGGAGATGGCCTGCTCAATATCGGCCGCGACGTTGACGGCGCCGATGGCCGACAGCCAGTACCGGCCAAAGGTGCTGCCGGCCGCGACAATGGCCGACTGGTTATAGTTTGCGAGGATGAGTGCGCTGCGGCGGTCGGCCTCGGGGATCTCAGCGACGCGGTCCGCAACCAGCTTTTGCACGTCGCGCCCGTAGTCGACAATCTTTTTGGCCTGCAGGTCTTCCCCCAGCGTCTCGCCCAGCAGCGCGACCCAGGAGTTGAAAGTCTCGACCGTGTTGTTGTCCTCAATGGTGGTGGAAAATCCGACGCAGGGGACGCCGGCCGTCTCGAGCTTAATTACAGCCTCGCAGTCGGCGGCGTTGTTGGTGTTGTAGAAGACGACGTCGGGCGTGAGGGCCAAAACCTCCTCGACGTTGACGGTCTCACCCTGGGCGAACTTTGTCGAAACATCGGCGACCTGCGGGGCCAGCTTGACGACAAAGGAGTGGAGGGCGGCATTTGCAGAAGAGGGGGTGAGGCCGACCAGTTTTTCGCCGGAGCCCGCCACCATGCAGTAGACCGAAGCTAAGGGCATCGTCGAGATGATGACGACGCGGTCAATCTTACCCGGCACCTCAATGGTGCGGCCGGTGTCGTCGGTGACGGCACGGGTTTCGGGCGTGGTCTCCACCTCGCCGCCGGCATCCGGAACGTCTTTGGCGGCACAGCCGACAAGCAGCATGGAGAGAACGAGGAGCAATGCAAAGAACTTTTTCATGAATCAATCTACCTTTCTGTAACTTGATCGGGCGGGGTGCTTGTGGGGGATAAAGCACGTGCCTTCCGGCACCAGGGGACGGTATAGGGGGTCGCCCACGACGGTGTCCCAGCCCTCGGCGAGGGCCGCGGCAATTTTGGCCTCGTTGTCAAGGTGTCTGCCGCCAAGCTCCGGGTCAAAGGAGGCGACAACGCCGGCAACACCTTTGCAGTGTGCGGCCGCCGTTATGGCAAAGACCTGTTCACCCAATATGAGGGTGTGGCCGCGCACAGGGAAGACGGGGGCAGGGGCAAGGTCAAAGGGGAGGCCGAGCATTCTCGCCGCCGCGAGTCCGCCGTAGCTTGCTACGACAGCGCTTTTGGCGCTGCGAGCGTGCAGAATGTCTTCAAAGGACTGGGCCGCAAGGTCCGGCCGGTCGAGCGGTGTCACGCCCAGCATGAGGGGCGCGACGTCCCGGACATGGCTTGCCGCCGGTGCAAAGCGGTCCAGCATGGCGCAAAGGGCTTCTGAAATGCCGACATCGTAGGGCCGGTAGCCGCCGCAAGGGAGGCCCAGTACGGGGAGATGGCACCGCGCTTCAAGCTCTGCGGCAAGGGCTTTAAAGTCGGCGCCCAGCATGTCGGGCACGGGGCTGCCGACAAGAGCGACAAACCGGGGGGAGAGCTGTCTTGCGGCGGCCTCTACCTTGCGCAGCAGTGCCTCCTCGTCGCCTAAAGTCGCCTCCATGCGCATCAGGGCGGAGGAGAAGACCGGCACCGGCCGGCGGGGCTCGTCGAAAGCGGCGTAGTTTTCGGCGCAGCCGGCCGAGTCGTGGATGACGACAAGGCCGCCCATGGGGGCCAATAGCGAGCAGGCGCCGCCGAGATCGGGGGCAAGGGGCGGCAAAAAGCGGGAGAGGATGCTCACAGGCAGCACCCCCTTGCCAGTTCAAAGCGCTCGGCGGCAGGTCGCGGAGTTATGACTGCCTGCGTAAGCTGTCCGGCAAGCAGCGGCAGCCTGCCGTCCCCGCCGAAGGCGATAAGGGGTAAAAAGTGTTCGGTGCCTGTCATATAGGCGGCGTGGCAGCCGACGGCAAAGGCCTCCTTATCGGCGTATCGGGGCATGTCGGCCGCAGCCTGCGGCGTGTTGGGGACAATGTCGACGAGGCCCCCAAGTCTTTCGGCTGCCGCCTGTTCGGCCGGTGGCGGAGCATCGGCAAAAATGCGGGTGACGGTCGCCCCCTCGGCAATGAGTCTTTCAGCCAGCGAAAAAGGCCGCCAGGTGGCGCCGTCGTCTATGACGATGCTCCGGCCGACGAGGGGCGAAAAGTCCGATTTTTCGAGAGTGAGGAGGGGTAGTTCGAGCGCCATGCAAACCGCCTCATACTGGGCGGCAAGCTCATCGTCCGCGTAGCAGACCGGCATATAGAGATAGGGCATGTCAAGGATTTTTGCTGCCGGCAGGGCGGTGGGATGGGTGACGAGGTTGAGAACGCTCTCCCCCATGGCGACATGTTCCGAAAAAGTCTTGCAGCAGCCGAGATGCTGCACCGCAAAACCGTGACTTTGAAGGTGGCAAACAAGCGGATCCTCCAGGTCGGGCGGCGTGAAACACCCGAAAAAGTTGACGGATTTTGCCCCCGCTTCTTTCTTCCAGAGGGAGGAGAGAGCAAACTGCATGCGCACGACGGGGGGCATTTTGGTCTCGCGGTTGATGGGGTCCATGGCGCAGTCGAGAAAGGCGACGCCGGGGTAGCGCTCCCGCAGCGCCGAGAGATAAACCTCATGGTCGCTTGCGACAAAGCTGTCGACACAGCTGTCGACACAGCTTGTGAAGATCATGACGGCTGGGGGCAGCTGGGGCAGGCCGTCCAGCAGTTCGCGGGCGCCGCCGATGATTGTCTGCTCGGTCTCGCCCATCAGAAGCTGCTCGCGGGTCAGGCCGAGGTGGGCAAACCGGCCCAGAAGTCCACTTTCGGCGGCCGACATCATGATGACCCTGCCGCAGCCCGCCGGCGCCGCAAAAAGGGAAATCGAGTCCGGCAGCAGGGCGCAGATGTGGGCGAGGTTCCAAGAACCGCCCGCCGGGGAAAACAGTTTTAAGGTGTCAGGCATTCGCTGAGACCTCCATCAACTTTTTCGCCAGCACGCAAAATTCGACCGCGGCGGAACTGTCCGGGGCCATGCGTATCACGGTCGTCCCGGCGGCGTCGGCCGCCGCGATGAGGGGATCGCGGGCCAGTATGGCGACGACGGGGGCGCCGGACTCGGCTGCGAGGGCCTCAATGGCCGCCTCCTCGTCCGCCACATCCCGCCGGTTGCCGATGAAGCCCGTAAGCTGCGCGTAGCCGCGGCCCTTGAAAGAGGCCAGGGCCAGCGATATGTTGGCGGCGGCGTAGAGCGACATTTTCTCCCCCGAGGTTACAATGAAGACATCCTTCGCGTAGCCGCAGCGCAGCGGCATGGCAAAGCCGCCGCATACGACGTCACCCAACACGTCGTAGAGCACAACATCCGGCCGGTATATCTCGAAGGCTTTGGCCCCCTCCAGCGCCTCAAAGGCGGACACAACGCCCCGGCCCGCGCAGCCGGTTCCGGGCGGCGGGCCGCCGCACTCGGCGCAGAGCACCCCGCCTTCCCCGAGTTTGAGCGCCCGCTCAAGCGAGAACTTCCCCTCTCTGATCAGGGAGAGAATAGTCGGGGTGGAAACCCCTTTTGTGTGCAGCAGGGTGGAGTCGGCCTTGGGGTCACACCCGATCTGCATGACCGTAAGACCCTGCGCGGCAAGCGCCCCCGCCACATTCGATGTGATGGTTGACTTGCCGATTCCGCCCTTGCCGTAGATGGCGATCCGTTTCATAGATGTCTCCTTTAAGCGAAAAAAGTCCTGCGCCCATAGGACGCAGGACAATAAAGCCGTATTGATGATACGACGCTATGCCTCGCCCCCCGGGACGTACCCTCGGGGAAAGTACAATCACAAATTGTAAGGCCGCCCGGTCGGAAAACCCTCCCGGTTGGCAAATTCATTATAGCGTGGGTTTCAAAAATATGCAATAGGCTGGTTAAAAAAATATCACACTACAGTTTTCGGCCGCACTTGGGGCAGTAGACGATGTCATTCGGGTATTGAGCCAGGGGCTCCCGGCACCAGGGGCAGTAGCGGGCGCCGTCCGGATTCTCTTTTGCCGGATCCCATGGGTCGCCCCCCTTAGCCCATTTCTGTGCGGGGTCGCCCTCCTCTTTTTGATCCGTGATGTCGAACATGGAGTAGCGGCTTTTACCGGTGGCGTTGCGGTAGTGGAAGACAGCTTGCGCGATGCCCATTCCGACAAACAGTACGCCAAAGAGCGGAAAAATGATGGCGATAATACTGCCCGTACTGCCCATACCGTTGACGCCGCCGATGCCCCTCGTCATGGAAAAGGCCATGATGGTCCAAAAGACGCCGAAGATGGCTGCAAAAATGGATCCGACAAAGCCTATTCCAGAGGCGCCCCGCCCCGGCTTAATGCTTTTCAATATGTTTTCCTCCGTTTCACCGTTTTTCCGGTAGAACCTCCAACCAGTAGCCGTCGGGGTCCTCAATAAAATAGATGCCCATTTTGGCGTTCTCATAACAGACGCAGCCCATCGCCTTATGTTTCTCATAGGCCGCCTTGTAGTCGGGGGTCGTAAAGGCGAGGTGGATCTCGTTGTCGCCAAGGTCATAGGACTCCGTGCGCTCCGCAAGCCAAGTCAGCTCCAGCTTGTGGGCGGAAGCGCCATCGCCGAGGTAGACGATTTTGAAGCTGTCGCCGTCTATGGAGCGCACCGGGGTAAGGCCCAGTGCCTCCTTATAAAAGGCGAGGCTTTTGTCGAGGTCGAAGACGTTGAAGTTGGTGTGGACAATTGTAAATTTCATGGGGCATTCCTCCTGTCGCTAAATCGGTATCTGGATTTCGTAGACACTGTCTCGAAAGTTGGTAAAATTATCCTCATACTCGTTTGCGAGGACAAAGGGCGGGGGAGTCTTCCCCTCAAACCGCTCGCGGATAAAAAACGCGGGCGGCGGGTCCGACAAAAGTTTTGTCCGCAGACAAAAGTAGCGCCCGGGGACAAGTTCCATCATGCCGCGGCAGGGGGAGGCGGGCGGCTCCATCATATAGATGAAGAAATGGGTGGGAACAAAGCGGCCCTCCGTAAGCGCCGCATAGTCGAGCAGGTAGCCGACCTGCCGCAAAAAGGGGACGCCGGCAAGCTCCCTGCTGTGACGGCGGCGTAAAAGTCTTGCCCCCGCCGTGCCGTAGTAGGGTTCGCCCTTCTCAATCGGCTCGGTCAATATATACCGACGGGGTTCCACTGTCTCAAACGGTACATCATTTGAGCCTGTCTTGTCAAGATGCCCGTAGTAACCGATGTACCAGTCAAGCTGCTCTTTGACAGCCGCAAGCTTAGCCATCTCGAGCGCCACCTCCCCAGATCGGCGGCGCAACACCGTCTTCAGGGAGCCGACGTCGCCCCCCGTGATGGCAAGCGAAATCTCCTTGAGACTGAGCCCCAGCCCCTGCAGATACCGCACCCGCTCAATATAGCCGATCTGGTCGTAGGTGTATTTGCGGTAGCCGGTCTCGGGGTCGACGTAGGCCGGCACAACGACGCCCTCCCTGTCGTAAAACCGGAGCGTCTGAGTCGTCAGGTCGAGCAGTTCACTGACTTCGCCGATGGAATACAGCTCTTTCAAAGTTATACCTCACTATAATGTTTTAGGCTTGTCTAATAAACATAAAGTGGTTTAAACTATAGTTGAACTATGGCAACACCGCACAATTTACGGCTTACGCCTAAAACGCCCACCTGCTTGCAAATTTTCCGTCATATCTCACAAAAATGCTCGTGAATACATCCAGTATTCACTGCGCTTTTTGTTTCATTTAACAAAAAATTTGCCGGCGCAGCTGAGCATTTTAAATTGTGTGGTGTTACCCTAAATATTTACCGAGGTGAACAATATGAATCCTTCCATGGAATCCGAATATCTCTATACCGGTGAACGCGTCGAGGGGATGGACCTAAAGCCCGAGTCGATGCCCTGCTTTATGACCACCGCTTTCGTCATGGACGATCTGACCGAGGTGGGCAAGGTCTACGCCAAAAAGGGGTATACCTATGGCCGCACGAATAACCCCAACCGCACGGCCTTAGCCGAGACCATTACGATGCTTGAAGGCGGCGCCGCCACCGACATCTTCGCCTCCGGCATGGGTGCCATCACCAGCACGCTCTTGGCCCTTGTTGAAAAGGGCGACCACATTCTCTGCAACAGTGCCATTTACGGCGAGACCTACAACGTCTTAGGGGAGATCATGCCCAAGTGCTCGGTTGAGACAACTTACGCACCCTTACATGACCTTGCGGCGGCCAAGGCAGCCATCCGCCCGAGTACCAAGATCATTTATACCGAGGTTGTCAGCAACCCCACGATCCGCATTGCCGACATCGACGGACTTGCGGCGCTCGCCCATGAGGCGGGGGCCATGCTCATCGTCGACAACACGTTCACTTCACCCTTTGCCATTCAGCCGCTTAACCACGGCGCCGACATGGTCATCAACAGCCTGACGAAGTTCTTAAACGGCCACAGCGATGCGATGGGTGGCTCCTTGACCATCAAAGACGCCTCCCTCATGCCGAAACTTCACCACATGGCCATGCTCTGCGGCACCCCGGGCGATCCCTTCAGTGCCTGGCTCATCGAGCGGGGACTTCGCACGGCGGCCCTGCGCATTCCGCGCCAAATTGAAACGGCCGCGCGTCTTGCACACGCCTTAGAGAAGAATCCCCACGTCGAGCTTGTCAACCACACAAGCCTCGACAGTCACCCCCAGCGGGAGCTTGCGAGAAAGCTACTCGGTGAGGACGGCGGCAGCGCCATGCTGAGCTTCATCGTGCCGGAGGATATCAAAAAGATTGACATTTTCATGGGTAAGCTGCGGTATGCCAGGTATGCCCCGACTCTGGGCGGCTTTAGAACCACCATGAGCCATCCCGTCACCTCCTCGCACCCCAATGTGCCGGATGACGTGCGCCGTGCCATGGGCATCACGCCGGGTCTCATCCGAATCTCGGTCGGCATCGAGAAGGCCGAGGACCTCATCGCCGACTTCGAGCAGGCGCTGACCGCCTTTGACGAATAGACTGCAGTTTTTTATACGGGGGGAGGCCTATTATGGGGCCTCCCCTTATTATTCCAAATAGATTTGAGGCCTTATAGTTTGCCACCCTTGATCTTTTTCCAATACTCGGCCGCCGCCTGCTCGGTCTTGTTTTCGCCGGGCTTATAGTAGATGCGGTCTTTCAGCTCGTCCGGCAGGTACTGCTGCCGGGTCCAGGCGTTTTCAAAGGAGTGGGGATAGGCGTAGGTCAGCCCGCGGCCGAGGTCCTTCGCGCCGTCGTAATGGGTGTCCCGCAGGTGGGCTGGAATTTCTCCGCCTCCGTTTTTACGCAGATCATCCATAGCGGCGTCGATGCCGCAGATGGCGGTATTCGACTTTGGCGCTGTGGCGACTAAAATGACAGCCTCGGCAAGCACAATGCGGGCTTCGGGCAGGCCGAGCTCCCGGGCCGCGTCACAGGCCGCCTTGACGATGGGCAGTGCCATGGGATAGGCAAGTCCCACGTCCTCGGCCGCAGTGACTAATAGCCTTCGGCAGGCCGAAGGCAGGTCGCCCCCCTCTAAAAGTCTGGCGAGGTAGTGCAGCGCGGCGTCCGGGTCACTGCCCCGCAATGACTTCTGGAAGGCCGACATGACGTCAAAGTGGCTGTCGCCGTCCCGGTCGTACCGGACGGCCGACTTTTGCACGACGGCGGCGGCAAGGGCCATGGTGACGGGGCCCTTGGCCGTCAGGGTGATGAGTTCTACCGCATTGACGGCCTTGCGCACATCCCCGCCACAGGAGGCCGCAATAAACTGATCGACCCCGTCCTCCCTTGGCGTCAAAAGCCCGGACTCGGCTGCGACAAAGTCAAATGCCCGCCGTACGACCGGCAGCACGTCGGCCGGGGTCAGCGGCCTGAACTCAAAGACGGTCGACCGGCTGAGAATGGCCGGATAGACGTAGAAATAGGGGTTTTCGGTCGTCGAGGAGATGAGGGTCACTTTGCCGTTCTCGGTTGACTCCAAAAGCGTTTGCTGCTGCTTTTTATTGAAGTACTGGATCTCGTCGATATAGAGCAGCACGCCGTCGGGCGCCATCATGGTGCCGACCTGGTCGACGGCCTCCCGGATGTCGGCAGTGCCGGCCACAGTGGCGTTGAGCCGCACCAAGGTGCGGCCGGCAGCCCTAGCCAGAATGTCGGCCACCGTCGTCTTGCCGATGCCGGGCGGCCCGTAAAAAACCATGTTAGGAATGGCACCGGACTCCAGCACGGCGCGCAACACGCCGCCCTCGCCAATCAAATGGCGCTGGCCGGCGACCTCATCCAAGGTTTTGGGACGCATTCTGTCTGCGAGCGGTTGCATAGCATCCTCCGATTTGTATTCATAGAGGCCAAGCCGCGGCTGACCGCGGCTTGGCTTTGAAGCTTATCGAAATAGTGGGATTATTATTGGTAGAGCGGATACTTTTTGCACAGGGTATCGACACCGGCCAGAACCGCCGCCCGGTTGCCCTCAAAGTCGCGGGCGACAAGACCCATGAGCCTTGCAACTTCGACCATGTCAGCTTCCTTGAAGCCGCGGGTGGTGACGGCCGGGGTGCCGACCCGCACGCCGGATGTGACGTTCGGACCCTTGGGGTCACGCGGGATGGCGTTCTTGTTAAGGGTGATGCGAACCTCATCGAGCTGGTTGGCATAGAGCTTCCCGGTCAGGTCGAAAGGCCGCAGGTCGACAAGGCAGATGTGGTTGTCGGTGCCGCCCGACACGAGCGAGAAGCCCTCGGCGAGCAGTGCCGTCGCGAAGGCCTTGGAGTTTGCGACAATCTGCTTTTGATATTCCTTGAATTCCGGCTTTAAGGCCTCGCCAAAGCAGACAGCCTTGCCGGCGATGATATGCATCAAAGGGCCGCCCTGGGTGCCGGGGAAGATGGCCTTGTCGATCTTGGCCGCGTACTCGGCCTTGCACAAAATCATGCCGCCGCGGGCGCCCCGAAGTGTTTTATGCGTGGTGGTGGTGACAACGTCGGCCAGTGGCACCGGGTTCGGATGCAGGCCTGCCGCGACAAGGCCCGCGATGTGGGCCATATCGACCATGAAATAGGCGCCGACTTCCTTCGCAATTTCGGCAAACTTGTCGAAGTAGATGGTGCGGGGATAGGCCGAGGCGCCGGCTACGATGAGCTTCGGCTTGTTCTCCCTTGCAAGGCGGGCAACTTCATCATAGTTGATGAGATGGGTGTCGGGGTCAACGCCGTAGGGGACAAAGCGGTAAGTCATTCCGGAGGCGTTAACGGGACTTCCGTGGGTGAGGTGACCGCCTTCGGCGAGGCTCATTCCGAGCACTGTGTCGCCAGGGCTTATGAGGGCCTGGTAAACCGCCATGTTGGCTTGGGCGCCGCTGTGGGGCTGCACATTGACATGCTCGGCACCGAAGAGCTGTTTGGCGCGCTCAATGGCAAGGGTCTCGACCTCGTCAACATACGCGCAGCCGTTATAATAGCGTTTGCCGCTGTAACCCTCGGCGTATTTGTTGGTGAGTATGGTACCGACGGCTGCCAGAACCGCTTCGGATACGATGTTTTCGGAGGCGATCAGTTCGATGTTGGCGCGCTGTCTGTCGAGCTCCCGCTCAATGGCTGACCCCACCTCGGGATCCGCTGCCTTTACTACGTCGATATTGTACATATCTACCTCTCCTTCTCACAATCACATGGAATGCTTACAAGGATATTATACCTGAGAAAGTAGAGCCTTTTCAATATGTAATGTCACCAACATTGTAGACAGGCATGGGGCGTTATAGTACAATTGGTGCAGAGGTGATCTTGGTTGACTAAACCTGAACGGGCGGCGGAGATTACCCGCCGCCTTGAAAACAAATATCCTAAGGCCGTCTGCTCGCTCGATTACGGTAAGGACTACGAACTTTTGATCTCGGTGCGCCTTGCGGCCCAGTGCACCGATGCCAGGGTCAATATTGTCACGCAGGACCTGTTCAAAAAATACCCGACTTTGGGCAGTTTTGCCGAGGCCGATCTTGAGGAGCTGCGGGCCGGCGTGAAGTCTTGCGGCTTTTACAAGGTCAAGGGCGCCGACATCAAAAACATGTGCCGTATCCTTATCGATTGCCACGGTGGGCGGGTGCCGGACACGATGGAGGCGCTGCTTGCACTTCCGGGCGTCGGCCGCAAGACGGCAAACCTCATTTTGGGGGACATCTACGGGGTGCCTGCCGTCGTGGCCGACACCCACTGTATCCGTATCTCAAACCGACTGGGGCTAGCCGTTAGTCCAGACCCCTATAAAGTGGAGCTGGCCTTAAAAGAGGTGCTCGACCCCGCTAAGTCAAACGACTTTTGCCATAGGCTTGTGCTGTTCGGGCGGGAAATCTGCCAGGCCAGAAAACCGAAGTGTGCGCAGTGTCCGCTCTTTGACGCCTGCGAGAGAAGGGGAGTCTGATGGCAACTTGGAACCTGTGGCACGGGTGCCACCGCGTATCGGAGGGGTGCCGCAACTGCTATGTCTACGCGGCCGACGGTCGGCACGGGCGGGATGCCTCAATCGTCTACAAAACGGGGGAATTCGGCCTGCCGCTGGCACGTGGGCGGGACGGCACCCTAAAAATTCCGCCCGAATCGCTCATCTACACCTGCTTTACTTCCGACTTTCTGCTGGAGGACGCAGACCCTTGGCGCGAGGAGGCCTGGGATATAATTCGCAAAAGGCCCGACTGCCGCTTTCTCTTTATCACCAAGCGCATCGAACGGCTTGCGGGGGCACTTCCCCCCGACTGGGGGGACGGGTGGGAGCATGTCATCATCATGGCCACCTGCGAAAATCAGGAGATGGCCGACTTTCGAACCCCCGTTTTGCGGGACGCGCCCATCAAGCACCGCGGCATCGCCTGCGAGCCGCTCATAGGGCCCGTCGACCTTTCGGCCTATCTTGGCCCCTGGCTTGACGTCGGGGTGGTTGCGGGGGGAGAGTCCGGAGAGTCTGCCAGACCCTGCCGGTACGAGTGGGTACTGTCGCTGCGCGACCAGTGTGTGGCGGCGGACGTCCCTTTCACTTTTAAGCAGACAGGCGCCAAATTCATCAAAGAGAAGCAGCTCTTTTGCGTGCAACGGAAAGATCAGCACATGCAGGCTGAGAAAGCAAACATCAATTTTAAGCCGGCGCATCGGAAATGACCGATGTCTATTTATTATATAAAGTGTTTACAAATTCCCTCTTGCAATATATCGGTGTTATCGCCTACAATAGATTTCAGAATAAAAAATTGGTGCAATTTCGCAGGGGGGAATACATATGGGCGAGCTGTGGCAGCTGTACAATGTGAGCATTGTGCTGGAATACCAGCTCAATGCGGCGGGAATCAAAAGCCCGGCAGACCTTCGGGCTATGGGCAGCAAGGAGGCCTTTCGCAAACTTCGCGAGCGGGACGATACGCTTGGCGCGGATGTACTGGTGGCACTTGAGGGGGCAACTCAGGGTATGCGCTGGTATAAACTGCCCAAGGAAGTGCAGCAGGAGCTGCGGGACTACTACGAGGCAAATTACAGCAAAGGCGAATAACGAAGAACCATTCAAGGCCCCGGGAGCAGTTCCGGGGCCTTGTGCACTCAATTGGAGGACGACATGTATATCATTGAAACGGCCCGGCTGGGTCTGCGCAGACTGGATAACGACGCTTTCGAAGCGCTCTTGCCCATCCTCGGCGACCCCGAGGTCATGTACGCCTGGGAGCACGGTTTTTCCGATGATGAGATTAGGACATGGATCGACAAAAATAAAGAGCGGTATGCGCGGGATGGCTTTTCATTCTTTGCCGCCATCGACAAGGCAACAGGTCGCCTGATTGGCACCATCGGCCCATTGATGGAGGACATCGACGGAGTGCGCATTCCCGGGGTGGCCTACATTATCGGCAAGCAGTACTGGGGGCAAGGGTATGCCCCCGAGGGGGCCGCAGCCTGCATTCGGTATGCGTTTTCTAAGCTTGGGGCAGACAGAGTGATCGCCAGCATACGGCCGGACAACGTCGCCTCTCTACGGGTGGCCGAGAAACTGAAGATGAAGGCCTAGGGACGACATACAAAGCCCGTCAACGGGAAAAATTTGGAGCATTTGATTTACAGCATATCGAAATAAAAAGCGCCGCAGGCTGTTTGCCTGCGGCGCAACTGTTTTGTTAAGCAAAAAATTAGCCGAGCATTTCGAGAATCTGGGCCTTGGGACGCACGCCGACCGAGGTTTCGACCACTTTGCCGTCTTTCACGACGGCAAGCGTCGGGATGCTCATGACCTTGAACTGCATGGCGAGCTCCTGCTGCTCGTCGACGTTGACTTTGCCGACTTTGATGTCGTCCCGCTCACCGGCGATCTCGTCGACAACGGGGGAGAGCATGCGGCAAGGGCCACACCAGGAGGCCCAGAAGTCGAGAAGCACCGGCTTGTCCGACGACAGTACCTCGTCTTTATAATTGTCTTTTGTGATCGTAATAACCGACATTTGTTGTCACTCCTTTTTGCGATACATGTTTGTATTATGCCCCTTGACGCTAAAATTACAGCAAATGCGAATTTTGCTGAAGGCTCAAAGGACGCCGCCGGTCATGCCGGACAGCTTCTATATCAACTCATTATAACATAATTGTAAAAATTCGGCAAGTATGGTATACTCGGGGCAACGTGGCCTGACCAAAAGCAATTAACCCGTTTTGCAGCGTACAAAGCCGTCCTGGAGCGTGCTCGCGGTCCTTGAAGGGCATCAGCCCATTGCGGGCCGTTGCCGGCGACATAAACCGGTTTTGTGCCCTGCAAAATCTCTGACCTTTGTGGGAGCTGATTTTTGTGCCAGGCGAAACTCCGTGATGCCGGCGGGCTGCCGCCCGCCAAAGAAAGTAGTAAAGCCTGGCGCGAAAAGCGGCCCCTTAATGGCGGGTTCGTATGATTTTGGTCAGGCAATACAAAGGGGTGTAATTATGATAGACCTAACGATTTGTAAAGAGGGGCGGGAGCGTGCGGTCAAAAAGGCCAGAGAGCGCGGCTTTGTCGTGCCGACGCTGCGCCAGATGTACGACCCGTCAGCTGTACCGCAGGTCATTTTGGACAAACTCGCGAAGACCGGTCTTTGGGAAGTGGATCCCGTCAACATGTTCCGCATTTCGTGGCACAACGAGCCTACGCAGTCGGGCGGACGCTTCGGCCCTGTCAACTATGTGGAGTTGCCGCAGGCGCTGACTGGGGTTCCCGCACGCATTGTGTGCCTTATAGGCAAATGGTTCCCGACCGGCTGCCACAAAGTGGGGGCATCGTTTGGCTGCCTCGCGCCGCGGCTCGTGACGGGACAGTTCGACCCGACCTATCACAAGGCGGTCTGGCCTTCGACCGGCAACTACTGCCGCGGCGGGGCCTTCAATTCGAAACTTCTCGCCTGCCACTCCATCGCCATCCTGCCGCAAGGGATGAGCCAAGAGCGGTTTGATTGGCTGAGGGGCGTCGCAACCGAAATCATCGCCACCCCCGGCAGCGAGAGTAACGTTAAGGAGATTTTCGACAAGACCAACGAGCTGCGCCGCCGCCCCGACTGTATGATCTTCAACCAATTCGAGGAGATGGGCAATGTTCTGTGGCATTACAATGTCACGGGCCGAGCCATCGCCGAAGTTTACGAAACCGTCAAGACGCCCACCTCCCGTATGGCGGCCGTCTGCTTCACCTCGGGCTCTGCCGGGACGCTTTCCGCCGGAGACTACATCAAGGACGTCTATCCGCGGGCAAAGCTCGCAGTCGGCGAGGCGCTACAGTGCCCCACCATCCTTGAAAACGGCTTCGGTGCCCACCGCATCGAGGGCATCGGAGATAAGCACATCCCCTGGATTCACAACGTCAAGAACACCGATATGGCCATCGCCATCGACGACGCGGACCCCATGGCGCTGCTGCGGCTCTTTAACGAGCCGGCAGGCATTCAGTATCTTAAAGAGGGACTGGGGCTTACGCCGGAGCTCATCGATCAGCTTTCGCTCTTTGGCATCTCCGGCATCGCTAACATGCTCTGCGCCGTCAAAATGGCCAAGTACTACGAGCTGACCGACGACGACGTCGTCGGCACCGTCTTGACCGACTCGGCCGAAATGTACCTCTCCCGCCTTAAGGAACTGGCCGAGGAAGAAGGGGCCTATACGCCACGGGCGGCCGCCGTCGACTATGCTGTGCATCTTGCCGGCGTGAAGACCGACAACCTCGAAGAGCTGACCTATGCGGCCCGCCGCCGTGTGCACAACCTCAAGTACTACACTTGGATCGAGCAGCAGGGCCGCAGCGTAGAGGAACTAGACGCCCAGTGGTATGACGAGGGTTATTGGAGCGGTGTGCACCATCAGGCGGATGAACTGGACCGCCTCATCGATGACTTCAACGCTGACGCAAAAGGCATATAACAAGCAGGGCCGCAAGGCCCTGTTTTTTTTATTCGGACAATTCCACGGATCCTTTCAAGACGCGTTCGGTTTTTTGTTCATATGCTATACATAATACGCATAAATTTGCATTAAATATTGAGCCTTGTACCGAGAGATTTGTAAACTTAATGCAGTTGTGATATAATAGAAAAAATTAATAAATATCGATTATATAAATTTTCTGAAGGGATGATGCAAAGAGATGGATGGACAAAGGTTGGAAAAAATCGGGATAGGCTTTGCAACCGGAAGAAAGAGCTTTCAACAGGTGTTGAAAACCTATGCTTACAATTGGATGGAGAGCGGTATGATGCAGCAGAGCTTCAGCATCAATATTCTGGTCGCCTACGACCTGAAATACCGTAACACCCACCGCATCGACTATACCAATGTCAGCCAGCGTGTAGCCGACCTGTTCGACGAAATTGATTTTATCGGAAACGCCGTAATGCAAGATGAGATTGATCAGCTTGTCCGGTGCGGTGTGACCGATGAGGCGGGTGCAAAGCTCCTTTTTGGCAGCGGCTACGCTGGCAAACGCAACACAGTTTTGTACATGGCCATCAAACACGGCATTGACTATCTCCTTTTTTTGGACGACGACGAATACCCGCTTGCGGCCACGCGCAGGCATAAAAACGTTATCTGGAGCGGCCAAGGCGTGCTGGACACACATCTGCGGCACATTGCAAATGCGGACATAACCCATGGATATCATTGCGGCTACATCTCACCCATTCCGCAGATCGACTTCAATGGAGTGCTCGGTGAGACGGATTTTCGCATGTTCATCGAGGCGATCAGCAACGACATTCTGAACTGGGACAACATTCGGCGGGTTATGGACGACGGAGGTGTGACCTATGCCGACACCAACGTTTTGACCAGTGAAGAAGCGTTCGAGGCCCGGCAGCAAAACGGTGCAAAATTCATATCGGGTGCAAACCTATGTATCAACCTCACCGACCCCTCCCGCGTATTCGCGTTTTACAATCCGCCGGGGGCGCGCGGCGAGGACACGTTTATGAGCACACTGCTTTGCGACCGAAAGGTGATGCGGGTGCCCTGCTACACTTTTCACGACGGTTTTTCGACTTATCAGCATATCATGGACGGCGTGCTGCCGACACGGCTACGCGCCATCAAAGCCGACACGGACGATGTCGTCTCCCGCTTCTATCAAGCCTGCATCGGCTGGGTTCGCTATAAGCCGCTGCTGTTGTACATAACCCAGCGCGACAATTATGACGAGAAAATCCGGGAGATGCGCGAAAAACTTGCCGCGACGCTCCCCAAGGTCAGCGCGTATTTCAACAACAGCGCCTTTATGGGGATTGCGCAGGAGTTTGAACACTATCATCGGAACGTTAAGAAGCATTTTGACCAATTCGAAAGGGTACAGCGCATCTGGTCGGATGTCCGGGACTACCTCTGCACCGTTCACGGCCAGACCGAATTTTTGCCCAACCCAGCTCCTTTGAAAGGAGAACTGTTTGAACAATTTACAGGAATTTAGAGTGCAGGAATTTGCTCGGCGGGAGGCCAATCTAAAGGGCGCCGTGCGGCAAAAGCTGACGCGGCACGCGCCGCCCGAAGGACCGCTGCACGTCGTGTATGTCATGACGCATGTGGGGGTGTGCGGCGGAACGAAAATCATTTTTGAGCATGCCAACCACCTCACCCGCCGGGGCCAGCATGTCACGCTGGTGTCGCACTTCGACAAACCCCAGTGGTTTCCCATCGACGAGGCGGTCAGCTATCGGCAGGTGCCCTTCGAGCTTGAGCTTGCCTCGGGTATCCCACCCTGCGACGTCGTGGTGGCCACCTACTGGCGGGAGATTTATGAATGCATTTTGCGCAAAGTTGCCCCCGTCGTCTATTTTGAGCAAGGGGACTATCACCTTTTCGACTGGGGCAAAGTACCGGCCAGGGAGAGGGCTTACATCTACAGACAGTTTTTGGTTGCACCTTTTTTGTTCACAGTTTCGCGGGGTGCTGCCGCTCAGATAAAATCTATTTTCGGCCGAGATGCCGACGTGATTCCCAATGCCATCGACCACGACGTGTTTAACTCCGGCGCCCCAAGGCAGCCGGACGGGCTAATGCGCATTGCGATGATGGGCAGCGAGCACGACGCCTTTAAACGCATTCAAGACATCCTGCGCGCTGCTGAGCTTTTACGCGCGGCCGGCACTGAGATTGAAACCGAATGGGTTACCCCCGACAAGCCGGATAGCCCCGCCGGGCGGATATATGTCAATCCGCCGCAAAAGACCATCGGGGACGTGCTGCGCGGCGCCGACTATTTTGTGTCGGCCTCGACATACGAATCGTTTTCCTTGCCGGTATTGGAGGCGATGGCCTGCGGATGCGCGGTTTTGACCACCCGCAATAAGGGAGTGCAATCCTACGCCGAAGAAGGTGAAAACTGCCTTTTTATTCAGACACGGGATCCGTGCGACATTGCCAGGAAGCTGCTTGTGCTGCAAGAGGATGCCGCACTTTGCGCCCGCCTTTGCGCCGGCGGCCGAGAGACCGCCGACCGGTTCTCGTGGACGAGCGTGGTTGAGCAGCTCATCGCTTATTACCGCAACCTTGCGTCCTACCGGCCGATATAAAATTGTCAGGGAGCCGCTTTAATAAGAAAAGCCCGCCGAAACCGGCGGGCTTTGTCTGAAAATATGATGGATTCTTAACCGGTAAAGGCTGCCTCACAGTTTTTCAGTTCGGTCGGAATGTCGATGCCCTGCGGGCATTTGGAAAGACAGGCGCCGCATGCAATGCACTTCGCAGGTCCGTCCTGCTCGTTTTCTGCCAGAAAGGCAGCCTTTAGCTTGGACTTCGCATCCTCGCTTCGCGCCATAAAATAGGCATTGTACCGCGCAAAGTTCCCGTAGATATCCACTCCCTGAGGACAGGGCATGCAGTACATGCAGCTGGTGCAGCCCACTTTCTGGCGGGCGTGGTA
This sequence comes from Oscillospiraceae bacterium, assembly GCA_963662765.2. Taxonomy (GTDB): domain Bacteria; phylum Bacillota; class Clostridia; order Oscillospirales; family Feifaniaceae; genus DATMXT01. Next base: position 164,825 of record CAXXUP010000004.1, read on the forward strand.
GCTCTCGCGGATTTCACCGAGTAGGCAGAGCTCCTTTGCAGTCAGGTTTCCCACCCCGGCCCGTTCGGCCACCGAAATGTTTTCCTGCAGCTGGGATATAGCGTTCATGCCGCTGAGGGCCGTGCCGACTGCCCCATCGTTTAAGACAAAGCGCAGCCCCCACTCGGCCGGGCTGCGGTCGGGGTGGGCCTCGTAGAGCCGTTCGACAAGGTCGTGTGGAAGGCCGGTGGCAAGCTGCCCGCCCTTTAAGGGCTCCATGATAACAAGTCCCACCCCTCGCTCCCGAACGAGGTCGACCCCCTCTTGCCCGGCCTGGTGCCGGATGTCGAGGTAGTTGTACTGGAGCTGGGTGAAGTCCCAGGGGTAGCTGTCCAGCACCTTTGTAAAGTGATGGATATTGTCGTGCAAAGAAAATCCCGCAAACCGGATCTTGCCGTCGGCTTTCGCTTTGTCGATAAACTGCGCCATGCCGGCGTTGCACAGCGTGGGCCACCGTTCGTGGTCGGGGTTGTGCATCAGGTAGAAATCAATGTGGTCCGTGCCGAGCCTTTTTAGCTGCTCATCCAAGAGCCGCGGCAGGTCGTCCTTACCCTCCACAAGCCAGGTCGGCAGCTTTGTGGCGAGAAAAATGCGGTTTCGGATACCGAGTTTTTTCAACACCCGACCGACGGCCTCCTCGCTCTTGCCGCCGTGGTAGGGGTAGGCGGTGTCCCAATAGTTGACGCCGAGGTCGTATGCCTCGCGGAACAGCGCCGCCGTCTGCTCCTCGTCAATATTTTCCGTGACCCCGCCGTGCACCGGCAGCCGCATGCAGCCAAAGCCAAGCGAAGAGACTTCAACTCCGGTTTTGCCCATTTTTCTGTATTGCATTTGACCACTCCTCCTGATACTCTGGTACCATACCATATTATAACATTATATCACGTTATTTGGAAGGATGGCAACATTGACACGCTGCAACGCGACTAGTATAATTAAAAAGGATTATGTAAACCGGAGGGTTCTTTTGTTGAAAAAGGTACTGACGTTCATCACGGCAGTGGCACTCTGCGTCGCTCTGTTCGCAATTGTGGGCGGCGTCATGGGGGACAGATTTGTGCCGGCCATGGCAAATAACACGCCGGGGGTCTCAAACCCGGCCACTTCCCGAAAAAAAGATTTTCTCATCGTCTGCGGCAGCTATGAGGGAAGTCTCAACCCGCTATGGCCGCAAAGTGAGACCGACGCCGCCGTCACACGGCTCATTTTCGACCCCCTGGTCGAGTCTGCCGCCGATGGGACACCCACGGCCTGCCTTGCCGACTACACGCTGTCTGCCGACGGGTTGACCTATACGTTCACCATTCAAAAAAACGCCGTCTTTTCAGACGGGACTTCCGTCACAACGGACGATGTCGCCTTCACATGGGATGTCATCCGAGACCCCGATTACGACGGGGTCTGCGACCTGTCGGACCTTGCTTCGGTGCAGGTGAAGGATGACCGCACCATCACGGCGACACTTAAAGCTCCAAGAGCCTCGGCCGTCTTCGACCTCGGTGCCCCGCCGCTGTCCCGTGCTTATTACGGCAAGGGCTACACACAGGGACAGCTCGACTATGTGCGGCTCCAGTCCCCGCGGCCGATGGGCTGCGGTCAGTATACGCTTGGTACATATACAATGGAACGTATGACGCTGACCCGCTGCGATGACTACTACGCCGGAAAGCCCGGATATGAGACCGTGACGTTTCTCGTCACAGATGACGGTGCCGCTCTCATGAAGTCCGGCGAGGCAGACGTCTGCCTGACAGGCTTAGCCGAAGAAGCCCCCTACATTGAAAACCGTACGGTGGAGACCGACAGCATCGGCCTGCTCGGCTTTAACACCGCCGACAGCACGCTTGCGGACCCCGTTGTACGCCAAGCAATCGCACTGTGCGTCGACCGGCAGGCGCTGATCAATGCGACGCTTTCCGGCCTTGGACAGCCTCTTGACGTGCCGGTTTTTGCCGGCTCTTGGGCTTACGGCGGCGAGACCGCCGCAACCTATGACCCGGCGGCGGCCGCAGCCCTTTTGACGGGGGCCGGCTACAAAAATCTAACGCTGACCTACACCGTGACAGAGGGCAATCAAGCCTCGCAGGCGCTGGGTGAGCAGCTGAAAGAGGCACTTGCCGCCGCCGGCATAACCTTGAAGCTTGAACGGCTCGACTATGGCAGCCTGCTGCGCAAGGTCGAGCTTCAAGGCTGCCAGCTTTGGTTTATGGGTATTGGTGTCACCCCATCCGCAAATCCCGCGGCACTTGTCGCCACGGACGGGGAATACAACCTATTTAGTTATTCGAACAGCATGGCGGATATGCTGCTGGCTGAGATTGAAGCCGGCACCATTGAGCAACGCAAGACGGTCTGTTCCAGACTGTGGCAAGAGCTTGCCACCGACCCGCCCTTTGCGGTGCTCTATCAGGGAGAGCGGGAGGTGGCGGTCAACATCCGGGCGACAGGCCTAACGTTCTCGCCGCTGCGACCCTTTACGGCCGACATCTATCAATTGACTTAACGGCAAAATAGCGGTACAATTCATCTATATCGGGGCGTAAGCTCCGCTATTGTGAAATCACACACGGAGGTGCGAATTGCCATGTCTAAGGTTATTGAGGACCTCTCAACCATATGGCGCAATGGATCGACCAAGAAAAAGATCGCCTGCATCGGCAGCATCAACGCCGACATGAGCATCCGGGTCGAGCGATTTGTCGCCCCCGGGGAGACCATGCGGGGCAGAGGCTTTAAGATGTTTAACGGCGGGAAGGGTGCCAATCAGGCCGCCGCCGCCGGCAATCTGGCCGGCACCGTCTTCATGTTCGGCAAGATCGGCAACGATCCCTTCGCCGAGAAAATTCGCAACGGTCTGTGCGCTCAAGGGGTATTTTGCGATGCCGTTCGGGCCGAGAAGGATATCTCGACCGGGACCGCCATCATTCAGGTGGCCGACAGCGGCCAAAACGCCATCATCATCGATGCCGGTGCGAACGCTCTGGTCGACGAGGCCTATCTCGACGCTTCCAAGGCGCTGCTTAACCTTTGCAACATCGCGCTCCTTCAGCTCGAGATCCCGATGCCAACCAATGTCTATGCCGCAAAGTACTGCCGTGACCTAGGCATGACCGTCATTCTCGACCCGGCGCCGGCAGCCCCGCTTCCGGCGGAGCTTTTGGCGTGCGTCGACATCATCACTCCCAACGAGACCGAGCTTGAACAGATCACCGGCATTAAGCCCACAAGCTGGGATGAGCGGCTTCGAGCCTGCAAGGCACTGTGCGACATGGGGGTGGGGGTTGTCATCAACAAGGCCGGCCCCGACGGCGTCTACGTCTACCGGGAGGGGGTCATGAAGAACTACCCCACCTACGAAGTCGAGGTAGTGGACACCACCGCGGCTGGGGACTCCTTTAACGGAGCCTTTGCCTATGCCACGTCCTGCGGAGTCGACTTTGAGCCGGCCATAGACTTTGCAAACCTCTTGGCCGCCGTCTCGACAACGGGATTTGGCGCCCAGTCGGCCATGCCGACAAGGCTTGGCATGGAAAAGGCCAGGGCAACCCTGCGCCGCAAAGAAGAAATCCTGCCGTAACATCCGACAAGAACGGGACAGAGGCCCGGTCACGGGCCTCTGTTTTATTTTGGGGCTTGCATTGCGGAAAAGTTAGGAGTATACTGCTCTTTGTTCAATTTGAGGATGGTGACCATGACCGACATCGAACTAGCCCGCGAAGCGCTCACACATGGCAGCACCTGTGCGGTTGTACGGGGTGGCCGTCTGCTTTACGCAGCCGGGGGGATCGGGGTCAAGCCGCTACTAGCCGTCTTGGACGAAAGGCCTGCCGACCTGAATCATTCCTCTGTTGCCGACACTGTCATCGGAAAGGCCGCTGCGGTCATCCTGGTGGTGGGCGGCGCGAAAACGGTCCACGGTGAGGTTATGAGCCAAGTTGCCGCCGATTATTTGAACAGTCACGGGGTAGAATACTCCTGGTCGCAGCTTGTGCCGATTATAATGAACCGGACAGGCGACGGTATGTGTCCGCTCGAACAGTCGGTGGTCGGCATCGACGATGCCCCCAAAGCGCTCGCAGCAGTGCGTGAGCGAATTGGGATTTTAATGGCCGCCAAGGTTGCACAAACGCGCTGACCTTTTTTCAGCAGTTTAACGATTGTCTTGTGGACAAGCGCAAACCTGTCCACAAAAGCAAAAATAATGAGAAAAATAGGTCAGAAAAAGGCTTGACAAAGCGCAGCACAGTATAGTATCCTATATAAGCACCGCCGAGCAGTGGTGCGCTGGACCTTGAAAATTAAACAGCACTAAAGCATACTAAAAGCCCTTGGAAATTTCGAGTTTAAAGAAACTCTGGACAAAATTTTTAGAGCTACGAAACAAACGAACTATTATATAATAGAGAGTTTGATCCTGGCTCAGGACGAACGCTGGCGGCGTGCCTAACACATGCAAGTCGAACGGAGTTATACTTGACACAGGGCGGCCTCGAAAGAGGACGTCGTGTGTTGAGTATAGCTCAGTGGCGGACGGGTGAGTAACGCGTGAGCAATCTGCCTTACAGAGGGGGATAACAGCTGGAAACGGCTGCTAATACCGCATGATATGCACTGGGGACATCCCCGGAGTATCAAAGATTTTATCGCTGTAAGATGAGCTCGCGTCCAATTAGATAGTTGGCGGGGTAATGGCCCACCAAGTCGACGATTGGTAGCCGGACTGAGAGGTTGAACGGCCACATTGGGACTGAGATACGGCCCAGACTCCTACGGGAGGCAGCAGTGGGGGATATTGCACAATGGGGGAAACCCTGATGCAGCAACGCCGCGTGAAGGAAGAAGGTCTTCGGATTGTAAACTTTTGTCTTGCGGGACGAATAATGACGGTACCGCAGGAGGAAGCCACGGCTAACTACGTGCCAGCAGCCGCGGTAATACGTAGGTGGCGAGCGTTGTCCGGAATTACTGGGTGTAAAGGGTGCGTAGGCGGGTTTGCAAGTCAGACGTGAAAACTATCGGCTCAACCGATAGCCTGCGTTTGAAACTGTGAATCTTGAGTGGTGAAGAGGTAAGCGGAATTCCTAGTGTAGCGGTGAAATGCGTAGATATTAGGAGGAACACCAGTGGCGAAGGCGGC
>CAXXUP010000004.1:175000-287703 GCA_963662765.2 Oscillospiraceae bacterium
TTTACGACGTATACCGACCCCAGTGGGCCGTCGATCATTTCGCGCGATGAGCAGGCGACGCATCCGATACGGCGCGGTTTGCCGACTTCGGGGTGGGCGCAATTAAATCAATAGAGCGGTCAAAAGTGGTGAGCGCTTTGGCTCGGGCAGAGGCGATTATATGCCCGTAGATATTTGTGGTGGTGCTGGATCTGAAGTGGTCGAGTTGATTGGCGACTTCCACAATGGGTACACCATCGATTTGCGGAACAAAAGGGGCGCCAGCAATTAAATAGTGTTATCTCAGCTGGATAAAAATGCCCGAGTGGATTACCTTGGCAAGAAGGAGAGCGGGCCAGCTCAGCGCAAACCACACCCCCGTGAAGAACGGGCAGACCTGCCCCAGGACATTAAAGCGGGTGTGGGAGTAGTCCCATACATTCCAGCCCAAGGCTAAGTTTATCACGCATCCCACGAGGAATTCCACTGTTGTTATGATTAGCGCCCCCAGTGCGCATAGGACGAGCATGGGAAATGAGGTGTGTGTAGCCAATGCGTAGAGCAACGTAAAGCACAATCCGCCCGTGAGGAACATAGTCCAGTGAGTGCGTCTGCGCCATAGTATCTCGAGGGCCGCATAGGTTCCACCGCCAAGTAAAAACACAAAACTAAGTTCTAGGCACATCATAATCCCTAGTATGTGAGAAAAGGATTTGAATATAAGCGTGTATAGAGTGGGAAGGAGAAATCATGAATGCTGAACTGACTATCCATGTGCTGCTAAAGGAGGTTCCCAGTGCCAAAGCTTTATATCCGATTCACTTTGACGCCTTCATGTTGTGCATCCTCCCCAAAAATAGAATAATTGTGCAAGCAAGTAGAAATCAGATATTTCTACCAATATTTCGTCGGCAAGCTATATGAGTTCACAATAAGTCACGTATAACCTTCGCAAAACGCATGAAACCCTGTAACTTTTGCGGCTGCAGGGTGAGCATAAAATTACTTCATGCAAAGTGCGTACAATCAGAGTTTACTTATGCTGGTGTAAAATGACACAAAAAAGGCGGCGCATAAGCGGTATCATCCCACATAAAATAATCAAAACAGCATCGGAGGTACTATTTCATGAATAAAGACTCAAATGAACTCGGCTTTGTTATCAACGGCGACGTAGGGAGTTACTTCAGCGGCCCCCTTCCGGATATAGACAAATATGACGATCGCGTATGGGGCGAAAATCCTTTCAGCGGCTTTAGGGTGGACCTCCGGGATACAGAGGACGCCTATATCGTTGAGGCCGAAATGCCCGGCCTTGATAGGAAGGATATCGACATCAACGCCGACGACAATTCGCTGACCATCTCGGCCCACTATGACGAAAATGCTGAACAAAAGGACAAAGAAGGGAACTATATTCAAAGGGAACGCCACGCCGGCGCTTTCAGTCGCAGTTTTACGCTCGATAACATTCTGGAGAATGAGGTTACGGCGGAAATGGCGAGCGGCATTTTGAGGGTCCGCTGCCCAAAGAAGACAAATACGCAGGCAGACACCCAAAAAGTCAATATCCGGTAAACCCCCTACAGATGAAAATCCCCGTGTCAAATCGACAAGGGGATTTCTCTGTTTACTATGGCGGGGTACTCGAGATGTGATCGTTTGGCCCGATCGACGACTATATCAGAGAATAAAGGAAACCGCGACCCCACTCGGTCCCAAGTGAATGCCCAAAGCGGGCCCCATTCTGTGGAGCTTGACCGTGATGTTGGGGCATTTTATCGATAGTGCATTGTAAAGTTCGGTGCAAACCTGATTTGGGGAAATGTAGTTCACGATAATATCCTTTGCGCCGAACGGCACGAGTTCCGTAAGTTTTTTTACTGCGTTATTTTTGCCGCGAGCAGCACCATCGGCCACGATAACGCCGTCTTTGCACCGCAAAATCGGCATGATATTCAAATACGTCCCCACGTTCATGCGCACAAATCCGATCCTGCCGCTCTTTCGCAGTTGCGTCATATCGTCAAGCGTGAAGACGATGGTTATTTTCTCACGAAGGATATCCAACTCTTTTGCGATATCGGCAAGCCCCAGACCGCTCTGCGCCAGTTTGACCGCCTCCAAAACGAGCAGATATAGTCCCCCGGCCGAGAGTAGGCTGTCGTAAACTAAGACGCGGTTGCTTTCGATCTGCGTGGCCGCCATATAAGCAGCACTGTAGGTGCCGCTGAGGCGAGAAGAGAGAGTAAGGCACAGCATCTCATTTCCTTGAGCCAGTTCTTTTTCAAACACACTTTGGAAAGCAGCCGGGCTTGGCTGAGAGGTTGTCAGTTCTTTGTCTGATTTAAACAGCGCCTCAAAGTCTCCGTTCTCATCGGAATAACCTTCGTAAAACAGCTTACCGTCAACGATGTAAGTGACGGGTACGATTTCAATTCCGATTTCATCGGCGTCTCGCTTTGTCATGCAAACCGTCGAGTCAGTTGTGATTTTAACCATTGTAAATCCCAACCCTTCTGTAACGACGATATCGATTGCCGAGAAGCTCATCTGTACCGAGGGCTAAGTTTATTCTTATAACCGCAAGCAAATCGCTTTTTATGCTTTTGAACATAACTCTGTTTTCCGGGATGATTTTTTCAATAAGGCCGAGCTTTTCCAGGTCTTCGCCAGTCAGTTTCAGACACTGGCTTGCTTCTTTGACCTTGCTGCTGTCCTTCCATAGGATACTGGCACATCCCTCCGGAGAAATGACCGAAAAAATCGAGTTCTCCAGCATCCATATCTCATCGGAAACCGCAAGCGCCAAGGCGCCCCCGCTTCCACCCTCGCCGATGATGATTGAAATGATGGGTGTTTTCAATGTTATCATCTCGTAGAGGTTTTCGGCGATGGCCTGCGCCTGCCCACGCTCTTCGGCTTCGATTCCGGGATATGCGCCGGATGTGTCGATGAAGCAAATGACGGGGCGGTGGAATTTTTCGGCGAGCTTCATCTGCCTGAGCGCTTTGCGATACCCTTCCGGGTGTGCGCTGCCGAAATTTCGACGTGCCTTGTCCTTGACATCCCGTCCTTTTTCGATTGCAATGACCGTGACAGGAATTTCTCCCAGCATTGCGAAGCCAGCCATGATCGCTTTGTCGTCCCCAAACCTGCGGTCTCCGTGCATCTCGGTGAAGTCCGTAAAAATGGCATTGACAAAATCAACCGAGGTGAAACGGCCCTTTGCCCGCGCTTTCAACACCTTTTCATAAGCGGTCATCGGCTGCCCCCCTTGTCGTGAAGTTTCAACAGCTTGGTGAGATAGACCTTTTGGTGCTTGCGGTCGACAATGTCATCCAAAAAACCCTTATCGAGCAAAAATTCTGCCGTCTGAAAGCCGGCGGGAAGTTTCTTTCGGATAGTCTGTTCAATGACGCGAGGGCCGGCAAACCCGATCAAAGCACCCGGCTCCGCAACGTTGATATCCCCCTCCATCGCAAAAGAGGCCGTGACCCCTCCTGTCGTGGGGTCCGTCAGGACGCACACAAACAGATTTCCGGCGTCGCTGTGATATTTCACGGCACCTGTCACCTTTGCCATCTGCATCAGAGAAATGACGCCCTCCTGCATTCTGGCACCGCCCGAAACGGTGAAGCCCACAACCGGCAGGCTTTGCTTTGTCGCCCGCTCAAAGAGCCGGGTGATTTTTTCCCCGACAGCGCTGCCCATGCTTCCCATCATGAAGTAGGGCTCCATCACGAAAATGGCGGCTTTGTACCCGCCGATTTTACAGGTGCCGCAGACGACGCCCTCTTTTTCGGCACTCTCAAGCGCGGCGTTTTTCAGCTTGCTGTCGTATTCCGGAAATTGCAGGGAATTAATCGACGTGATGTCTTTATCAGCCTCGGCAAAGCTGCCTTCGTCGCAGATCAGATGCAGTCGCTGTCTGGCATTAATTCTGAAATGGTGCCTGCAATAGGGGCAAATGTTCTGGTTTTCCGAAAGCTCGCCGCTGCCAAGAACCTTCTTGCACACGGGACAGGTGACCGTAAGTTCCGTCACACCTGTGGCAACCGTCTTCTGCAGCTTCAGATGCCCTTCCAAGAGGTTTTTCGGCTTTTTAAATAACATTATTTGATGCCTCCAGGAAATCAGTGGTATAACGCCCGTCTTCAAAGGCCTCGGCCGACAGGACTTCCGACACATAGTCGGCGTCGTGCTCGATGCCCTCTACAATCAGCTCACAGAGCGCCGCCTTCATTTTGCGGATGGCCTCATCTCTGGTTTTGGCATATACGATTAGCTTTCCGATGAGGGAGTCATAAAAGGGCGAGACTCTGTACCCCTGGTAAATTGCCGTATCAAACCGAACCCAAGGACCGCCCGGAACGTGCAGCATCCGGATTTCCCCGCAGGACGGTCTGAAGTTTTGCCGGGGGTTTTCGGCGTTGATTCGGCATTCGATGGAATGCCCCTCCGGGACAATCTCCTCCTGACGAAAGGGGAGAGGAGCCCCTGCCGCAATTCGAACCTGCCATTTGACTAGGTCGATTCCCGTTACCATCTCAGTGATGGGATGTTCCACCTGCAGGCGGGTATTCATCTCCATGAAGTAGAAGTTGCTGTCCTCGTCGCAAAGAAACTCAAAGGTGCCGGCACCCCTGTATCCCACCGCTCGGCAGGCCTTCATTGCGACCTCGGCCATCGCTTTTCGGGTATTGCCCGACAAGGTCACGGCCGGGGTTTCTTCAATTAACTTTTGCTTTTTTCGCTGCATCGAGCAGTCCCGCTCGCCAAGGCAGACCACATTGCCGTGGTTATCCGCCAAAACCTGCATTTCGATGTGTTTGACAGCCCGTAAGTATTTCTCCAAATAGACGGCACCGTCCCCGAAGGCGCTTTGCGCCTCGGCAGTGGCGGTTTGATAGTGTTTTTCGAACTCGTCAGGAGTGTTAACGAGACGAATGCCCCGTCCGCCGCCGCCGCTGCGGGCCTTGATGAGCAGCGGGTAGCCGATCCTTTCTGCTTCGCTTAGGGCTGCCTTGAGACTCCCCGCGATATCGCTCCCAGGGATGACCGGAACGCCGGCTGCTTGCATGGCCTTCCTCGCCATGTCTTTGTCGCCCATTTTCGCGATGACATCGGCCGGAGGGCCGATAAACACGATGCCGTTATCTTCGCACAGTTTCGCAAAAGCGGCACTCTCGGATAGAAAACCGTAACCCGGGTGAATGGCCTGCGCTTTTGTCGCAAGGGCGACCGAGATGATGGCTTTCATGCTCAGATAGCTGTCCGCGGCCATGGGGCCGCCGATGCAATAGCTTTCGTCGGCAAGGCTGACGTGCAGAGCCTCTTTGTCTGCGTTTGAAAAGACGCCGACGGTGGCGGTGCCCATTTCCTTGCAGGCGCGTATAATTCGAACAGCAATTTCGCCCCTGTTCGCAACTAATATCTTTGAAAACATACTCTACTCTCCCCTGATTGCGGCAAAAGATAATTCGCCGCAAACAGACAGCTTTCCGTTCACAAAACCTTCGCTTTTGATGAAGTAAAAAGGCTCCTTCACCCGGATGATCTCGCTTTTGAACTCAACAGTGTCACCCGGCAAGACCTTGCGCTTGAATCTCACATTGTTCATACCGGTGTAATAGGGTGTGAAGCTTTTCCCCGCTTCTATCAGAATGCAGGCCGACTGTGCCATCATCTCACACAAGATGACGCCCGGAACGACGGGGTTGCCGGGAAAGTGCCCCTGCAGGAAAAATTCGTCGCCGCGAACGGTGTATATGCCGATGGCAACGCCGTCTTCAAGCGAGACCTCGTCAATTAAGAGCATCGGCTCACGGTGGGGGAGAATCTTTTTAATCTCTTCTCGATTCATCTTTGGCACACCCCCTAAAATATTTTGAAGAGCACTTGCTCAAACTCCGCAAGGTCGCCGTTTTTCAGGCAGATGTCCACGATTTCACCGTCACATTCGGCAGTGATTTCGTTCATGAGCTTCATGGCCTCAATGATGCAGAGTACATCGCCCTTTTTGACCTTGCTGCCTATGGTCACATACGGGTCGGTGTCGGGAGAAGGGGCGGCATAAAACACGCCGACGATCGGCGAGCGCACTTCGGTAATTCTGTTAAAGTCGAGGGTTTTACCGTAGTCGGCCGTAGCCGGAGGCGTCTGCTTGCTCTCATCGGCATTTTTCGAAACAGGTGTCTCGCCTAAAGGAGCTTTTTCAATAAAGATTTTTGTGTCGCCCTCGCTGATTTCTAGCCTTGACAGCCCAAAGTTCTTTACGATGTCCGCCAGTGCCCGGATCTTTTCAATATCCATGCCGTACCTCATATTCTGTTGAATAGAATGCCTGCATTGTGGCCACCGAACCCCAGAGAAAGTGACATGGCTTTGTCAAGATCACACTTTCGCATCGTATTCGGGACATAGTCGAGATCGCAATCCGGGTCAAATTCCTTATAGCCGATGGTCGGCGGCACAAGCCCCGTTTCAAGTACTTTGATTGCCACGATGGCCTCAATACCGCCCGCAGCACCCAGGGTATGCCCCGTCATGGCCTTGGTTGCGCTGATCGGGATTTTATAGGCCAGCTCTCCCAAAGCTTTCTTGATGGCCATGGTTTCGGTTTTGTCGTTCAAAGGGGTGGATGTGCCGTGTGGATTGACGTACAGTTTTTCATCAGGGACAAGACCGCTCTCCTCGAATGCGAGCGATATCATCCTTGCACCGCCCTCAGCCAGCGGGTCGGGAGCCGTGATATGATATGCATCACAGGTGTTGCCATATCCGCTGATTTCACAATAAATGTCGGCACCTCTTGCCTTTGCATGTTCATATTCCTCGAGCACGATGATGCCGGAACCTTCGCCCATCACAAACCCGCTACGGCGCCTGTCAAAGGGGGTGGAGCTGTTATCCGGGTCGCTGCTGTCCGACAGCGCCATGCAGTTTGTAAATCCGGCTACTGACAGCCTGTTGATAGACGCATCGCTGCCGCCGGCAATGATGGCGTCGGCATATCCATGCTTGATGGCGCGAAAGGCTTCTCCGATCGCATGGGTTGAGGTGGCACAAGCGGTTACCACCGGAAGGTTCGGACCCTTTGCCTGAAATTTGATGGCAACCAAAGCCGACGCCATATTTCCGATCATCATCGGGATTAAGAACGGGGAAATTCTGGACGGGCCTTTTGTCAATAGCTTTTCGGCTTCGACAAGGAGGGTTGCAATTCCGCCGATGCCCGAACCGATATACACGCCAAGTCGATCCGGGGGAATGGTGCCAACGATGCCGCTATCTTCTACTGCCTGTACTGCAGCGGCAATCGCATACTGAGCGTATAAATCGGTTTTGCGGATTTCACCTTTTTCGATATAGGCCTCGGGAGAAAAGTTTTTGACCTCGGCGGCAATTTTTACCTTCATATCACTGGTGTCAAACCTTGTGATCGGCGCAAATCCATGCCGGCCGTTAATAAGACTGTCCCAGAAGCTCACGACATCATTTCCGATCGGGGTGATGCACCCCAGCCCTGTTACAACTACTCGTTTCATAACACACTCCTACATGCAAATGCCGCCGTCAACCCGGATCACTTCTCCGGTGATGTAGGCCGCCTGGTTTGATGCCAAAAACAGCGCCAATGATGCGACATCTTCAGCTGCGCCCATCCGCTTGAGTGGAATTGCCGTCATAAGGCGCTCTTTCACGGCCTGTGGTAAATCTGCCGTCATATCGGTTTCTATAAAACCCGGTGCAATGGCGTTGCAGGTGACATTTCTGCCGGCAAGTTCCTTTGCGGCCGTTTTGGTCAGGCCGATCAGGCCCGCCTTCGCAGCCGAATAATTTGCTTGGCCCGCATTGCCCATAAGCCCGCTGACCGAGGAAATATTGATAATTCTGCCGGCGGGTGATTTCATGATATGTCTCGATAAGAATTTTAAAAAATTGAAAGCACCCTTGAGGTTGACCGCGATCACCCGATCAAAGTCGTCCTCTTTCATTTGCAAAAGCGATGCGTCTTTTGTAATTCCCGCGTTGTTGACAAGAATATCGACTTTTCCGAAGTCCGAAAAGATCTGTTCGCAGACGGCTTTCGCCTTTTCGAAATCCGAGACATCACACTGATAGGGGATCGCCTTTACACCGAACTTCTCGGCGGTGCGAGCGACTTCTTGTGCCGCCTGCTCGCTTCCGCCATACAAAATGGCGACATCGGCTCCGTTCTCGGCAAATTTCAGTGCAATGACTTTCCCGATGCCTCTGGAGGCGCCTGTGATCACTGCGGTTTTCCCTTTAAGCATTTCGCACCTCCGATAGCGTGTTTTCAAGCGAGGCAAGGTCGCAGACATTCAGGGTCTTGACCGACCCGCTGATCTTTTTAATCAGTCCTGAGAGGGTTTTACCGGGGCCTACCTCGATGAAGGTGTCTACTCCCGCTGTAATCATGTTTTCAACGGTCTTCTGCCACAGGACGGGGCTTTTTACCTGCAGGGCCGGCAGCATTTTAGGATCGCCGTAAACAAGGGCTGTCACATTTGAATAGAGGGGCACGTTCATTTCGCCGAATTCTTTATCCGAGAGATAGGCTTCGATTTTCGCGCCAGCCTCCTCCATAAACGGGCTGTGAAAAGCGCCGCTGACTGCAAGCGGCATCGCCCTGCCGCCGGCTGCCAGGATTGCCGCGACAAGTGCATCGGCGCCCTCCTCGCCACAGGCCACAACGGTTTGCCCCGGACAGTTGTAGTTGACCGGATACGTGTTATGAAGGCTATTGCAGACCAATTCGACATCGGCTACCGGAAGTTTTAAGACCGCAAACATGACCCCTTTATTTTTCTCCCCGCAGGCTTGCATCGCCTTAGCACGAAGACATACAAAATCAAACGCCTCTTGCTCGGTCATGATCCCGCTGTAGGCAAGGGCCGGGATTTCACCCAAGGAAAATCCGGCGATGGCATCGGGATAGACGCCGTTTTCGCTCAGCAGTTTTGCGCAAGCCAGATCCAATGCAAAAAGGCAGGGCTGGGTGTTTATGGTCATGCTCAGCGCTTCTGGGGGGCCGTCGAACATAATTTGGAGCAGGCTCTGAGGTAAAAGGTTCATCACGGCTCTTGCGGTAGGATATGTCTCGTACAGATCCCGGCCCATGCCGACCTGCTGCGCACCCTGACCGGCAAAAACGAAGGCTATCTTACCCATTTTGCCGCACCGCAAAGGAGCATTTCGGCTTCCCCGAACATCTCTTCAATAATTTCTTTACAGGTTTGCTCTTTTCTGACAAGACCTGCGATCTGTCCTGCCATGAAACAGCCGTTTTTTTCGTCTCCATCAACCACCGCGAGCCGCAGGGCCCCGACACCGAACTTCTCCAATTCTTCGTTTGAGATGCTGCTGTCGTACTCTTTTGCTAAGAACGCCCTTGATAGGGTGGTTTTCAGTGAGCGGGCAGGATGGCCCAGCCGTTTACCTGTGACGATTGTGTCGATGTCTTTGGCCCTCAGCACCATGTCCTTGTAGTTTTGATGGATGTTGCACTCCTTGGCCGAGAGAAAACGGGTTCCGACCTGGACGCCCTTTGCCCCCAGCATGAAAGCGGCGGCAACGCCTCTGCCGTCGCCGATGCCGCCCGCAGCAATGACCGGAATGCCGACGGCATCCGCGACCTGCGGCAGGAGAGCCATGGTGGTGGTTTCGCCGATGTGTCCACCCGACTCGCCGCCTTCCGCAATGACGGCCGCCGCCCCTGCGCGCTCTACCAGTTTTGCAACCCCGCAGGATGGAACAACCGGAATAACTTTAATGCCGGCTTCGCGCCACTTCTTAATGTAACTTGTCGGATTTCCGGCACCCGTTGTCACCACAGCCACTTTTTCCTCGGCAACTACCTCCGCAACGTCGGCGGCAAAGGGGCTTAGCAGCATGACATTCACACCAAAGGGCTTATGTGTGAGTGACTTTGCCTTGTGAATTTGTTCCCGAACCCAATTGGCAGGGGCGTTTCCGGCAGCGATAATTCCAAGCCCGCCGGCTTCGGATACGGCGGCAGCAAGGTTGGCGTCGGCGACCCATGCCATTCCGCCCTGAAAAATCGGATACTCTATTCCCAGAAGCTCACATATAGGCGAATTTACCACGAGACACCTCTTATTTTGCGTTTTCGATACTTTTTATCAGATCACCGACCGATTTGATTTCCGGTCCAACTTCAATAGAAACGCTGAGTTTCTCCTCCAAATTCATGACGAGCTCGACGATTTCCAGAGAGTCAAGTTTAAGCTCGGCAAATGTGGTGGTTTCGATGATGACAAGGTCCGGATCAGATTTGAATTCCTTTATGACAGCTGCAATTTGTTCAAGCACGGTGTATTCCTCCAAAAATTTAATTATATGAATGGGTTATTCCCATATCATCACGCAAGTGCCGGAAGTAAGTCCGGCGCCAAATGCCGAGAGCAGCAACTTTGTTCCCTTATGGATTTTACCCGCCTCGAGCATTTCGTTCAGGAGCAGCGGCAGCGTGGCCGCTGAGGTGTTGCCATACCGATCGATGTTGATCGGGAATTTTTCCTCCGGCTGCTTCATGCGGGTTCTGACTGTGTCGATGATCCGCTTATTGGCCTGATGCAGCAGGAAATAGTCGATCTCGCTAAGCGTCATGCCTAGCGCGCCAAGCGCCTTTTCAGTCTCCTCTTCGGCGACCGAAACAGCGAACTTATAGACATCCTGTCCCTCCATGTGCGTGAAGCCTGACGCAAGGTTCTCCCGAAACGGGTTGTTGCCGGTGCCGGCCGGACAATTTAGGGCCTTCACGTTTCCGGAGGCCGTCAGGTGCAGGTATTTGAGCGCGTTCCCCTCAGTAAGCACGCAGGCACCGGCACCGTCGGCAAAGAGCACGCAGGACGTTCGGTCGCCCCAATCGACCAGTTTCGACATCATCTCGGCGCAGATGAGCAGGATGTTTTTGGCACGTCCCCGCAAGAAGTAGCCGTCAGCGACGTCGAGCGCGTAGATAAACCCCGAACAGGCCGCGTTTACGTCAAAGGCCGGACAGGTGGCCTCCATGCGCTCGCCGACACAGCAGGCTAACGATGGGAATTGATAGTCCCCGCCCATGGTCGCGCAGATGATGTAGTCCATGTCGGCAATGGTCATACCCGCACGGGTGAGCGCAATGCCCGCGGCCTGCACCGCGAGGTCGGTCAGCGTCTCGCCGGTTGATATAAACCGGCTTTTTATGCCTGTGCGTGAGACAATCCATTCGTCACTCGTGTCAAGCAGTCCGGAAAGCTCCTCGTTTGTAACCGATTTTTCCGGAACACACGATCCTGTTGATATAATTTTAAGTCCCATTACATTCCCGCCTTTTCCTTAAAAAAAACATTGAGCTTCTCAATGGCAGCCAGCAGGACCTCCTGCTGACTCTCGTCGAATTCCCGGCTGATAGACTTGACCATCTTTAAATGAAACATCCTGTGCGCCCTGTCGACTTTTTTCCCAAGGTCCGTCAGCGAGACGACGGAGCTTCTCCCATCACTGGAGGAGGGCGTCTTTGTGACGAACCCCTTTTTCTCAAGCTTTTTGACAGCCACTGTTGTCGTCGGCATGGTGATGCCCAGCCGGGCGGCAAGGTCGCTGATGTTCGTCACTCCGCCGTTTTTTTCAATTGCTTCGAGCATGTGTGCCTCCGCAACCGTTATTGGTATGGATGCAATTCTCTTCAGGGCACTCTCTTCATACTTCAGAATGGTATTGAACGTGTCCACCAGAATGATGTTTAGGTTTTTTTCAAAATCATTCATATTTCGCACCCCTGTAAATTTCATTAGTTTCACTAACTAATAATACTCGTGAACATATGTTTGTCAAGGGACCAAAAATGAACTTTTTGTCAACGAGACCCGTCGGCCGACAGGAAAGACCTTCAGAGGAGACGGTATAAAGTATTTACAATTATCTAAATTCGTCCAAAATACAACCTTTTTTTGTGCAGCCTACAGAAGAGCCTGATTGCGGCATATTTGAAGTCGCAGGGAAGCGGGATGGTCATACAAACAATAGCAGTCGGCTTAATTTCTTAAGCCGACTGCTAATATTTGCCTTGCCCATCATCCGAACCGCTTTTTCACGTCTGGCATCTGTGATATAATCATCCTGTCTCACTTGTCAGAGAAAATTACATATGTTTAATAATAGGTGAATGATGATTGTTTTTTTAAAAGAAATGCTCCCCTGGATGCTCGCGGCAGTGCCTGTAACAGCCCTGTTTCGATTTCTGCTCGCCCGGCATATCAACACCAACCTGCGGCACGAGACGCTCTTTTGCCTGCTTACAGCCTATCTGGCGGGCCTTGCCAGAGTGACCGTCATCCCGAATGTGCTGCCGACGCCATTTTTTGTGCTGCGGGGCACGATAAGCCTCATCCCCGGGCGGATTTTCTTTGATACCTGGCGGGAAGTGGGCCGCGGGAACTGGGACTACCTGACGATTGCCCTTATCGGCAATATCCTGATCTTCGTGCCGCTGGGGCTACTGGGCTGCCTGCTGTGGCGGGGGGCGACCTTTAAACGGGCGGCGCTTTCGGGGCTTGCGGTCTCCATTGTCATCGAAGTCTGCCAGCTTCCGCTCGACCGGTGGACTGACATCGACGATCTGTGGCTCAACGCACTGGGGGCGGCGATGGGGTATGGCGTCTATGTCCTGCTCGGCCGACCTGCGTTCGGGCTTACCGACACCGCCAGCCGTGGTCAAGCGGGCCACAGCCCTTACCGAGGGAGAG
This sequence comes from Oscillospiraceae bacterium, assembly GCA_963662765.2. GTDB lineage: Bacteria > Bacillota > Clostridia > Oscillospirales > Feifaniaceae > DATMXT01. The sequence continues at coordinate 187,756 of CAXXUP010000004.1, forward strand.
GCCCGCTTTCAAGGCGCCGGTGATGTAGTCTTTGGCACTGCGCACCGCTGTTACAAGGTCACACCCCGTGGCCAGGTTGCTTGCGATGGCGGAGGAGAGTGTGCAGCCGGTGCCGTGGGTATTAACGGTATCGACGCGGTCGGTTGTAAACCAGACCGCATTGCCGTCGTAGAGCAGGTCGTCGGCGCAACTTTCCAGATGGCCACCCTTGACCAGCACCGCAGTGCCGATGCAGCTATAGATTCGCGTTGCCGCTTCGAGCATGTCGGAGCGGTTTTTAACTTCCATACCGGAGAGTACTTCAGCCTCAGGTAGGTTTGGAGTGATGACCGTCGCAAGCGGGAAAAGGTATTTCGAAAGGCCGGCCGTTGCCCCGTCTGCCATCAGTTTGCTGCCCGAGGTGGCGACCATGACAGGGTCAACAACGACATTTTTAGCGCTGTACTTTTTCAGGCCATCCGCAATGACCTCCATGATGGCAATGTTTGAAACCATGCCGATTTTTACGGCGTGGGGCGGAATATCCTCAAATACGCAGGTCAGCTGATTTGCGACAAACTCCGGCGGCACCTCCAAAATGCCGTAGACGCCGGTGGTGTTCTGAGCCGTCAAGGCCGTGATGACGCTCTCGGCATACAGCCCGTGGGCCGCGATGGTCTTGATGTCGGCCTGGATGCCGGCACCGCCCGAGGAGTCGGAGCCTGCGATGGTGAGTACGACCTTCATCTGATCTCCTCCCATTTGGCGGCAGCGTCAAGGCCTGCGCCGTCCAAATTGCTCATGGCGTCGATCAAAGCGACGCGGAAAGAGCCGGTGCCTGTGGCTGTGGCTGCGGCCCGCTCGCCGCAGATGCCCATCATGCAGACGGCGGCGGCAGCGGCCTCAAGTGCATGGCCGGGGTTTGCGGCGACAAGAGCGCTGGTGACGGCCGACAACATGCAGCCGGTGCCTGTGATTCTAGACATCCTCGGATGGCCGTTGCGAATGGCAAAGGCTCTCTTGTCATCCGCCACAATGTCAATGGCGCCGGTGATGGCGATGACGGCGCCGGTACGAGCGGCAAGCGTCTTGGCAAAGGCGGCGGCCTGCGGCAGTGTGTCCTCGGTTACGGTGTCGGCCACGTCGGCATCCACGCCCTTTGTGGTGCCGCTGCCGGCGTAAACGGTCTTGATCTCGGAGATGTTGCCCCGGATGACCGTGAACTTGACGCCGTCAATGAGGTCAAAGGCGGTCCTTGTGCGCAGATGGGAGGCGCCCACGCCTACGGGGTCGAGCAGCACCGGATGGCCGAGCTGGTTGGCTCGCCGTCCCGCCAACAACATGGATTTGACGGTGCGCTCATTTAGGGTGCCGATGTTGATGTCAAGGGCCGAGCAGATGGCGGTAATCTCCTCAACCTCGGCCGCGTCGTCGGCCATGATGGGGGAGCCGCCGCAGGCCAGCAGGATGTTGGCGCAGTCGTTGACCGTGACGTAGTTTGTGATGCAGTGGACCAGGGGCTTTTTTTCTCTCGTCGCCGTTAAATATTCTCCGAACATGATATACACCTCAATTTTTTATTTCATAGGCCATGTCCCAGAACATGGCCTCATAGCGGCTGCAGTAGCGGAAGATCTCACAGAGCTTTTGAATTCGGCTTTCGGGCAGTCCGTCAGAAAGTCGATTTGTCAAAGCAAAGAGTCGCAGATTCCCCTTTTCGTATTCATCGGAGCTGTAGCCTTTGACCCACCTGCCGAAAACAGGATGGTCAATGCTTTCCGGCCACCGCTCGACAACGCTCTTCGCGATGACCCCATAGCTCCAGGCGCATGCCAGGATTGCGGCCATGATCTCGGGAGTGCCGCCCATCTCACCCTGCGCCAGCATGTAGGCGGTGTAGGAAGCATTGTCGAGCGCCATGGGGGTGCCTTCAAGCTCCTCTTTGGTGATGCCGATATCGGCCATGTACGCGCGGTGAATGGACAGCTCCTCATCCAGAATGCAAAAGATTGACCCGGAGAAACTGCGCATCAGCGCTTCGTCGGCTCCTGCCTTGACGATGCCCAGCGCAAAGAGCTTCAGATAGTCAAAGAGATACAAGTAGTCTTGAATCATATAGTACCGGAACTTGGCGGGGTCAAGTGTTCCCGCCCCAAGCTCCGTGATAAATGGGTGGACGCAGTACCCCTCCCAGATGTCCTTTGCGCAATCATAGAGCCGCTCGTGGACCTTCATAGTATAACCTCCAAAAAAATAAAACACTTCCCATGCGGGGAAGTGTTTGTCATCCTGCTTCCCTTCGTTGGCATTACCCAAATCAGGTTCATGGGGTATTCGCATGCGCGATCTCAGCCACAAAGGGCCCCCCCAGCTATATTATTTGCATTATATAACGGATGCTGTCGCCCGTCAAGCGGGTTAAATGCGGCGGGATTTCCCACACGACCGGATTTTTTGACAGGGGCTACTTGCGCGGTAAGTTGTGCAGGTGTAAACTGTACGTGACGTCGTTTTTCACATAATTTTATATAACGAAAGGGGCAATTTCTATGGGATTTTGCAAAGTCGAGGTCAAAGATTTTGTGGCCACCATCACTTACGACCGGCCGCCGGTCAACGCAACCTTTTCGCAGGCCTACAACGAGATTCGGGACACCATTTACGCGCTTGAGGCCAGGGACGACATTAAGGTCGTCGTTATGACCGGTGCCGGCAAGTGCTTTATGGCCGGAAACGATCTGGGCGAGTTCGGCGAGTTCGCCACCAGGGAGCAGTGCGTGCCCTACTTTGACACACTGCGCAACGCGTACATGGCGGTCAAAAACTGCAAATACCCGACGATCGGCGCCATCAACGGCGCGGCTTTCGGCGCCGGGCTCATCTTCGCCGCCTGCTTCGATATGCTGGTCGCGTCAGAGAAGGCCAAGTTCTCGCTGGCTGAAATCAAGGTCGGAGTGGTCGGCGGAGACGGATTCTTGTCCATGCTGGTTCCGCAGAAGGTGGTCAACTACATGGCCCTGACCGGAACGCCCCTGATGGCGTCGGAGCTTGCCCGCTACGGCGGAATCCACAAGGTCGTGCCCCCCGAAGAGCTGATGCCGGCGGCATATGCACTCGCTAGTGAAATCACACCGCTGGCCCGCCGGGCCCTACTCGTCTGGAAAGCGAACTTATTGCGCAACACGGCAGACAACAAGCTTGAGGAGAAGTTTTTCTCCAACCTGCGCGGCACGATCGAATATCAGCCCTATCACGACTTCACCGAGGCCTCCAAGGCTTTTCTTGAAAAGCGGGAGCCCCAGTACGACAACAAATAAGGATTTGATTTATGAGAAAAGCGGCATGGCCATAGGGTCATGCCGCTTTTTTGCATGTAAATTACTTGCCGATGGCAAGCAAGGCTGCCTTTTTCGCATGAATTTGCGTGGTGTCGAAGACCGGCAGGACGGAGTCCTCTTGATGAATTAATAGTCCGATCTCGGTGCAGCCCAAAATGACGCCTTTTGCGCCCTTTGCCGCCATCTTTTCAATAATTTTCTTGTACTGTGCCCGTGAAATATCCGAAATAACCCCAAGGCAGAGCTCGTCATAAATGACGTTGTTCACAAGTTCCACGTCCGCTTCATCCGGAATGATGACAGATATGCCTCTTGCGATGAGCTTTTCCTTATAGAAGTCCTGCGTCATGGTGTACTTTGTTCCGAGCAGCGCCACCTTGTCAACGCCTGCCGCTATCAGGGCGTCCGCCGTCGCGTCGGCAATATGAACGATGGGGATGCCGATCTGTCTTTGAATTTCCGGGGCGACTTTATGCATGGTATTGGTGCAGATCACAATAAAATCAGCGCCGGCCTTCTCCAGGTTTTTTTGCGGCAGCGGCGAGAATTTGCGCACTTTCGTCCCACTGGCCATGTTCTTGGCATTCCTCTATTTCCGAGAAGTCAACACTATAAAGAAACAACTTTGCGGAGTGCAGACCACCGAGTTCTTTTTTGACGGTTTCGTTGACGAGCTGATAATACGTAACCGTGCTCTCCCAACTCATTCCGCCGATCAATCCGATTGTTTTCATGGCAGCAACCTCCTCGTATAATATAGTATTAAGCCTGTGGTGCGGTTGCCCCCCGCGGGGGGATGGAGTACAATGTAAGCAGCGGTTTAGGTGCCGGAGTGCCCTCATTCGGGCGTAGCCGCCTGCCGTAAAGGCGCCGCCCCTGTTTTTGCAGCGACCTGCAATTTGCCGCTTGTCAAACGGGATTTGGATGCGATTTTCATATTCTGTGGAAAACACTTTAAGGAGGATGATGTGATGCAAATTCGTCAGGCCATTGAAACGGATATCCCCGCCATCCTTTCCCTGTACGCCCAGCTCGAAGAGGGCGGAGAAAGCACGTTATCTTTTTTTGAGGGGGTCGAAATTTTCCGGCGAATTGAATCGTACCCCAATTATCACATCTATGTCGGCGTACAGGATGGGGAGATTCTCGGGACATTTTCGATGGCTATCATGGATAATCTTGCGCATTTGGGCGCAAGGAGCGGACTCATTGAGGATGTGGTTGTGGACGAAAAGCGCAGGGGTCAGGGAATCGGTAAAGAGATGATGCGGTATGCGATGGAGCTCTGCAGGGAAAACGCTTGCTACAAAGCCAGTTTATCGAGTAATTTAATCCGTGAGGATGCACACCGCTTCTATGATTCCCTTGGATTTCAAAAACATGGCTTTAGTTTTCAAATAAAGCCGGACTGCTGACGGCGGGCCTGTACTAAATTATAGCATTTTCCCGCCGCCGTTTCAATGTCGTCATGGGTCATAGACTTTTTGCAAAACAAGCGCAATCCAGGCTCTGCCCGGATTGCGCTGTTTTCTTTAATTCTAATTTCCGGAAGCACGCCTGACAAAGCAGGCCTTGCTTCATGTGCCCTAGAAGGTTAAATCAGCTTTTCAACTTCCTCAATGGCTGCAAGCACGGCTTCGGGGGCGGGTCCGCCTTTGATGCTGCGCTTTTCCACGCAGGTGGAAAGCGAGATGGCATCATAGACATCCGCCTCAAAATAAGGAGAGTATACCTTCATCTCATCCAGCGTAAGGTCGAGCAGGGCTTTATTATGCTTGATGCAATCAAGCACCATTTTGCCGACGACAGCATGGCAGTCACGGAAGGGGACGCCCTTGCGCACAAGATAGTCGGCGGCGTCGGTCGCATTGGTAAAACCGCCGGAGGCACCTTTTTCCATGAAGTCCTTGCGGAATTTGACGGTGGCGAGCATTCCGGTGAAGACCGGCAGACACTTGACGAGGGTGTCCCTCGCGTCAAAGAGTGCCTCCTTGTCCTCTTGCATGTCCTTATTGTAAGCCATGGGCAGCCCCTTCATGACCATGAGCAACCCCATGAGGTCGCCTACCACCCGCCCGGACTTGCCGCGGATGAGCTCGGCCATGTCGGGGTTCTTTTTTTGCGGCATGATGGAGGAGCCGGTGGAGTAACCGTCATCTAGCTCGACAAAGCGAAACTCGTGGGTGGCCCAGAGGATGATCTCCTCGCAAAAGCGGGAGAGGTGGCCCATCGCGAGGGCGGTGCTGTAGATGTAGTCGAGCATGAAGTCACGGTCCGCCACGCCGTCAATGGAGTTGCGGGTAACGGCGGTGAAGCCTAGAAGCTGCGCCACCCGGTCCCGGTCGAGCGGATAGGTGGTGCCGGCTAAGGCCCCTGAGCCGAGCGGCATGACGTCCGCCCTGCGATAAGTATCCTTGAAGCGGTCGATGTCCCGCAGGAACATCTCGGCATAGGCCATCAGGTGGTGCCCTAAGGTGACGGGCTGGGCCTTTTGCATATGGGTGTAACCCGGCATGTAAGTGTGCACATTGGCCTTTGCGGTATCGAGAACGACCCTCAAAAGCCCCTTGAGTAGGCCTTGCGCCTCGAGGCATGCGTCCTTGACATACATGTGGGCATCAAGGGCGACCTGATCGTTGCGGCTGCGGCCGGTGTGCAGCTTCTTTCCGGGGTCGCCGATGCGCTCAATGAGAATTTTCTCCACGTTCATGTGGATGTCCTCAGCGTCGACCTCAAACTCGATTTTGCCTGCCGCCACGTCGTCCATGATGCGCAGGAGCTCTGCCACGATGAGGTCCGCGTCAACCTTTGGAATTATGCCCTGCTCGCCGAGCATGGTGGCGTGGGCGATGGACCCCTCGATGTCCTGCCGGTAGAGCCTGCAGTCGAACGAGATGGATGAGTGGAAGTCATCCACAAATTCGGCGGTCTGCTTTTCAAACCGTCCTCCCCAAAGCTTCATGACATACCTCCTTGAATTTTTATTTACTGGTCAGCATTGGCTGAATCACGCCAAGCCCGGTCGCGTAGGACGCAAGAGTGGTGCGGACGGTGACCATTTCGATTTTAAGTACACCGACCGAAGAGACATCGACATTATAGGCGTCACTGGCACCGGCTAAGGAGCTTGAGAAGACGGGCGAGGAGTAAAGAAGCTCGCCGTCACCGTAGAAGTTAATCTGGTGGGTGGAACCCCCGATGGCGGCAAGGCCTTTCATAGGGGTGATGCGGCCGGTCAGCGAGGTGTATTTGCGGCCGAGGTCATATTGCACGTACTGGGTGATGGTGCCGGCCGGAACGCTGCCCTCCACCGTCGCGACCAGTGAACGGTTGTACTGCTGACCCGCGGCATCGTAATCGGTTGAGGAGCTCCAGTTGCGGAAGGCCGAGGCGGGGACTGAAGTGGACTGCGCAAGGTCATTGAGGAAGATGCTCTGGCCCGCAGTCGTCTCCGATTTGACGACGACGGTGTTGGTCTGGGTGACCCAGCTGACCTCGCAGCCGAGCGCCTCGGCGAGGGCACGGGCTGGCAGATAGGTGGTGCCGTCGACAATGAAGGGGTCGACGACAGTGCCGTTTGCATCCTTGGGGACGACTGTGGTTCCGTTGATCTCAAGTTTGATGTCCTTATAATACGCCTCAAGTTTTTTGACGGTCTGCGCGGCGAGGGAGGGCACAAAAAGCCCCATAATCATGCCACCGCAGACGAGGCCGGCCGTGAAGCTCTTAAAGTTGAATGTTCTCATCGGGATCTCCTTTTTTTCAAATGATTTTAAAATATTCTAACCTTTTGCTGAATGACTGTCAACCTTGGTGAGACAATAACACTGAAACGTCACGTTAGGAGGTAAAAATATGCGAATGGGGACAACGATGCTTATTGGAGTCGCAGCACTTACCGCAGTGGGCGCCGCCACCATGTCGACGGGACGCACCGGCCGCCGTGTACGCCGCAAGATGTCGCGGGCCGTGCGGAGTGCGGGCTGTGTCATGCGCTCGATCGGCGAAATGATCGAATAAAAAAGCGGGGGGCGATCACCCCCGTTTTTTTATTCAATATAAGTTTCGGCCACCGGCCCCGCCCCGATGGGAATGGCGGGGGAAACGGCTGCGGCCACTTGCTGCGGCGTCTCACACAGAACGCCCCCAATGGTGACGGGCAAGACGGACGGATCGATGACGACGGCCGTGGCCGGCGCGTCGAATCCGTAGCCCGCGGTGCCGGCCCAGGTGGTGTCGTACAGAGCCCGCATGGGAATTTCAACCGTGATGGGCAGGTCTGAAAGCGCATAGATAAATTCACCGAGCTGCTGCTGCTTCGTCAGCCCACCGCCCTGATAGGCGATGAGTGAGAGTTTGCCGTATGTCGGATAACAGACATCGGCGAGCAGCACCATGTCGACGCCGGCCGCCACCGCCTCACGGGCCAGCGCCTCTACATAGCTGCGAGCCGGCGCTTTGTAAGGGTCGAGACTGCGCTTGTAATTGCCGTCCAAAAACAGTACGCCGGAGGCCACTGTGACGCCGGAGTTTGAGATATTTTTGGGGCCCAAATGGTCTGTGAAGGCCGAGAGCCTTCCCCAGAGCATCAGCCCTTTTTCATGGCAGGACTCGGCGAGGGCAGCAAGGTCGTAGGCGTCCGGCTGCAAGGCAGCTGCCGCCCCCTCCACCTTTGAGGTGTAGCAGATCTCGCCGCCCGTGAGCTTGAGATCGACGATGACACCGTATGCGCCGGCCTTCGCGGCCTCGTCCAAAGTTGTATTTTCCAGTTGCACAATGGGGCCGGTGCGAGGCTTTTCAGGCTCCGATTCAGGCTCCGGTTCAGACTCCGGATCGGACTGCGGCTCAAGCTCGCCGGAGGGCTGTGCGTCGCCGGCTTCGGGGGTCTTCTCCGGAAGGTGCTCCCCACGCAAAACTGCCGCAATGTCCGATATGGCACTGCGGAAATCGTCATTTGTCTTATAGGTATACCCTAAAAAAAGCAGAATCGTAAGAACGGCAAGCGTGATGATGGCAAGGTTCTTCCACTTGCTTGGCCGCCCACGATATGGCCGCGCTTTTGCCATAAACACCTCCCGGGCCCCGGTGTCATATACTATAAACAGTATATCCGATAAGCGGGGAATAATCAAGACTGTTCCCATTTATTGCGCTTTGTAAAATCTTCAGTGAGAGATTATAATGTGGACATGGGGGAGTGCGTATGAAGATTGAGGTTGTGGGTGAGAACAGGCTGCGTCTGCTGCTCGACGGCACCGACATGGCGGAATATGGGCTTACATATGAGGACATCGATTATTCAAGGCCACAGACACAAAAGGCATTCCGCAATATGATGGACAGGGCCGAAGATGCAGTCGGATTCCGGTCGGACGGGTACCGGCTTGTCATTGAAGCGCGGCCCGCGACCGATGGGGGCTGCGTTCTGACCGTCACCCGCAGGCCCAAGAGAAAGAGCAAAGAGCCCCTTCGCCGCGGTACACGCGCCATGTTTTTGTTCGACAGCGCGGACGACGCCTTAGATGCCCGACTTGCCTTATCGGCGCCGGTTCCCATCATGCGGGTCGGCCGCGGGTATGTCCTGACGGTCGATCCGGCGGGTGAGCCGCAGCGCAACATTCTACAGGAATTCGGCCGGGAAATTGAAGCTTAGGGAACTTTACATAGAGTAGCGCGACAAGCCGTCCTGAATCAAATGAATTTCATGATATCAACCATAAGCCTTATAGTGATGCAAGTGAGCCTCCTTTACTGAAAAGGAGGCTCACTTTTTTTGTTTCAAGGTTGACTGGCCAACAATTTGTTTTATTATTTAATCAAATATATAATTATCCATATTGTTTTTTAGCAATAGCCCCTTTTACGAATACGGCTTAATTTTTCAGCATAAACACACAAATGAAGAAACCAAAATCAGAATTTTATAAACATTCAAAATAATGCTTATTATCAATAATACACAGATATTTTTTTAAATAAATCGGTTTTTTATTCAATTTCTTTCTTGCAATCCAACGGAATAGATGTTATACTTCTTTGCACAGAAGAGCTTCTGGGGAGTTCACGCTCCAATCGGACTCGCCGGAAAATTATTTATATTTATTATATGGAGGAAATTGATCATGGCTGAAATCAAAAAAATTGTGCTTGCCTATTCCGGAGGACTCGATACGTCCGTCATCATTCCATGGCTCAAGGAAAACTACAACAATTGCGAGGTCATCGCTGTTTCCGCAAACGTGGGGCAGGGGGACGAACTCGACGGTCTGGAGGAAAAAGCTATTAAGACCGGCGCCTCTAAGCTCTACATTGAGGATATCACCGATGAGTTTGTAGATTCCTACATCATTCCCACGCTGAAGGCGAGCGCCAGCTACGAGGACTACCTGTTGGGGACCTCTTTCGCCCGGCCCGTCATCGCAAAGCATGTTGCGGAAATTGCCCTCAAAGAGGGCGCGGACGCCGTAGCCCATGGCTGCACCGGCAAGGGCAACGATCAGGTGCGCTTTGAGCTGGCCTTCAAGGCCTTTGCCCCTCAGATGAAAGTGATTGCCCCCTGGAGGACCTGGGAGCTCAAAAGCCGCAAGGACGAGATAGACTACGCCGAGGCCCATCACATTCCCCTGAAGATCAACCGCGAGACCAACTACTCCAAGGACAAGAACCTCTGGCACCTATCCCACGAGGGCCTTGATCTGGAGAATCCCGCCAATGAGCCTACTCTTGAAAAAGAAGGCTTTTTGGAAATGAGCGTCTCCCCCCTTAAGGCCCCGGATAAGCCCACCTATGTGACCGTTGACTTTGAAAAAGGTATCCCCACCGCCGTGAACGGCGAAGCCATGAAGGCCTCCGATATCATCCGCGTCCTCAACAAGCTGGGCGGCGAGAACGGGATCGGCCTTTTGGATCTGGTGGAAAACCGACTGGTGGGTATGAAGAGCCGCGGCATTTATGAGACTCCCGGCGGCACCATCCTCTATCATGCGCATAAAGTGTTGGAATCCCTCACCCTGGACAAGGATACCCTGCATGAGAAGAACCGCATAGCCATCACTTTCGGGGAGCTCGTTTACAACGGTAAGTGGTACACCCCCCTGCGGGAGGCCCTCTCCGCCTTTGTGGATGTGACCCAGCAGACCGTCACCGGAAGCGTGAAACTGAAGCTCTACAAGGGCAATATCATCAATGCCGGGGTCACCTCTCCCTACTCCCTCTACTCCGAAAATATCGCCACTTTTGACGAGAGCGATTACGACCAGATGGACTCCAAGGGCTTTATCAACATCTACGGCCTGCCCATCATGGTTCAAGCATTGCAAAAACAGGGCCTTTTGAAGAAATAATCTCACGCGCCAAAACGCAGCAGGGGCCGTTCCCGGCCCCTGCTGCCCTATATTTGACACGTTTTGTTAAGTGCACAATAACTCGTTTGAAAAAGTGCGGCTTTACTGCCTAATTCGATTGCCCCCCGCCGCCCTCTTACGCGATGTCAGGACAACTCATAGTCAATTTTAACAAGGACATTGTTTTTTACGGCCTGCCATACCGGCGCCATAGCCTCCGCCTGCCCGATTACGGTCTCCATGTCCGAGGCCGAGATGTCGTCAGACTTCAATCGTGCAACCATATGGACTTCCTTTAGGGCCAGCGGGCGCTCGCTACGAATGCCCTGCGCCGTCGCTGAAAAGGAAGCAATGCTTTTCCCCGCCCGTCCGAGCAAGAAAACAAGGGTGGTACTGATGCATCCGGCCAGGGTCATGAGCAGCATCTCAAGTCCAGCAAATCCGTCTCCTTCTCCGATGGGCGGCGCAAAGTCGAAGGGAACTGCGATGTCCGGGTTATCATTTGACACCCCTTCAAAGTGCACTTTCCGGTCAGTCCTTGTGATAGTAACGAGTAGGTTTTCCATGTTGCTTCCTCCTTATTTTAATGCGTTTACCGCGGGAACCCTGCTTTGTGGGGACTATGAAAAGAGCGTAAACAGCATTGAAAAACGTCGATCAATTTCCTCGTCCGATACGTCGATACCCTTTAAGACAATCTGCTCGGTCAGGTTCAAAAATACATGCATGAGCAAAGCGGTGAAAGTATCAAGCTGTGCCGGGTTTCGGATGTTCTTTGCGAGATACACCTTGCGTCGCTCCATCATTTCAACAACCCAACCGCAAAGTTGATTTTCAACCTCATCATCCCCGAGCAAACGATACCAACCCTGTACCGCAAGCCGATAGACCTGTTTTTGATACTCCGTAAAATGTTTGCGCTTCACGACTGCCCGGACATAGATTTCCTTTGGTGAAAGGGAGAGATCTACTTCACTGATCATCTGTTCCATCATCCGTCGGAATTCGCCCAGTACGGACTCTTGAAATAGGGCATGTTTGCTGTCAAAATAATAGTACAGGGTAGGCTGTGTGCAGTCCGCCGCCTTCATGATATCGCGCATGGAGGTGCCATGATACCCTTTGTCACTAAACAGCTTCACGGCTTCCCGTATGATTTTTTGCTGCATTTCATTCATCGCGGCCTCCAAGCAATATAACGATTGTTATATTCAGGATACGCCTGCGAAAGGGAAAAGTCAATCGGCTTAGACGGTTAAGAAGGCTTGCATGCATAAAAAAAGCCGCCCCAATTGGGGCGACTTTTTGTTTTGATATTTACTTGCGAAGTCCGAGCTTTTCAACAATTGTACGATACCGGCTGATGTCGGTCTTCGTGAGGTAGTTGAGCAGCCTTCTGCGCTGTCCGACCATCTTGAAGAGGCCATAGCGGGAATGATGGTCCTTCTTGTTGAGCTTCAAATGCTCATTCAGATGGTTGATGCGCTCGGTCAGCATGGCAATCTGCACTTCGGGAGAACCGGTATCGCCTTCGTGCAGCTTGTACTCGGCGATGATTTCGCTCTTGTCACGGATCATTGTTTTTCACCTCATTAATTATTTCAGACACCACAAAACACAGCGACGAATTGGTGAAATCCGATACCGCGCTTCGGGTCGCTATAATAGAATATCATAAACCAGCTGCGCTGTCAACGTACTTTTTTTCGATTGCGGCACAGCGCGCCACATCTTTTTCCAGTTGAACGCGCAGGGCCTCCGTGTTTTCGAATTTCCGCTCGTCCCTGATTTTACGGCAAAACTGAATTTCAAGTTCCCTGCCGTACAGGTCGCCCGAAAAGCCGATCAGATGGGTCTCGGCATTGACACCATGACCCGACACGGTTGGCCGGGTGCCGACGTTGGTGGCCCCCGGCCACAGGACACCATCGACCATGACACGGGTATAGTAGACACCGCGGGCCGGCTGGAGCTTCTCTTCGGAGAACCACTGGTTCATGGTCGGGATTCCGAGCCGGGTGCCGAGATGCTGACCCCGCACGACGGTCGCCCGCAGCGTGTAGGGGTGCCCCATGAGCAGGGCGGCATGCCCGACGTTGCCGGTGACAACACATTCTCGGACCCAGGTCGAGCTGATGACCCGCCCGTCCTGCAGCACGGGCGGCATGATGGCGGCCTGTATCCCGAAATCGGTGCAGAGCATTTGCATGAGGGCGGCGTCACCGGCACCGTGGGCGCCGAAGTGGTAGTGAAAGCCGCAGACGACCCCGACACAGCCAAGCTTCTCAGAAAGTAGATGTTCCACAAAGCTGTCCGGCGTAAGGGTTGCGGTCTCGGGCTTAAACGGGTCCATGACGGTGAGTTCAATGCCGATCCGGGCAAAGAGCTCCAGTCGCTCGGCGTTTGTTGTGATGGAGGGCGCGACAATGCGGCCGGCCAAAACGTTTGCAGGATGGGTCGAAAACGTATATACGGCGGGAGTGGCTTTGAGTTCACGGGCCAGCCGCACGGTCTCGACAAGCAGCGACTGGTGTCCTCGGTGGACACCGTCGAAGTTGCCAAGCGCCGCCACGACGGGCCCCGTCTTCTCGTACTGGGCAATGTTGATTACCTGCATGAAGTCTATCCTACCTTAAGATGTATGTTGGGTGCATGAGCCCGGTCGGGGGGTAAAACTCGGTGTCGACAAAGGAGAAGCCGAGCTTTTCAAGCACGTGGGAAGAGGCCTTGTTTTGCGGATGGTGTCCCGCGTAAATCGGCCGGCCCGGGAAGGTGGTCTTGGCGTAATCTATGGCAGCTCGGCCGGCCTCGGTTGCAAGCCCCATGCCCCAAAAGTTGGGACGGAGGTGAAATCCGAGCTCAATGCCGACTTCGCCGTGCGGGCGCAGCCCACAGCAACCGACAAGTTCATCGGTCGAAAGGGAGAAAATTGGCCAGTACTGCATGTGCACCGTGTTGTCGTTAGATACCTCAGCCGCCAGGCGTTTCTCGATCTCCGGTGGTGTAAAGACACCTGCGGCGCAGATGTACCGACTGACAGCGGGGTCTCCCCAGAGCAGTTTTGCAAGTTCAAGGTCGGTGGGCTCCCAGACGGAAAAACCGAGCCGACCCGTCTTCATGAAAAAGTTTCTCATCGTTACAGCCTCCAGACCAAACCGTATTTTTCGTCCCGCCGAAGGAGCAGGCCGATAAACCCGTCATTGCCGTAAAGCCGGTATTTGCCCTCCGAGGCGCCGAGCTTACAGGCGTCGACCCATTGGCCGGAGAGCAAGAGCCGCAAAAAGAAGTCAGGGGGGGAGTGAGGATGGCCAGCCGCTCGAACAGCCGTTCAGGTGGAATGAGGAGATTCTCAGCCCCGCAGGCTTCAACTTCTTCCAAGGTGTGGGCATCGTCGATTGTAAAGCCGGCCGACGTCGTTCGCCGAAGGGCACTCATACAGGCACCACAGTCAAGCACCGAGCCAATGTCGGCAATGAGGCTTCGGATGTAGGTACCCTTTGAACAGGTGACTGAAAACCGAAACGTGTCCCCAGCAAATGAGAGCAGTGAAAGCTCGTAAATAGTGATTAAACGGGCCTGCCGTTCAACTTCAAGCCCCTTGCGTGCCAGCTTGTACATGCGGGTCCCATCAATACTTACGGCCGAGTACATAGGCGGTATTTGCGAAATGGGCCCAGCGAAACCGGCAAGAGCCTCTTCAAGGCGGGCCTTTGTCACATGAACGGGGGACTCCCGCAGGGTGACGCCGGTGGTGTCGAGCGTGTCGGTCTCACGGCCGAGCAGTGCTGTCGCAAAATAGCTCTTGTCCCCCTCGAGCAGGGTGGAGGAGAGCTTTGTTGCACTGCCGAGCAGCAAAATAAGCAGCCCGGTCGCCATGGGGTCAAGGGTTCCGGCATGACCGACCTTGGCGCCCGTGAGCCGTCGAACGACGGAAACCGCCCTGTGCGAGGACATGCCGTCCGGCTTGTCCAGCAGCAGCAGACCCGACAGGGGAGCGGGCGTACTCACCTGGCCGCGGCCGGAAAGCCGCGCAGCACGGCATCTACGAGTGCCGCAATTGCTTTTTCAAGCGGGCCTTCAATTGTGCAGCCGGCGGCGCGGCGGTGTCCGCCGCCGTCGAACTCGGCTGCAACCTTGGAGACGTTGACCTGGGCATTGGAGCGCAGGGACACCTTGTAGGTGCCGTCCGGGTCCTCCTTGAGCAGCAGGCCCACTTCGACCCCCTCGATGCCCCGCATCATGGAGCCAAGGTCGTCCACATCGTCCTCGGTGGCACCCAGTTCCGCCCGGTCCTTCAGACTCATGACGCCGACCGAAATGCGGCCGTCGTGGTACATGCGGGCGTTTTCGATGACTCTGGCCTCCATGTTAAGCCGGGCTTGCGACTTGACCATGAATAGCCGGTAGTTGTAAGCGCTCAGATCAAGCCCCATCTCGGAGATGTCGGCAGCCAGCCGCAGGCAGGAAGGGGATGTGTTGGAGTATTTGAAGCAGCCGGTGTCGGTGGCAATACCGACGTATACGCAGGCGGCCATCGTTTTGGTCATCTCGACCGGCAGGTGCTTGATGACATGCCAGACGATCTCGGCAGCAGCCGAAGTCGAGGGGTAGACCACATTGATTTTTCCAAATCGAGAGCAGCTGGGGTGGTGGTCGATGAGGACGTCGATGCTGCTCGCCAGATGGGCGTACGAATCGCCTAATAGTCCTTCAGACGCGACATCGACCGTGATGTAATGGACGGGCGTAAAGTCGCAGACCGGTTCGCGCTCGCCGTCCGTAATGAGATCGTACCGTTTGGTGATGGGGTCTGCGCAGCCGACCTGAGCGCGCTTACCCATCTGCCGCAGTGCCTCGCGCAGCGCGAAAGCGCTTCCGACGGTGTCGCCGTCGGGTTTGCGGTGGCAGAGGATCAGATAATCGTCGTGGGTATTCAAGAACTCGGCGGCCTCCAAAATGGGAGAAAGCGGTTCGGGACCGTGAAAACCGATGCTTATTGTCTCGTTCATGATTCCTCCGGAATGTCGAGTTCTTTGAGAAGCTTCGAGATGTGCGCGCCGTGGGCGACCGAATCGTCGAGCTGGAAGAAAAACTGTGGCGTCAGCCGCAGTGCAACCCGGTTGCCGATCTCCCGCCGGATGAAGCCGGAGGCTGAATGAAGCCCATTTAAGCACTCCTTTTGTTCCTCCGGAGTGCCCATGACGCTGATATAGGCCTTTGCAAACTTGAGGTCGGGAGTCACCGTGACCTTGACGACGCTTGTCATCACCGGGATGCGCGGATCCTTGAGCTCACGGATGATGGAGGCCAGCTCCCGCATGACCTCCACATTGATTCTGTCGCGTCTGTGTGTTGCCATTTTTTTACCTCCGAATGAGATGGCGGCGGGCCTGTCCGCACCCTTTGCAGACAGGCCGAAAAGCCGCTAGGGCCGCGCCGCTTATGCCGTGGGAGGCGTCGCAAGTCTTAGTCTCTGTACTCCTCGATGGCGTAGGACTCGACGACGTCGTTATCCTTGATATCATTAAAGCGCTCGAGCTGAACGCCGCACTCGAAGCCCTGCTGGACCTCTTTCGCGTCGTCCTTGAAGCGTTTGAGCGAATCGATCTTAGTATCTGCAATTACGACGCTGTCACGCAGCACGCGGGCAAGGGCGCCGCGGACAATTTTTCCGCTTGTCACATAGCATCCGGCAATGGTGCCAATGCCCGACACTTTATAGGTGGCACGCACTTCGGCACGGCCGTGAATGATCTCACGGCTCTTGGGGGCCAGCATGCCCTTCAGGGCGGCCTCCATCTCGTCGATGCACTCGTAAATGATGCGGTAGGTGCGGATGTCGACACCCTTTTCGGCCGCGTCCTCGCGGATGGCGGTGTCGGGGCGAACATTAAAGCCGATGACAATGGCCTTGGAAGCCTCGGCCAGCATGAGGTCGCTGCCGGTAATGGCGCCGACGCCGCTGTGAATGACCTGCACCTTGACTTCATCGTTCGACAGTTTTTCGAGCGATGACTTGACGGCTTCGGCGGAGCCCTGAACGTCGGCCTTGACGATGAGGTTAAGCTCCTTGACGCTGCCCTCCTGAATCTGACTGAAGAGGTCGTCGAGCGAGACTTTGGTGGTCTTCACCTGGGACTGGCGCTCCTCGTTGCGGCGCTGCTCAGCCAGCTCTCTGGCCATCTTTTCATCTTCGACGGCGTAGAACAGATCGCCCGCCTGCGGCACCTCAGCGAGACCGATGATCTCGACCGGGGTGGAGGGACCGGCATCATTGATGCGCTGTCCCTTGTCGTCGTCCATTGCGCGAATGCGGCCGACAGAGGTGCCGGCAATGATGATGTCGCCGGTGTGCAGGGTGCCGTTTTGGACAAGCAGGGTGGCGACGGCGCCGCGGCCCTTGTCGAGCCGCGCCTCAATGACGGTGCCAAGGCCCCTGCGGCTTGGGTTTGCCCTCAGCTCCTTGACGTCGGCCGTCAGCAGCACCATTTCAAGCAGGTTGTCAATGCCCTCGTGGGTCACGGCCGAAACCGGAACGCAGATGACATCGCCGCCCCACTCCTCTGGGACCAGCTCATACTCGGTCAGTTCCTGCTTGACCCGCTCTATGTTGGCGTCGGGCTTGTCGATCTTGTTGATGGCGATGATGATGGAAACACCGGCCGCCTTGGCATGGTTGATGGCCTCGACGGTTTGCGGCATGATGCCGTCGTCCGCCGCGATTACCAGAATGGCGATATCGGTGATGTTGGCTCCGCGGGCCCGCATGGAGGTAAAGGCCGCATGACCGGGAGTATCCAGGAAAGTGATTTCCCTTCCCGCCGCTTCGACCTTGTAGGCGCCGATGTGCTGGGTGATGCCGCCGGCCTCACCGGCCGTCACATGGGTGTTGCGGATGGCGTCGAGCAGCGAGGTCTTGCCGTGGTCGACGTGACCCATGACAACCACGACCGGGCTGCGGGGCTGGAGAACCTCCGCACTGTCTTTGCTCACGTCGATGAGCTGCTCCTCAATGGTGACGACCACTTCGCGGGCGTAGTGGGCACCGAACTCCTCGGCCACCAAGGCGGCCGTTTCATAATCGAGGGTGTCGTTGGCCGTCAGCATCGAGCCCATGAGGAAGAGTTTCTTGACGACATCGGCATTTGTCTTCTTCAAGCGGGTGGCAAGCTCACTGACGACGATCTCGTCCGGAATCGTGATGTTAAGGGGCGCGCGTCTGGCCTTTTCAAGGGCTAGTCTGCGCAGCTTCTCAGCCTCGGTCTCCTTCTTCTGGAAGGGGGCGGGGCGCTGATTTGAATTCTTTTTGAACCGCTGTTTTCCGCCGCCGATGTTGCGGGCGCGCTCGGGCGCCATTTCGGCGTAGCGCTCGTCAAACTTGTTGAGATCGACCTGGCTGCTGCGGGTATCGACTACACGCACGCCTTCGCGGCGGGTGGTCTGCTGCGGCAACTTGGGCTTTTGCGGCAAGGCCGGCCTCTTCACGGCGGACTGCCCCTGCTGGGGAGCGGGACGCCGGTCGTACTGTCCCTGCTGCGCGGGACGGGAGCCGGACTGACCATACTGACCAGACTGACCAGACTGACCAGACTGACCATACTGACCATACTGACCAGACTGGCCGGACTGACCAGTCTGACCGGACTGATAGGGTGGGCGCTGCTGCCCCTGCTGATAGGGCGGACGCGACTGACCCTGTTGACCGGACTGGAAAGGCGGGCGCTGCTGGCTGGGCTGGAAGGGAGGGCGCTGCTGGCTGGGCTGGAAGGGAGGACGCTGCTGGCCCGGCTGGGGTGCGGGGCGCCGATCAAACTGACCAGGCTGGCCCTGCGACGTACTTTGCTGCGGCTGACCCGGCTGCGGAGCCGGTCTTGCCGGGGGCGGCGTTACAGGCTTGCCGTCCGGCCGCTTGTTTGTGTTGGGGCGAAGCCCGGCCGATGTGCGCTGCACGCCCTGAGGCAGCGGCGCAATCGGTCTTGACTCTTCGGCTCTCTGAACCGGCGGCTTTACGTCGGACACCGGCATGGGATCCTCGGACTTTTGAACCGGCGGTTTTACGTCGATCGCCGGCCTTTGCTCCTCGGGCTTTTGCACCGGCGGATTTTGCTCGGGCGCCGCCACGGCCTCCTCGGACTTTGGCGCAGACTGCTGGACCTCAGGGGCCTTTTGCCCCGCGGGACTTCCGGCTGACTGCTTTGCGGCGAGCGACTCGCGGGCCTCACGGCGGGCTTCTTCCTTGAGGCGGGAGGCCTCTTCGATCGCCTTCTTACGGGCCTCCTCTTCGGCTTTGCGAGCGGCCTCGCGGCGCGCCTCTTCGGTATTTGCTGCGGCCTCAGCGCGCCGACGGCGCTCCTCTTCACCGGCCTTAAAATAACCTTCAAAAGAGGGAACCGAGTTCTCAGTTGAAATATGGTCAAACAAGGCGTTGAGCTCTTTAACCTCAAGCGCCGTCATATGGTTTTTAGCCTCGCCCGGGTAGAGCGTGGCGACGGTATCCATGACATATTTGTTGGGGATGTCGAAATCCTTCGCCACCTCGTGTACTCTGTATTTGATCACTGCCATATAGCTGCCCCCTTATCTTTGATTGCTCCTGCAAGTCCTTTGTCGGATACCGCGACGGCCGAACAGGGAGCGGAGCCTATTGCGGCTCCAAGCTCCTGCATAGTGAGCCCGGTATGGATGAGCGCGGCGGAGTAACAACTGCAACAGTTTTCAACCCGTTTTGCCGCGTTTTGCGAGCAATCGCAGGCAAGCAGCACAAGCCGTGACCGGCCCGAACGCACCAGCCCGCGCACCCCCTCCGTCCCGGAGGTAAGTGCGCCCGCCTTTTTTGCGAGGCCGAGCAGCCCCGTGACTCCGTTATGGCTCACCATTTTCGAACTCCTCTCCGAGCCGCCCCAGAACTTCTTCCGGCAGCGGAACGCCAAAGGCCTTCTCAATGCGCTTTGCCGACTTGGAAAGCCGGCTAAAGCAGTCTTTATTACGGCAGATATACGCGCCGCGTCCGTTCTTGCGCCCCGTAAAGTCGAGCTCAACCGCACCGCTCGGCGTGCGGACAATGCGAATAAGCTCCCTTTTCGGGCGCATGGTTTGGCAGGAGACGCACATTCTCATGGGAACCTTCGTTTGACTCAAATACGATACCACCTAAAATACATCATTCAAATAGGCTTTGCACATTTTATGCGGATAAACGGCCGACGGACAAAAGCCGGCGGCACAGTATGCGAAAAATTAATAGTCGTATGCGTCGGGTGCGCTTTCGGCCTTGATGTCGATCTTCCAGCCGGTCAGCTTGGCAGCAAGCCGGGCATTTTGACCCTCTTTGCCAATGGCAAGCGAAAGCTGGTCGTCGGGCACCACCACCCGGCAGCTGCGGTCGTCGATGAGGATGACCTTGATGACCTCAGCAGGGGAGAGGGCGGCAGCAATATACTTCTCGGGTTCCTCCGACCAGCGCACGATGTCAACCTTCTCGCCGCGCAGCTCGTTTACGATGTTAGCGACCCGGCCGCCCTTGGAGCCGATGCAGGCGCCGATGGGATCAACGCCAGAGTCGTTTGACCAGACGGCCACCTTGGAACGGGAGCCGGCCTCTCGGGAAATGGAGCGAATCTCCACCGTACCGTCGAATATCTCGGGCACCTCAAGCTCAAAGAGCCGCCGGACAAGGCCGGGATGGGTGCGAGAGATCATGATCTGGGGGCCCTTGGTGGAGTTGCGCACCTCAACCACATAGACCTTGACGCGCATGCCTTCGCGCAGCATCTCGCCGGGGATCTGTTCACCGGTGACGAGGTAGACCTCGGTTTTGCCCTCGACAGAGAGGGCGGCACCGCGGCCGTCAACGCGTGCTACGACGCAGTTTAAGATCTCATGCTGCCGGTCGCGGTACTCGTTAAAGACCATGTCGCGCTCGTACTCGCGAATGCCCTGAATGATGACCTGCTTGGCGTTTTGGGCCGAGATGCGTCCGAGATTCTTCGTGTCGATCTCAGTCTCAACGATATCGCCGAGGCCGTACTTGGGGCTCAGAGCCTTTGCCTCCTCAAGCGAGATCTGGTCACCGTTTTCCGGCTCTTCCACGACGGTATGCCGAGTGACCAGCCGAATGGTCTTTTTATTTTGGTCAATGAGCACGGCGAGTCCGTCGGGGGATGCAATATCCTTGCGCATTGCCGAGAGCAGGCCAGCTTCGATTTTTTGCAGCATATAGTCCTTCGGGATCTGGCGTTCCCGCTCAAGCTCGTCGAGCGCATCAAAAAGCTCGGTATAATCCATGCGTATTTCTCCTTAATCGAATAGTATGGCCAGTCTGACCGAAGCGGCCGCTTTCAGCGGCAGCGTAAAGGGCATATCGTCTTCGCCGCGCAGCGTCAGCTGTCCGTCTTTCAGGCCGACGAGAGTGGCTGTAAACCGTTTTTGTTTTTTGCCGCATATCTCGGCGGGGGCAAAGAGCGAAACTTCCACGACCTCGCCTGCAAAACGGTCGAAATCGCTTGGGCGTTTTAGAGGCCTGTCAAGGCCTGCCGAGCCGACCTCCAGAAAGTAGCTCTCCTCGATGGGGTCCGCTGCGTCGAGCAGATCGTCAAGCTCCCGGCTTACCGCCTCGCAGAGGTCAAGGTCGACGGACGTCTCCTCGCGATCAAGTAAAATGCGCAGATAGCGCTGTCCGGCTTCGGTTACGAATTCCACCGCCCAAAGCTGGGCGCCGTGCCGCGAAGCGACAGGTCCCGCAAGCCCTCGGACAAGTTCCTCAACCGCCGCGGCGCTCTGTACGCTGCCGCCTCTCTTACCCATAGTAACCCCCATTACACACATGAAAGAGTGGGGGCATCCCACTCTTTCATCACGGCAACCTACACTTACATCGGCATTATACCACATGGATTTCACAATATCAATAGTCAAAGGACAAGAAATATTACAAACCCCCTTGAATCTAAAGCCGTTTGAGATTATATAATCATAGAAAATCACGGATTTGAACTATTATTCACCCGGATAAGGCTTGAACCTGTGCGCCCCGTGCCTACGATTGGCATGGGAGAGAGTCCGTTGAGGGGCAGGCTAAGTCGGGCATGCAGCCGGCCGCTTTGCTTTTTTTGAATAAGCACCGCACACGGCCGATGCTGCCGGTGCGTTTAGTTTTATATCCTTGCGGGATGTCGATTCCCGAAAAATACCATCTTAATCAAAGAAGGCGAAAAAAACAGGAGGAATCACTATGAAAAAAACGACCCCAACGCGTGCGGCGGCCCTGGCGATCGCGCTCATCATGGCGCTTAGCATCATGGCGGGTGCGGCTTCCTACACCGTCGTCTCAGGCGACGTACTGTGGAAGATCGCAGAAAAATTCGGCACCGACTATGAAACCTTGGCGAAGTACAACGGCATCGAAAACCCGAATCTGATCTATCCGGGACAGGTTATCAAGTGGAATGAGGAGACCGCACCGGTGGTTAAACCGGCCCCGGCACCCACTCCCGCAGCTGAGGTCAAGGAATACACCGCGAAAGCACAGGGTTATGGCGGCGAGGTTGTCGTCAACATCACCGTGACGGGCGGCGTCCTAACCAACGTTGAAGCATGGGGAGCGAGCGAGACGGCCGGAGTCGGATCTCGCGCCATCGATGCGCTTCCGGCGGCAATCCTCGCCGCAAAGAGCGCCGATGTTGACGGTGTGGCCGGTGCCACCGTCTCGTCAAATGCCGTCAAGCTGGCCGCTAAAAAGGCCCTGCAGGAAGCTTTCGGCGGTGCCGAAGAGAGTGCGGCCGTCATGAAGGCCGGCACCTATAAGGCCTCAGCCGTTGGCTTCTACAAGATGGAGCCCGTTCCCGTGACCGTCACGGTGAGCGACTCGGCCATCCTCTCCATCGAAGTCTCCAAGGACTGCGGAGAGACGACGACCATTCTCCAGTCTGTCATCGACAAGCTGGTTCCCCGCATGATCGCGGCCCAGTCTGTCAAGGTCGACTCCATTACGGGAGCAACCGCCTCCTCGTCCGCCGTAAAGACCGCCGTTGAAGACGCTTTGAAGCAGGCGCTGGCGGCAGGCGGCAGCAGCTCCGGCGCCATTGAAAAGTTTTATACCGTTCCCGCCAAGAAGACCGACGTGAAGACCCTCAACACCGAGGTGCTTGTCGTCGGAATGGGCGGCAGCGGCACAGCCACTGCAATGTCAGCCGCTGAAAACGGCGCCAAAGTGCTGGCCATCGACAAAGCCGGCAAATACGGCGGCACCTCCAGCATTTCGAGCGAGCCGTTTGCCGTCAACCCCACCAAGTTCCAGGCTGAGTTCAATGAAGGAAAAGACTACATAGATAAGGATGTCATGCGTGCGGCCTGGCTTGCCTATACGACGGGAGCAGACGGCCAGCAAAACGCCAAAGTTGATATGGTGGATCTCATGCTCGACAACTCGGGCGATATGATCGACTGGCTCATGTATGAGCATGGCTATTCCTTTGCGCTGCCGGCCAAGGGCTTTACCGCAACCGACATCTACCTGTGCAAATACAAATATTACAGTGCTACGGCCGATTCCAACACCCGCCGCAGCATGACCGGAACTTATTTCGACAGCATTTATCAGGACTTTGCCGAAGCGGGCGGCGAATACATGCTCGAAGTCGAAGCCACCGACCTCATTTATGACGCCGCCACCGGCTCGGTCAAGGGCGTCATCGCCAAAGGCGACGACGGCACAAGTTACAAGATTTACGCCGATGCCGTAGTTTTGGCGACCGGCGGCTTTGCCGGAAACGGTGAAATGGAGAAAAAGTACCTCTCCAACGAGTTCTACCCGCTTTCCGGTGAGTGGAACCACTTCGGTATGCACCAAAATGACGGCAAGATGATCGAAGCTGCCATCGAGGTCGGGGCTGCCACTTATAACATCGGCATCCCGCCCATGGTGCACAATACGGCAACCCCCATCCTGCTCACCCAGTTCCCGGTTGACAATCTCGAGGGCGCCATCAATTCCCGCACCGGCCGGGGACCCACACAATCCATCAACGATATCCCCATCATCATGGCCGTCAGTGCCAACGTGTTGTCGGTCGGCAACAACGGCAAGCGCTTCACGAGTGAAGCTGACCTCGTCATGCTCAACTCTTGGATGAACGGGCCGAAGTACTATAGTATCTGGTCCGACGAGCAGATCAAGGACGTACAGACGAACGGATTCACGGTTGCGACCACAAACGGCTATGTGGGTCAGGGCGGCGTAAGTCCAAAAGTGCCGATGCCCCGCATTTACGAGGTACTGGACGCTGCCATGGAGGCGGGATATGTCTATAAGGCCGACACGATAGAGGCGCTTGCCGCCAAGATCGGCGTTCCGGCAGCGAGCCTTGTCAAGACGGTTGGAGACTACAACGGCTATTGCACAACCGGCGTCGACACCGAATACGGCAAAGCTGCCAACATGCTGGTTGCCGTCGGCGAAGGCCCCTACTATGCAATCACCGGCAGCCCCTGGTGCTACTCCACCTGTGGCGGGCTCGATGTTGACACGCAGCTTCGCGTGCTCGACAAGAGCGGCAAGCCCATTCCCGGACTCTATGCCGTCGGAACCGACTCCATGGGCGTCCTATTCAGCGAAGAGAAGCCGTACGTGACCTACGGCGGCGCAGCTCAGGGCTGGGCATACACGTCGGGCCTTGTCTGCGGAAAGGCCGTCGCGACATACGTTAAGGGCAAATAAACCTTCGACCACACAAAAAAAGGGCTGCCTGTGGCAGCCCTTTTTTATTGCGCGGCGGAGGGAAAACGTGTAGAATTACGATAGGGTTATACAGTTTGTAATCGAAGATGTTTGTCAGAGGTGTTCATATGAGAAACGGAGAGGATAAAAGTTCCTTGCCGGGGAGGCGGGCCCGACCCGTTCCCGGCGGCTACGCGGTAGACGATGTAACGGCTGCCATTGGGCGGTTGGCCGCGTATGAGAATCTACACGAGGGGCTGCTCGCTGAAAACGAGAGGCTGTCAGATGAGCTCGCACAGCTTCGTGCCGCGGGGATGGACCGTACGGCCCATCTCAGGGACCTGCTTGAAAGGAAACTGCAGATCGTCTACGCGTTAAGCCTTTTCAGCGCCCGCAGTCTATAGTAGAGATATAAAAAGGAGGAGAGACATCGTGGAGAAGCCCGACATCGCACTCGGCAGGTATCGCCACTTCAAGGGTGGCCTGTATGAGCTGCTCTATATTGCCCGCCACTCGGAGACCGATGAGCCCATGGCGGTCTACCGCTCACTTTCGGGGGACGGCGGCATTTGGGTGCGGCCGGCCGCCATGTGGGGCGAGCAAATCGAACGGGATGGATACAGCGGCCCCCGCTTTGTGCCCATCGGCTTATGAGCTGGTATGTGTATATGCTGCGCTGCGCCGACGGCACCCTCTATACCGGTAGTGCGGGCGATGTTGAAAAACGCCTTGCCGTCCACAATGCGGGTCGAGGCGCAAAGTATACCCGAGGACGGCTTCCTGCCGTCCTCGTTTACAGCGAGATGTGTCTCTCCCGGGCCGAAGCCCTGCGGCGGGAGGCGGCCATTAAAAAGCTGAACCGGGCGGACAAGCTGCGCCTTGCAGGCCTTTAAAAAAACACCCCTATCGGGGTGTTTTTTTATACGATCAAAGCGTATAGGCCATGATAAGTTCAAGGGTATTTTTCACGCCGTCCATATGGCTGCGCTCATAGCCGTGAGAGGCGTACACCCCGGCGCCGATGAGACAGTGGCGCAGGTCAAGACCTGCCGTCATGGCCATGTCGCAGTCGGAGGCGTAGTGGGGGTAGACGTCGACGGCGTAATCGATACCGCCTGCCTTGGAGAGAGAGACGAGCTCACACAGAATTTCGTAGTTCGAGGGACCGCGGGAGTCCTTGGCGCAGATGGAGACCTGCCGTTCGGTGCACCGAAGCCCCTCGCCGACGCAGCCCATGTCGACGCCGAGAATCTCGACGGCATCCTCCGGAAGACCGCCTGTCGCGCCGTGGCCGACCTCTTCGAAGACCGTGAAGCAGACATAGGTTTTGCGGCGGGGTGTGAGCCCATGGCCTTTGATATGTTTGGCGTAGCCGAGCAGGATGGCGGCCGACAGTTTGTCGTCCAAAAACCTGCTCTTTATGTAGCCCGAAGGCGTGATGGTAAGCCTCGGGTCAAAACAGACAAAGCAGCCGGGCTCGACGCCGAGGGATGACGTCTCTTTGTCTGTCGATACAACCTCGTCGAGCACGACTTCAATTTCGTCGAAAGTGCGCAAGGTATCGCTGTACTTGCCGTTGACGTGGATGGAGGGGTCGCACAGCTGGGCACAGCCGGAGTAGGTTTTCCCGTCGAAGGTGACGACGCGGCAGTTTTCAGTCTCCACGTTGTTGGCGTTGAGCCCGCCGATGGGGGAGATGTGCAGCCGGCCGTTTTTTTTGACCTCGGCCACCATACCGCCCAGCGTGTCGACATGGGCCGATAATATGAGGGGGCTGCCCTCTCCGCCAAGGCAGGCCAGCACGCAGCCCTTGTTGGTGACCCAGGGTGCAAAGCCGAGCTTCACAAGCTCGCTCACCATATAGTCGATGACGGCGCGGGTGTAACCCGAGGGGCTGTCGATTGCAATCAGCTCCCGCAGCTTTTCTTCAATAAATTTTACCATAGAGGTACCTCCTGCTAATGTATGAGTTCAATCGCCATTTTTAAAAAGAGCATGCCGAGCACCACGAAGATGACGGCCCTGACGTACTTTGTTCCGCCTTTGATGGCGGTGCGGGCCCCGAGGTAGTTGCCGGCCATGGAGCATAGTGCGGCCGGCAGGGCGACCATAAACAGCACCTTGCCGCCGATGAGGAAAACAACGACCGACCCTAAGTTGGAGGCGAGGTTGCCGACCTTGGCACAGCCCGACGAGGTCAACAGGTCCAGCCCTAAAATACCGGTAAAGCATAAAATCATAAAAGTGCCGGTGCCGGGACCCACCAGCCCGTCGTAGGCCCCAAGTCCCAGCCCAATGGTTGCGGGTAAGAGCACTGCCGAGGCAGGGGAGAGCTCCCGCTCCACCGAATCCTCGCTTCCGAAATTGCGGCGGGTGGCAAGGAAGACGGCTACACAGGGCAGCGCAATCAGCATAAGGGCGCGAAGCGCCGTCTCGGATATGTAGAGAGCGACGGCCGAGCCGATCATTCCGCCGGCTAAGGCGCCCGCGCCGGCAAAAAGGGCGGTTTTTATGCGCACTTTTTTACTGTGGATATATTTTCCGGCCGACACCGCAGTGCCAAGACAGCTTGCCACTTTGTTTGTGCCCATTGCGTAATGCGGGGGCAGTCCGGCAAAGAGGTAGGCGGGCAGCGCGATCAGCCCGCCCCCGCCCGCGATCGAGTCGACGAAGCCGGCTAAAAAGACGAGCGGACAGACGATGAGATAGGTTGTTGCTGTGACGGTCATACTTTTATCGTGTACAGGAGAGGCTCGCCGTCGCCGCCGGAGCGGGCAGCCTCGCCGATGTGGAAGAAGTGCTCGAGGTGGGAGAAGGCCTCGCCGGCCGCAAACCATTTCTGGGCCACCGGGAAATTTACGAAAACGCCGCCGGCGAAGTCCCAGGTCATCTGTGCGGCGGTGTCATAAGGTGAAGAGGGGGCCCGCGAAATAATGCCGCGCACCTCATTAAGCCTTCGGTCGTGGTGGGCAAGGAGTGCCTCGATGCGGGCGCGGTGATCGTCCACAAGGAATCGGTGGGCCGAAAAGAGGTGCTCGATCTCCATGTTCTGCACTTTTTTGAGATTTTGGAGATACTGGCCGAGCGAATCGAGGTCGTAGCTCCAGAAGGTTATGTTGGGGGTGATCTTGCCCAGGATGTGGTCGCCGCAGAACATCACTTTTTTCTCTCGGTCATAAAGGCCGACTTGTCCCGGGGTGTGCCCCGCAATGTCGATGACCTCAAAGTGAAAATCGCCGCAGTCGAGCTTGTCGCCTTCTTTGACAATGGTGAAGTC
The DNA here is from genome assembly GCA_963662765.2 of Oscillospiraceae bacterium. Taxonomy (GTDB): domain Bacteria; phylum Bacillota; class Clostridia; order Oscillospirales; family Feifaniaceae; genus DATMXT01. The sequence continues at coordinate 215,407 of CAXXUP010000004.1, forward strand.
AATCTCGCGCTCGCAGCGGTTTTGGATGCCGGGGTGTGCCGTTGTCTCAAGCCGCTCCCCCGGGTTTTTCGGAAAACCCATCTCATCGCTCATGCGCATGGCAAGCGGAGCGTCGCCCTTGGCCTTGTCGCGGAAGGGGCGGTTGATGGCGTCGGCGTCGTAAGCACTTGCGTACGCTTTGTTTTTGTCATTTTTGATTGCCCCTGTAAGCCCCGCGTGGTCAGAGTGCAAATGGGTGATAAAGACATCGGTTTGCTCCAATGGACAGCCGAGCTCCTGTAAGGAGTCGAGCAGGATTTTGCGGCCTTCCGGCTGATTGAAGCCGGTGTCGATGACAAGACTGCGGTTTTCGCCTTTCACGATAAAACAGTTGAGTTCTTTGAGCGGATTCCCGAGCAGTGGGATCTGGGTTTGAAAAACATCGGGATAAACTTGAATCATGACAAAAATACTCCTTGAAATATTGTGACATTTATCTATACCATTTAGGCATGAATACAAATTCGTAAAAACGCCAAATTTTGCGTTAGAGATTAATAACTGGGGTTCTGGCGGGCAAATGATAGAATTGGAAACTCATTTATGTCTCAAAGTCTCCGTATCCATAATAATCTCGGTTTGTTATCAGAAAATAAACGTGACCATCTTTCGATGGGATAATAGGAAAGGCTGGGAAAAAACCAATGACCAATAAGCGCTTTTTTGCACTACTCATAGCACTTATAATTGCGACGGCCGTTTTTAGCGGATGTACAGCGACCGAAACGCCCATTACCGAACCCACGACTACCGACTACTCCAACCTCAAAATCGGCCAGGCGGATTTTGCAGCTCACAGTACAAAGAGTTTCTGCGTTGCGACGGCCGTTGTCGCCGGCGACAAAGTTGTGGCCGTATATCTTGATGAATTTCAGTATATGCCGGCCGACAAGGCAACCGGTGTACCCAACAGCGACGCCGACTTCGGTCAGTATGTCAAGGAGCAGAACGTTGTGCTGGCATCCAAGCGCGTCAACGCCGATTATTACAGTGAACTGATGAAGACCAACGGGGGCGCCACTCAGCGGATCGACACCTCGCTTGATGCCATTGAGAAGTACTGCGTCGGCATGACTGTTTCGGAGCTCGATACCTGGATAACCGGTTCTACCCAGGAGACCGATGCCATTGCAGGATCTACCCTCGAAGATACCGCCGGCTATGTCAAGGCGATCGCAGAGGCCGCAAAGGCAGCTGTCGCAAAGACCGAGACAGAGAAGTAATATCGGCGTAATCAAACAAGAAAGATCTCCCCCGCAGGCGGCGACGTCTGCGGGGATTTTTTCAGCCGCTGTAAAATCGGCCGATCTCCCCAAAAGAGCCGCGAAGACAGACATAGAGGTCGCGGTAGACCTTGTAAGCCTTTTTGTAGACCGCGACGTTTTGCGGATTTGGGACGTATGCCTTTGCCCCGTCCTCAAGAAAATCTCGTATGCGGTCGAAGCTGTCGAAAAGCCCGACTGAGATGCCGGCAAGAAAGGCCACGCCGAAGGCGGAGCCCGTATGGTGCGGAAAAGCGGTGATGGGCGCGTTTAGGACATCGGCGGCAATCTGGCACCAGAATTCGCTTTTTGCGCCGCCGTTTGTCGCAAAGATGCGCTGCGGGTAAAATCCGCCTTCAGCCAGCACGTCGACATGGTGCTTAAATCCGTAGATGACCGACTCGAGGATGGCGCGGAAAATGTGGGCGCGGCCGTGCGACAGCGTCAGCCCGCATAGGACGCCTCTGGCTTCAGGGTCAAAGATCGGGGTTTTTTCTCCCAAAAAATAGGGGAGAATGACAAGTCCGTCGCTGGCCGGGGGTAGAATGGCCGCCTGCCGGTCGAGCGTGCGAAAGACGGCGGGGTCGTCGTCGCCCAAAATGTCCTTTACAAACCATTTGAGGAGCGACCCGCTTGCCGCCATGCAGCCGTTTAGCAAATACTTGCCGGGCACGATGTGGTAGTCGAAAAAGAGTCGATCGTTTGTCTGCAGCGAGTCGGTGCAGTACAGAATATCGCCGGCACCGCCGAATTTGATGAGCAGGTCGCCCTGCCGCGTAATGCCTGCCGCAAGTGTCGATGCGACATGGTCGGCACTGCCGGCGATGACCGGCGTGCCCTCCGACAGGCCGAATTGGGCCGAGATCTGCGCCGTCAGATGCCCGATAATGTCGCCCGACTGTGCGACCGGCGGAAAAAACCCGTCCGGCACACCGAGCAGGTCAAACTGCCCGGCAAGCCATTGTCCTGTGCGAATGTCATACATACCGCTCTCGGCGGCCCAGTTGCACTCGAGGTATTTTTGTCCGGTCAGGCAATACGCGATGTACTCGTAGGAGCCAAGGACGCAGTGGGCCCTTGCGAAAACGTCTGGCTCATTTTCTTTAACCCAGAGCAGACGGGGCAGCACATGCTGCTGGTTTGTTTTTGTGCCGGTGTGGGCGAAAAGCTCGTCTTGATCAAAGGCTTTTCGCAGGGTTTCAATCTGGGGGGCGGCGCGGGCGTCGTTTTGCTGAATGGTTTTGCGCGCCGGCAGGCCCTCTTTGTCAAGCAGTACAAGGGCCGGAACCATTCCGCTGACACCGACGGCCGCAACCCCAGCCATCGCTTCGGGCATATTTTTTTTTAACTCCGACAGGCAGACTCGCGTATTATGCCACCAGGTAAGTGCGTCTTCCTCGGCCCAGCCGGGGTGGAGGCAGACAAGGTCGTGCCCTGCGGACGCTTCACCGACGATTTCACCCGCCTGCGACAATATGACGCACTTGACCGAGGTTGTGCCGATGTCGATGCCAAGCGCATACCGCATGTCAACCCCCCCTTTTTACATCATTACCGGATGGATCGCACCTTGTCCATGAACTCGACCACCCGCCGCTTGTCGACGGCATTTTCGAACTTACCGTCAAATTTAAACGTCGTGCCAACCACGGCGCCGTCGGCAACATGCAGCAGCGCCTCAATGGTGTCGATGCGACAGCCTGTGTTGGCAAAGACAAGCGTCTGACCTGCTGCCGCCTTGGCCCTGCGCAGCAGTGCGGGGTCGACGGCGATCCCCGCCATGGCTCCCGACACGCAGAGGGCGTCCGGGCGGCAGTTGAAGACGGTGGTTTTGACAATGGACTCAAGATCTCTGTCTGCCAGGTAGGCGGCGGCCTCGGGGACGACATTGAAGAGCAGCTTGACATTCTGAGCCCCCACGGCCTGTTGATGCCGCACGACCTCGCCGCAGTTTGTGTTCCATAGGCCGAAGTCGCTGGCGTAGACGCCCGAGAAAATCTCGCGGACAAAGAGGGCATCGACAGCGACGGCAAGGTCAAGCGAGGCCGTGGGGTCCCATAGGCAGTTGACGCCGTACGGAACCTTGATGTCGTGCTGAAGCTCGCCGATGACCCTGGCCATTGCCGCAACCGTTTCTGGCTTGACCTTTGTCAGATACGGCAGGCTGAATTCGTTGGAGAACATGACGGCGTCGACACCGCCATCCTGAAGCGCCAGAAGGTCCAGTCTTGCCTGTTCCAAGACCCACGCCATACCTTTTTCCCGATCATACATGGGATCGCCCGGCAGGGCCTGCAAATGGCACATTCCGATGATCGCCTTTTCGGTGCCGATGACGTCCTTTAGCCAACTCACGGGTTTTCCGCCTTTCTTCATATGCGCAAAGGTGCGCCAGCTTATTTTCCCATGCCCGGGCGCTTATCTTTGACCCGCTGCCCGGGGTCCCCAAGCTTCACTATGTTTTCAAATATACCATGTTTGCGAGCAATATACAACCAATGACTTATTTCGCGCCCCTCCATAAATACCGCAATGGGTCCCCGCTTGAAACGCCATGCGGACTGTGATAAAATCAACCTCGGCAAGCGGCTGCCTATCCGGGATACTGTGCCGCCCTTGCCTAACAAAGAGAGGTCTTGTCATGAAGAGAAAACACATGCTGCTGCCCCGCATTCTGCTCACACTGCTCGGCACCGCCCTCATTTTGACGGGGTCGGCCCAGATGCTGCTCGGCCTTGCCGGAGAGCGGGCTACCGCCGTCGTCACAAGCGTAAGTCGGGAGGGGGGAGAGCGTGACGACGCCGTGCCCGGACAGTACACCTACAGCGTCGGGTACGCATTTTACCTGCCGGACGGCCGTGAGATCAACGGCTCGGCGAAGATGATCGGCGGCGCAGCCTATCTAAAGACGGACGGGACGTCGACGATAGGGGTACGGTATTTCACCGGTTTCCCGTGGCTCTCCGTGCCGGATGAGGACAACGGAATCCGTGCGGGTCGGCTCATTTTAATTGCGGTCGGGGTGGGGCTCATCTGGCTTTTCAACGGGGAGAGGACAGCAAAGGGGCCTACCGGCCGGCGAAAAGTAAAATAGCGTCTTTGGCGGCCGCATGGTGCGGCCGCCTTTTTTGTGTCGCACCGGCCTGTAAAAAATCGTTTTTTGACCAAATGATGCTTTGCTCCTTTTGCCGGACGCGGAGGACCTTGCCAGCCCATCAGACGTATAATGTAAATTTTAAAACATCCGAAAACTCACGACCCCAGCGCCGCGTTCTGCAAGCTTCAAGGGGGTAGATCCTCATCTTTCATAAAAACCGCCTGGCGCAGCTTTCCGACAGACAAAAGGGCTTGAATCAACAATCGATTCAAGCCCTTTTGTCTTTGTGGCTTTTACTACTTATTCGTCCAGTTATGACAGCGGGAAACAGCTGTTTGACAAAATGGTATGCGGAGCTTACGCGATAATGTCTATTGTATTATTGCTATTTAGATATTCGGTGTAGTTTTCCTGGGCCCTAGCCTCGGTCCCGGTGAGGCTTTTCAGCTCATCAGCGGACAGCGAATTGCAATACGCGATCAGGTCGTAAATATCATCGGACGAAGCCTTTCCGGAGAGCAGGCCGGCTATGTTGGCCGAACCGGCAGACGGCTCATAGAGACCCAGCTCTCCCGAGCGATAAGCGTCTTTGACGTAGCTTGTCAGATTGCCGACACAGTCGTAACCGATATTGCTTGCCTTTTCGAGGACATCCAACGCGCCGGAAAAGTCGGAGATATTATATTTTTCCTCTGCTACAGCATCCGAATCGACCGCATTTTGCTGACAGGTGTCGCTGTTTGCTAAAGAGTATGCCTGATACAGATACTGAGACTGATTGGAAACAGTTAAACCCATAACGATTTCCTCCGCGCATTTTCTTTTAGTATCTATATCGTCGCGTTCCGGAAAAAGTTTAATTGGTTATAAAGTATTTTGCGATTATTTCGAGAATTTGCACTTACTGATGACCGCTTTTTTAATGCGACTTCTTTGTCAGACTGATACGGCGGCAGGCTATGAGCCTGCCGCCGTATGTTGTGCTGTGATTCTTTTTTACTTGGAGAGCAGATTGTAGAGCACCTGGGCCATCTGGGCTCTCGTCGACAGACTTGTCGGGGAGAGCATGCCATCGCTTCCGGAGACGACGCCGGCCTCAACAAAGGTCTTGACTGCCGTCACAGCATAATCCGAAATGTCGCCAAAATCGGAGTAGGAAGTGAAGTCGACCGTCTTAGTTTTGGCCGGCAGTTCGCCGAGCACATCCAGTGCGCGGTAAATCAGCGTGAAGATGTCCTGCCGCGAGATGTAGGCTGCGGGGTCGTAGAGGTTGTCGCCGATGCCCTTGGTGATGCCAAGCCGCTTCGCGGCCGAAAGGTAATTCGTGTAGTAGTCATTGCCGGCATCCGCAAAGTTATCCGTAGAGGTGCTGTCCGGGTCAATTCCGTATGCCCGCATCAGCATCACGATGAACTCGCCGCGGGTGATCTGCCGGTCGGGTCCGAACATGCCGTCTCCGATGCCGAGCGTAATCCCGCGGGCTGCCACGAAAGTGACCGCCTTGTAGTACCAGGCGTTTGCCAGCACATCGTTAAAGGAAACAAGATTATTGCCCATGCTGTAGCAGGAGAAGTGGGTGACGGTGAAGTCCACCGTGCCGGTGCTTGCGTGGTAGGCACCTCGGATGGTCTTGAGCACGCCTGCAGCGTCGATGTAGTAGACGACGACGGTCTCGGCGCTCTCACCGGCTTTCAAGGTATAGGGGATGCTGACCTTCGCCTTGCCGCCGCCAAAGGTGTTGACCCCAACGTCTCCGGCCGTGAGGGTGAACTCGAAGACCGAGTGGCTGCCGACCTTCTGGCGGTTTTCGGCCGAGAGGCTTGCGAGGCTGACCTTGTTGACCAGGAGAACGACATTCTCGGAATCGGCAAGCCCGTCGAGATATTCCACTGCCGCATTATCAAAGATGACGGTGGCAAGACCTGCCTTAAAGGTGATTCCGGTGCTCTTGGCCTTTGCGTAGACCGCAAGCTCGGCAAAGGATTCTCCGTCAACATCCATGACGACCTTGTCGTCGGACTTCGTAACGGTGCCAAGCGCCGTCAGGCCGCCGTCGGTGGTGAGGACGTCGATGGGGTCGGCGGTGGGGGTGGCGGAAAGCGCAACGCCGGAGTCTTTAATGATGACGATCGGGGTACCTGTGTCGCCGGTATACTTGAAGGTGGCACTCAGGGTGACGGACTGCGCCGGCACGGTGTACAGACTGCCGCTTGTGATGTTCGAGCCGTTCATCTTCAGCGTACCAAGCTCATAGTTTGTGTTCTTGGGCGTTGCGACGACCCGGATCTTATCGCCTACCGCGACGTAGTCGCCGCTTGAAAGCTCGGCGCCGTCGCCGTCGTAGGCCTTGAGGGTGCCGTTTTCAGGACTAGACCAGGTGACCGCGACTTCGGCTAAGGTAAAGTGCGCCTCAATGAAGTTGGTCTTGGAGGCGTCCACCGTGTAAGTGTTGCCGGTGATGGAAGAGCCGCCCGCCGTAAGGGTACCAAGGACATAGTGTGCATTCGGCGTAGCCGTGATGACAAGCACGGTGCCGACATCCACGGCCTGGCCGCTTGTGATGGTGATTCCCTGCGAGTTGGTCACTTTGAGAGTGCCGTTTGCGGGGGCACTGTAGGTGACGGGTTTGGACACGGCATCGAAGACGGCGGAAATCGTGACGGGGCCGTCAAGGCTTGTGATGGTGTGGGTGCTGCCCGAAATCACTTCGCTGCCGACCGACATGCAGTTGAAGGCGGAGCCGGTACCGGCGGCGGCTGTGATAGAGACTTGGCTCCCGGCCGGCAGGTAACCGCTTTGGGTGAGGGTGGTGCTGCCCGCCGCGGCCACTACGGTGCCGCTTCCGGTGCCGAGTTTTGCGATGGAAACGAGGTACTCGGCGATCTCAAAGACCGCATGTATGTCGGTGTCCTGCGTGATCTCGACCGAGTAGGTGTTGGTGTTGTCGACATCGGCCGTCACGTCGTCCGTGTTGCAGGTCAGCTCCGTGAGGGTGTAGTGGGCCTGCGGGGCAATCGTGAAGGTGACGGTGGAACCTTCCGGAATCTCGGCGCCCGAGAGGATGGACATGCCGCTATAGGTCGCCGTAACGGCGCCGCTGCCGTCCTTATCGAACGTGACGGTATATTCGTTCACGGGCTCTGACCGGAGGGCAAAGACATTATTCATTGAGCTGAAATCGAGGTCGGTGTCGATGCCGGTAAGCTCCACAACGTAGGAGGAGCCGTCGAGATAAATGCTAAACGTTGCGTCGGACTCGGCGTCTTCAAGCACTTTTTCCACCGCCGCGCGCAGGACCGAGGTCCTCACATAGCAGTTGTAGTCTACGCCGCCCGGCGTTGTGCCGGATTCGGGAGTGAAGGCGAGGGTTGCCGCGCCGCCCGCTAAGATCTCGGCTACCGTACCCGCCGGGCTGCCGTCATGGCTGAACCCGTCGGTCACAAAGCCGGCTTTGGCCATACCACCGTTTTCATACTCGTCGTCCGAGGGAACTTCCGGTGTGCCGAAGTCTGAGATGAAAAGACTGAAGGCATCGGCGTCGGGGGCTGTTACGGAGAAGAATGTGGTCCCCTTAAAAGTGACCGAGACGTCGGTGTCGGAGAGAAGTTCCTCAATCGTGTAGGTGTAGGTGTAACTGCCGGCACTGCCCGAAACATCGTATGCCACGGACGCTCCGTTAACCGTGAGGGTGTCAATGGTGTAGTCCGCATCGGGGATGATGGAGACTTCCACCGTGGAGCCGGACTTGATGGTGGCGCTATCGCCGTCATCAATCGTGCCGCTTGACAGGTCGGCCGCCAGGTGGTACTCGGCCGTCATGGAGCCGCCGTCGCCGCTCGTAAGGCTCACATCGTAGAAGACTTTGCGGAAGACTGCCGCAACCGTGGCATCTCCGGTAATATTTTGCAGGGTGACGGAGTTGCCTTCGGTGACGTAGCTTGCGCCGTCGATGCGCCACTCGTAGAGGTAGCTGCCCGCATCCGGAGTGGCGAGCATGGTGAGATTGCCGTGGTTTTTGGAGGAGACGACCATACTGTCGGAGGTGGATACGGATCGGACGCCGCTCGTCACGGTTCCGCCGCCGTTTTCGTAGCTGTCGGAGGATACGGTGACATTGTAGAGCGGGATTTTCTCAAACTCCGCCTTGACCTTCAAATCTCCGGTGATGGCGGGCATATAGTAATTTGCGACTTCTCCGCTGCTGTTTACAGCGGTGTAGGCCGTTCCGGTCCAAACGTACCAGCACTTGACCTGGTATCCGCTTGCCGGGTTGGCGAGGATATTGACATCGCCCATGGCGGGAAGCTCTGTCTCATAGGTCAGACTTCTGTCACCTCCGGTTTCCGGCGCAATGCTGACAAGGGCGCCGTCATAGAAGAGGGCCATGGTTCCGTTGGGGGAACTTGTGTCGTCGGCGTTGATCCCGGCCAAATAGGTTACGGGGACCGGAATGCCTTCAAACTCGACGGTGACCATGTGGTTGGCCGTGATGCCGGAGAGGGTGAGCGTTGTGCCGGTGTAGGCGGCGCCGGGGGTCTCCTCGTAGGGCGTGCCGTCAACCTCCCAACCCCTCACCTTGTAGTAGGTGTCGGGGGTGGCTGTGAAGGTGACCGCGGTGTTGATGGGCACGGTGCCGCCACTTGCGAGCGTGCTGCCGGCGTGCGCCGCTGTGAGGGAGCCGTTGTCGCCGGCACTGTAAGTGACGGAGAAGTTGTACTTGTTTACGTACTCGGCCGTGATGAGATAATTGCCCATGGAGCCCGCCGTGAAGCTGAGGGTCTTGCCGTCAGCCGAGACGGTGAGCAGTGACGTATCAATCGGATTGTCGCCGTTTGTAACGGTCCAGCACATGACATTGTAGTCGGTGTCGGGGACCGCAATGGCCGTCACGGTCGATCCGGCGGGGATCCAGGTGCCCGCAGCGGGAATGGTGTTTTGGGCTTCGCCGTAGTAAACCGAGGTGATGTCGCCGTTGTCTCCGTCTGTGTTCGAGTAGGCGACATAGGCGTCGGTCGACAGGTAAATGGTTACGGTTTTGGCAAGGGAGGTTCCGGCGGCGTTGGTGTGGGTTGCCGTCAGTTTCAGAACACCGCCGGTGCCGGTTTCGTTCTTGGAGATGGACAGGATGCCGGTAGCGCTGTTCACAGTGGTCAGCCGCAGCTGTGCGCCCCAGAGTGACCAGACGACATCAGATCCGGGACTGTTGTCGTCGAGGGTGACTGCCGCATCAAAGTCCCAAGTATCCTGCGTGTTGTGGTAGAGGGTGTAAGTCCCATCGCCAGAGGGCGTCTCGGTCGGGCAGGAGATGGCGATGGAGGCGGCCTTTGGCAGGACGGTGAAAGCTGCGGTGGCAATGTCCATGGGAATCACAGCGTCAGCCGTCTCGTAGGCCTCAGCCTTCAGGGCGTAGCCCTTGAACGTCATGCCACTGCCGATGGTCAGCGTGTAGCTCGAGCTCGCGGCACCCTCAATGAGCACGCCGTCCAGATACCACTTGTAGGTCTTGGGTGTCGTACCGGAGAAGGTGGTTGTGAAGGTGCAGGAGCCGCCTCTGGAGAGCAGTTTCGTGGTCGGGGCAATGGTCAGCACGCCGATCTCGGAGGCCAGCGAGTCCTTGACCGTGAGGGGAATGTCGAGTGTGTAGTAAGTGGCGTCGGCGGTGTCCTCGTCATAGAAGTCCACTGTAAGGGTATAGTCGCCGACATCGAGACCGGCAAGAGTGCTCCCACCGCCTGTCAAAAGTACCAGCGTACCGAAGGCGGCATTGGAATCGGGGGCCCAGGTATAGTCGGTGCCCGCGGTAAGGGTCGATGCCGCACCGGACAGTTTCAGGGAGGCGAACAGGTGGTTTTTCCCGATGACAGCCGGGCAGTAGACGGTGGTGCCGAGTGTACTTGTGCCCGCCGGATTCTTGTCATAGACCGGTGCGCCCGTGTATGCCGCGTCAGTGGTCGTGCGGTAGTAGCGCACGTAGGGGTTTGTCAGCCGGTTGATTGCAACCTGGCCCACCTGGCTCTTCTGAGTCGCGGCTACAGCCGAGGAGTTGCCGGCGTCCGCTAACCACCCGTAGCCATACACGCCAAAGGTATTGCTTAAGGCGTCGTCATAGTAGCTGACGCTGTAGGCACCGGCATCGATACCGCCTGCCGCACCGTAAGCCGACAGCGACTTAACATCGCTGAGTACCAGCGACATGAATTCGTCGGAACTGAACTGGATGCCGTATGCTATGCCGGTGGCGGAGTTGATGGCCGAGAGGGTACCGGTGCCGTCCGACAGGATGCGCAGTCCGTCGACATCCAGATTCAGGACACCGGAGTTTGCAGCGGAGCCGGCCAGATAGTTGTTGCCGTAGAGCTTAAAGGTCTCGCAGCTATCATCCACAGTGAGCATTGCCGCCGTAAGGCCGTTTAAGGTGAGCGACTTGGCCGAGAGGGCATCAATGTCGAGCCCGCCATCAACACCCGAAAGCGTGTAGGACAGGTCGTTGCCAGAGGGGGTATCGATGGACTCGTCGTGGTAGACCGTCACGGATGTCGCCGAGTAGTCGCTGATCGTCGACCGGACCCAACCGAGTGCTGTCGACCGGAAGTAGAGATAGAGTGATTTGTCGGGGTCGGGGTCGCCATTGTAGTAATAATACCATCCATCTTCGATGACCGGAAAATGCGAATTCGAGTCATCGATCGGTACTGCTGTGGTATGGGTGGCCTCCAGTTTTACGGTTGAACGGATGACATCTGTTCCTGTGGAAACCGAGGTGCCAACATTCAACACATACTCCTGAAGCGAAAGGACCCCGTCCGCATACTTCGCATAGAACCGCGTGCCGTTGATGTAATCTGCATGCTTCAGGTCGTCCTTGTTGATCTTTTTCAGGACGCCGCCATCATTGTAATAGTAGAAAGTCTCGTCCCCCAGAGAGCCGGTGGAGAGGACCATCACGCCCTCGGAAGTGACGGCCGGATCGGGATCTGCTACCTCCACCGTAATGCCGGGGTCACTCTCAGTGGCCGGAGCGATGTAGAGATATTTGGACTCAAGCGGGCTGGTGTCATCGTCGTCAAGACCAAAGAAATGCAACAGGAAATAATCCCAGTAATCAAATCCTGCGAGCTCGATGCTGCTATTTGCCCCGAAGGTCTTGGTGGTGAAGTTGGTATCACTCGTACCGTAGCAGGCCAGGAAGCCGGAGGGGTCGGTCGTGTCGGCAGGTGAGTAGTCGACCAGCCAATAGGCGTACATGGCATCATAGATCGCGCCGCCGAGCGAGTTGATTTCAGTGGAGCCGCCATAGTTGTAGATGTAGTGGTAGGGCGCAAGCAGGCCGTAGTAAGCGCACACCAGCAGCTTGCCGCTCCAGACCGTCATGGTATTCCCTTCGGCCAGAATGCCTAGGGCGTAGTAGTTATTCTGCAGGGTTTCCCCGTCCGCACCGTACATGTAGACTTTAAGGGTGGGGGAGGAAGTCTCGGAATTTTGTACGCCGACCGTCAGCTTGACGCACCGGATACCGATGTTGTTGCTGACGGAAGAGGAGGCGCTGTCATCCGCCTTGGGGGCGTTCACCGTCATGTCGACGGTGCCGGTCAGCAGCAGCTCACCACCGCAATAGATGGCCTTCATCGGGGTGTTCCCGTGGGCTCTGTTCAGGTTGAGGGTCAGATCGCCGGCGCCCCGCACCGTCAAGTCCCCCACCGTGTGGAACAGAATGGCGGAGGATGTGGAGTTGTTGTTTTCCGTCAGTGTATTGGCACCTGTTGCCGTAACCGACACACCGGTCGTGCGCTTCGCGACGATGAGGTATCCGGGAGCTGACGAGGTGACTGTCAGATTGTCAAAGGTTACGGTGCCGACGCCGGTATCAAGTACGATCGTAAGCTTCGGCGCGTAGGTCTGGCTGTTGGCGCCCGCAAGGATGCGGCTGCCCGATGTGAGGGTTAGGACCTGGGTGCCGGCATCGTAGCTCCAGCCGGTGCCGGAGAATGCACTGATGTCGGTGCCGTTCACCGTAAGGCCGATTTCATTGAAGGTTAGGGTGACGACTTGGTTGGCCGTGATATTGGAGATGGAGTAGATGCCGGTCGCCGCATCGTAGGAATAGGTGGACCCGGCTTGCACGTTGCCGGCAGCTGTGAACTCATAACCGTTCGCGTAGACCCTGTCGATGAGGGCTTTCGCGCTGTCGGCTCCCTCCAGCTTAAAGCTGAAGTTGCCGCTGGAAGCCACGCTCGAGAGGCAGCCGTTTACCGGCGTCAGCGTGATGCCGTTGATGGTGCTGCTGATCGTGGGCCAGGATACGGTATTGTAAATGGAGGCCGCGAACTCCGGCGTGATGGTGTAGTCGTAGCCGATGTCCTCTTGTGTGTAGGTCATGGATGTGGCACGGTATTTGGAGGTCAGCAGCGTGCCGGCCGGAGTGTAAGTGACCACCCAGTAAGTGACGGTCTTGCCGGCCATTGGGGTTGCGCTGACCGCAAAGTCGTCTCCCTCATGCAGGGTGATGATACTGGCATCCGAATTCTGCGTGGCGCCCAGCGGCAGCGTGTAGCTGTAGGTCCCCTGGGTGATTGTGCCTAAGGTGATGGTGTGGACCGGTTTTTCGGTCAGATAGAGGGTGAGGGTCACGTTGGAGCCTAGCTCCTCAATGTCGTAGCTATCCCCGGATGCGATGACATGAACCAGACTGCCGTCCACCAAAATCTTGCCGGTCTCGGTGGCCTTGAAGTAGCAGGTGACGGTGGTTCCAGAATTATCGTAGGTGTATTTGTAGATTGAATCCTTGACGACGGCGCCGCCATCCGCAGCGGTTGTCGCAAGAGACTGCCAGGAAGTCAGGTTCTGACCCGCAAGGTCAGCCGCCGCGACGGCCGTGGCCGGCGAGGTCAGCGAGCTCTCAAAGCCCTCAAGCTCATAATAGTCGGCGCAGCTTCCGTAGACCGAGAGCGGACTGCCGCCGGCGACGTTCGCAATCGTGAAGGTGTTGCCGTCGGAATAGTTGAAGGTCTGGCTTTCACCGGCCACCGTGGCTTCAATCAGGGCGTTTGCCGGCTGTGCCGTGACGCCCGACAAATTGAAGTTCAACGTGACGGCGAAGTCCTGCTGTTTTGTCTTGCAGGTCACTACGGTGTTTTCCAGTATGGCAGAGATGGTATAGGTACCGGTGGTGTAGTCGGCGCTGCCTTGGCTACCTTCGGAAACATAGGAATAGTCGTTGTCCAGCAGGAATCCGGTGGCCGGCTGCACCGTGATCTCGGTGTCGCCCTTGATGGAGGCGGTGGTGCCGGTAACCCAGGTTTTGTTGTCGGCTGCGGCGTCTGTAGCACTCGCGTAGTACCAAGCCGTAAGGCCACCCTTGCCGCTCAGGTCGTTCAAAGTCAGAGTATAGAAGTCCCGCTCGAATACGGCGTAGAGGGTGCAGCTTCGAATGGGCATGGTGAAGTAGTACGTGCTTGCGGCCTTTCCCTCATCCTCGTTGTCATAGGCCGTTCCGCTGCCGACCTCGGTGTAGCGCCACTCCTTAAAGTGGTAGCCCTCGTTGGCCGTGGCGGTAAAGGTAAATTTGGAGCCGCCGAGCACGATGCTTTCGCTCGTGAGGGAGGTGTCATTGCATGTGAGCGCGCCGCCGCCCTCGTCGCCGGCCGTTCCGAAGACCAGGGTACTCTGCTTGACCGTGAACTGCACCTCAACTTGCGTGTCCTGCGCATACATGACACATGGGAAGGAAGAGGCGGTCGAGTTCTGGGCAACACCGTTCACATACCAGTCGTAGACCTCATAGCCAGAGTCGGGCACCGCGTAGAAGACGACCCTAGTACCGGCCTGATAGTTTAGGGTGACGTCCGCGGAGGAGTAATTGCCGGTTGCGCTGTCGTAGATCAGTGGGCTGCGGGTGTAGTCGTAGTCCGGGCTTACGACGTAGACGGTGCCGACGTCGTGGGTTTCAAAGGGACGGGCACCCAAAATCAGATTGTGAGTGGCGCCGAGAATGGACGCTGAGCCGCCTAAGAAGCTCAGTTTATAGTTCCCGAGCAGCGTGGACGTGGTCGCCCTACTTGTCGTATAGTAGCCGCAGGTCGCGTCGACCGTCGGGCTTGTGAAGGTCTTACCGGCCGTATTGGTGTAGGTAAGCGCGATAACGGTATCGGCAATGATGTCCGCCAGCTCTTCGCCCGTGTAGTCGCAGGGGGCAAAGCTGCCGGAGGTGACAGCCAGACTGCCAAGTATCGGATCGGTCTCATCGACACCCTCACTGCCGACTATTGTGGGCAGCTGCAGCGTGACTTCCCGCTGGGTGACAATAAAGGAGTCCCAGGCGGAGCCTGCGATGCCGCCGGAGCCGTTACCTGCCGTCATCTGGACAAGATAGCCGCCTGCCGGGGTGTTTGCCGTAAGATCATAGATGCCTGTTGCAGTCGACAGGGTCAGGTAGCCGGTGACGGGATTGGTGTCGTAATACACGTACTTTTCGTCGAGCGTCACTGCACCGCTTCGAGTGGCCGTGAAGAACCAGACGTCGCCGTCCTCTGTCTTATAGGTATAGTTACTGCCCATGACGACGCTCCCGCCGTCTGCAATGGTTGTGGCGCCTTGCAGGGAGATGGCCCCTGCCGTGTCGGCCTTGTAGAGGTAAACCCCGGCGGCGTTCATGGCGGTGCTCTGCGTGACG
This sequence comes from Oscillospiraceae bacterium, assembly GCA_963662765.2. GTDB lineage: Bacteria > Bacillota > Clostridia > Oscillospirales > Feifaniaceae > DATMXT01. The sequence continues at coordinate 230,474 of CAXXUP010000004.1, forward strand.
CCGCCCGTCTTGGAGAGCGCCATGAAGGTGAGGCTGCCGCCATCGCCGTAGGTCACGGAGGTTGGCCCGTCAATCGCCCAGCCGTTGCCCATGTCGGAGAGATAAATGCTATTGGATTCACTGGGCTTAAAGACATAGGAGCCGGAATAGTAGGCATATACGATGTAAACGCCCTCGGGCAACGCCTCGTCGATGATGGAATTGGCCACGCCGTTCGAGTCAACCGCTTCCACAAACTGATAAGAGACGCCTGTGCTGCCCGAAGTCAGGGTGAAGAGCACCGTACCTGTCGGGACAGCGGCCGAGTCGGCGTGGTCGTTGAGCACTTTGGCGTAGAGCTCCACACCGGAGGATGCACTGTCGTGCGCCCAGAGCTCCGAGATATGGGTGGCGCGCTTGGAGTGGGTCACGGTCACGCTGTCGGTGTACGAAGTGATGTAGGTGCCGCTCTCCTTGGCAATGACATTGACCCGGCATCGATAGACGCCGGCAGAGGCGACACCGGCCGAAGCAAAGGTCAGGGTGCGGGAATCCTCGTTGTCAAGAGCGGTCCAAGCGCCGTTTTGCTGTTTTTGCCATTGGTACAAAACGGTGGTGTAATAGTTGGAGGAGAGCTGACCGGCGGGTCCTGTGATGCCCACGGTCAAATAGGCGTTTTTATCCGGGTATACGAGAAGCTGTGCGTTATTTTCGCCGTCCGACTCGGCCACGGTCAAAATCGGATTCCCGTCGGCAGCCTTGGTCCGGGCGATGAGGTAGGCCGAGGGCGAAGACAGCGGCGGAATGGGAGACGAGCGTTCAACTTGAATGCAGTATTTGTATTCGGTGTAGGGGGTCAGGTTTTCGTCCTCGTAGAAGAACTCTTTTTTGCCGCCTACGAGCTTGTAGTGCGTGGAATCACCGGCGCCGATGGTGGCGATGAGCTGCAGTCCGCTGCCCTCCGGATAATCGCCGTACCGGTAGAGATAAAAGTCTTTGGCGGAGCCGCTGTACGTCCAGGTCAGACAGTTCGTGTCGCTCGTGGTGCGGGCAAAATCCTGCTTGAAGTCGGCCGGAAGCTTAGGCGGTTCGGACACATCGCCGACCACATAGCTCACGACCGGAACGGCGGTTCCGTCGCTAAAGCTGTACATATAAGAGAAGAGTTTCCAACTGTAATAATAGCCGTAGTCCTTAAACTGGGTCGGCATATTTGTGACGGTTCCGGAGATACTGGTCCCGCTTAGGCTGATGTTGGAGAAGCCGCCCGCGGGGTTGAGTGAGAAGTAGGCGCCGGCCTTGACATGGGCGCCCGACTGGACAAGGCTCGACCAGCCCTGCCCTCCCGCGCCGACCTTGAACTCGACATTGGCGCCGAAGTTGTAGGTGTTGCTCTCCTCATCGGTGATGGTGATCTCCTGCGTGATGGCGCCGTTGCCGAAGCTGACGCCGGCGGGATCCTGGTTCCAGGCCGCGATAACGTTGTACCCGCTCGTGGAGGAGGGGTAGCTCGCGGGATCGCCCGGTGTGGAGGTGATGGCCTTGCCTGAAATCTGGGGCAGGGCGTCATAGTCCCCCTGAATGGACTCATAATAGTCGAGGCTTAAAATCTGGAAGCAGGGAGAAAAGCTGTTGGTGAGAATTTCGGAAGTCTCGGTATATCCGCCGATCCCATCCGGGACATATACATAGTAAACGTAGCACTCGGTCGGAATGCAGTAGAAGGCCACCGAGTCCTCGTCTTGGCTTGTCTCAAAAGTCAGCGTGTACTCGTAGCTTCTGGTGGTGGCCTTCTCCCACTCCATCGTGAAACCCGCCGAGGCTTCAATGGCAACAGCGGCGCCGGCAATGGTGTAATCCCCTTCGAAATAGCCGCCGATCTCAAAGTCCACCGAGACAAGGTCCGAGTGACCCGAGCCGCTGATGGAGGAAAGCGACGTGGTGTTCTGCCAGGCGTAGTCGTAATCCGATATGATGTCGACATCCTCAAAGTAAGGGGCGGCCGCAATGACCGCCAGCACCTTGGGGTCGGAGTAGGTCAGGTAGTGGATGCCGCTGTATTCAATGAGCGTCGTGTCGTTGTCGGTATCGGGCATGGTGATCGAGAGGGGCGTTGTCGTCAGCATCCAAGGCGCTCCCGCGACGGTGGAGGAAGTGGAACAGTTTTTGGCATCGACACCCAGCGTGCCGCCCTTGTATAGGATGCTGTAGCCCTTGTAGGACCCCCTGAATACGGGTTGGCTCAAGTCGATATTGCTGGATGCATCGTATCCAACGTTCGAAATACCTGTAGTGCCCATATAGTTTGTCAGAAGAATCTGGTGGCCCGAGCCATTCATGTCCCCCGAAACAGCGCCGTATTCGCAATAGCTGAAGCTCTTTTGATTGTTATAAGCGTTGTTATTGTAATAAGAAGCTGCGTCTTTTGTGCCTGCCCAGGGCAGCGTCACCTTGTTGGAACCGGCGTCGCAGCTGGTATCGTCGTCGAGCTCGTAAGCGATGGAGAGGCTGCTATTGAGATATTTACACAGGACGCTGTCTATGTAGATGTAGGTGTAACCGCTGCGGTCCGGAGTCACGACCGCGGTGTTGCAGCGCATGGTGGGTGCGCTGAGATTTTTTGTGTCGTACCCGTTTTTGCTGCTGGTGAGGGTTGTGTCACCGGTCGGGTTGCCGTCCGAGTCATAGGTGGGAATCGTCTGGTTTTCGGTGTCCACCACCTTCAGCAGCTGAGAAGTGGTCAGCACCAGCCCGGCTTCCTCGTCGTAGGTATAAAAGCCGACGGCACGCTGGTAGTTTGCGTTTTTGTCCGCCTCGGGCTGTCCCGCCATCACAAGGTCCTTTGTGCCGTCTGCGTCGACGTCACCGTAAGTCAGCGAGACGCGGTTGAGGTTCCCGAATGTAGAAGTTCCAAGGTCAAGGGCGCTGTTTGCCTGCAGCATGGCGGAAGTGCCGCCCCAGAGGATGCGGGCTTTGCTTGCTTCGCTCTCGATGCACATGCCGGTGTAATTGAGAGCGGACATTTGGTAAGTGCCCCCGAGTGAAACGGTGTAGATTATGTTGTAAACGGTACGGCCGTAAGTGATGCCGAGGTCGTCCACGCCGTCCCGGTTGAAGTCGCCGGAGGTGAGGGAGACCATGTTTGGCACGGCGTACTGGGCGGCGCTCACCGCGTAGCTCCAGACCCTGGTCCAGTTGCCGATCGTGAGCCAGGCGTTTGCCGCGGAGTCGGTTGCCTTCTGATACTTGTAGATATCGACTCTGGCGTTGCCGCTCTCAGCCACATAGACGGCGATCTCGGAAGTTCCGTCCCCATCATAGTCGCCGGATGTGACCTGCAGCAGGTTCTGCCAGGATGCGTCCAGCCAAGTCTGCTTTTCCCGCTGAGAAGCGCTCCCAGAAACGGTATAATAGGGGCTGATCCCGCCGATGGACTTGGCGCCGCTGTAGGTGTTTGTGGCGCTGTCGTAGACATAGAGAACAAGTCCCGCCACGCCATATGTTGTCGCGTCTCCTATAGGCTGACTATTGATGCCCACATAGGCCACTTCGCCGGGGAGCCCATCCCCGTCAAAGTCGCCTGCGGCGCTTGAAAACAGCTTTACGGTGGGCATGGATGCCCCGCTCGTGCTGTAACTGCCGAGTGCTGTGGGCGAAACGGTGTTGTCATTATTGCCGAAAAGCTTTGTGCCGCCGGCAGTGGCCAGGAGGGTCTCAAATACCTGGTTTCCCGTGGTCTTGTCCCGGCCGTAGGGATTGTCGGTGGTATCCGACTCATAGTCCTCCGGCAGGTCGCCGGTGTCAAACCCGAGGGCGGCAAAGACGTCCTCGGTATTGTTCTCGAGCGATGCGCTTTCGTTGCTGGCAGCCTCTGCCTTGAGGACGAACCCGAAGTCCGCCCCGGCCAGCGAGCCCAGTACCATCGAAAAAGCCATGAGCAAACTGAATGCCTTTTTCATTTTTTTACACCCCGATCCAAATAATTGCAGCATGTATGAGTTGGATTATCTAACTAAGTTAAGCGGTAAGAAAACCGTGTCATCAAAGCTGAGTAGCTATATTAAAAATGTATTTCTTACAACGAACTCCCATTTTAGAACTAGAAAGTTATATGCGGGATCATTTTTTGTAAAAAATGCCAGAATTGCATAATTGCCAGCTTATAATGTTATAAAAGTTAGATATATTGCATTATTTACAATATTTTTATAACCGTACACAATAAAAGCATTAACAACGCGCAATCAGTGCAGCCCCGGGCAGCTGGAGGAGACACAGAAGATAAGTATAAAACGGTAAAGTTATGTATTTTTATTGTATCATTTGCAATGCTCTTGTGTAAAGGTGCAACCTGCCATATTTTCATCTTTTTTATTGTAATGGTTTGGTACATAGTCCTGCTGTAAGTTGTTTTAATTGACCCTGCTTTCGAAGAATTATCCACTGGCGGCCGGAATATCTTGACCCTTGCGGGGGTAGCCGGATTTGTATTGCCGGGCTCTCTCAATAAATACTTGGACACCCTGCAAAAAATACGCCTGTCCGCAAAAGTCGAGCGGACAGGCGTATTATTCAGGCGAGTCCAGACGCTTCCAGCCGTATCATGGCTTGCTCCTTTACTCTCTAAAAATGGGTTTTGGGTATAAAAATGCCCGGGAAGTTAAAGCATCTCCCAGGCACTGCGCGTATTTGTTTTTGATCGCCTGCAGGCTAACTCAGCTGATGGGTTAGACTATGGCAGCACGACAAAAACTCCCGCACAAGTGGTGTGCCCGGGAGTTTAGCATTCGCGGAAAATGAGCGGGGAAGTCGATTGAGCTCATGGGTTGCCGTGCCTCCTTTTGGCCCCTGCCATTTTGGCGGGTTTTTAAAGATTCTAATTTGTACAGCACGATTTTGTCAATAGTGGACTCAATTTTTTGCAAATTGTGACCGATACTCCACCGAGCCCGACCGACTTTTCGAGACTTTTTTTGGTCGGCAGCGGGCTTGGCGCAAAAAAAGCGGCGCCAGAGGCGCCGCACACTTTCGTAGCAAAGCGAGCATGACATTATTTTCTTATCCCGCAGGCCGTTCGGTTTTGTATGGTTTTTTTCGATTTTGCCGGCGCTATCACTATATCTGAACGAATTTCAGATATTCGGCCAGGTTTGGAAAGTCCCCCAACAGAATCTCGGCAGAGGCGATGATGTACTTGCGGTGCCGCTCAATGATTTTCCGGTCCACGCCTGTGTCGGCGCAGACGGCCTTTACGGGGAGGGTTTTCGAGGTCCGCATCTCGGAGAGGAGGGACGGGGTATTCAGCAGACAACGGATTGCCGCGGCACAGCTTTTCTTTGTTTTTGTGCTTTTCGGAGAGCACGACGCAAGGTCAAAAAAAGTAAAACCGTAGGAAGATAAAATGGCTCCAACCGCTTCAATCTCGTATTTAACGGAAGTATCCTCCTCGGTAACCGTCCGGGATATGACTGACTTTTGCAGCGCGGCGTCCGGAGCGTCGCCGTCGACCACCCCCTCGAAGACCGAGGGGCTTACGCTCAGCTCGCCGGAATGGCGGACTTCGGAGCGCACAAAATCCGTCAGCCGACGGCGCATGACCAGCTCGGCAAACGGAAGAAAGGATCCTTTATCGGCCTGATACAGTGAAATCGCCTCGGAAAAGGCCATCAGCGCAACCGACCAGGCGTCATCGCTGCAGGTGACATATCTGCGCGTGCACTTTGAAGCGCACCGCAGAATGATCTGTCTGTTTTGTGCAATAAAGTCGTCGGCCGCCTGTCTGTCCAGTGCGGCACGAATGGCTTCTTCGTCAGCTTTTTGCATTACGGTACCGTCCTCATCGTAGTCGTGCGGATGTGCCGGCGCAGCGGGTCAAGCGAAGTCGGCTTATCATTACCCGCGTTCCTTTTACGCAGCCCTGCGGCCTTTCAGCTGGGAAACGACTGGGCCGAATCGCGTTCCCGCCCATCGCGGCCGTCTTGCCGCTCCGGCTGCGTGCTCTCCGGCACCGCCAAGCCAAGCTCGATGCCGCTCACCTCGGCCGCCTTGCAAAGCGCAGAAAACGCCTGTGTTATAGCATCCTGATATGAGGATAGGTCCTCCGCAGCCTGTTCGCTCTCCGCAGCCGTTTTCGCTGCGGCTACGGCGGTTTCATAGGCCTCGATATATGAGCTCAGCAGTTCCCTATCGGCATCGCTGAGGACGGAAAGCGCTTTTTCAACCTGTGCCGGATTGGCAGCGGGGGAGTCGTCCTGCTTATTTCCAAACTGCCCGCTCCGGTTGTCATCCTTCTCCTCTTTGGGAGACTCCTCTTGCGCCGGGTCATCCGAAATCTGGCCGGACCCAGACTCGGAGTCGGACTTGATTTCCGACGAATCGGCCTGAGCCCCGGCGGAGGACTCTGTCAGATTATGACCGTTTGTCTGCCGGGAATTCGCCCGATCCCGCCCGCCGGAAGCGTTCTCATTGTCGGATGTGCCATCCGCGTCGATTTCTGTTTTGGAGTCCCCATCTTCTCTATTCGGATTTCGAGCCGGGACGCCTTGGCTATTCTCTCTGTATTCGCCGCGCTCGGTGGCCCGAATGATGTCCCGGACCGGGACGTTAATCCACTGATCGGGGGCTTGTGTGTCGCCGGTGCTCTCCTGCATCTCGCCAATGATGGTGAGCTTCCCGGGTGTCGTCCCCATCTGTTCGGCCTCCTTCATCCGGGAGATTGTGGTTGACACGACTTTGGTAGAAATATGGCCTCCGCCGTAATCACTGCTGCCCAGTTGCCGGGAGAGACTCGTTGTCTTACCGTCCGACCGGGAGGTCACGGCTAAAACGACGTAGTCTTCGTCGTCCTGCTCGATGTACCCTTCAGTTTGGCACTGCTCAATGGTCATTTCAATGGCATCGTCCAGCGTGGCATAGGCGACATTCTCTTCTTCAATGGCGTCGACAATGGACTTGGCATCCTCGTTGACGGCGCTGACCGTAAGAACTCGGTTGAAGACATTGAGCGTATATTTGACGGAGGGGTTGATGTCGAGCGTCACGTAGGAATAAGGCAGACGGACAGCCGCCACACCGGATCCGCCCAGAATCATGACAGCCGCAGCGCAGGCGGCGGCCAGCCGGATGACGCGGGGCGAACGCTTGATTTCCACCGTCTGCCCGACCGCATACCCGTGCTGCCTCAGCCTAACAAAGGTCCCATCGACCCCAAGCCCGACTGCGGTATTGTCTTTTATGTCCGTAATGACCATTTTCATAACATCAACACCCATATTCATAAGGCATGCCCCGTGCAGCCTATTGTATCATATTGTAAAACAGCCACCGCCTCCCCGGAAGCCTGAAGGGAGATTTCCGCTTCAGGCCTCCGGAAGGCTGTATAACCCCTTACGAGGTATTTGGACTTGCCAAAGCAGGAGAATTTTTATCTGCCGCAGACCTTCATAAGCCCGAGGTCGATATCGGCCTCTTTTGCCGCGTCAAGCAGATCTCTGAGAGCTGCTACGACGGCTTCACGGTAAGCCGACAGATCGTCGTCCTCATCGGCATCTTCCTTTGCCTCTACGGCAGCGGCCACAGCGTCTTCATAGGTGTCGATTTCGCCGCTTAAAGTATCTTTGTCCTCATCGCTGAGGGCTGCGATGGTTTCCTCGACAGCCTCTGTAAAGTACGATCCGATCCGGCCGCCAAGGCCGTTTTTGACTTCGCGAGCGGGGAACTCCTTCAGTCCGAGATCAATGTCGGCCTCTTCGGCCGCGTCAAGCAGGTCCTTAAGGGCGGACATGACAGCCTCGCGGTAAGCAGACAGATCGTCGCCCTCATCAGCGGTTTCCTTAGCCTCCGCGGCTGCGTCCACGGCGTTCTCATAGGCGTCAATTTCGTCGCTTAAAGTATCTTTGTCCTCATCGCTGAGGGCTGCGATGGCTTCCTCAACCGTGACAATGAAGTCTTTGCCACTCCAGTTGCGATGAAGCTGCCCGTTTATGGATGCGGCGCTGCTCATCGACGTCTTAAGGACGATTCCGGCCTCTTTTGCTGCTTTGAGCAGATTCTTCAGAGCGGTCATAACAGACTCGCGGTATTCAGAGAGATCATCGCCCTTTTGGGCATTCTCCATGGCTGCGATTGCCTCAGCTACGGCATCCTCGTAGGCCTTGATATAATCCTTCAAAATCAGTTTTTCCGCATCGCTGAGGGCTGCAATGGCCTCTTCAGGAGCACCGTTTGCAAGACTTGGGTTGCCCGCATGCTTCGTGTTCGCGTCAAACCCGGACACGACTGTTTTCTTTGACTTGTCAGCGGAGCCGCCATCCGACGCAGAAAACTGCGAGCCCATTGCCTTATTGCCTTTGCCGCCGTTGTCAGAACCCGCCAGTGCCGTTGTCGCAAGGGACAGGACCAACGCCAATGTTAGGGCAATTGAGATTATCGCGCCCATCTTTTTTTTCATAGCAGTCACTTCCTTATCAAAAATCGGGCCTAAATATCGGCCGCTATTATCTATATTCGACGGGAGGACGTTAAAAAATGGGGTAATCGGAAAATTTCTCCGAACTCCGGGAAAATTCTCCGCCGTCGGGGTATGAAATGTGGGGGGAGCGCTTTTTCACAGTATTACATATTCATGTGAAATTTTCAACGTAAGATATGTGTATGCAAATGAGTTTTTGCACGGCAAACGAGCAGTGCCGGGGAGAAATCGGACAAAGCAGCCCCCGCCTGCGAACAGGCGGGGGCTGCTTTGTCATTTTCTAATTTTGGTGACCGGAGCCGCTTTGGCACTTGCCGCAGCCTGCGCACCCCCGGCCTTCCGCCCACAGGCGGTCGGCGGTCGGCGCCCAGCACACTGCCTTCTCCCGGCACTTTTCCGACAGTTCATGCACATCTTCGGGCATCTGCAAATCGGTGGAATGTGCGCCGGATTTTTCCACCATTGCGGTCAGGGCACCCGGATTATCGAGGAGCGGACAGGGCCGCAGATGGTTACCGTTGAAGGGCTGCCCGCCGCGGTAGGCCGCAAACAGCGGGGACTGTAGGGCCTCGGCCAGCGTTTTGTTTCGCACGTTGGAATCCGAGTAGTGAATGAAGGCACAGGGCTCAATGTCCCCGCCGGCGTTGATGTGAAAATAGTTGCGCCCGCCGGCGATGCACCCGTCGACATACTCTCCGTCGTTCCAGAAGTCCATCGTAAAGATTGCTTTCGTTTTGCGGAATTCGCGGATCCGGTGATACATGAACTCCCGCTGCTCGGCCGTTACCATCAGATCGGTCGGAGCACCGCAGCCGACCGGCATATAGGTGAACAGCCAACAGAATTTTGCGCCCATTTCAACCATCCAGTCGAAGTAATCCTCGCTGCCGATTGAATCATAGTTTTTCGAAGTGTAGCAGCAGGAGAGCCCAAAGGGCAGTTTTTTGCTGTGGAGAAGTTCCATGGCGGCTTTTACGCTCGCAAAAGTGCCTTTGCCGCGGCGAAAATCGGTTGCCGCCTCAAAACCCTCAACACTGATGGCCGGGACAAAATTGCCGACGCGCAGCATTTCATCTGCGAAAGCCTCGTCGATGAGCGTGCCGTTTGTAAAGGCGGAGAACACGCAGTCATTATGTTTCTCACACAGCGCAATGATGTCCTTTTTGCGGATCAGCGGCTCGCCGCCGGAATACAGGTACATATGGATTCCGAGCTCCTTGCCCTGACGGATGATGTCATCGAGCGTATCAAAATCCATATTCAGCCGGTCGCCGTATTCGGCGGCCCAGCACCCGGTGCAGTGCAGATTGCATGCGCTGGTGGGGTCAATCAGGATGGTCCACGGAATATTGCAGCCAAACCGCTTCATAGCCGCCTCCCGGCGGGGTTCCCAAAGGAAGTTGGCGTTAATGACAAAGTTTTGGAACAGGGTTTTCCGCACATGGGGGTCCACATCGGTCCAAAGGCTATTCACGAGCCGGTTCCAGTTGTTGTCCGGGTCGGCGACGGCATTGCGAACAACACTCAGCTGCTTTTCATATGCGCCTGATATGTCCAGTTTGTCGGCCAATTCAATTAGGCGGGGCAGATTGGCTTGCGGGTTTTGTTCCAAACATGCATAGGCTTGTTTGATCAACGTTGCTTCGACGCTCTTTTTAATGTCCATGATATGCTTCCTTTCTCATCTGAGCAAAAGCACATGACTTCGCATTTATGTAATAGGGATCCTCCCTGCCTTCGGCCAGAGCTTATCGCAAATGCGAAAAATGCACCATATATAAAATAAGGGTAATGTCCGATTTTAGGACATTACCCTGCATTTGCGCAAAATCTGTTTTATTTTTCGGTTTGCTCATCGGAACCGGCAGAAAGATGATTCTCCAATGTGCTGCGCAGGCCCCCGAAAAACAGCCGTTCGGCGCGCCGCAGCACGTCGGCGGGATCCCCCCGCATTCCCTGTTGGAGCCACTCCAGCAGCAGTCCAACAAACATGGCCTGGTACGCATGTCCGATAAACTTCAGGTCTTCCGCCCCGACCGGCAGCCCTTCGGCCGCTTTTTGCACATACTCCGTGATGAGCGGATCGGTCGCCCGATATAAGTACTGCTCCAGCTGTCCGTGGTTGATGGAATTGTATACGTGATATACCGCACGGCGGTTGTCCGAAAAGAAGGTCACCGCCCGCTCAAGGCCGTCGGCCCAAGAGTCATCCGCTTTTCCCTCATCGCAGATGCGTTGCACATCCCGGCTGAAAAGGGCCTCGAGAACAGCGTATATATCCCCGAAGTGATAGTAAAACGTGTTGCGGCTGATGCCGCACGCCTCCACGATTTCCTTGACCGTGATTTTGTCGAGGGGCATTTGACCCAGCAAATGGACAAACGCCTCGAGAATGGCCTGCTGCGTAAACTGTGTCATAGCCATCATTCTTCCGGTTTTTATATTTATTTATCAGATATTATCCAAACATCTGCATTATATCTTTTTGCCGAATAAAATCAAGGTGCAGGTTTCTTTGCAGCGGGTATGACTGACGTGCGTCTGTGAAAAGCCGGGCTGGCACCCATGCTCGCAGCGCCGGTCCGGTCAAAGGGACAAAAATGAGTTATCTGATCTTACTTTGACGCAACCGTAACGGTGAATACCTTTACAATATAGAATCCTTCTTTTGCAATGGCCTCCGTTAGCGTCACTGGTGTACTCGATGTCCCACGGGTCACGGTTTCGGATACGGTAATCACGCCCGGTTGCCGGAAGTTCAGATAATTGTACATTCGCAGATACCCATGGTGTCCAGTGTAAGGCCATCGGTGACAAGGCCGATGTCTCGGCTGAGTATTTTCCACACGACCTTATCCGCATCCGCGCCAAGCTGCCCGAGCAGGGTGAGCGCCATCTGCTATGGAAGCATGGCAAACTGATCCGGATATACTGGGAATTCTCAGCTTTCCGCCAACAAGCAAAATGGGCCGCGCCCAAAAGGCACGGCCATTTTGTATAAAGAGAAGGTCCAGTACTGTTGTGGACGGTGCGGTCCGGTCCGTGAATCTATTAGTTGAAGCTTACTGCCGCTAATCTACTGGTTGCGATTAATTCAACCGTTTTTTATCTGCTCGGCAAAGCGGTTGATGTTATCCTCGGCAATGTTTGTCTGACTTTTATCCGTGCCGGTTATTTTTTTCATGACAGTCTTTTCGAAGAAGTTCATTTTTTCGAAATTACATTCCCCCCCGAAGTTCTCCTTTACTGCGGCCGCGGCCAACAGTTCTTCCGGGAAAGAAGTGCCGAGCTGTTTGGCGGTATCTTCTTCTTTGGCCATTCCGCATATGAAAAGACCAAGCCGTTTCTTCTGGAGGATGTCGAGGTTTTCAGCGCAGAAAAGTTCGACGGGTTTGCGAATTTTCCCCGCATAAATCGAGCCGCCGATGACGACCGTATCATAGTCCGCCAGACTTGGATGATTGATGCTCAAGTCACAGATATCGACTTCTCCGTCCAGCTTTTTTGCGAGAATATCGGCACATTTCCTTGTAAAACCGTACTTGCTTGCGTATGTAATTAAAGTGCGCATTTTTTCCTCCGACGATTACTTCGTCAACGCGTTTTCAATTGATTTCAGATATGCCTTGCTTGTCACCGTGGCGTCGGTTACTACATCGACCGTCGTGTTCTGGGCCTCGACGACCCGGCTGAAAATCTCATCGGAGACCTCTTTTGACGCAAAGCGGACATCTTTCATCACTTCAATATCCGAAATTTTTCCCTCGTGTATCGTGACGGCCACTTCGTTGGACCATCTTCCCGCCGTGTACGCCCCATTGTATGTGCCGTCACTCAGCGAAGTAGGGGCTACGGCGGAAATTTCGACTTTGCTTCCCGCGTCAAGTCCCCGGGAGATGTAGATGATCCCGCCGCCGCCGATGATGACAATCACGGCAAATAAGATGAGTATGATTTTTAGTGCTTTTTTCATGTTTTATCCTCTCTCTCGTATTGAATTGTAGTTTTATTCTCGATGACGGCCAGACCTTTTATCGTAAAATCCGTGAGATACTCGACAAGCTGAGGAAAATACTGCAGCCCGATCTCCTCCTTGTGGGTTTCAATCGTGAGGATAGCTGTGAAAATAGCCATAATCATGCCGCGGTCGATATCGCTGCGCATTTTCCCCTGGACCTGCCATTCGGAGACAATTTCCAGAAAATCGTTATATAGAAAATCGAGCCGTTCCAGCCCATTTTCCTCACGGTATCGCTGCTCGATTTTGCCGAACACCTCCTTATTATACCATTCTCTCAGAATGGGGTTTGATTTCATGCCAGCAAGGTTGTGCTGCATTAGCTCACTGATTACGTTGAACGGGTCCTGCTCAAAGTTGAGCGTCTGTATGATGTTCTTTTTCAGCTTATCATTCTCGTCCAAATAGATTGCCATAAACAGGGCCTCTTTAGAAGAGTAGTAGTTGTAGAATGTGCCCGTCCCGATTCCCGCAGCTTTTGTGATATCGGAAACGCCGGTGGCCTTAAACCCTTTTGCACCAAAAAGCTCCCTTGCGTGAACATACAATTCTGTCCTTATATCTTTCAATAAAAAACACTTCCTTATGAAATAAAACGCACAATATGAATGAATATTTTTTTGTTCATTCGCATTAAACCACAAAGTGTTATTTTCGTCAAGACTTTGGTGACAATTTTGTTATGCTTCAATTTAGGTGATAATAACGCACAAAATGACTTTGCTGCCTATCCCTTGTGTTTCGCCCGGACCCTCCGCCACCACCTACGTGATCGCGCCGTCCAAGCCCCTGCCCATGAACTGACGGACGAGGAAGCGGCTACGCTGGCAATGAAGGCGAAGCCAGCTTGAACAGCCTGCGCCTTTTGGCATTTCCGCCCCCGGCGATGTGGTTATTCCGTTTGATAAAATCAACGAGATTTTACCTGAAAAACACAGAACAGATAAGGGTAGATAGCAAAACTTCGGGCCAATTTGGCCCGAAGTCATTTTACTTGGATTATTGGATAATTGTCAGCGCATAAATTAGAATTTGTCAGTATCCATTCAGCTCATAATGGATGCCTTCCAACGCCGCCCGATTTCTTCTTAAACGGCTATGTTCCGTTTAAATGTCTTATAAGGCAATTTATAACCGATCATCAAAGGGGCAAGTTCCCTCTCATACGTTTCCTCGTCCATACATTTAAGGTGGACTAACCGCATAATGCAATCAAGCTTGTCAGGATCAAAAGATTTTCCATAGGGGGTAACTAACGGAGCCTTTATGTGCTTTTGATTCCATGGGCAAGCATTTTGACAAATATCGCATTCAAAAAAATAACCGCGCATGTCAGTACCCGGCATGACATTTAAATCGTAATGATCCAGTATGTCTGAAAGGCATTTGCTTTTGTTTAGCTGTTGTGGAATCTCAATTGCTTTTGCAGGACAGACGTCCATACATTTCATACAACTTCCGCACATATTTTTCATTATTGGATAATTCTCACCGATATCTGCATCAGTTAAAATGGCGCCGAGAGCCATAAAAGATCCATACTTATTATTAATCAACAAAGAGTTCTTTCCAATCCAGCCAAGGCCGGCTTTTACTGCTGAGCCTTTTAAAGGTATTGCTTTCTCATCGCTTTCACCATCCATAATGATGGCTTCATACCCACAGGAGATCAAGTATTCTTTGATAGGTTCCAAGGGCCTGACTATATTCGCATAATATCCGGCAAGCACCAGTCTACTCATTCGTCCATATTCAGGAGAGCTGTTTGTCACAAAACCTCCAATATAGATACAGGCAATGATGACCGTTTTTGCATTTGGCATGATATCAGTTGGCTGCCTCCCAACAAATTTGCGCTCATTGCCAATATACGCTTCCGTTAAACATTCAGAATTGATGAATCTTAACTCATCAATGTATCCGGATTTTGATAGCTCAATAATCTCATTCCTCATAAAATTCTCCTGAATGTCTCCGATATAGTATTTAAGAAATATTAATTATCCACAGTTCAAATCCCTAGTTATCTGTGAGCAATTTCGCTAAGACTAAGTAAATCATACTGGCACGTAAGCATATTGTCAATATATACCAAGAAGGGATGGAGACTTATTATGCGCAACAAGGACAACACGGATTCGAATATGGTATATAAGGTGGGTATTCTAAAAGAAAAAGCCTTGCAACTTTTAGAGCTGCAAGGCTTTTCTTATGGCGGAGAAGGAGGGATTTGAACCCTCGCGCCGGTTTCCCGACCTACACCCTTAGCAGGGGCGCCTCTTCGGCCAACTTGAGTACTTCTCCATGGTCGAATCGCTTTATTCGGGAGATGTGGCGGAGAGAGTGGGATTCGAACCCACGGCCCTTTCGGGTCACCGGTTTTCAAGACCGGCTCCTTAAACCGCTCGGACATCTCTCCAAGGCCTGATAAGTATACCATGTGCCTTTCGTTTTGTCAATTGCAATCGAGTCGATATCATGGTATACTGTTCAGGGCAAAAACAGCCGCGAAAGCCAAAATCGGTCGGAATACAGGAGGAGAGCACATGAACCCAAAGGTTAAGTTTACAATGGCGTCGGGCGACACGCTGACGGCGGAACTCTATCCCGACATCGCGCCCATATCGGTGGAAAATTTTCTCAAGCTGGTGGATGCCGGCTTTTATAACGGGCTGACCTTTCACCGTGTCATTCCGGGATTTATGATTCAGGGCGGCTGTCCCAAGGGCGACGGCACCGGCGGACCCGGATGGCAAATCAAAGGTGAATTTTCAAAAAATGGTGTAGCCAACAGTCTGAAACATGACCGCGGCGTGCTTTCAATGGCGCGGGCGGCAAGCCCTGACTCGGCCGGCAGTCAGTTTTTCATCATGCATAAAGTGTCCCCCCACCTCGACGGATCGTATGCGGCTTTCGGCAAAGTGATTGACGGCGAGGACGTCATAGACAAAATCGCCTATGCCGAAACGGACTACAGCGACCGTCCCAAGAAGCCTATCGTCATCCAGAGCGTTGAGCGGATGACGGAATAATACAGGGGCATTCAGAGAGTCCTGCGCTCAAGTCTAATCCGGCAAGTATAAGATTTGCCGGTTTTGGTTGACGCAAAGCGGCGTATCTCCACGACATGCGAAGAGATTTATAGAATAGCTATTCTTTGTCTATTTGCGCCCCGGTCCGGCCAACAGCCGGACCGGGGCGTTTTTGCACATAATCCGTGTGATTAAATATTGAAATATGCGCAGGTATCCGAGAAAAATGCACCTTTGTGGCGGCCGTTTGAAAGCTTATCTCGGAAGGATTAAAATAATTAGGACTACTCCGAAAATTCAAAGCCGATTCCTGCTTTTTGAAAGAGGGCATTTTGGCTTATGCATGCCAATTTGGACATGTTGACAAAAAATTGACGCCGTCTTTCATTTTCATTGGGCAAGAGGCACAAGTAAAGCATAGTTATTCGATGGTTTGAGTGAATATCAAAGAATATTTGTGTATAAACGCTAACAAACAAAGAAATTCAGAGAATTAACGGTGTTTAATCTAGTTAATCACGATATTCGCCAGATTTAAGATAAATTCAAATGATTATGATAATTGATTAAACATAAATATGCATTATAATGATAACACATTCAAACAACCGAGAAATACGAGGGGGATTACCAATATGAAAAAGTACTTTGCCATTCTTCTGGCTGCCATTCTGGTTTTGTCACTGTTTGCCGGATGTGCCAAGAAAGAAGAACCCGCGACCACCGCGCCGGCCAACAAGCTCGAGGCCATCCAGCAGGCCGGCAAAATTGTCATGTGTACCAGCCCAGACTACGCTCCCTATGAATTCGAAGACCTCTCAAAGAAAGATCAGGAACAATATGTTGGCTCCGACATCGAGCTTGGCAAGTACATCGCCGAGCAGCTCGGCGTAGAGCTCGAGATCAAGGCCATGGATTTCGCAACCTGCCTCGAAGCCATCACGCAGGGCACCGTGGATATGGGCATCACAGGCCTCGCATATAAGGAAGACAGAGCACAGACCATGCAGCTTGTCGGACCCTACAACCTTGAAAACGACAGCTACCAAGGCGCTCTCATCAAGAAGGACTCCGGTATCAACAAAATTGAGGATATCAAAGGCAAGAAGATTGGCGCCCAGTCCGGTTCTCTGCAGTATTCCTACGCGGAGACCTACGGCGGCGAGGATGCTGAAATAACCCCGATCACCGATTTGGCGCTGGGTGTCATGATGCTGGAAGAGGGCAAGATCGATGTGCTGATTATCGCTTCCTCCGTTGGTGAAGGCTACGCGGAAAACTATGACGACATCACGATGAGCGAAATCCGCTTCCCCAACACCGAGGGTACCTTTGTCGGTGTCACGAACGGTGAGACCGAACTTGCCGAGGCCATTCAGAAAATTGTAGACGAGGCCGAGTCCTCCGGCAAATGCGCGCAGTGGCTGGCTGATGCAAAGGCGCTGGCCACATCCCTTGGCATTGATCAGTAAGATATAAAAAATATCTCTAAATAATTACCCGCCTGCCGGGCCACCGGCAGGCGGTTCATTCGGAGGAAGCAAACATGAAAAAACTTACACTCGCCATCGCCGGCGCAATTTTACTCGGAATTGCCGGATGCGCCCAGCAGCAGACGCCGGCACCGGAGCCCGAGCCCGCAAACCGGCTGGAATCCATCCAGCAGGCGGGCAAACTGACCATCTGCACCAGCCCCGACTACGCCCCCTATGAATTCATGGATCTAAACGCCAAGGAGGGCGAGCAGGTCGCCGGCGCGGACATTGAGCTTGCGAAATACATCGCCGAGGGACTCGGCGTGGAACTAGAAATCAAGTCGATGGACTTCAACACCTGCCTTGAGGCGGTCACCGGCGGCACCGTCGACCTCGGCATATCGGGATTCTCCTACGCGGACGACCGGGCCGAGGCGGCACTGCTCGCCGGTCCCTATTGCATGACCTCGCTTGACCATCAGGGCTGCCTGCTGGTGAAGAAGGACGCAGACATCAAGACGCTCGAGGACCTCAAGGGTAAAAAAATCGCAGCCCAGTCGGGCTCTTTGCAGCACGAGTACATGACCAAGTACGCCCCTGACTCCGAGCAGCAGACGATCACAAGTCTGGCCGACGGTGTCATGATGGTCAACGAAGGCAAGATTGACGCCCTGTGCATCTCCGAAGTGACCGGCACCCAGTATGCCAAGAACTACGACAACCTCATGCTGGCCGAGCTGCGGTTCGCCACCGAGGATGGGTATTATGTTCTGGTCGGCAAGGACGAACAGGAACTCTACGACGCCGTGCAGCCGCTCATTGAGAAAGCGGAGGCCGACGGACTGTATGAGGAGTGGCTTGCGGCGGCGACCGAAAAGGCCGATTCGCTCGGTATCGCAATGGACTGACAGGCTGCTCACAGTGCCCTTAAATAAGATTTTGTAGGTGAAACAATGTTTGAAACCATCGCCAAGCTGTTGCAGCGGTATGGGCATCTCTTCCTGGGCGGCCTTGTCAAAACGCTGGAGTATTCGGCCATATCGGTCTGCTTCGGTGTCATACTCGGTTCCCTGATTTGCCTGATGCGGATGTCGAAGATTAAGCCTCTAAGCTTTCTCTGCTCGGCATTCATCGAGGTCATCCGCGGAACGCCTATCCTACTTCAGCTCTATTTCTTCTATTTTGCCCTGCCCAAAATTCTTCCCTTCGAGCTGACCGACACCCAGAGCATCGTCGCGGCGCTGGTCATCAACTGCTCCGCCTACATATCGGAGCTGATTCGGGCAGGCATTCAGGCGGTAGACCCCGGGCAATCCGAGGCCGCCCGCAGCCTTGGACTCTCTCCAACACAGACAATGAAAAAAGTCGTACTGCCGCAGGCCGTCAAGAACATCCTTCCGGCACTCGGCAACGAGTTCATCATGGAGATTAAGCAGACATCGCTTGCCGCCACCTTCTTTTTGGGCGAGCTCATGACGGTCAGCCGCAGCATCACGGCTGCGACTTTTCTGTCCATCGAGCCGCTCATCATCGCCGGCACCATCTATTTCTGCCTGACCTTCACGCTCTCCAAGGTTGTCGGATTCTACGAAAAGAAGGTGCATGCCGGTGATTAAAACCATTGACCTGTGCAAAGACTTCGGTGCTCTCAAGGTGCTTAAAAGCATCAATGAGGAGGTCACCCGCGGCGAGGTCGTCTCGATCATCGGACCGTCGGGCTCCGGCAAGTCCACTTTCCTGCGATGCCTCAACCTGCTCGAACAGCCGACCAGCGGCAAGATTATCTTCGAAGGGGTCGACATCACCGACAAAAAGGTGAATGTCGACATCCACCGCCAGAAGATGGGCATGGTTTTCCAGAACTTCAACGTATTCCCGCACCTGACGGTGCTGGATAACATCACGCTTGCGCCTGTGACACTCTCCAGAAAGTCCAAGGCCGAAGCAATCGAACAGGCACGGGCACTGCTTGACCGGGTGGGGCTGCTCGAAAAAGCGCCGGAATACCCAAACCGCCTATCAGGCGGTCAAAAGCAGCGGCTTGCCATCGTGCGCGCCCTTGCCATGGAACCCGATGTCATGCTCTTTGATGAGCCGACTTCAGCCCTCGATCCCGAAATGGTCGGGGAGGTGCTGGCAGTCATCCGGCAGCTCGTCGTAGGAGGTATGACGACGGTCATCGTCACCCACGAGATGGGCTTTGCCCGTGAAGTGTCCGACCGCGTCCTCTTCATGGACGGGGGCATCATCGCCGAACAGGGTACGCCGGAGGCAATTTTCGGACATCCGCAAAACCCCCGCACCATTGAGTTCTTAAGTAAAGTATTGTATTAGAAGGAGCCGACATGCCGTACTCATATACCGATACCGTCATTGCAAAACTTGCCGGCGCAAAGGACAGTTACCCCGACCTTGATGCCGAAGGCTACATCAAGGCGTTGCAGGGCGCCATCACCTATGACACCACATCCTATGCCGACGTCTCCAAAATGAAGGGCGAGGAGTTCAAGGGCCTGCATAAGCACTTTGAAAAGTGCTTCCCCCTGGTGCATAAGCACATGACAAAAGAAGTGGTCAACGACTGGAGTCTGCTCTTTTTTTGGAAGGGCAGCGATCCTTCGCTAAAGCCCATGCTCATGATGAGCCACCTCGACACAGTGCCGGTCAACCCGGGCACCGAAGGTGACTGGGCCCATGGCTGCCGCTCCGGAGAAATTGCCGACGGCATGATTTGGGGCCGCGGTGCCTGCGACACGAAAAGCCAGGTCCTAGCGGAGCTTGCAGCCTGCGAATACTTACTGTCCAAGGGCTTTGCGCCAAATCGTGGCCTGTACCTGTGCTTCGGACACGACGAAGAGACTATGAACCCCTATGGCTCCAAGGCCATCGCCGACCTTTTGGCAAGCCGCGGAGTCGAGCTGGAATTTGTTGTCGACGAGGGCGGCGGTTTCATCGATGCCGAGAAGTACGGCGCTCCCGGCGCTATGATCGCCCAGGTCAGCGTCTTCGAAAAGGGCTATGCCGATGTTTCGGTTACCGCCACCTCCAAGGGCGGCCACTCCTCAAAGCCGGGCAAGCACACGTCGCTTGGCAAAGTCTGCGCGGCTGTGGCCGCCATTGAAAAGGCTCAATTTTCCCCGACGCTCTGGCCGCCCGTGGCCAAGTTCTTTAAGGACATCGCGAAGTTCATCACGGAGGAGCCCCTGAAGTCACTGGTCGCCGACATCGACAATAATCCGCAGGCGCTGGCAGATTACCTATATGAGAACGACGACCTCGCGCCGCTCGTCCATACGACGACGGCCCCGACCATGTTGGAGGGCGCATCGCCCGCCCCCAACGTCCTGACCCAGACCGTCACCGCCACCATCAACTTCCGTACGGCGCCGTGTGACAGCACGGCGGACGTCTTAGCCCACTGCATTAAAGCTGCAAACGATCCCGACGTCACCTGCAAGCTGGTGCGGGGCATGGAGCCCTCCAAGATCTCGGGCTACACGACATACGGATTCCATGCAGTCGAAAAGATGGTCGCGAAATTCTATCCGACGGCATCCACCGTGCCCTTCATCGTGACCGGCGGCACCGACTGCCAGTACTTCGACGGCATCTGCGGCACCTGTATGCGGTTTCGGCCGGTCTACGACTGCCACATCAAGTCCAATGCCCACACCACCGACGAGAAGTGCTCGGTCGACGCCTATGTCCACTGCATCAAGGCCTTCGCATGGCTCATCGAGAACGTTCAGGCGTAATCATTTCACAGGAATCACACAGGCGGCCGGGGAATCGGCCGCCTTTTTCATGGCATTTGTATATTGCGCCCACCCTGCCGTTTGATGTATACTTTCTTAAACAACATCTGTATGCGGGAGGCGGAAACGTGGCCAGAAAGACCATCAGGGACCTGTACAAAATGAAGGAAAAGGGCGAACAGGCGGTGTGGATCGTCGTGTACGACGCCATTTTTGCGGGATACGCCGAAGGCGCCGGCATGGATATGATTTTGTGCGGCGACTCTATGGGCATGGCGGTCTACGGCTGGGAGGGGACGACACCCGTCACGATGGACATGTCCATTGCCCACTGTCAGGCCGTGCGCCGTGGGGCCCCAAATACCTACCTCATCGGGGACATGCCGTTTGGATCCTACCACGCATCCACCGAGGATGCCGTACGAAACGCCGTTCGGTTTATCAAGGAGGGCGGGGTGGACGCCATTAAGCTGGAGGGAGGCGTCGCCGTCGCCGACAAGATCGAGGCCATCGCAAAGTGTGGCATCGTGGTCTTCGGGCATGTCGGACTAACGCCGCAGTCCTCGGCCGCAATGGGCGGTTTTGTGGCGCAGGGCCGCACGACGGCAAGCGCCAAGGCAGTTATTGAAGACGCGATTGCCGTTTATAAGGCGGGCGCTCGGACTGTGCTGCTCGAGGGGGTGCCGGAGGAAGTCTGCGCCTTTGTGCATGAGCTTTTGCCCATTCCGGTCTACGGCATCGGGGCCGGGGCCAACTGCGACGGACAGGTGCTACTAGCCTGCGACGCGCTTGGCATGTACCAGAACTTCACGCCGCGGTTTGTTAAAAAATACGCCGATATCGCGACGGTTGCCAAGAGCGGAATGCAGGAATATATCGCTGAAGTCAAGGCGGGAAGCTTTCCGGCGCCCGAGCACAAGTATAAGATTTCAGGGAATCCGGCCGACTTCGATGCACTCTTCGCGCAGATTGAAAAAGAGTTCCAAGGATAATTAAATAAACAATCCGAAAGAGGTGACGACATGTCCGACTATTCAAAGCGCATGGACTATATGCGAGGTAGTGCCGATATTATGCGGCAGCTGTTCGAGGCTCTAGGTGACCCCGGCACCATCTCCTTAGGCGGCGGCGCGCCGGCAAGCATCGCCTTGCCGGTTGAGGAGATCGGGAAAATCACGGCCGAGCTTTTCGCGCCCGGCGGCCGCGGCTCTGAGATGCTGCAGTACGGCAACCCGCGCGGCCTTGCCGATCTGCGTCAAGTCGTCTGCGACCAAATGCTTGCTCCCAAGGGGATCAAGGCCGACCCAAAGGACGTCGTGATCACGTCGGGCGGGCTTGAAGGGCTTTACCTTGCGAGCCAGGTCTTCCTCGATCCCGGCGATGTGGTGCTGGTCGAGTCCCCGACCTTTGTGCAGACGCTCGAGACCTTCCAGCTCATGGAGGCCAAGCCCATCGCATGCGAGTGCGACAAGGACGGCTATGTGTTGGACAAGCTTGAGGACGACATCAAAAAATATAGTCCGAAGCTTATCTATGTCATTCCGACCTTCCAAAACCCGTCCGGAAACACGACTTCGGCCGAGCGCCGCAAGGCCTTAGCAGAGCTTGCCGAAAAATACGATGTGCTGGTGCTGGAGGATGACCCCTACAGTGAGATGCGGTACAGCGGAGAAGAGCTTAAGCCTGTCAAGTATTACGACAAGACCGGACACGTCATCTACGCCAACAGCTTCTCCAAGATCTTTTCGCCGGGCAGCCGGCTCGGCTATGTCTACGCCGAAAGCGATATCATCGACCGGATGTATGACGTCAAAACGGCGACCAACGCCCACACGGCTATGCTGTCACAGGTGCTCTGCGCCGAGTACTTTAAGCGCGGGAATTATCCCGCTCATCTGAAGTATATCCGCGATGTCCATAGAGAGCGCCGGGATGCCATGATGGAGGCACTCAAAGAGTTCATGCCGGAGGGCGTGACCTGGACTTACCCCGACGGCGGCCTTTTCACCTGGCTCAAAGTGCCAGACGACATCAGCACCTCGGCCATGTTCGAGGAGGTCAAGGCGGCAGGCGTCACCTATCTGCCGGGGGTCTACTTCTACGCGCCGGGACAGCCAGCGAAGGACTGCTACATGCGGCTGAGCTTCAGCAGCAACCCCCCGGAGGTCTTGCGGGAGGCCGTGCGGCGGCTGGCCGGTGTCATCAAGACAAAGATGTAACCTGCTTTTGCACAGAAAAATGCCCGGCCGAGTGTACCTCACTCGGCCGGGCGCTTTTTATGTCAAAGGGGGGGCGTTTATACTCAATAATTCTCTTTTCTCGCTTCAAAGTAGCACTGGCTGTATTTGCAGACCGGGCAGACCTCGGGGGCCTTTTTGCCGATGACGAGGTGTCCGCAGATGCGGCACTCCCACATGGTCTCCTCGCTCTTATCAAAGACCTTTTGCATCTCGACATTCTTTAAGAGCGCACGGTAGCGCTCCTCATGGGCCTTCTCGATGGCGGCCACCCGGCGAAAACGTGCGGCAAGCTCGGCAAAGCCTTCGGCCTCGGCATCTTTGGCAAAGTGGTCGTACATGTCAGTCCACTCGTAGTTTTCGCCCTCGGCTGCCGCAAGCAGATTTTCGGCGGTGCTGCCTATGTGTTCGAGCTCCTCAAACCAGATACGGGCGTGCTCTTGCTCATTGCGGGCGGTCTTTAAAAAGAGCTCCGAGAGCTGATCATAGCCCTCGCGGCCTGCAACCTGCGCAAAATAGGTGTACTTGTTGCGGGCTTGGCTTTCACCGGCAAAGGCCTCGGCTAAATTCTTTTCGGTCTTGGTGCCGGTATAGGGGTTGCCGCTCTTGCCCGGAATGGGCTCTACCTTTACAAATGCGCCGGCGGGCTGACCGCAGCGGGGGCACTTGGACCCTTCGGGCATAGGGCCCTCATGGATATATCCGCAAACCGAGCATTTCCACTGTTCCATTGTAGTATCCTCCGTTATTTCATTAAATTTAATTGAATTTATCAGTTTTTCAACTGTTTTGTGCGGAAAATCGCTTTCCTGATGGCTTTCCGAAAGTCCTTTTAAGAATTCCAGCGCGTTTTTGCTCTGGGGCAGCATGTAGCCCGCCTCGCGGATGATGTCCTCCGCCATGATCCGGTTCGACTTTTCGATCGCCCCAGCCAGCCGACCGGGCAGGGACAAGGCGATGTTTTCCTGTGCGGATTTGCTGCTCATGAGCGCCCGCAGGGCCGAGGTTACTGCCTCCTTATGGATCTGCTGAGGCGGAAGCTCATAAGGCATCATAGAGATGGCTTTCGAGGGGCAGGCGTCGGCACAGGCGCCGCATCCAATGCACAGATCAACGTCAATAATACTATTTTCAGTGTCGGAGGCGCCGGTCGGGCATACATAGAGGCAAAGACAGTCCTTTGTGCACAGACGAATGTTGCGCACCGCAAATAGTTGGGCCATCACCGCACCCCCTCTTCGATTTTTTCGAACTTCCACCCCGGAACCTTGCAGACCGGACAGAGTTCGGGGGGGGTTTCCCCCACATGGACAAAGCCGCAGATCGTGCAGACATAGATACCGGTGTTTTGGAGCATTGCCTCGCCCTCCCGCTCAAAGCGGCTCAGGAGGGATTTGAGGATGCGGGTCACTTTTTCGCTCCAGACCAAAGCCCGCATAGCTCCGCGGTCGGCGGCCGCAGACGAGGCTGCGCTTGCGGCAGGCAGCAGCGCGGTAAGGTCCTGTTCAATCAGGTTCAGGATTGGGGAGAAATCCTGCGCATCCGCTTTGGGAGCGGCGGCCTTGAAGTACTGTGCAAGCTCCGTAAAGAGAGCCGCCTCAAGGGGTATGTACTGCTTTTCGCAGCCCCTTGCGAGGTTCGAACACAGTGCGCTCATTTCAAGCGGAGTGAGCTCTTTAAGCTCGGTCGGCGCAACGGATGCTGGCAGCGGATTTTTTGCGGCTGGCGGAGCACCCTGCTGTGCAAAATCGGCCTTAGATGCGCCACAGAGCGGACAGACCCAGTTCTCCGGCAGCGCTTCCCATATTGTCGTGGGGGCGATCTTGGCGTCCGGAATGCCGGCGGCCTCGTCGTAGGTGTAGCCGCATACGGAGCAAACGAATTTTCTCATGGCATCGACCTCCTTTTGTGTTGCCTTATGTTATGACAATACTATACTGGAGTTACTGCGTACTAACCGTGACAAAATCACCGTGTGCAGCTGCGCACCTCCCTAATTGGAAGGGGAGTACATGTTGTTGACATATTCCGATTATAGGTTCACTATAACAAGCGGGCGGACATGTGTCAACCGTAAAATTGACATACAGTCGATTTGTGGTGTACTATACTGTTACTAGGGGAGTGAGGATATGGGACTTGACACCTATTTCCAGATATGGGATAAATTGACAGGGGCGCAACAAGATCTGCTTTTGGGGTCGGCATCGCTGCGCACGGTGCCGGCGGGCACGATGCTGCACAACGGGTCGGCCGACTGCATCGGGCTCTTTGTGATTGCCTCCGGGCAGCTCCGGGCCTATGTCCTCTCGGATGAAGGCAAGGAAGTCACGATTTATCGTCTTTTCGAGCGGGACATCTGTCTGTTTTCGGCCTCCTGCATGATTTCAAGCATCCAGTTCGAAGTGATGATCGAGGCCGAGAAAGACTCGCAGGTGTGGGTTATCCCGCCCGATGTATATAAAAAGCTCATGGAGAGCTCGACCGCCGTCGCAAACTACACAAACCAGCTCATGGCGACTAGATTTTCCGAGGTTATGTGGCTCATTGAACAGATCATGTGGAAGAGCATTGATCGGCGCCTTGCCGCCTTTTTGCTGGAGGAGAGCGCCCTCACGGGGAGCGACACCCTAAAGATCACCCATGAAAAAATCGCGGCCCATCTGGGGACGGCCCGCGAAGTTGTAACCCGCATGCTGCGGTATTTCCAGTCCGAGGGCATGGTAAACCTTACGCGGGGTGCCGTGGAGCTGGTGGACAGGGTGCGGCTTATGGCGCTATCGGAATAATACATCAATCATAAACGCCGTCCGGATATACTCCGGACGGCGTTTTGTCTTCTCAGCTTAAGCGAGGTGAACGTATCAGCCGAGCAGCGAAACGATCTGCCCCTTGGGTCTGGCACCGACCGTCTTGTTCGTGACCTGACCGTTTTTCATGACGACAAGGGTGGGGATGCTCATGACGTTGAAGGACGCGGCAAGCTCACGCTGCTCGTCGACATTGATCTTACCGACTTTGACGTTGGGGTTCTCCTGCGCGATCTCGTCAACCAGAGGAGATACCATGCGGCAGGGTCCGCACCAAGCTGCCCAGAAGTCCAGCAGGACCGGCTTATCGCTCTCCATAACCTCTTTTTGATAGTTTTCCTTTGTTATTGTTAAAACTGACATTTTAAAGCCTCCCGTTTTATTTTCTTTTTCTTTATTTGTTTCCTTGGCCGGTTTGTGCAGCTTTTGCGATAGCACTCCAGCCATTGCACTCCAATCGATGGGGCTTTTTTGACGTCCTTGTTCAACCGTTGTCATCTTGGCGCCTCCTCGATATCTATGGCCTTATCATACCGCGTTTTCACGCTCGTTTCTGTGACAAACTCACACTAGCAAAATATGGTCGACATGTGGCCCTCGGGTCACGCCTCGCCGCCTGCTTTCGCGCGGCTGATGAGTTGGGTCATCGTGCCCATCGGGCAGTAGACGCACCAGGTGCGGGGCTTATAAAGGGCCATTGTGACAACACCCAGCACCGTGGAGGTCAGCATCACGCCGTAAAATCCGAAAGCAAACTGCGCTGCCCACTGCGGGAGCGCCGTACCGTGATAGGCCCAATGCCAGGGGAGCTTAAAGGTCCAGAGCAGAGTCACGACCTGGCGCAGCGTATGCGCGCCGGCAAAGACGAGCCAGGTATTCCAGAGCATCTGCGCGAACATAACGAAGAAGAAAATGAGAAATCCATACCGGAACCACCGGCTTTTCAAAAAATTAGGCGGGTCTTTTTTGCGAGAGAGACCGAGCCGGCCGCCCAGAACGGAAAAAAGCTGGCCCCTGCCGCAGTAGTGGTTGCAGTAGGTTTTTCCGCCACCAGCGGCGGAGATGGCAAGCGGGATTACAAAGCAGAGCAGACCGATCCAGGCGAAGAGAATGTTGAAAAAGCCGAGGACCAAATAGAGCGCAGACAGTATCCAGAGGTAATCGTACCAGTGCTTTTTCACGCAACATCCTCCCGCATCCGGATGGCCGAGGCCGGACATTCCTTTGCGCATTTTCCACAGCCGACGCATTTTTCAAAGTCCACATGTGCGTACATGCCTTTAATGATTTCAATCGCGCTGCGCGGACAGATTTTTGCACAACAGCCACAGGCGACACACTCCCGGTGGTTCACCGCGGCCTTTTTTCTTCCTGTCCGTGGGGTCTGCATACAGGCACCTCCAAAATGTAGTGGACTTACAATATCATAAGGACAAGCTGCAGTTCGGTGATATAATCACGTACAATAAGATAAAATACTTTAAGGAATTTCGGAGGGAAGTCCAAAATGGCAAAAAAACAGCGCGGGGAGTGCCCCGCGCTGTTTTGATATCCGGAATGGATGTCAGGCTTTCTTATAAGTGGCATTGCCGCCCATATAGGTCGCGATGGGGCGGACATTTATAATAGAGTCTTCGGGAATTTCGAAAATGTCCTGATCAAGCACCACGAAATCGGCAAAGAAGCCCTCTTTTAGCCGACCGCGCCGCGCCTCGTCATTGCAGCAGAAAGCGCTTGCCGCCGTGTAGTTGTCAATGGCGGTGCAGACGTCGACTTTCTCCTGCGGCAGGTAGACGTCATCGCCCTCAAGTCCCTTGCGGGTGACGGCGCAATGGAGGTTGTTGTAGGGATTCAGGTCTTCGACCGGGCAGTCGGTGCCGTAGGAGAGGTGGACGCCCATGCGGGTCAGGGTGCCGAAGGCGTAGGAGGTCTCGGCCAGCTCATCGCCGACCCTATCGCGCACCATCTTCATGTCGTAGTGGATGAAAATAGGCTGAGCCAGCACCTGAACGTCGTCGGCCTTAATGCGGTCCAGCATCGCACTGTCGGTGATCTGGCAGTGGACGACGCCGTGCCGGTTGGGGTTCTTGCCGTCCTTGATGACCTTGTGATAGCTGTCAAGAACCATCTCGACGGCGCCGTCGCCGATGCAGTGGGTCACAACGCCGTAGCCGGCGACGTCCGCCATGCGCACAAACTCGTCAAACACCTCATCGGACAGCGTCTTGATGCCGACAGCCTTCGGATCGTCGGCATACTTGCCGCGCAGCAGCGCCGTACGGGCGCCTAAGGACCCGTCAACAAACAGCTTGAGGGGGCCGACCTGCACAAGGTCGTTATTCTTTGCCCGCTCGTCGTCCTTAATGAACTTTGCGAAAGCGGAGGGATTTAAAAAGTTGCACTGGCCGTAGTACCGGACAGAAAGCTCTCCGCGCTCTTCGAGGAGCCGCAGGGCGGCAATCATCTCAGCAGAGTTTGTCTCAGTCACGTCGTTGCTCTGCACGGTGGTAAGTCCCATCGAGGCGGCGTAATCCATGGCGGTCTTGAGCTCAGCAGCAAAGGTCTCGGCGACCGGCTGCGGCATGATGGGAGCGAGCATATCGGTGCCGTGTTCATAGAAAATGCCATCGGGCTCGCCGTTTTCCTGTCTGCCGATCTGGCCGCCCTCGGGGTCTTTGGTGGCGGCGGAAAATCCGAGTGTCTCCAGCGCCTTGGAGTTGGCCGAAGCCACGTGTCCGCAGGCCCGAAAGAAGATAATGGGCCGGTCGGTGGCGATTTTATCGAGGTCAAAGCGGTTTGGCATATGTTTAACGTCAGTGAAATAGTCCTGGTTCCAGCCCCAGCCGCCAAGCGCGCCGCCGGCAGGCATGTCGTGGGTCTTCAAAAATTCCTTGCTGCGGTCTATCAGCTCGGCCATCGAGGCGGTCCCATAGAGCTGTACCATGCCAAGGTTTCTGCCGAGTAGCTGCAGATGCAGATGACTGTCGTTAAACCCGGGGACAACGGTGTGTCCCTCGAGATTTACAAACTCACATTCTTCGGCAGCCGCGGCCAGCACGGCTTTACTCGTGCCGACCATCGCAATCTTTCCATCTTTGACCAGCATGGCCTCCTCAAAATGTCCGCGATCGACATAGATTTTGCCGTTTACAAATACGCTGTCCATAGTGCCCTCCTTGTGAGAATTTTTAATATGGTAACCAAAGCCAAGTATAGCACGCCTATCATAAAAATGGAATTGTAAAATATGAAAAGTCGGAAAAAAATTTAGGCTTTACGGGAAAATGGGGATCAGACGCTTTTGCATGACGTCAACAAGGCCTAAGTCGCTGAACTTGGCCGTCGGGATGACGGGCAGCGCCATAGTCGCGATGCGAAGCACGGGATTCGGCGAAGAGATGCCGGCGCCGCGAAGCGCCGCTTTCAGGGTTTCTGCCGCCGCCGCAAGCTCATTTGGCGACGCCGTCGTCATAAGGCCGCCGACCGGCAGGGGCAGCAGCGTCACACCGTCGCCCAGGGCAAAGCACATGCCGCCACCGCAGGCCTGAAGCGCCTTCACGGCCTTGTACCCCTCCTCGGGGGTTTTGTAGACGACGCAGAGGTTGTGGCAGTCGTGGGAGACGGTGGAAGCGTTGGCGCCTTTTTTGAGCCCAAAGCCCCGCACGATGCCCGTCGTGCGGTTGCCTTTTCCGTAGCGGTTTATGATCATGACATAGGCGAGATCGCCGTCCTCAGAGAGGTCGACGCAGCCGTCTTTGACCGGCAGCGTCTCGCATACGCAGTCGGTCAGGGTGCCGACCGGGGAGGGGTAGGTCAGCACATTGACTGCGACTTCGCCCTCACGCGGGGATTTCAGCAAAAAGTCCTCGGGCGACAGGGCTGGCAGCCGCATTGTGTTCTTTTTTTCAAGCGGGAAAAAGCAAGACGGGATTTCCACTATCAGCCGCCCCTCCTTTGCCACGACTTTGCCGCCGTAAATGACGGTGTCGACTTTGAAAGAGCTAAGGTCGTTGACTAGCAGCATGTCGGCGACATAGCCTGGAGCTACGGCGCCGATATTCTCGAGATTTGCGGCTCTCGCCGGATTCAAAGTGGCACACCGTACGGCGTCAATGCCCGAAAGACCTGAGCCCACTGCGGCACGCACCACCTCGTCCATGTGGCCGTAAGTCATGTTGTCGGCCGTTTCGCGGTCGTCCGAGCACAGGCAAAGGCTGTCATAATATTTGAAAGAGCGCACACCCATGACAATCTGTTCGACATTTTTCGCCATGGAGCTGTACCGAGCATCGACCGCCATGCCGTTGCGGATTTTATAGGCGGCGTCCTCGGCCTTACGGGTCTCATGGCAGGTTTTTGGGCCGCCCACAATGTAGGCCGACAGCTGCCGGCCTACGCCGATCGGTGCGTGCCCTTGTATGTAAAGTCCGCACTCCCGGGCTGCGGCGATGATGTCCATCATGCGGGGGTCTCCGTCCGCCACGCCGATGAAGTCCATGACTTCGGCAAGACCGACGACTCTGGGGAGCTTTGAAAGGCGGCGAACGGTGTCGGCAAAAAACTCGGCGCCCGACGTCTCGAGCCCCGGCACCGCCGGCACGCAGGAGGGGATGTCGATGAGCTGCCGCATGGGAAGCCCATCGCCCGCGTCGTGCATGTAGACGACGGCCTCCTCTCCCAGCACATTTGCCAGCTCATGCGGGTCGGTGATGATGGTGGTGGTGCCGGAGGGGATGACCGACTCGGCAAACCGATAGGGCACGAGCATGGAGCTCTCGATGTGGGCGTGGGCGTCGACAAAGCCCGGGATGAGATACCGGCCGCCGCCGTCCATAAGCGTCATCGCCTCCTCGGGCTTGTCCGCAAAGTGGTCGACATGCACCACAAAGCCGTCTTTTATGTAGACAACGGCGGGATAGACCTCGCCCGAAAACACGTTGACAAACTTCACATTGTACAGGGCGAGGTCGGCCGCCGCGCGGCCCGCGGCGGCGTCAATTAAGGCTTTGATATCCTTTGGTTCAACTCTCACGGCTTTTTGCTCCCTTGCTGTTACAAATTTGGATTTTGGAGTACGGCGGCCAGCCGCCGTACTCTATTCATGATCAAACTCCGGGATGAAACTCTCGCTCACGGTGCCGCCCTCTTGAATAAAGGCTTTGGTGACACCAAGCGACAGGGTATAGTCGACGACCTCGTCGTACTCTTCGTCCGTGATGGGGCGAGAGAGCTCTGGACACCCCTCATTTGGGGTAAACTGATTCATGATGGAGAGATAGATATGGTCACCATAAGTCTCGAATAAGTAGCGAATGATGCGCATGCTGTCGTCCGTATGGCCCGGTAGCACGAGGTGGCGCACGATGACGCCCCGGATCATCATGCCGTCCTCGTCGAAGGTCTCATCCGGCTGCTGCCGCACCATTTCGGCCAGAGCCGACTTTGCGAATTCCGGATAGTCGGGTGCCGCCGAGTAGCGGCCGGCAAGGCGCGGGTCCATGTACTTGAAGTCGGGCAGATAGATCTGCACAAACCCCGTGAGCTCTTCAATGCGGTGCGCCAGCTCATAGCCGCCGGTGTTGTAGACAACCGGAACTTTTGGGCGGGCGAGCTGCAGCGCCTCAATAATCTGGGGCTGATAGTGGGTCGGGGTGACGAGATTGATGTTGTGCACCCCCTCGGCTTCAAGCCTTTGAAAAGTGTCCGCAAGCTCTGTTACCGTCATGGCCAGGCCGACTTGCCCCCTTGAAATCTTGCGGTTTTGGCAGTAAGCGCAGCCGAGGGAACAGCCGGAAAAAAAGACGGCCCCGCTGCCTCGCTGCCCCGAAATACAGGGCTCTTCCCACATGTGGGGGGCGGCCCTTGCCACCCGCAGCGTATTGGTACAGCCGCAGCGGCCGGGGAAAAGCTCGCGGTCGGCTCCGCACATGCGGGGACAGAGCGTACAGTTCATATCTCTTTATACTCCTTATACTCCTTTGTGGTCTCGCGTTTGTAGTTTCGAGATTTTAGAAGCGGTTATTTCATTGCGGCCTTGGCCAACATTTGGGCGGTGGGGGTCGCGGCAATGCCGCCCTTCGCCGTCTCCTTCAGAGCGGGGGACATGAGCTTGCCGACCTCGTCCATCGCTTTGATGACTTCGTCGGCCGGAATGAGGCTTTCAATGCCGGCGAGTGCCATCGCTGCAGCGACATAGGCATTCACGGCGCAAAAGGCGTTGCGCTTGATACAGGGCACCTCGACAAGGCCGCCGACCGGATCACAGACAAGTCCCATGAGGGATTTGAGCGCGAAGGCCACGGCGTAACCTGCCTGCGCCGGAGTTCCACCGGCAAGCTCGACGGCGGCAGCGGCCGCCATGGCGGTGGCCGAGCCACATTCAGCCTGGCAGCCACCCGTTGCCCCGGCGAGGGAGGCGTTTTTTGCGATGACAATGCCGACGGCGCCGGCTGTAAAAAGCGCGTCCACAAGCTGCCGGTCGGTATAGCCGTACGCCTTTTGCAGTGAGAAGAGCACAGCCGGTACAATGCCGCACGACCCCGCCGTCGGACAGGCGACGATGCGGCCCATCTTGGCGTTTTGTTCGGATACGGCGAGGGCTGTGGCCATCATATCGGCAATGAGGGTGCTACCGTCCAGCAGTCCATTCGCTACGGCCCTTTGCAGTCGGACACTGTCGCCGCCCGACAGGCCGGAGGGGGAGCGCTGGGCGTTTTTTAGCCCCGCCGCAGCCGCCTCCCGCATGACTGAGAGCGCCCTTGCCATGCCTGCCCGCACGGCCTCCTCAGTGTGCTCGGTGTCGGCCATTTCGGCGGCAATGGCGGCGATCGAGATTGCGCCCTCTCCCGCTGCGGTGATCAAGGCCGAGATTGTATAATAAGCCATTGGTTCCTCCTAATCCTCAATTTTCGGCAGCACGATGGCCCGCCGGATGTTCGGCAGCGCCCGCAGCTTATCTTCAAGACCGCCTGGCAGCGGCTCGTCGGTCTCCATGATGGTGACAGCACGACCGCCCTTTTTGTCCCGGTAGACTCTCATAGTGGCGATGTTGATGCCGTTTTCGTACATGGAGCCAGCAATGGCTGCCACAACGCCCGGCACATCGTTTTGCATGACGATGAGGGTCTGCATTTTGCCGGTATATTCAATCGAAAAGGCATTGACCTGAGTGACGACGATGTTTCCGCCGCCAATGGACCGGCCGACGAGTGTGAGGGCGCGTCCCTCTTTGCCCTTGAGGTTGATCTGGAGGGTGTTGGGGTGGTCCGGCTGGTCTTTCGAAACGGTGAAGACATACTCCATGCCGGCCTCATCGGCCCACTTGTAGCTCTCTGGAATTCTCGGGTCTTCAGGCGCAAAATCCAGCAGACCCGCCAATACCGCCCGGTCGGTGCCGTGGCCCTTGTAGGTGTCGGCAAAAGAGCCGAAGAGCACAATTTCGGCCTCGGCGACCGGCTGCGCGAGCAGCCGGCGGGCAACCCGGGCCAGCCGCAGCGCCCCCGCCGTATGGGAGCTCGAGGGGCCGACCATTACGGGGCCTATGATATCGAAGATTGACACATGGATCACCTCCATAAGTAGTTTAGTCCAAATGGTAAAAAAAACGCAAATAACACTTTGTTTTTTTATCGAACGGTGGTACAATTATAAATATAAAAAATCAGGAGAAAGACAATGCTTTATTTAACGAAACAGGATATGATCAATGTGTTTTCCATGGCCGATGCATTCGACGCCATGGCAAAAGCCTTCTCGATGTATTCGTCGGGTGAGGCGGAAGTTCCGCTTCGCACCGGCATTCAGACCAAAAAGGTCAAAGGCGACGCCCTCTTTATGCCGGCTCTTGCGGGGGATGCCCTGGGCATAAAAATCGTGTGCGTCTTCCCCGGAAACATTGCACTTGGCAAACCCGCCACCCCCGCCACCATGGTGGTCATGGACGCGACGACCGGCGAAGTGGTCTGCCTCATGGACGGCACCTACCTGACCCAGATCCGCACGGCAGCAGGCGCCGGACTTGCCATCAAGCTCCTCGCAAACAAAGGCGCGAAGACGGGAGCCCTGATCGGGCTTGGCGGACAGGCCCACTGCCAACTCCTTGCCATGCTGGAAGGGGCGACGGACCTCACGGAAGTAAGGGTTTTCGACGTTGACCCCGCCCGCCGCGAGGCATTCGCGAAGGAGCACGAGGGGCTTGTCACGATCCGCCCGGTCGTATCGGCTGATGAGGCTGTCACGGGGGCCGATGTCATCACGACGGTGACAACGGCCAAAAAAGCCTGTTTTTAAAGCCGAGTCGGTCAAAAAAGGCGCTCATGTCGGCGGTATCGGGTCTTTCACGCCCGAGATGCAGGAGATGCCGGAGGGGCTTGTGACCGGTTGCGACCTTTTGGTCTTCGACACGGCCGACGGTGTTTTGAGTGAGGCCGGCGACATCCTCACCCCGCGGGACAAGGGCCTCTTTGCCGGCAGGGATTTGAATATTGAGATGGGGCACATCGTCATGGGCAAATACCGGCGGAAATCCGAGGACTGGGTCACGGTCTACAAGGCAGTCGGCAGCGGTGTCATGGACGTCGTCGCGGCGGCGGCCATCTACGAGCGGGCAAACGCGGTGGGAGCCGGTCAGCGCATTGGGTGAACCGAAGCGGAGTTTTTTATTGATTAGACCCCCGACAAGTGATATACTGTTATCGGTAATCTTTGTTAACAGAAACGGAGTGTGGAAATCATGAAAGAGCAAGTCAAAACCACGTTGGCACCTGCTGCCATCGGTCCCTACTCACAGGGCATCAAGGCGGCGGGGCTCGTCTTTGTATCCGGCCAGCTTCCCCTAAACCCTGAGACCGGCGCCTTCCCCGATGGGATAGAGGCCCAGACCGAGCAGTCGATCAAAAACTGCAAGGCCATTCTCGAGAGCGGCGGCTCCTCGCTTGCCAAGGTCGTCAAGACGACAGTTTTCCTAAAGGATATGAATAATTTTGCCGCAATGAACGGCGTATATGCAAAGTTCTTCACTGAGCCCTTCCCGGCACGCGCGGCCGTCGAAGTCGCACGCCTGCCCAAGGATGCGATGGTCGAGGTCGAGTGTATCGCGGTCGCCGAATAATATTACAGGAGGAAAAGACATGAAGTACAATTTTGACGAAATCATCGACAGAAAAGGCTATGGTCAGGCAAAGTGGGAGCCCGCAATGCTCGAGGGGCACTTCGGCTCTCCCGATCTGCTCTCCTACTGGGTGGCGGACATGGACTTCCGCACCGTTCCAGAAGTCATCGAGGCCGTTAAGAAGGGTGCTGAGATCGGCATCTGGGGCTATACCGGTTTCATGCCCAAGTTTTTCGACGCGTATCTCGGCTGGCAGAAGAAGCGCAACGGCTGGGAAGCCAAGCAGGAGTGGTTCCGCTACACCCCCGGTGTTGTCAACGCACTAAACCAGGCCATCCAGGCCTTCTCGAACGAGGGCGACGAAATTATCATCCAGCGCCCTGTCTACTACCCCTTCACCAACTCCATTCTGGCCCAGGGCCGCGTCATTGTCAACAATGCCCTCATCTTCAAGGGCGACCACTATGAGGTCGACTTTGAGAACTTCGAGAAGCTGGGCCAGTTCCCCCAAGTGCAAGATGTTCATCATGAGCAACCCGCACAATCCGGTCGGCAAGGTCTTCTCGAAGGAAGATCTGACCAAGATGGGCGAGATTTGCAACAAGTACGGCGTTTTCGTCTGTGCCGACGAAATTCATTCCGACCTCATCGTTCCGGGATTCAAGCACACGGTCTACGCGTCTTTAGGCAAGGAATTTGCCGACAACTGCCTCGTGTGCCATGCCCCCTCCAAGACCTTCAACCTCGCCGGCCTGCAGGTCTCCTGTATCATGATTCCTGGCGACGAAGCTCGTGCGAAGTTTGACGCCGTCTCCAAGAAATTCTCGGTCAGCAGCCCCAACTTCTTCGGTGCCGTTGCAGCCGCTGCCGCTTTCGAGTACGGTGAGGACTGGCTCAAGGAGTGCTACGCCTACATCCTCGAGAATTACAAGTACGTCGAAGAGTTCTGCGCCAGCCACTGGGATGGCAAGGTCAAGCCGGTCAAAATGGAAGGCACCTACCTCATGTGGCTCAACTTCAACGCAATTGAGAAGGACACGGAGAAGCTCGAGCAGGTCATGCTCAAAAAGGCCAAGGTCGCGCTTGACGAAGGCAAAATCTTCGGCAAGGAAGGCAACGGCTTTGAGCGCATCAACCTGGCGACCCCGAAGTCTTTCATTGTTGAACTGATGGATCGTATTGCGAAGGCCCTTAAGGAAGAGTACGGCATCTAAGCCTATAAATTCTCTTTGGATGGATGCCTCAACCCCCCCAGCAAACCGGGGGAGTTGAGGCATCCCTGATAAATTGGGAAGTTCAGGTGGGTGCAAAGGACGCCTGCGGCCCGCGGAACAGCATCAATGACGAGATAATTTTTTCATAGGGAGGTTTAATATGCTTGACGCAAAGACCATTGGGGCGGCTGTAGATGGGCTGGGTCCAGAGCTCATCGCTATGCGCCGCAAATTCCACCGTCATCCAGAGCTCGGAGGAGCCGAAAAGGAGACTTCGGCGTTTTGCAAAGCTGAGGCCGAAAAGCTGGGGCTTTCGATCGAAATGATCACCGACATCGCGTTTACGGCGACCCTCGACACCGGACGGCCGGGCAAGACCATTTACATGCGTGCCGACATGGATGCGCTGCCAGTCAAGGAAGATCCGCTCAACGGCGGCGGCAACCCCAAGCCCTGCGTGTCAGAAATTCCGGGCATGGCCCACGCCTGCGGGCACGATGCCCACACGGCCATTCTGGTCGGGGCAATGAAGTGCCTTGCCGCACATAAGGACGCGCTTACCGGCAAAGTGGTATTCCTCTTTGAATCGGGGGAGGAGAACTTCGGCTCGGGTAAGGAAATCGAAGCGTACCTCAAGAATAAGGGAGGAGACCTCATCTGGGGCCTGCATGTGGCGCCCGACCTGCCCGCCGGCGTCATGAACTGCAGCGGTGGTGTGCGCACCTCCGGGGCTGGTAAGATTGTGGTGACCTTCCACGGCCGCGGCGGACACTCCAGCCGTCCGGACAGGTCCATCAATCCGCATGTCGCGGCGGCGGCGGCCATCACGGCTTTCCAGTCGGTCGTGCCGCTCGGAGTAGATCCCAACCATTTCGCGACCTTAGCCATCTGCTCCTGGAACGGAGGCACGATGTCCAATGTCATTCCGGACGACGCAGTCGTCACGGGCGGATTTCGGGTTTACGACGCGGCCGACGGCGACAAGATCGCAGGCCGTGTCAAGGCGATCGCAAACGACATCGCGGCGGCCCACGGCTGCACAGCCGAAGTTGCGGCCGAGCTTTTGATTGTGCCCATCAAAAATGATGCAGGCCTTGCCAAGGTCGCGGTAGATGCCATGGGTAAGCAGGGGGTCCGGCACATCGACATTCCGCCGATCGGCCCCTCCGAGACATTCGGATATTATTCTGAGGTATTACCGGCCGCATTTGCCTTGGTCGGCTGCGGCAACAAGGAGGCCGGTATCACGGCCGGGAATCATATGGAACGCTTTGACATCGACGAAGGGGCTTTGGCGCTTGCCTGCAAGGTGTCGATCCAGTTCGTAGTCGATGCCATGGGAGAGGGAGGGAAGTAATATGTTCGACACAAAGACTATCATCGCAGAAGCAGAGGCTGCCGAGCAGAGCATGATCACCCTGCGCCGGGCGCTGCACGAGCATCCGGAACTTGGCGGTTTCGAGGACTTCACCTCCGGCCTTGCGCAAGACGAGATGAAGAAGCTGGGGCTCCCCGTCACCATGATTACAAAACAGGCCTTCACGGCGACCTTAGACACCGGGCGTCCCGGCAAGACGGTCATGCTGCGGGCTGATATGGACGCTCTAAAAATTAAAGAGGATCCGAATAACCTCAAGGGGCCAAAAGTTGCTGTCTCCAAGATTGACGGCATGTGCCACGCCTGCGGCCACGATGCCCACACCTCCAACCTCATCCACTGCGCCCGGATTCTCGTAAAGCATAAGGATGAGCTAAAAGGAAAAATTGTCCTTCTGTTCGAGTCCGGTGAGGAGAATAACGCCTCGGCACTTGCCATTTGCGACTACATTGAAGCCAATAAGCCCGATGTACTGTTCGGGATTCATGTCGGCAGCGACGAAGAGTTTGGGCATCTGACGGTCTCGGACGGCGTGCGCTCCTCCGGCGTCGCTCTCATCACGCCGACCTTCGTCGGAGTCGAGGGACACTCCAGCAGGCCCGACCTATCGGTCAACCCCATCGTGCCGGCGGCCGCCGCTTACACTCAGCTAACCTGTGCCGTTCCGCTCATGGCCGACCCGTCCCACATCAACATTCTGTCCATGTGTGTTGTTGAAGGCGGACACGCCTTCAACATCATTCCCCGTACCGTCACCATGTCGGGGGCGCTACGCTTCTTCGACCCGGTCGACGGCGAGCACGTTGTGCCGACCGCGCGAGCCATGTGTGAGAACACGGCCAAGGCGTACGGATGCACCGTCGAGTGGCCGGATATCCCCATGTTCATGTATATGCCGATCATCAACGACCCCGCAGTTTGCGATGTCGCGAGGACTGCCTGCGACAAAGTGCTGCCAGGTTTTCGCAAAGAGATGCCGGGAATGGCCGGCAGTGAGTCTTTCGGTCGGTATTCCATGATCGTGCCAACCTGCTTCTCCTGGGTCGGGGCCGGAAACGCCGAAAAGGGCATGAATGCCGCCCACCACAACAAGAACTTCGATATTGACGAGCGGTGCCTTGTCGTTAGCGCCAAGCTTATGCTGCAGTTCACGGCCGAGTACTGCGCAATGCAGTAATGTAAGGGTAATACACTTGACATAGGAAGTGCGGGAGAAAAAACTCCGCAAACCGGCAATCATAAAAGGGTTCACGGCCGCCCGCCGCTTGCTGCGGCGGACGGCCATGAACCCGAAATTATGCTTGACCAAAAAACATTTGTGCGGACGACCCGAACGAGCAAAGAAATACCCGGGCACTTCGTCCGCATCCAGAATCACCAATATCTTGAGTAAATAGCACAAAAAACGTAGCTGTGCCGTCACGATTTACAAGATTATGAACAAACTGTAAAGTTTCCCTTGCAAATGGGTTACAGAATATTTATAATTAGTCTAACCCCAAAAGGTAAGGAGGAAAAACCATGCAACCATGGGTACTCAATCAAGGATCAGCTTTGCTGATTATCGCAATCATTATGTGGCTTTCCGACATTGTAGGCACCGCAACGAAGGCAAAGGTTCCCGGCACGTTTGTTCTCTCCCTCATTTTGCTTGTCGGTTGGTGGACCGTTCTGCCGCAGGATCTGCTTGATATTTCCGGTGTTACGGCGCTTGCCAGTTTTGTACGGTATTACATCATGGTGCAAATCGGTACGCTCTTTGACCCCAAGGAGCTCCTCCGCGAGTGGAAGACCGTTGTCACGACCCTTTCCGCAGTTGCCGGCATCATCATTTTAGTGTATGGCGTGGGCCAGTTCCTCATGGAACCCAACATCGCGCTTGCCATGACACCTCCACTCACCGGCGGCGTTATGGCCATGATGCTCATGAGCGATGCAGCCACTGCCATCGGCCGTACCGATGTGGCCACTGTCGCAGTTTTAGCCTGCGTGCTTCAGGGCTTCATGGGAATGCCCGGCGCATCGTTTTGCCTGTCCAAGGCCGGCAAACCCATGCTTGAGCAGTACAGGGCAGGAACCTTTGTGGCCGAAGGCGGTCCTAAGGATGGCGTCGAGTCCAAGCCCAGGCTCATTGAGAGGATTCCCAAGAAGTATCGCTCTGGCAACTACTACATAACGACCCTTATTTTCTTCGCGATGCTCTCCATGCTGCTTGCGAGCTTTTGCGCCACCCACGGGCTCAAGCTCATCAGCAGCTCCATCACCGGCATCCTCGTCGGCATCACGGCCTCTGCCTTAGGCCTCATTGAAAAAGACCCGCAGGGCAAGTCCCAGATGGCCGGCTACTCCAACTTCGTGCTCATGCCTTCGCTGCTCGGCAGCCTGAGAACCGCCACTCCCAAGCTTGTGGCCAGCCTCATCGGTCCGCTGCTGATCGGCTTCGCGCTTGCCCTTGTCGGCGTCGTCGTCACCTCCTTCGTCGTGGGAACCAGCAAACCTGTCGGCTTCAACAAGTACATTGCCGTGGCCTGCGGACTAAACTGCTTCCTCGGCTTCCCGCCGAACTACTATGTCACGATGGAGACCATCAATACGCTTACGGATGACGAGACGGAGCGCAAGTTCCTCGTCGACCAGCTCTTACCCAAGATGATCATCGCTTCCATCACGGCCGTCTCGGTTGTCTCGGTACTCATTGCCGGCGTCATGTCCACCATGATCAAATAGTTTTACAGTCATCGAAAACAGGGCCCTGCAAGGGCCCTGTTTTTTTATATATGTGCGGTAGATGCGCTATAAAAGTTCCCGGTCGCTTTACAATTTGTAGATTTTGGTATAAACTATCTAGGCTAGTTTATGGGGCCGGTGTTACCCCGGTCCGAAAATACGTGCAGGCCATAGCGCCGTGAGGCAGGAGGAGAGTGACGATGCAGCGCAAGTTTTCAGGCGAATATGCCGCCGTCGCGGCGCTCTCTGTTCTGCGCCTGTCGCTCGCGGGGCTCCACTACACGCCGCTCTTAGACGACTATATCCAATACCACAACTACGCGAGTCTGATGGGCGGGCTGTCCAGTGCAGTCAAAACGCTCGGGCTCTTTGCCGCCCGACCCATTGCCGGCCTGCTCGATATCGTGCTGTGGTCGCGGTTTTACGGGGACCTCTTTGTTGCGGTTGTGTTGATCTCTTTGCTGTACGCAGCCTCTGCCGTCATCTTCCGGCGGCTCTTTGAGGCGGGCAGCTTCTTTTATGTGGTCTATCTGCTTTTTCCTTTGGGCCTTGAAGGGACCTACTGGCTCTCGGCTGCGACACGAATCGTACCGGCCCTGCTGGCGGCGGCACTGGCTGGGACCTATGCCAAAAGCGGCCGGCCGTTTTTGGTGGGACTTTGCTGTCTTGCCGCTGCCGGATTTTACGAACAAGGCTTTGTGCTGGCGGCAGGACTTGTCATCTGGTACGCCATCGAGAACCGGAAATGGAGCATGGCGACGATACCGCCCTGCTGCCTTGCCCTCTACTTGCTTTTGACGCGACTGGCAGGGGAGTCAGCCCTTTATGGCGGGCGGACGGAATATGTCATGCCGTGGGAGGTTTTCGGCAGTGTGACGGGGCAGATCTGGAGCGTCTTGAAAGGCGGAGCAGTCATCACTGTTAATGGTGCTGTCCGGGGACTAACGGCAGGGCCGTGGGCCTTTGCCGTCATAGCGGTCTGTCTGCTTCTGGTTTGGAGCGTCCATAAAAACGGTGCCGGAAGACCCCGCATGATTTTGCTCGGCCTGGCCTTTGCGGTAGGG
Organism: Oscillospiraceae bacterium; assembly: GCA_963662765.2. Taxonomy (GTDB): domain Bacteria; phylum Bacillota; class Clostridia; order Oscillospirales; family Feifaniaceae; genus DATMXT01. Next base: position 271,742 of record CAXXUP010000004.1, read on the forward strand.
CCGCTGGTGCCCTTTTTTGTCATCGCAAATCCATGGGTCAGCATGCGGGCGGCAGCCTGCTGTATCCCTGGACTTGCGCTTGCGGCCGACGCCGCTCTTGGCAGCCGGCGTGCGCTATCGGCCGTCTTTGCCGCAGTATTCCTGCTTGCGACTGCCTCCGAGCTTGCCGACTACGCTGCCGTCGCCCGGTATGACGCCGCGGTGCTGACGGCTTTGTCGCAGGCCACCGAGGGCATGGGGCGAGGGACAAACGTCGGCGTCTACGGACTGGAGCCTTATGTTCTGACAGAGCAAAACTACATCTGGCACGAGCACATCCATGGGGTGACCGAGAGCCGCTGGGCCCTGACCGGCGGACTTCGGGCGGTGGCGGACAGTATGGATGTCCCGACCGTCACGCCGCTCGCCCAGAACATTTATATAGAATATGCGGATCTTTCGCAGTACGACCGCTTTTTGACCATAGATGAGGAAATGACAATTACGGAGGGACCAAAAAAATGAGAGAGCCTGATTTCAACCCAAACCTCAGTATGATGTGCGACTACTACGAGCTGACGATGGGGAACGGCTATTTTGCCTACGGCATGGAGGAGCGGCCGGTTTATTTCGACCTCTATTTCCGAGACATTCCGGACGGGGGCGGATTTTGTATCGCCGCAGGCCTCGAGCAGGCAGTGGAATACTTAAGTCGGTTGTCCTTTACCGATGAAGACATCGCGTTTTTGCGTAAGAAGGACGGGTTTTCCGAAGGGTTTCTAAGCTATCTTCGCAACTTTAAGTTCGAGTGCGATGTGTGGGCGGTGCCGGAGGGCACGCCGGTTTTCCCCAACGAGCCACTGGTGCAGGTCAGGGGCCCGGCAGCGCAGGCCCACCTGCTTGAGACCATGCTGCTCATGACCATCAACCACCAGACCCTTATTGCTACGAAAGCCAACCGCATTGTGCGGGCTGCGGGACCCCGCCCGGTCATGGAGTTTGGGTCCCGGCGGGCACAGGGCTACGCCGGCGCTATTTTGGGTGCCAGAGCCGCCTACATCGGCGGCTGTGCGGGCTCTGCCTGCACCATTGCGGAGCAACTCTACGGGGTTCCGGCTATGGGCACCATGTCCCATGCCTGGGTACAGATGTTCGACACTGAGCTCGATGCATTCCGCGCTTACTGCAGGCAGTATCCGTCAAAGGCGGTGCTGCTTGTCGACACCTATAACGTGCTGGGCACCGGCATGCCGAACGCCATCAAAGCTTTTCAGGAAGAAGTCGTACCGCGCGGCTTTCGGCCAGCCGGCATCCGCATCGATTCGGGCGATATCGCCTATCTCTCCAAGCAGGCGAGGTCGTTGCTGGACAAGGCCGGCTTCCCGGATTGTAAAATCACTGCATCCAACTCGCTTGACGAGTATATCATCCGCGACACCATCCAGCAGGGGGCCTGCGTCGACTCCTTCGGAGTGGGCGAGCGGCTGATCACCTCAAAGAGCGAGCCGGTTTTGGGCGGCGTGTATAAGCTCGTGGCCGTAGAGTTGGATGGGAATATTGTACCAAAAATAAAAATCAGCGAAAACGTTGCCAAAATTACGACGCCCCACTTCAAACGGGTCTACCGGCTGTATGAGAGGCGGAGCGGCAAAGCCATTGCCGATGTGCTGACCCTGCACGACGAGGTCATCGACGACACGAAGCCGTACACGATATTTGATCCCGAGTTCACCTGGAAGCACAAGTCGTTAAACAACTTTGCAGCCCGGGACCTCATGGTGCGTATTTTTGACAAAGGCAGGCTTGTCTACAAGCTACCTCCGATCGAGGAAATCCGCAGCTACTGCAAGGAGCAGATCAGCACGCTTTGGGATGAAGTTTTGCGGTTTGAAAATCCGCACCGGTACTATGTCGATCTCTCGCTGCCGCTCTGGAAGGTCAAGCAGGCGCTGCTCGAAGAAAAATAAAATCTGTCCAAGCAGGCCGCTCACAGTGCGGAAGCGGCGGCCTTATAAGCCGCAAGAGTCCCCTCGTCAAAGCAGACGATGTCGACCGTCATATCCTCTTTGGATGTGGCGCGTATGGCCGCAAGAGCGACTATAGCCGCTTTGTCTACGGGGTAACCGTAGACGCCGGTCGAAATGGACGGAAAAGCGATGTGCTTGATGCCGGCCGCTATGGCAAGCTCTAGGCAGCGCCTGTAGCAGGAGGAAAGCAGCTCGGGCTCACCATGGCGGCCGCCCTGCCACACAGGCCCGACCGTGTGGATGACATGTTTTGCGGGAAGATTGTAGCCCGCCGTCATTTTCGCATCACCGGTGTCACAGCAGCCTATGTGGCGGCATTCCTCAAGAAGACCGGGCCCCGCGGCACGGTGGATGGCGCCGTCGACTCCGCCGCCGCCCAGCAACGTGCGGTTCGCGGCGTTGACGATGGCCTGTGCCGGCCGCTTCGTAATGTCACCAAGCAATATGTTCAGCTGCATTTGTTACCTCCCCGGTCTTTTTTAACTTTTCGCATGACGGACACACACATGAAATAAACTGATACTATCATACCATAAATGGGGTTACGGAAAGGCTGGTGCGAATGAAATACAACCTGACCGACATCGGGGAAATCAATGCCGCTGCGGCCGCAGACGGCAAGGCGCTGGTTCGGACGGCCGATGCGGCCTATTACAGAAGCGTTCGAGATACGGCAAAGGACATATACCGGCATCGGGAAGAGCGGCCGATCATTTTGCTTTCGGGTCCATCCGGCTCGGGTAAAACGACAACCGCACTGCTGCTCGAGCATTATCTTGATGACAGCGGCTGTGAGACCCATACGCTGTCGATGGACAATTACTTTCTTCCGCTCACGGAGGACTGGAGAGACCGCGCCGAGCGAGGGGAGTTCGACTTTGAGTCGCCCGAGCGGCTGGACGCGGCTTTGCTGAATGAACAACTTCGGTCGCTCAAATCCTGCGAAACCGTCGAGCCTCCAAAATTCAAGTTTAAAGAGGGTTACCGGGTGCCGTCGGGGCGCGTCCTCACCCGAAAACCGGGCGAGCTCATCATTGTGGAGGGCATTCACGCTTTAAACCCGGACGTCATCACGCTGCCCGACAGCGAGACCCTGCGCATCTACATCACCGTGCGCACCGGTCTTAGAAGCGGAGAGACCGAGCTTGTGCCGCCTGAAATCAGGCTGCTACGCCGCCTCATCCGCGATAAGCTGTACCGAAAACGCAGTTTTAACGATACGCTTGATATGTACGCCGGCGTGGAGCGGGGAGAGAAGGCTTATATCGCCCCCTACATCGACAGGGCCACCCACCACATTGACACGTTCCACGCCTACGAGCTTGGCGTCTACAAAAAAGTGCTCCGTAACATTGAAGACGCCATTCCGGACAGTCCAGAGATGAGGGCGCTGAAAGTTATGCTGGATGCGGCTGTGCCAGTCGATCTTGAACTGCTGCCGCCGGATTCGCTCATCCGCGAATTTATCGGGGACAGCATTTTGCAATACTGATGTAATACAAGAGAAAGCCGCAGGCGAACGGGTCGCCTGCGGCTTTCTCTTGCGGCAACGGCCCACGCATTTGGGGATGCCATGGTCGGGCTTTGCGCTACAGCAGTTTTTCAATCGCCTTTTTAGCCTTTTTGTCGAGGAGCTCGCCTGACAAGGCGGAAAGCAGGTACTCGTCGATTTTGGGGTCGGCGTAAATCTTCTTGATAACGGCTAATACCGTGACGATGTCAAGCTGTACGGATTTTCGCATGGTCTCCCGCACCGACATGATGTCGACAGCACACAGCGCCTTCGCGATGTCCCCGCTGTAGACAGGCGCCGCCTTTGCAATGATACCCAGCGAGCCAATGCACTGCCGGACGGTGATGGGCTTCTCGTCATTCAGAATTTCCAGATACGTAGGCAGGATTTCCCGCATTTTCCCCGCCTCATCCCACCGGACGTTTTCGGCAATCAGCATGACGCCGAGACTGCGCTGATAGGAATTGTCGCTGCCAAGCTTTTCGCAAAAGACATCAAAATATGGATACACGTCCCTGTCCATGCGGGATTTTTCCTGCAGCAGCAAAAACGCCCGATACCGGACATCGTCCTCTTTCAGGGAGAGCCACGCTACAAGCTGCGCCACATCCTCCGGGCCCAGTGAAGCGGCGGCCAGGCTCAGCTCTTCCGGCTCCACGGCCATGATGGATTCCATTGCAATCGACATCGTATGTACCCTTCTTTCACGGAAATTCTGTCGGTTTATGCCTGATATCTTTTCAGCACCCGCATCGCTCGCAGGGTGAGCCACTTGCTCGGCTCATCTTTTTGCCCGAAGGGAATGAGCAGTCGGTCGCTGTTATAGGTGTTTTCGAGCTTCCATAGACCGTGCTCATCCTGTTTTGACAGGACAAGCTCCACGGCTTCGTCCATGCGACCATCTTTGATGCCAAGCCCCGTCAGAATGTCCAGAATCTCTAAGATGTCAGTTTGATACATCAGCGGAAACCCGAATTTAAGCCACCCGGGTTTGGAGGTGCGGGTTAAGTTATGGCTGCGCCGGTAGATGTGGTGGAGCAGCATGAATTCGGTTGCTTTTTCGATTGTATCGTTTACAGCTGCGGTGCGCCGCTCCTCCGGAATGGCGCTAAGGGCCTTCAGCGCCTTCACGACCCCCATGTGGCAGGTGTGTGCGCCCCAGCACATCTCATACTTTGAGTAAGGTAAGACCTGTGGGTCGAATTCAATGCCGTCGTTGAAGCACATGTATGTGGTGAGCCAGTCAATACCCTTTTGCAGTCTCGCATCGTCCAAATAGCCAAAGTGCAGGAGGGCCCAGACCATGTTTCCGGTCAAGCAGGGGATGACCTCAGTCATCCTGCCGCCGCCCGTCTTTGCGGCGGTGTTCTGCGAAAATCCGCCCTGGCTTACCTCCTGTGAATTGTCGAGAATGTATTCGCACTGCGCCGCGATTTCCGGTGTCCGGCCGGCACCAAGCTCGGCCAGTAAGATGAGCGACCAGACAAGTCCCTTATATTTGTAGGTGTAAAAGCGCGGATAGGCCCCGATGTATTCGGGTGCACGCTGCCGCTCCAAAATATCGGGGACATAGCCTGTGCGCATGATTTCCCGCCGGGCGGCCTGCACTGCGGGGTCGCCCTGTGGCATGTCCAGAAGGTCGGTCAGCGTAAAATAGCGGGCGGAAGGGCTGTCCTCTTCAAGCAGCCAGCTTGTCGCATCGCCTTTGAGCAGCGCTTTCCAGTCGTCCATGTTGCCCTCCCGTTTTTACTGATTGCAGCAGACTTGGGGCGCAGGGGTCTTATTCCGCGGTGCACACCGACAGACGCCACCAAATCGTCTCGCCCCGGCGGTACTCTTCAAACCCGCAGCGTTTCAAAATCCGCTGCGATGCATAGCCGTCAAGGTCGGTCTCGGCAATTACAGACATGACGCCCGCTTGCTTTGCGGCCCAGCCGCACATGGCCTCTACCGCTTCCGTCATGTAGCCGTTGTGCTCAAAGGCCGCCCCGAGCCCGTAGCCGATCTCGACTTCACCATCGCCATTTGGGACATCTTTGAAGTCGGCAGAGCCGACGATCACCCGGTCGCTTTTACGCATCAGCAGCCAAAAGCTGTGCCACAGATAGTTGTCCGGGTCCTTTTCGGTGATTTCAATCTGACTGCGCACGATGTCGAGAAAAAAGCCCTCCAGCGGTTCGGCCATATAGCTGCAGGAGAGTTCTGCCTCGAGGGTCTCCATATCCTGCACCCAAAGCCGAAGCTGTTCAGGGGAGAGGGGAATGAGCGCGAGTCGCTGCGTTTCAAGCGTCATGTCATCGTCTCATTTCATAAATTATTATAATAACAACCGCAAACGAAGGCTACAGGCACATCCTCAAAATATTCTCGATGTCCTGAGGGTTAAGGGGCTTAAAGCCGGGCAGAATGCCGCCCTTGCATGCCTTTTCGGCCATGACGGAAAAATTTGCGTCGTCAATGCCGACTTCGCTCAAACTGCTTTTCAGGCCGAGGGTTTTATAGAAGAAGTCGGACAGCAATTCAATGCTCTTTTTCGCGACGGCCATGGGCTCCATTCCCTTGTCAAGATCAAAAACATTACACCCGAACTGATAAAACTTGGAGACCGTCGTCTCATCCAGCGTATATTCCATCCAACGGGGAGTCAGAATGGCAAGGCCCAGCCCGTGGGTGATGTCGTAGATCGCCGTCAGCTCGTGCTCAATGGGGTGACAGCTCCAGCCCTGTCGCTTGCCGCCATCGATAAAACCGTTGATGGCCCAAGAGGATGTCCACATGAGGTTGGCGCGTGCCTCATAGTTGTCCGGCTCTAGCATCGCGACGGGCGCATATTTGATGACGGTTTTGAGCAGACCCTCCATGACACAGTCGAGCATGTACAGATCCGGCGTCATGTTGAAATAGACCTCTAAGATGTGGGAAATGATGTCGGCGCTTCCGCAGGCAGTCTGGTACGCGCTGACGGTATAAGTGTTCGTCGGATCGAGGAAGGAGACTTTGGGGAGCAGGGCCGGATGGCCCATTCCGATTTTGTCTTTGGTGTCTATATTGCTGATAACGCCGCCTGCGTCCATTTCGGAGCCGGTGGCGGACAGCGTGAGGATTGTGATGATGGGCAGGCAACCCGTGATGGGGGCTTTGCGGGTCAAAAGGTCCCAGGCATCACCGTCATATAGGGCTGCAGCGCCGATGAATTTTGTCGCGTCGATGGTGGAGCCGCCGCCGACCGCAAGCAGGACGTCGATCTTCTCCTCTTTGCATACCTCCGCACCCATGTTGACCGAAGTCACACGGGGATTGGGCTCAATGCCGGAGAGCTCAAAAAGTTCAAGCCCTGCGCCCTTGACCTCGGCGACAACGCGGTCGTAGAGCCCCATTTTTTTAATGGAGCCGCCGCCGTAAGTCATCAGCACGCGGCTGCCGTATTTTTTCAGCTCCGCCCCAAGATTGCTAAGCTGGTTTTCACCAAAATAGACCTTCACCGGGATGTTGTAGGTAAATTCGTTCATTGATACAGTCCTTTCGAGCGTCAATTGTGCATTGAATTGCAAAATTCCTGCGTTTATCTATCAATCTCATTACGTCATTGGTCAAAGATGAAGTCGCCGAAGCAGCACATTTATTTGTAGACCAAGAAAAAAGGTTTAGGCTAATCTGCCGTGCCAGAGGATACAGAAGATGGGTATGTACGGGCGGATTCTTCTGCCTAGAAATAGTGCTCCATCAAACGGGCGACCCACTCCGGAGTGACGGCATCTCCCCGGCAGTCGTACATCGGAAAATACGGCTTGATGTCGAGAACGGGTGTGCCGTTAATGGCGTCCAGTCCCCTGACGGTGACGACGCTGCCCATGACACCGACAAGCTCGCAGGCGGTGATACCGATCGAATTTGGCCGGTCTTTTGCCCTTTGTGCGAAAATTCCCACCATCGGCATATCGTCGCGTCCCTGCGGTCTTCGTACCAGATGCCGCTCCAAGGAAAAATGCGCTTTGTCGAGGAAAAAGACAACAATCACATGGGAGAAATCCGCAAGCCCGGTCAACCCTTGTGCGAATGCGACGTCCAGAACAATTTCGGAGACGTCACTCCCCCAACCGATGTCTTTTTTATCGATGACCTCGTTGCGTACAACGCCGATGGAGTCAAATTCGATTTTCATATTGCCCGCTCCTTTTGCCAAAATGGGTTTATATCTGGATAGATAAATTGCTATTTTTATATAGCCGGACAACACTGTTCCCGGAGCATTTAGGGGCCAGATCAAAAAATCGTGCGGGTTTCAGTGTGCCCGATCTGGCAGCGTGATCCATCTCGGTCGCCTTAAAACAGACTTATGGCTCTGAACTTAGCTTTCTCACAGCCTCCTCTTCGGACGGCACGAAGAAAACATGGCGGCCCTTGTTGCTCTCGTACATAAAGTCTTTGAGCGGCTTGCTCGGGTAGCATGAGAAGTCGCCGATGATGGCGAGCTTCATCTGATAGTTTACGAATTTCTGCAGGATTTCGCCGGCAAGGCCGGTGCTGAGCAAAAAGAAATCCTCCGCGATCGCCTCCTTACGGATGGCGATGCGGCTGCTGTTTGTCTCATACCGCACCGTCGCCATCAAGTCAAGTGCCGACTGCGTGTCGACAATCAACTTGTTGGGGCTATCGATGAGAGCGATGATTTGTCCAAGGCTTTCAATTGTTCGTATGTCCATGGCAGTCCTCGCAAAACAAGATTTTTCTATACCCGTATGTAAATCCGGTCGTGACGGCCCCCAGTATACAGAGCAGGATGCCGACACCGCCCTTCACAAAGATCAGCGGCGCGATTTTCTGTAAGCGCAGAATCCCCCCATGCGGCTGGAACACACCCGTATATTAGACCTTTAAGAACATTGTAACACCGGTGATATCATTTTCAAGCTGGTCGCATTCATCTCGCTGGCTTTTGAATAGGTAATATACAGTGCGGTCTTGTTTGGATGCTGTGCCTACCGTTCGCCCGCTCTATTCATAATATAGAGTGCTGCTCGTCGTTTGTGCTCTTCATCTGGTTCTCATCAGTAAAAATTTCTACGTGTGATTGATTTGCATAGCCACGCCCGGGACGCACTTAAGTGCGGTAATGAAACCGTGAAAATTACGCAGTGCAGCCAGTGTTAATGACTTCACCGCTGCGGGAGAGCATAAGCTGAGCCGGCGGCTCCTGCGAAGAAAACTGCATGGGGGAGAGCACAGCCGCATAGCTTCCGGCATTCGTGATGACAACCACATCCCCACAGCGAAGCTTTGGCAGTACAATATCTTTTGCGACAACGTCGGTCGCCGTGCACAGATTTCCGATAAGGGTGACGACTTCCATCTCGGGCTCGTCTGTGAGGGCAACGATTTCAAAGGCGTTTGGCCCGGTAAAAAGAGGTTCGCTGGCAAACAGGGGGTTTCCCCCGGCATAACTTGTGATCAGCTGTGCCAGCGACGGGCGAATGAAGCCGTTTAGTGTGTTTTTCAAAATTACGAAGGTCTTTCCATACGAGACCTTTTTGTCGAGCACTTTTGTCGCATAAACGCCGCTTTTTCCGACGACGTAACGGCCGGTTTCAATGTAGACGGCTAAACCCGGAAGCCGAGACTTAAAGCGACTGATCAACTTTGCGGTTGCTTTGCCCAGATAAGCGGTGTCCAGTGGTGCGTCTTCGGGGGAATACGGAATTCCAACCCCGGAGCCCATGTTGAGAAAGGACAGCGGGTGCCCCATCGCGGTCTGGAATTTTTCCGCAAGTTCAAACAGGTTTGCATAGTATTTTTCGAGTACGGCCGCATTTAGCTCCTGGCTGCGCAAGTGCACATGGAGTCCTACGACATCGATATTCGGCAGCCCTTTTATCTCCGGGAGCGAATCAAAAAGAAGCTTCTCATCGATGCCGAATTTTGACGGGATGCCCGCTTCCCCGAAAAATGAGAAGTCCGGATTGACTCTTATTCCGATTTTTGCTGTGACTGCTTTTTCCTGCGCCACCTGCCGGATGAGCTGAATTTCCGCTAGGCTGTCGGCAATGATGGTTGATGCCTCAATTGTATCTTCAATATCCTTTCTCGTCTTGCCTGGGGCGGAGTATTGGATTTGGCTCTTTGAAACCCTATTTTGTCTCCCGAGCATGACTTCCGCCGCGCTGGCGGCATCTACGCCATATCCCTGTGATAAAACGCACTTCACGATCGCCGAGTTTGAGTTTGTCTTGATCGAGTATAGAAAATTGACGCCTTCAAAATCGCGTTTTAGACGCTCTGCGTCCTCAATAATCTTGTTCTCGTCGTACAGATAAAAACTGTCGTAGATCTTTGCCTGCTCCAAAACAACGTTCCGGTTGAACATGACGCAATCCCTTTCACAACATCAGATTTATGTAGAATGGGCCCATAGTCTTGCATACGGTCAAGAGAATTACCGCTCTATGACTTTCCCGCTCCATATCCCGTCGTTTTTTTTGCGCAAGAACCAAACATTCCGAATGCGAATTGGCCGATATAATCAATTCACCATTATTTGACCAGATGGAGCTGCGTCCGCCCGCTTCTATCCCCCAGCACTCTCCAGCATAATTGGACATCAAAACAGCCAGAGAGTTTTCTTTTGCGATATGCTGCAGTCGACTGAGGCCCGATTCAATTCCATTTTGAGAATAAAAGATACTGGCGGCATAGAAGTCGGACTTTTTGTCTTTCACGCATGCAACATGTTCATCCCGCTCAATATCATAGCAGATGGCGAATGAAAACGTATCGTCGCCAAGTTTTATGATTGGATCGTACTGCATGCTGGACTCAAAATACAGCTCCTCCCCGGAATGAAGGTATTTCTTCGTGTAAATTTGCACGCCCTGTGCAGGTGAAAAAATGAATGAAGCAATATACAGATGATTGTCAAGTAACAGGGGCGCTCCCGCGACGATGGTGATATTATTATCCTCCGCTGCCCTCCCAAGACATTGAAGCCTGGCATCGTCTGACGTAAAACACTGTGCCCTTGCCAGGTTTCGCTCATATCCCGTCAACGACATTTCTGGGAAGATGATGATTTTTGCATTGTTTAGTGCAGCCAGCCGGGTAAATTCCATATGCTTTTCAAGATTTTCCCTGTAGTTTTCCCTGACTGATTTTATCTGTGCAACGGCGTAAATGTTATGCATGTGAATCCTCCAAAGAGTATTTTACATTTTTTTATTATTGTGTGTTGGAATAATCCGACCGGAAAGTACATGTGCAAAATCATATAAAGTCGCTATTAAGTATGAGCAGCTCTTTGGCGGCGGGTTATTGCAAATAAGTCATAATACTTCTCTGCTTCCACTGCACGCTTGAAATACTGAGCCGATCCGGTTTTTAATATCAAAATATCCGGTATTCATTAACAATGTCGGTTTTACCTTAAGTGCATCCGGTTTTCCGTTCTCCAGACAGTCTTCATTTGCATATGCAGCAACAATTTCTCCAAAAAACATTGTAAAATCAAATATCGGAATGGTCTGTATTACCTTACAAAGGTAATTTACAGGGCATTCCTTTATCAGCGGTGCATTTCCTGCCTCGTCATAAAATGACTCAAAAACCTGAGATTTGTCTTTTTCATTGCCTGAGACAGTACCACAAAAATCAGTTTTTTCAATCGCTTCAGAAGAAGGTATATTGACACTGAAAAAGCCGGTATCCAACACCCCTTTTGTTGTACAATGAGAATTCTTCATAGAAATATAAAGTACAGGCTTTTGACTTACTACACCATAGGCGCCGATTGTGGTATAGTTTGGCTTCCCGTTCACTGTGGCTCCGGCTAAGACTGCAATAAATGGTCCATAAGGAATATTCGCTATCTTTGTTTTCGTCATATATATTCTCCTGTCATTTTTTTTGCTTATATGCTTATATAAGAGAATTATATGATAAAGACCAATAAAAAGATAGACTTTTCCTTTTTGATGAATTATCATATAAAAAGAGTATGCCCCTTAGGGGCATACTCTTTTTCTTCGATGTCATCTAATAGCCCCATAAAAAGGCCGATATATGGATGTTATTGTTTTTTGATTGCATTTTTGCGGCCATACTCCCTTTTTCTTCGCATGAAGTTCATTGAATTAAAACGCGTACATTACAGAGGTCAACAGACTTCAACACGGCTCGATAGATTTAACTCGGGGTTTACTCAAACACACTACTTATTTCGAGTGATAGGCTTTGAGGTGAATCTGCCATTGCGCTCACCTTTTTTTGAAGGATAGGTGCTTTTTGCTGATCTGAAGTCGCCGGAAGGGGTGAACTTGGATGATTTATCTGCACCCGGACCTTTAGGCTTTACAAAAGACTGGCGCGCAACCGGCTTTGCTTTTGGCACGATAAAGGTGTTGACCAAGGGATAAGGGTGCCCCTCAACTACGGGCAATGTTTTGCCGATCAGTTTTTGAATATCACTCAGCAGCGCCTTTTCTTCAAAGTCACAAAACGAGATCGCTTTGCCCCCGAGGCCGGCTCTGCCTGTACGGCCAATTCTGTGAATATAAGTTTCGGGCACTTCCGGCAGGTTGTAATTGATGACGTGAGAAAGCTCTTCAATATCAAGTCCGCGGGCCGCAATATCGGTTGCAACGAGAATTCTTGTTCTTCTTTCTTTAAAGTCATTTAAAGCCCGCTGCCTGTTGGCTTGAGATTTATTTCCGTGTATAGCCTCTGACGCGATTCCCTTGCTATTCAGTTCCTTTACGATTTTATCCGCGCCGTGTTTTGTTCTTGAAAACACAAGAACAGAATCATACGGTTTGTCCTTCAGCAAATAAACAAGCAAGTTTGTCTTGTTTTCCTTATCAACGAAATATACTTCCTGTTCAATGATATCAATCGGAGAAAATGCCGGTGTAATTTCAATTCTCACTGGGGATTTTAATATCGTATCCGCAAGCTTTGCAATCTCCGAAGGCATAGTAGCCGAAAAGAACATCGTTTGTTTTTCCGTGGGAAGTTTCGTGATAATCCTTTTTACATCGTGAATCATGCCCATATCCAGCATGTGATCCGCTTCATCAAGCACAAAATACTTTATATGGCTTAATTCAACAAATCCCTGGTTCATTAAGTCAAGCAGCCTGCCCGGAGTTGCCACAAGGATATCAATTCCATTTGTTAATTCCTTTGTTTGCGGAGTTTGACCTACGCCGCCATAAATGACGAGAGACCTTAAGCTTAAATTAGCCCCATAGGCATGAAAACATTCTTCGATTTGAATGGCGAGTTCCCTTGTCGGGGCGACAATCAAGGCCTTGATTTGCCTTTTGCCTTTTTAACGCTCCTTGACTGAGTGACAGGCCTTGCAAGATCGGAATGGCAAACGCAGCAGTCTTGCCTGTGCCTGTTTGGGCACATCCAAGCAAATCCAAACCTTTAAGCAGGGGAGGGATCGCCTTGATTTGAATCGGGGTTGGCTCGGTATAGCCTTGCGTTACAAGAGCCTTCTGAATTGGATCGATTATATTTAATTCGTTAAATAACAATGTTTTTCTCCTTTAGTTTTTTGAGTTTTTTACTTATATTTTTTTAGGGAAACGTCATCTATGGTTTATACAGCAGAGGATTTCAACGCATCTTGTGGCGGTGATATGGGTGCTGCTGGCAGCTGATCACCCCATTGAGGAATCCGAGCTTATTATTCTCATGCATAATTTTAGCTCATGCAAATGCACTGACAACAATCATTTTCCAGTGGTATTCCATAAAATCAAGCCTTCAGCATTGTTTTATAGCTCAATAAAATCCGATTTTCCCGTAGAGATTTACCGCTCCGACATTTCCGGAATGCACATTCAAAACCGGATTTTAATTCCCAGACTTGGGAGTGTACGGATACTCTTTTTTATCAGGCTGATTGCCAGGCCCAAATGCAGATATCTTTTCGCGGTACATAATTCTGCAACCAAAGGTTCGTTAGCTTGTTTTTATCTATTTTCATACTCGATGTTTAAATATTTCCGAGTGCCTTGAGCAACCAAAAAATGCCGGTTGAAACTAGTGAGGTCTTTACGGCAGGGCTATATTTTTCTTTCTCGGACTCGGAACTTTAATCTCCGGCTCCAATAGGGCAATTACTTCTTTGCAGAACACCGGATTGTCTATATCCAAGATATAACACTCTTTTGCTCCGTCATAGGGAAAGCCTTTTTCCGCATCGCTCATTTTATCCTTAATGCAATCAAGTATTTTTACAAATACGACATTGTCACAGACAAGAAGTATCGGTTTTTCGTTTACGTAGACCATATACTCGCCGAACATTTTTCGATACCGGACAAAACCAACGCCGGAAATCTGGTCGCAGACATATTGAATATAATCAAGCGTTGTTGCCATGTTTCACCTTCATGCAGTGGATTTTTTTGTCAGCAGCACCACACATTCCACATGCGCGGTGCGGGGGGAACATGTCGAAGGGTAGAGCGTTGCCTGTGAGCGTGTAGCCAAGCCCCTCGAGCAGGGCGGCGTCACGTGCGAGGGTGGCGGGGTTGCAGCTGACATAAACCACTTTTTGCGGAGACATGCCGGCTACAATTTGCAGCAGCGCCTCATCGCAGCCCTTGCGGGGGGGATCCATAAATACGATATCGGGTTTAAACCCCTCATCCGCCAGCTGCCGTGCGGCTTCGGCCGCGTCGGCCGCAATGAAGCGGGCGTTTGAAATGCCGTTTACGGCGGCCGCCTCTTCGGCGTCTTTCACCGCATCCTCCACCACCTCAACCCCGACCACCTCGCGAGCCTCACGTGCCAGCGTCAGGCCGATGGTACCGATGCCGCAGTAGAGGTCGAGCACGCGCTCACGTCCGGTCAGGCCGGCAAGACGGCCTGCCGCGGCGTAAAGCTGCTCGCACTGGGCACTGTTGATCTGGTAAAAGGAGCGGGGCGAGATGCGGTAGCGGTTGCCGGAGAGGATGTCTTCAATATAGGACTCACCCAGAGCACTTTCATCCGGCCGTCCAGTAGCACGTTTGTGCGCTGTCGGTTGACGCAGATCTGCAGGCTCGCAAGGCCCGGCAGAGCTTCCCGCAGCGCTGCAGTCAGTTCACCTTGCCGCGGAATTTCGCCCCCGTTTATGATGATGACGACCATGACTTGTCCCGTCGCTCGGGCGGTACGCACAAAAAGGCCACGCACAAGGCCTTTGCGTGTTCCTTCGTCGTATGCCGAAATGCCAAACCCCCGCATATGGTCCCGCAAGACTCCTGCCGCAATGCCTGCCGCCTCGGACTGGATGGGGCAGTCGGGGGTGGGGACGATGTCATGACTGTGGGGCCGGTAGAAACCGAAGCCTGTGGGGCCGAAGGGGATGAGGGCCTTGTTGCGGTAGCGGAGAATGTCGGGCGATGGGACACAAGGGGCACAGGGAATCTCCCGGCCAAGGGCCTTGCGAAGGGCGGCCGCCACTTGCAGCCGCTTTGCCGTTAGCTCGGCCTCATAGAAGATGTGCCGGTAGCTGCAGCCGCCGCACCGCTCGAAAACGGCGCAATCCGGCTTGATACGGTCGGAGGAAGGGATGAGCACCTCTATGGCCTTGGCGTATCCGTGGGAGGCAAGGAGTTTGATGACGCGGCAAGAAAGCCTGTCGCCGGCTGCGGCCTGTGGCACAAAGAGCACAAAGCCGTCGACTCTTCCGACGCCGAGCCCCTCGTGGGTGTAGCCCGTTATGTCGATGTCAACAATGTCGTTTTTCTGCATGGGTGCGGCCTTTCCGTATCATGACATTTCGTATATTCAACTATTATAATACCACATGTAACCGGACTTTACTATCACAAAAATTCATGATAAAATATGCAATACAAGTATTCTATCGGATTACAGCCTGCCACGGCGGGAGGCAGAGGGAGGAAACACATGGCGGATAGATACAGGGCGACGAAATTCGGACCGGAACTGACGGTGATCGACGATGATTTTGTGCGAATGTTTCTCATCACCGGAAGTGAGAGGGCATTGCTCTTTGATACCGGAAACCCGGGTGGGGACCTCGCGGTCTTCATCAAGGGGCTGACAAACTTGCCGGTCAAAGTCTTACTGTCCCATGCCCACGGCGACCATGTGGGAGCACTCGGGCAGTTCGAACAAGTCTTTGCCCACCGGGACGAGGAGGAGCTTTTAAGGCGACATTATCCCGACATTATGCTGCAGTATGTGGAAGACGGGCAGAAATTCGACTTGGGCGGCACGTCGGTCATTGCCTATCACGTCCCGGGCCATACGCCGGGAGGCCTCGTCCTGCTTGACGCGTCCCGCCGCAGGCTTTACGCCGGTGACATGCTGTCGGACCTTTCGCTCTACATGTTTATGGACCACTGCTCGCTTAGAGACTATGTCGCCTCCATGGATAAGCTTGCGGCACTGCCCTTTGACGAGGCCTACACAAGTCACGGAACACTGGT
>CAXXUP010000005.1:0-236003 GCA_963662765.2 Oscillospiraceae bacterium
ATCTGGAGGAACTGAACCACCGCATCGATTCGCTTGCGCTGCTGGGCTCCAAGGGTACGACCGGCACGCAGGCCAGCTTTATGGAGCTCTTTGAAGGCGATGAGGAAAAAGTCAAAGAGCTCGACCGGCTCATTGCCCGTGAGATGGGCTTTTCCAAAGTCACCCCGGTTTCTGGCCAGACCTATTCCCGCAAGGTCGATGCCGCAGTACTGGCGACGCTTTCAGGCATTGCACAGTCGGCCTCCAAGTTCGGATGCGACATGCGGCTGCTGCAGAGTTTCAAGGAGATGGAAGAGCCCTTTGAAAAAAATCAGATCGGCTCCTCCGCAATGGCCTATAAGCGCAACCCGATGCGCTGCGAACGCATTTGCTCGCTTGCGCGGTATGTGATTGCAAGCGCCGAAAACCCGGCGCTGACGGCCTCCGTCCAGTGGCTTGAGCGCACGCTCGACGATTCCGCCAACCGCCGCATCGCAATTCCGGAGGCCTTTCTCGCCGTGGACGCCATCCTTGCCCTTTACCTCAACGTCGTCTCTGGGCTTGTCGTCTATCCGGCCATGATAGACCGCCGTCTGCGGGCCGAACTGCCTTTTATGGCGACTGAGAATATCCTCATGGACTGTGTCAAACGGGGCGGGAACCGACAGGATCTGCACGAGCGAATCAGAGTCCACTCCCAGGCGGCGGGTGCCGTCGTCAAACTCGAGGGCAAAGAAAACGATTTGATGGAGAGAATTGTCTCTGACCCCGCTTTTGAGCTGACGCAAGATGCAGCAAAGAAACTGCTTGACCCGGCGCTGTACATCGGAAGAGCCCCTGGACAGGTCGAAGAGTTCGTGGAAGAAACCCTCCGCCCCGCCGTTGCCCCATGGCTTACGGGAGATGTCTCCTGTGAAATTAATGTGTAAGACGAAAAGAGAGCTTATCGTATGAAAAAGTCTAAACTTTATTTTGCCGTTGTCCTCGTATTCATAGCCATAATGGCTTTCGCCAGCTTTCAGGGCGTTTCGCAACTCGGTATTCCGGCTGTGACCGACACTGAAAACGGCATCCGGCTCGGCCTTGACCTTGTCGGCGGCTCCTATATGACCTACGAGGTTAGAGATTCAGGCAGCATCGACGCACAGGAGCTCTCCGACGGAATGTCGACCGTAGTGCAGCTGCTTCAGGGCCGGCTCGACAGCCTCGGGTATTCCGAGGCGACACTGTCCAAGGTGGGCACCGATCGTGTCACAATTGAGATTCCGGCCGTCGGAGATCCCGCTGAAGCCGAGGCGAAACTTGGCTCCACAGCCGAACTCACACTGCTCGACAGCGACGGTGTGGTTGTCCTCACGGGCTCTGACATCGTATCGGCAACAGCACAGTACGGCAAAATGACAAAGAACGGAGCCGACGAGTATTTTGTCAAGGTTGCCCTGACGGAAGCCGGCCAACAGGCCTTTTACGATGCCACCGCCCGCATGTCCACACAGGAGAAAATCGACGCACAGAAGAACTATATCCTGATTGTGCTCGATGGGGAAGTGCAGTCCACCCCCTCGGTCAGCAAGGCCATCAATTCCGATGAGTTCATCATCGAAGGGCAATTCACCGAGGAGAGAGTCAAGTGGTTGTCCCAAGTCATCTCGGCCGGGCGGCTCCCCTTTGCGCTTGATTTGATCGACTCGAGCTCGATCGGACCGACCCTGGGTGAAAAATCGCTTGAGACCGGTCTTGTAGCCGGCGGCATAGGCCTTGCGCTGGTCATGCTCTATATGCTGGTATTCTACCGGTTCCCGGGCCTTGTCGCCGATATTGCCCTCGTCTTCTATATGCTGCTCGTCGGACTTACGCTGTCCGTGATGCACATCAATCTATCACTGCCCGGCATAGCCGGTATTATCCTATCGATCGGTATGGCGGTCGACGCCAATATCGTCATATACGAACGAATTAAAGAGGAGCTTCGATTCGGCAAAACGGTGCGCTCCGCCATCAAAGCCGGCTTCACGCGGGCCACCGCTGCAATCGTTGACTCCAACGTGACGACCATCATCGCAGGCCTTGTGCTCAAGTTCCTCGGCTCCGGCCTCATCGTCAGCTTTGCCAATACGCTGCTTATCGGCGTCGTCGCCTCCATGTTCACGGCCATCGTCGTATCCCATATCCTGCTCAACGGTTTTGTGGAGCTCGGCGTGACCAAACTGTCGTTCTTTGGCGTAAAGCCGGAGGAGAAGCCGCTCACTGAGCCGAAGTTTGGTTTTGTCGCAAAGCGCACCATATTTTTGACCTGTGCCATTGTAGTACTTGCCACCGTTATGGGCTCGCTCTTCTATCAGGGCTTTGCGCTTGACGTCGACTTCACGGGAGGCACGAAACTGACCCTTGAGACCCATACCGTGCTCGACCGCGATAAGATGGACGAAATAGCCGACGTCGTGGAAGATACCGTCGGTTCCCGCCCGTCCATCCAAAAATCGGGAGACGGCACGATAGCCATTTTGAAGATGAAAGAGCTCAGTTCCGAGGACAGAGCCACACTCTTTACGGCCTTGGAGAAATCGTTTGGCATCACGTCGGACGACCGGCAGTCGATCCAGAATATCTCGGCGACGGTGGGGGATGAACTCACCCGCAAGGCCATCATTTCGGTCGCAGTCACCGCTCTCTTGATGCTTATCTACGTCGCGATCCGCTTCGAACTGAAGAGCGGCGTTGTGGCCGTCATCATGCTGATGCACGACGTACTGGTCCTTCTGACAGTCTACACGCTGTTTAGAATCCCGCTCAACACCAGCGTCATTGCGGCGATCCTGACGATTGTAGGCTACTCCATCAATGCCACGATTATCATTTTCGACCGGATACGGGAGAATAAAAAGATCTATCCGAAGAGGCTGTTCAGTTCTATTGTGGACCTTTCAATCTCGCAGACCATGATGCGGTCGATCGGTACGACCGCTACAACCCTGATGACGATCGTGACGCTCTATTTCCTCGGCGTCTCGTCAGTCAGAGCCTTTGCGTTTCCCCTCATCGTCGGTATCCTTGCCGGCTTCTACAGCTCGGTATTGCTGGCAGGTCCTGTGTGGGCCGTATTTCGCAGGGACTAGTCGATACTAGAAAAAAAAAGAGGGCTGCAGCACAAGCTTACAGCCCCTTTTTTTGTATCCTGTATTCTTTAATGGCGGCATCGATCCGCCTGCGGATTTCCGGGTTCAAATCCTCAATCAAAGCGTCAAGGCATTCACGGCCCAGCGATGTGATGGCATAAAATGGCTCCTTGCCGGGAAGTTCGCAGGCGTCGATGTGCATTGTACGGATGAGGGAGGTAAGCGAAGAGGCGGCCAGAAAGTAGTTTAGGCGACCGGCCATGGCGGTTACCCCATCGATTTCGTCCCGCGTGGCATGCCCCCCCATGGCCTGTATCAGATAGAGCAGATAGGTCATGGCCACATAGGGTTCGCTGATTGCGCCGTGCTCCGGCTCCGGACTGTACATTGGCAAGTTTTTCACCTCTGACCTGATTATCCCTTCGCCGCGGGGCAGCGCCGGGATCACTGTATTCTCTTCCGACCACCCCAAAAACGGTGAGGAAAAGGACGTTTCATTTTTCGTATAATATCCGCTTTCGGTATTATAACATACATGCTGGAGGACAATCAATGAAATCTGAAGCAAAGAGCTTCTGGCGCGGAGCTTGCGACATTTTGCCCCTCGCCGTGAGTGCGGCAGTCTTTGGGGCCGTTTACGGCATGACCTCGAGGCGTTTCGGATTTCCGCTGTGGGCGGTTGCCGCGATGTCGCTGCTCATTTTTGCCGGCTCCTCTCAGTTTATGGCCGCAAACGTCCTGTACGGCGGGGCCGGGCCCCTGTCGACCGTTGCGACCATCGGCATCGTGAATCTGCGCATGCTGCTCCTGTCCACCGCCTTAAATGAGCGGGTGAAAGACTCCTTTTCGTTGCGAAACAGGCTGATCGGAGCCTTTTTTCTGACCGACGAATCCTTTGTCACCTACTACGCATCGCTCGGGGACGGGGCCCCCTCGGCCGGCCGGTACATAGGCACATCGCTTACCATATACATCTTCTGGATTTGCTCTTGCGTCGCCGGCTTCCAGTTCGGGTCCATCCTGCCGGCAAAGGTGGCATCGCTGCTCTCCTTTGCTTTCCCGGCGACGTTTGCTGCCATGGTGGCCCCGCAGATCAAGACCAAACCGGCCGTTATCGCAGCCCTCACGGCGGCTGCCGTGTCGATCACATGTTACCTGCTCATTCCGGGCAAGGCCTATATCATCGCCGGCTGTTTTGCCGGAAGTCTGGCAGGCGTTGCGGCGCAGCCTCGGGGTGACGCATTATGACAACGCCGGTGCTTTGGGCTGTCATTTTGGGCGGCGCCGCCGTCACATACGCCATACGCGCACTGCCGGTGCTGCTCGGAGAGCGTTTTCAGCCAAGTGAAAAGGGGAGGGCATTTCTCGGATATTTTGCGCCCACCGTCATCATATCCATCGTCGTGCCCGAGCTTTTAGCCCCCTCCGGGGCGCTGCTGTTGCCCTTACAAAATCCGTATCTCTTTGCCGGTGCCGCGGCTTTCATCGCCGGTCGTTATACGAAAAATTCGCTCATCGGTATGATTGCGGGCATCGGTGTGCTGTACATTTTAACCTGACAAGTGTAATACGAGCCCGTTTAGCAGGGTAAAAAGCCGCTTTGAATCGGCGACGGCACCCTGCTAAATTCATCCAGTTCATCTGTGGCTGCCGCCTTACCCCAAGCAGGCTTTTTACCCTGCTAAATCTTCAACCCTTCGGGAGCGGATTTTTGTATCAGGCGAAGCTTCGTGATGCCGGCGGGCTGACGCCCGCCAAAGAAAGAAATGAAGCCTGGCGCGAAACGCAGCCCGAAGGGCGGGTTCCGATTACGCTCGTCAGGTTGGAGGAGGTTAGGATGCAAACAAAAGTTCTGCTGTGGTTTGATGTGGAGGACTACGTTACGCCGCAGGCCGACGACGCGTTTAAAGAAGTGCTCGACATGATGGACGGGCTTGGCGTGCGGGCCACCATCAAACTCGTCACCAAAAAGCTGGAAGTCATGCGCACCCGTGGGCGATGCGATATTCTGTGCATGCTCCCAAACCACGAGATGGCCTTTCACTCCACTGAGCACAGCGTGCATCCCATGCCGTCCGAATACCTCAACGGCTATGGCTTTGCGTCGGGCGCCGCAGAATTTGACCGCCGGGAATATCCCGGATTCCTAAAGGTGAGTGAGCTTACCGGTCAGCACCAGACAAGCTATGGGCAGGCAAGCTACGCCTGGGCGCCCCAGGTCTTTCCCGCCATGCGTAAGTGGGGGATTACGACCTACCTCGACGCCCATCAGATCCTGAATATGGACGAGCGGCCCTTTTGGTACGGTGGTGTGCTCTGCTTCACCCGCATGAAGGACAACATCATAAGGCTCCAGCATCGAGACGGCGCCCTGCCGCAGTATATAGCCGATTACGAGGCCCGTGACAGGCAAGGGGACGTCTGCTTTGTCAGCACTTACGACCATCCGACCGAGTACTGTACGCAGCTTTTGTGGGACCGCCCCTTTGCCCACGGCGTCAATCCGCGCATCCTCAACCCGGCGCCGCTGCGGGCCGCGAACGAGCAGAGTAAATACATCGGCATGCTGCGTGACTTCATCAAATACACCCTGGCGGACGGGGCCGAGTACATCACGGTCTCTGAGGCGGCAGGCTTTGAAAAGCGCCGAACCCGTCCGATTGTGATGGACGATCTGTTGGCCTATGCCGCCTTGTTTGACGGCAAGGTATCCTACGCAGACATCGCCGGAGGGTGGCTGACGGCCGGTGAAATTTTCTCGCTTTGCGCAAGAGCCCTTACCGGCAGGGCGCTCACACCCGAATTACTTTGGGGTCCGGAAGCCGACGTGCCCTCAGTTTTCAATTCGGACACGGTTCCGGTCTCGGAACTTGCCAATGCCGCATACAGACAGCATGACCGGGTGCTCGGCTACAAGCAGCTTAAAACTCTTTACCAGGTGGGCGACAACTTTGTTAATCCCCTTGACATGCTCTCCACCATGCTACGGGCACTGCGGGAGGGCGGGGAGCGGGTGCCCCTGACAAGAGCCGCAGGGCTTGCTGCGGCCTCGCATGTCGATGAGAGCTTCAAATTTACGAGTTCAGTGCTCTTCGATGAGAGTTTCTTGGGCGAGGAGATTTTTAGGCAGACCCGCCTCCAGTGCTGGACTTTAAAGCCGAGCAGATTTTAAGCTTAACGATACATTAAAAAGCCCGGGAAGACACTGTCTTCCCGGGCTTTTTAATGCTGGAAATGACATGGTTTTGACGGCTGACACGGTTTAGCCGCGTCAACATTTTGTTTTATACGACTTGAGGCAGGATATATTGATCGATTAACTGGGTGATGAGCTTTCCGCCGGGCTTGAAGTGGCAGGCGATGGCTATGACGATCTGCTCTTTCGGGTTGACATAAATTGCGTTACCGCTGTCACCGAGCGCCGCATATGCTCCGTTTCCACCCGTGTCGAGGAGCCACCACAGGTATCCATAGGGCAGATCGTCCCATCTGGAGTGCTCTCTCGTGCTCTGAGCAATCCATGAGCGGGGAATAAGCTGTTTGCCGCTCCAGTCCCCCTGATTCAGGTATAGCTGCCCGATTTTAGCCATATCCCGCGGACACAGGGTCAGCCCCCAGCCGGCGGTCGGAGTCCCTTTGGGATCCACAATCCAGCCGCTGACATGTTTATCTTTAATAAAGGCCATATGCGCATCTTTGTCGGCGACGATTGTTGGCGTGGGTGTGCTGATTTCCAGCGGGACAAAGAGGTTTTCCGCAGCAAATTCCAGCATGGGCCGTCCGGTGGCGCTTTGAAGCACTCCAGAGAGAATTTGAGCGCCGACCGTCGAATATTTAAATTCCCCGACGCATCCCCGCCCACCCAGCAAATCGAGTGCCGCTTTTGTCCAGTCTTCGCTCCCAAAAACTTTTGTAAAGGGCTCCGACCGATATTTGTAGGGTGCTGTCATAGTCAGTATGTTTTTCAAGGTGATACCTTGAATGGTCTTCTCTCCTCTTTTGACACAGTAGTCCGGAAAGAATTCCAGCACTCTCTGGTCTATGTTTTTGATCATTCCCTGGTCGATGGCCATACCGATGAGAATGGAGGTTATGCTTTTAGTTACGGAAAAAATGTGAATCGCATCGGTTTTCTTGTGTCCATCAAAATACTTTTCATAGATGAGTTCCCCGTTTTTTTGTACGACAAGTCCTGCAGTATTGCGATACGCTGTCTCAATTTCACAGATCAGTTCCGTGTCGTTCATCCGTCGATTCCTCCTTTATATTTTATTGATTACATCGATGTAAGAACGATTGTAAGTCCATTTAAAATTGTTTGCAATAGGTATTTAAAATATTATTATTTATATGTGTTTACCGTATAGGATTTAAAAACAATTAGAAATTCAAACCAAAACCACGCATCGTTTGCATAAAAAAAGAGCCCGGGAAGAATGATTTCTTCCCGGGCTTTTGTTTTGCATCTATTCTCAGCTTGCGGAGACGTCGCTCCAGATTTTCTCATAGGTCGAAGCAAGCTCTCCCATGGGCATGAATATCTCCATGTTTTTCATGTCCTCGGCAGTGGGGTTTGTAATGGGGCTGTTTGTGATACTCTCATCCTGCTGCGCGGCTGCTTCATTCACGGGCGAACAAGAGGCCATATAGTCGGCATTTTCAAGGGCGATGTCGGGACGGCAGAGAAAGTCGATGAACTTCTCGGCGTTCTCCTTGTTCTCGGCATTCTTCAGGATGACGGCAGCGTCAAACCAGACATTGGTTCCCTCTTTGGGCAGAGCGTACTGGATGGTCTCGTCCTGCTCCTTGATAATGCCGATGTCACAGGACCACAAAACCCCGATGGCGCCCTCGCGGCCGATGAGCAGATCTTTGATGTTGTCGCCGGTGTAGGAGAGGACAAGGGGCTTTTGCTCAATCAGCTTAAGCTTTGCGGCATCAAGCTCGTCAAGGTTTGTTGTGTTCAGGGAATACCCGAGCAGTTTGAGGGCGACGCCGATGGAGTCGCGCTCGGAGTTCATCATGAAAATCTTCTTCTCATACTTGGAGTTCCACAGAATGTCCCATGAGTCGACGGGATCGCTGACAAGCTCCGGGCAGTAGGCGAGGCACACGGTTCCCCACATATAGGGCACTGTATATTTGTCGTCCGGGTCATAGCTCAGCCCTTTAAATTTCGGGTCGATTCCGGCGGCATTTGGCACATTGGCAAAGTCGATCTCGGCCAGCATGTCTTCGGTTTTCATCTTGGAGATCATATAGTCGGAAGGAATGACGACGTCGTAGGTGTAACCGGTGGAGTTTTTGATCTTGAGGTACATGTCCTCGTTGGTCTCAAAGGTATCATATACGACTTTGATTCCGGTTTCCTGCTCAAATTTCTCCACGACGCCGGGCGCGATGTAGTCGCCCCAGTTATAAACCTTGACGACTTCTTCGCTTTTGTTACTGGCGCAGCCGGCAAACAGCAGCGTGAGGGCACAGATACTTGCAAGTAATTTTTTCAATTCATACATTCCTTTCTAACCGATGTTGATCATTTGACCGTCGCCCTTGTCCGAACGGAAGTTGACGAAGATGAGCATGGCAAGGACAACAACGAACATGAGCGTGGAGAGCGCGTTGATTTCCGGATTGATGCCGCGGCGAGTCATGGAATAAATCTCTATCGAAAGCGTGGAGACGCCGGGGCCCGTGGTGAAGAAGGAGATTGCAAAATCGTCGATGGACATGGTCAAGGCCAGGAGAAAGCCCGTCATCATACCGGGGAATATCTGGGGGATGATGACTTTCCAGAGCGCTTTGGCCGGCCGCATGCCGAGGTCCAGTGCGGCGTCCATCGTGTTGGGACTCAGCTGTTTAAGTTTCGGTAAAACCGAGAGCACCACGTAGGGGATGTTGAAGGCGATATGGGCTAAAAGCAGGGTGCCAAAGCCTAAAGTGATGCCGGCAAAAGTGAAGAGCAGCAGCAGGGCGACGCCGGTCACGATATCCGGGTTGAGCATCGGAATGTAGGTGACGTCGAGAAGCAGGGTGCGAGCCGCCCCTTTGCGCATATTGTTGAGGGCGATGGCGGCCAGGGTACCGACGAAGGTCGCAACGAGGGCGGCTGAAAATGAGATGAGCAGGGTGTTGATCAGCGCCTGAATGATGCGGTCGTTTTGAAAGAGCGAGACGTACCATTTAAGCGAAAACCCGCCCCAACTGTTGCGCAGCTTTGAGGCGTTGAAGGAGAGGGCAATGAGTACGACAATGGGCGCGTACAAAAAGACAAAGATGAGGGCGGCATAGGCGCCTGAGAGCCCGCGCCAAAGGCGGTTTGTGTTCACAGCATCATGCCCCCTTCCTCATCATTCTTACTCATGTTTGTCAGCAGCATGATGCCGAAGACAAAAATCATGATGATGACTGACATGGCCGAGCCAAATCCCTTGTCATCGACCAGTTTAAACTGTTTTTCAATGAGGTCGCCGATGAGCACCGTCGAGGTGCCGCCGAGTAGCCTCGAGATAACGAAGGTCGTCACAGACGGCATAAAGACCATGTTGATGCCGGACATGATGCCGGGCATCGTGAGGGGCAGCGTGACCTTGGCGAACGTGCGGGCAGGGGAGGCGCCGAGATCGCTCGATGCGTCGAGGAGGCTTGCGTCGAGTTTGACCAGCATGTTGTAGATCGGCAGGATCATAAAGGGCAGGAAGTTGTAGACCATGCCGAGGATGATGGCCCCTTCGGTGTACATGATGGATAAGGGCGCAAAGCCGAGCGCCTTGAGGGCTGTGTTGATGATGCCGTTGTTTTCAAGCAGCGACATCCAAGAGTAGGTTCGAAGCAGAAAATTCATCCACATCGGCAGGATAAATAAAAGTGAGAGGAAATTGCGCCACTTTGGTTGCAGCCGCGAGAGGATGTAAGCGATCGGATAGCCGAGCACCAGACAGATCGCCGTGGCGATAAGCGCGATGCGGAAAGAATTGAAGAGCACCTTCATGTACTGCGGCTCGGAAAAATCGAAAAATCTGGCGTAGTTGGAAAGGGTAAGCGTCAGACCGCCGTCAGAACCCGCCACCGTGACGCTGTAGAAAAAGACCAGCAGCAGCGGGGCAAGGAAAAACGTGAAGGCATAGACGGCGTAGGGGTACGCTAACCCCGAACGCCTCACGCTTCATCCTCCTCGGGGATATCCTCCACAGGGTCGTCCGGGTAGGCGTCATCGTTTTCGAATTCTTTCATGATGTGTATGTCGTCCGGGGTCAGGCCGAGGCTGAGAAGCTGGCCGGGCGCTGCTGACTGGGTGGAGTGGACCATCCATGTAAAGTCATCTTGCTTCACCATGATCTCGTAGTGGACGCCCTTAAAAATACAGGACTCGACGACACCGTCAATGCTGCCCTCTCCGTGCGAACAGAGTTTGAGATCCTCCGGCCGGATGACGACTTCAATGGGTTCATTCTTGGCAAATCCGCGGTCGACACAGGCGTGGACGCTGCCGGCAAACCGGACTTTGTAATCCGCCAGCATCGTGCCATCCAGGATGTTGCTCTCGCCGATGAAGTCGGCGACAAAGGCGTTGCGAGGCTCGTTGTAGACATCCTGCGGCGTGCCGATCTGCTGAATATTGCCTCGGTTCATGACAACAATGGTGTCGGACATGGTAAGGGCTTCCTCCTGGTCATGAGTGACGTAGAGGAAGGTGATGTCGGCCTGCTGTTGAATGCGCTTAAGCTCAATTTGCATGTCTTTGCGGAGCTTCAGGTCAAGGGCACCCAAGGGCTCGTCTAAGAGCAGCACTTCGGGCTCGTTGACAAGGGCACGGGCTATGGCGACCCGCTGCTGCTGGCCGCCCGACAGGGCCGTGACACCGCGTTTTTCGAAGCCGTTCAAATTGACGAGCTCCAGCATTTCCATGACCTTGGTGCGAATGACCTTTTCATCCAGTTTCTTGACCCGCAGTCCGAAGGCCACGTTGTCATAGATATTCAAAAAGGGGAACAGCGCATATTTCTGGAAGACGGTGTTGAGGTTGCGTCTATACGGAGGCAGGGTCGTGATATTTTTGCCCTCGAAAAAAACGCTGCCTGTGTCGGGGTAGATAAACCCGCCGATGATCCTCAGCGTAGTCGTCTTCCCGCAGCCGGATGGGCCAAGCAGCGTCATGAATTCTCCGTCTTTGATGCTCAGGTCAATATTATTCAATACAATATCACCGTCAAAGATCTTCGTGACCTTGACAAGCTCAATGATATTGCTTTGTGTCATTCTCTTATCCTTCCACCCTTCAATGAAAAATGTAAAGCTCATATATCATAGGTTTAATTGGCCGAAATGTCAATGATTTTGCATAAAATCATCGAAAATCTTTGTCTGGTGCGAAAAAAACTCCTTTTTGTCCAGATAACTCAGGATTCCTCGATAATCCTCAAGTTCAAACCGAAGCTTGTAGGCGCAAAGCGCCTGCCCTGTGGCGCCTTTGGGACCCGTTTTTCCGTACTTTCCGTCGCCGACAAGCGGATGTCCCACATGGGCCATATGGGCGCGTATCTGGTGCGTACGGCCCGTCACAAGGTCTACTTCAAGCAGGGATATCCCGTCCGTGCAGTGCAGCGTTTTGTATCGGGTGATGATCTGGACCGTGTCGGGCCCTTTCCGGTCGTAGACCGCAACCCGCTTTTCGTCCATGTCTCGGGAGAGATAGGCCGTCAGGGTAGCCGAGGGCGGCACGGGGCAGCCCATCACAAGCGCGAGATAGGTCTTTTTGAGCAGGCGTTCTTTGATAATTGCATTCATTTCACGCAGCGCCGCGGCGTTTTTGGCGGCGATACAAAGGCCCGCCGTATTCCGGTCGATGCGGTTGCACAGTGCCGGCGCAAAACTGCTCTCATTTTCTGGCACATATTCGCCCTTTTGATACAGGTAGGCCTTGATGTTATTGATTAAGGTGTTGTAGCTCTCCGCGTCATCGCTGTGGACAATCATGCCGACCGGCTTATCGGCAATCAGAATGTTGTCATCCTCGTAGACGACGGAAAGCCGCGGCGTAAGCTTAGTGACCGCCTTTTCCTCCTCACGCCCTTCCAGCAGATCGTCGTTGATATAGAGCTGCAGCACGTCGCCCTCGCAAAGTTGGTACTGTGCTGTGGTCCGTGCACCGGCAAGCTTGATCCGCTTTGTGCGGATATACTTAAACATAAGGGCGGGGGGGAGTGCCGGGCAGGCCTTGGTCAGGAATTTGTCCAGCCGCTGTCCGGCGTCGTTTTTGCCGATCGTGATTTCCTTCATGCAAAACTCCTTGGAAACGGGTATAAATTAAAAAAGCGCGTAGCCCCCGCTTGTATGTAGTATTATAACACAAATGAAACGATGTGTAAATTTTTAAGAATTGGGATTTCCATTTTACGATGTTTATAGTATAATGAATCGGTTGAAAGGGGAGTAGACATGCTTACAAAAGAACAGATTATTGACATTCTCAAAGAGGCCGGTGCGTTTTTAGAAGGGCACTTCCTGCTGACTTCCGGCCGGCACAGCGACAAGTATGTGCAGTGCGCCAGAGTGTTCCTTGACGCAAAGTACAGCGAGCCTATCTGCAAGGAGATTGCCGACCACTTTAGGGACGACGATGTCGATATCGTCATCGGACCCGCCATGGGCGCCGTTCAGCTTGCCTACGAAGTCGGCAGACAGCTTGGCTGCCGCAACTTTTTCACGGAGCGGGAAGAGGGAAAAATGACACTGCGCCGCGGCTTTGCCGTGGAGCCCGGCGATCGGGTCCTGGTGGTTGAGGACGTCGTCACGACCGGCGGCTCCGCCAAAGAGGTCGTTGAAATTGTGAAGGCGTCGGGCGGCATTGTCGTCGGCGTGGGATCTGTCATCGACCGCACAGGCGGCAAGATGGACTTCGGTGTGCCCTTCCGGCCGGCCCTTTCCATGGAAGTGGTCTCCTGGGCGGCGGACGAGTGCCCGCTGTGCAAAGAGGGCCTGCCCTACGTCAAGCCCGGTAGCCGCAAAAAGTTATGAGCGCAGGACCTCACGACGGCCACCGGCAGCGCATGCGGGAGCGGTTTATGCAAAACGGCTTTCGGGGATTTGCCGCCCACGAGGTCCTGGAATATCTGCTCTTTTTCGCCAGGGCGCGCGGTGACACGAACGAGACGGCGCACGCGCTGATTGAACGGTTCGGTTCGCTGCGCGCCGTCTTCGATACTCCCATTGAGGAACTTGCGGCCTGCAAAGATATCGGGGACCACACGGCGTATCTGCTTAAAATGGTGCCCGAACTGGCTAGGGTTTACGCCGAAAGCGGACATGAACCGGGCGCCGTTACGACGACGGGCGACGCGGCGGCACTGCTTGCCCCAAAATTTTTTGGGACAGGCGAAGAGGTCGTGGCCATGCTCTGCCTCGACAACCGCAGAAATCCGAAGTTCTGCGACATCCTGTACGAGGGCAGTGTCAATGCGGTCGACGTCAACATACGGCTTTTGATGGAAAAGGTGCTTGCGACCAAGTCGGTAGGGGTCGTCTTAGCCCATAACCACCCGAACGGCATCGCCATTCCGTCGGAGCTCGACATTGCGACCACCATCAGACTGCGGGAGTATTTGCGCGGAATTAACGTGACCCTTGTCGACCACCTTGTCATGGTGGAGGGGGATTACATCAGCATGGCCGAAAGCGGGTTTCTCGACGAGGGCTATGTGAGAAGAAATATCTATAGGAGCGAGCTTGACCTTGAATAATGCGTTTCAGGTCGTGTCGAATTACACGCCCTCCGGTGACCAGCCCAAAGCCATCGCTGAGCTGACAAAAGGCGTGCTGCGCGGGGATAAGATGCAGACACTGCTCGGCGTCACCGGCTCCGGCAAGACCTATACCATGGCCAATATCATTGAAAAGGTCGGCCGGCCGACCCTTGTACTCGCGCACAACAAGACGCTGGCCGCCCAGCTTTGCAGTGAGTTTCGGGAGTTTTTTCCCGGCAGCGCCGTGGAATATTTTGTCTCCTACTACGATTATTACCAACCGGAGTCCTATATTCCGTCCACCGACACATTTATCGAGAAGGACTCGTCCATCAACGACGAGCTTGATAAGCTGCGCCACTCGGCCACCGCCGCCCTCTACGAGCGCAGAGACGTCATCATCGTGGCGTCGGTCTCCTGCATATATGGACTCGGAGACCCTAAGGAGTACACTGAACTCGCCGTCACCCTGCGCCCCGGCCAGAAAATGGAGCGGGACGATCTGGTGAGACGGCTCGTCAAGCTCCAGTATGAGCGAAACGACATGTCATTAACCCGCTCCAACTTCCGGGTCAGAGGGGACGTTGTCGAAATATTCCCGGCGGGCTCTACCGACCGGGTGCTGCGGGTAGAACTCTGGGGGGACGAGATCGAGCGGATCAGCGAGATTGACCCCTTGACCGGCGAAGTACTGTCCCTCCCGAAGTTTGAAATTGTCTTTCCGGCCTCACACTACGTCGTGTCGCAGGATAAAATGGAGCGCTCCATCGGCGAAATCGAGCGGGAGCTTGAAGCGCAGATCAAATTTTTTAAGGACAACGGCAAGCTGATCGAGGCCCAGCGCATTGAACAGCGCACCCGCTACGACATCGAAATGCTGCGGGAGATCGGATTTTGTTCCGGTATTGAAAACTACTCCCGCATCCTCTTGGGGCGCGAGCCGGGCGCCACACCCTACACGCTGCTCGACTATATGCCAAAAGACTTCCTGATGTTTGTCGACGAGTCCCATGTCATGCTGCCGCAGGCGCGGGGCATGTTCGGTGGGGATTTCTCCCGTAAAAAGTCGCTTGTGGACTTCGGCTTTCGGCTGCCCTCCGCTTTCGACAACCGACCCCTCAACTTTGCTGAGTTCGAGCAGCGGGTGGGGCAGGTCATTTTCGTGTCGGCGACGCCGAGCGAGTATGAGCGCAGCCACTCCTCCCAGATTGTCGAGCAGGTCATCCGGCCTACGGGGCTCTTAGACCCGGAAGTGGAGGTTCGGCCGACCGAAGGGCAAATTGACGACCTCTACGGCGAGATTATAAAACGGGCCGAAAAGGGCGAACGGGTGCTTGTCACGACCCTCACAAAGAAGATGGCCGAGGACCTCACGGCCTACTACGAGAATATGGGCCTTCGGATTCGGTATATGCACCACGACATCGACACGATCGAACGGATGGAGATCATTCGCGACCTTCGGCTTGGTGAGTTCGACGTGCTGGTCGGGATCAACTTGCTGCGGGAGGGGCTCGACTTGCCCGAGGTCTCGCTTGTCGCCATTTTGGACGCCGACAAAGAGGGGTTTTTGCGCGGGTCCACAAGTCTCGTCCAGACCATCGGCCGGGCGGCCAGAAACGTTGAGGGCCGGGTCATCATGTATGCGGACCGGTATACCGACTCCATGCGCTTCGCCCTCAGTGAGACCGAGCGCCGCCGCGGCATTCAAAAAGCGTACAACGACGAGCACAGCATCACTCCGACGACCATCGTCAAGAGTGTGCGCGATGTCATTGAAATCTCCTCCAAGGTGGAGGTTGAGGGCATCTCGAAAAAGCATATGTCCCACAGAGAGCGGCTGGATTTGATCGAAAAACTCACAAAGGAAATGCGGGCCGCCGCGAAAATTCTGGAGTTCGAGCACGCCGCCTACCTGCGGGATCGGATAAACGAACTGCAAAAAGGAGCATCCAAAACTTGATTGATAAAATATCGGTACGGGGCGCGAAAGCCCACAACTTAAAAGATATCGACGTCGACATCCCGCGGGACAAGCTGGTGGTCGTAACGGGGCTTTCGGGCTCCGGCAAGTCGTCTTTGGCCTTCGACACCATATACGCCGAGGGCCAGCGCCGGTATGTCGAATCGCTGTCCTCCTACGCCCGTCAGTTTTTGGGGCAGATGGATAAGCCCGACGTCACCAGCATCGAGGGGCTGTCTCCCGCCATCTCGATCGACCAAAAGACCACCTCGAAGAACCCGCGGTCGACCGTCGGAACCGTGACCGAAATTTACGATTATCTGCGCCTTCTCTATGCCCGCATCGGCATTCCGCACTGCCCTGTCTGTGGCCGCGAGATCACGCAGCAGACGGTGGACCAGATTGTCGACAGCATTCTGGAGCTGCCCGCCGGCACCCGCATTCAAGTGCTGGCTCCCGTCGTGCGGCAGCGCAAGGGAGAGCATCAGAAAGTCTTTGAGGACGCCCGCAAAGGCGGCTTTGTGAGGGTCCGGGTCAACGGCGAAATGCACGACCTCTCGGAGGACTTTGATCTCAAAAAGACTTTCAAACACAACATTGAAGTCGTGGTTGATCGCCTGGTCGTGACCCCCGAAATCCGCTCTCGGCTTGCCGAGTCGGTCGAGGCTGCATCGGCACTCGCGGGCGGCCTGACCTTAATTGACGCTGACGGGACGGAGCAGCTCTATTCCCAAAGCTATGCCTGCCCCGATCACGGGGTCAGCGTCGAGGAGCTGACCCCCCGCATGTTCTCCTTCAACAATCCCTACGGCGCTTGCCCCGCCTGCACGGGGCTCGGCTCCATTTTGAAAATCGACCCCGACCTCATCGTACCCAACAAGTCGCTCTCGGTCAGGGGCGGCGCCATCAAGGCCTCCGGTTGGAACTTTGTCTACGGCGGCACCATCGCCCAGATGTACTACGAAGGGCTGGCCGCCCACTACGGATTTTCCCTCGACGTGCCCTTCGGCGAGCTGCCAAAGAAAGCGCAGGACGTCATTTTGTACGGCACGGACGGCGAGAAGATCAAGATGACCCGGGTCAACGAGTACGGCACCGGAAGCTACTACACCGACTATGAGGGCATTGTCAATAACCTGATGCGCCGTCACCGGGAGACAAACTCCGACTGGATTCGCGCTGAAATCGAGTCCTCCATGACCATGGCGCCCTGCCCCGAGTGCGAGGGAAAGCGCCTCAATAAAAATGTGCTGGCAGTCACGGTCGGCGGACTGAATATCATCGAGCTGACAAGTCTCCCCATTGTGGAAGAGATGGAGTTTTTAAAAAATCTCTCGCTTACGGCGACCCATCAGCTCATTGCCCATCAAATCCTGAAGGAAATTGAAGATAGGCTCTCCTTCCTGCGCAATGTGGGGCTCGACTATCTCACACTGGCCCGGTCTGCCGGCAGCCTGTCGGGGGGCGAGAGCCAGCGCATTCGGCTTGCGACCCAGATAGGCTCCTCTCTGACGGGAGTGCTCTACATCCTCGACGAGCCCTCGATCGGGCTGCACCAGAAGGACAACCGCAAGCTGCTCGATACCTTAAAACGGCTGCGGGACCTCGGCAACACCCTCATTGTCGTCGAGCACGACGAGGAGACCATGTTTGAGGCCGACCACATCATCGACATTGGACCCGGGGCCGGCATCCACGGCGGCGAGGTCGTGGCGCAGGGCACGGTCGACGACATCATGCGCACCGAGGGCTCCATCACGGGTCAGTACCTCAGCCACAAAAAGTTTATTCCGGTGCCGGAAATTCGCAACCCGGAAACGGCGGCATCCTGCGCATTGTCGGCGCCTGCGAAAACAATTTAAAAGACATCACGGTTGACTTGCCGCTTGGCACTTTCACCTGTGTGACCGGCGTGTCGGGCTCCGGCAAGTCCTCCCTCATCAATGAAATTCTCTATAAGTCGCTGGCGGCGCAGCTAAACGGTGCCCGCACGTCGCCCGGCGCCCACACCCGCATTGAAGGGGTTGAGCTGCTCGACAAGGTCATCGCCATCGACCAGTCGCCCATCGGGCGCACACCCCGGTCAAACCCTGCCACCTACACCGGACTCTTCACCGACGTTCGCAATGTCTTCGCCGCGACGACCGAGTCTCGAATGCGGGGTTTTGGCCCCGGCAGGTTCTCCTTCAACGTTAAGGGCGGCCGGTGCGAATCCTGTCAGGGTGACGGCATCATAAAAATTGAGATGCACTTTCTGCCGGACGTCTATGTGCCCTGCGAAGTTTGCAAGGGGAAGCGGTATAACAGAGAGACCCTCGAAGTAAAGTACAAGGGGAAGACCATCGCCGACGTGCTCGACATGACGGTGGAGGAGGGCGTCGCCTTCTTCGAGAACATCCCGTCCATCAGACGCAAGCTCGAAACCCTCTTTGACGTGGGGCTCGGCTACATCAAAATCGGCCAGCCTTCCACGCAGCTCTCGGGCGGCGAGGCCCAGCGGGTGAAGCTTGCGACCGAACTCGCCCGCCGCTCGACCGGCAAGACGGTCTATATCCTCGACGAACCGACGACGGGTCTGCACACGGCCGACGTGCACAAGCTCGTCGAAGTTCTGCAGAAATTCGTGGTCGAGGGGAACACGGTCATCGTCATCGAGCATAATCTGGATATCATCAAGTGCGCAGACTATATCGTCGATCTCGGCCCCGATGGCGGCGACCGCGGCGGCGAAGTGGTGGCCTGCGGCACTCCGGAAGAAGTTGCGGAAACGCCTAGCTCCTACACGGGAACTTACTTGAAGGCTGTGCTCGAAATGGCACAGCAGGGGAGATAACGCCCGTGTTCGGATATATTCTCCCCAAGCAGGAGGAACTGCGCCTTAGGGAAAACGAGGCCTACAAGGCCATTTACTGCGGGCTCTGCCACCGGCTCAAAGAGACTTACGGCGCGGCCGCAACCATGGGCCTCTCCTACGATTTCGCCTTTTTAGCGTGTCTCGGCATGGCGCTCGATGAGGATGAGCCGGTCTACGTCAAGCGGATGTGTGCGACAAATCCCTTGAAAAACACAGGAACCCTCTCCTCCGAGGCCTCGCTTGACTTAGTGGCTGCCGCCCATGTGATCCTGGGGTGCGGCAAGCTGCGTGACGACCTTGCGGACGAGCGGGGCTCAAAGCGGGCGAAGGCAAAAGCCGCGCTCCTGGCGCTCGGTCCAGCCGAACGGCTTGCCAGAACATACTATCCGGAGCTTGGCGCATGCGTCGATGGGGCGCTCTCGGGCCTTGCGGCAGCCGAAGGGGGTCCGACCCTGACGCTTGACGGCTACACCCGCCACTTCGCCGATATGCTGGCGTGGCTTGCACAGCACCTGTCGGAGGATGAAGTCACCATGCGAATCCTGCATGAGCTCGGGTATCAGGTGGGCCGGTGGATCTATTTGATTGATGCGGTTGACGACCTCACGGAGGATCGTGAGCTTGGCCGGTTTAACCCGCTCATAGCGGCGGGGCTTGACGGCGACACTGCGCTTGTGGTACAAATGCTGACAGATGCGGCTTTTGGGGCGGCCGCGGCCTTAGATCTTGCGCCGCTGCAGCGCTACCGCGGAATACTCGAAAACATATTACGGGTCGGAATGCCCGCGAAACAGAGAGGAATAACGCATGAAAAACCCGTATGAGGTTCTGGGCGTAGGGCGCACGGCCACCGATCAGGAGGTAAAAACCGCCTACCGGGAACTGGCACGTAAATATCACCCTGACAACTATCAGAATAACCCGCTTGCCGATCTCGCCAAGGAAAAAATGAGCGAGATCAATGCCGCATACGACGAGATTGTCCATGAGCGGGGGGCAGGCGGCACAGGGCGCACCTATCAAAGCGGCGACGCATCTTCCGGCTCCGGCAGGTTCTCCGAGGTGCGCAACATGATTGCGCAGGGGAGAATCGAAGATGCACACCGGACGCTCGACGGCGTGCCGGTCTCGGGCCGCACTGCCGAGTGGCATTTTCTGCGGGGTGTCGTACTGCAGCGTAAAGGATGGCTCTCGGACGCGAGGCTCTGCTATCAGCAGGCCGTCAATATGGACCCCTCGAACCCCGAGTACCGGGCCGCCTTAAACGCCATGGGCGCGGGGCAGGCCCCGTGGCAGGACGACTCGTACGGGACCGGCGGGGCGTTTTGCCTCCCCTGCACAGGATGTGATGTATGTTCCGCGGCGCTCTGCGCCAACTGCATGTGTAACTGCTGCTTCGGACGATGAGTGCCCGCGAAATAACCGGCGGAGCAATGATGGCGGCGGCAGCGGTGGTGCTCATGGCCGTATCGGTCATTTTTCCCACACTCTCCATCACCTGCGCAGCCTTCTCAGGATTCATCATCATGTTTGCCTACCTGAAGTGGGGCATGAAGACCGCCCTCCTCAGCTACGCGACCGCGTCGATCTTAGGCATTTTGCTGCTGCCAAACAAGGAGGCGGCCATTCTCTTTGCCGTACTCTTCGGCCAATACCCTATGATCAAGGCGGCCATTGAGCGAAAGGCTGGGAAGCTTAGAGCCTTTACACTTAAAGCGCTCTATTTCAACACGGATATGCTGCTTGTCTATTACTTCGTGTCCGGGGTGTTGGACCTTGAGATTATTGAACGGACTGTGCCGCTGACATTTGCCTTCTTTTTCATGAACGTCGTCTTTCTCATCTACGATTATACCTTTTCTCCGCTCATGGCGGTATTAAGGCAGCGGTTTTTCAAATTTTTGTGGAGGTAACCTTTTTGTTACAGGACTTCTTGGAAAACGCCCTATACCTCGTTCCGACGGCACTGCTGTCGCTGACTTTCCACGAGTTTTCACACGGGTGGGTGGCCTATAAGCTTGGGGACCCGACCGCCAAACAGGCAGGCCGGCTCTCCTTGAATCCGCTTGTCCACCTCGATGTGCTCGGCACCATCGCCATGCTGCTGCTGCGGTTTGGCTGGGCAAAGCCAGTGCCCGTCAACCCCATGTACTTCAAAAACCGCAAACGGGACATGGCCATCACCGCAGTGGCAGGCCCCATTTCGAATTTGCTCTTGGCCTTTGTCTGCATGATTTTGTTTTACACCACGGTCACCTTTATTCCCTCCGGTACAATTGGCGACGTCCTGCAGACCTTTTTCATCATCATGGTCAGCCTCAATGTGGGGCTTGCCGTATTCAATCTGCTGCCCATCTCTCCGCTCGACGGCTCGAAAATCCTCTATGCGGTGCTGCCGAACGCGACATATTTTAAAATCATGCGGTATGAAAAATATTTCATGCCGGTGCTTTTCATTTTACTCTGGACGGGACTGCTGTCGGGCCCCATCTCATGGATGCGCGACGCCGTGATTTCGGGTATGGAGGCCGTCATCCTGCCGGTATTCCGCATACTATGGAGCTAAACTACAAACTGGAGATTTTCGAAGGGCCGCTCGACCTTCTGCTCCACTTAATCGAAAAAAACGAGCTCGACATCAAGGACATCCGAATTTCGCTGCTCCTTGACCAGTTCATGGAGTATGTGCATGTGTACGAACAGGCAAATATGGAGAATCTGTCCGAGTTCCTCCTGATGGCCTCGAGGCTCCTCTACATAAAGTCGAAACAGTTACTGCCGGTGGAGGACGAGGAAGAAGATCCGCTGGAAGAGCTTTCCGCCATGCTGGCAGACTACGCGCGGTACAAAGAGCTTGCAAGCGATCTTGACGACCGGATGCGGGAATACGGCACCCGCCGGCTGGTCCGCGATCCGCAGCGGCTGCCGCCGGCGCCCATCCCGGAGACCGCCTATCCGGCGGACAAGCTGGTCGAGGCCTACCGGTCCGTCTTTCGGGGCAGCCTGCGCCGACTTCCGCCGCCCGTCGCCGCCTTTGAGGGCATTGTAGCCCACCGGATGGTGTCGGTCGCATCCAAGGCTGTGGCGCTTCTTCGGCAGCTTACAAAACAGGGCGGTATGCGCTTTTTAAAAATTTTAGGGGAGCAGGGGACGAAGTCTGATAAAATTGCCTGTTTTCTGGCAATACTTGAACTGTCAAACAGAGGCCGGGTGCGCATCACAGATACCGGCCTCGCCGACTACAAGATCAATTTAGTGCGGGAGGGTGAGAAGCGGTGAAGTACTCTAAATCCGAGGGCGTGCTGGAAGCCCTTCTCTTTGCCGCCGGAACCCCCACTGAACTTGAGCTTTTGGCACGTGCTGCAGGGCTTGACGCCGCCACCTGTGCCGCGGTGCTGGATAATCTGCGGGTGAAGTATGACGAGGAAAACCGCGGAGTCGAGCTGCTCCGCCTGGGGGACTCTTATCAACTGTGCACAAAGTCCGAGTACGCCGACACAGTCAGGGAAGCACTCGAAAAGCGCAGAGACGCCGCTCTGTCGGCCGCCGCGCTCGAAGTGCTCGCCATCACCGCCTATAACCAGCCGGTCACGCGGGCTTTCATCGAACAAGCGCGGGGTGTCGACAGCTCCGGCATCGTAAGCGCTCTCGTAGAAAAAGGATATCTTGAAGAGCGCGGGCGACTGGATGCCCCCGGTCGTCCTATGCAGTTTGGCACAACGCCCTCCTTTTTGCGCACATTCGGCCTCTCCTCGCTCTCTGATCTGCCACCCATAGAAGGGGAGGCTGGCCTGTTTGCCGCATCGTTCGGGGAGACGGCGGCGGTGCAGGGAGGGAGCGCGTGAACCTTTTTGGATATATCCTCTGCGGCCTGCTGGCGCTGATACTTGGGCTGCTCATCTCGACAGTCGGGGCAGATATTCGGTATTCCGACGACGGTTCGATTCTGATTTTGCTTTTTAACGGCATTCACGTTTACAAAGTGCCGCTTTTTCCAGATCTCATTCCCCCCGCGCTCGCCAAAAAAAAGCCCGAAGAGCTGAAAGAAAAACCAGCACCCGAGCAGGCGCTCATTGAACTGTTTACGGGCGTCGGCGATTTGCTCTCATTTTCAAAACGCGCACTTAGCATTTTTTACCGGAAGCTAATCAAAAAAATCGTCGTGAACGAGCTCAAAATACACATTAGCGTCGCGACCGACGACGCGGTCAGGACAACGGTGCTCTTCGGAAACCTGTCCGGACTTGTGAACGCGGTCTGCGCCACGCTTTCATATATGGTGACCCTTAAGCGCTGCGACGTCAACATCGTGCCGGATTACGCGTCGGCAAAGACCCACGCAAACCTGCGCGCCGTATTCAGACTTCGGGTGTACCGGCTGCCCTTTTTAATCGCGGCACTTTACCCGATGTACAAAGAGATGAAAGAAAGGAAGAGGAAACATGAACAGCCATCCGATCAACGAAGTGACCTCCAACATCATGGAGAAGCTAACTGAAATGACCGACGTGAATACAATCATCGGTGATCCCATCACCACGCCCGCCGGCGTAGTCATCATTCCGATCTCCAAAGTCTCCCTTGGCTTTGGCGTCGGAGGAGGCGAATACAACATGAACACGGCAGTTCCCTCCCAGCCCGATGCCAAAATCCCCTTTGGCGGCGGCGGCGGTGCGGCGCTGACCATCAATCCCATTGCTTTCCTCACAGTGACGGGCGAAAATGTAAAGGTGCTGACGGTCGACCGGGACGAGTCGACGATTGACAAGGCCCTCGCCATGCTTCCGGAACTTGTCGATAAGGCGGTCGCTGCCTATAACGAGCGCAAGGGAAAGAAAAATGCGCCGGAAAATCCGGCCGATTCCAAATAGACTATCGGACATCACCCGTTCATATACATGAACGGGTGATGTTATGAAAAAGCTGTTTGCCGTACTTTTGTTGTTTGCCGTGCTCACAGGCCCAGCCGCAGCGCTTTCCACCTCGGCAAAAGGTGCCGCACTGCTTGAAACCGATACCGGAGTTTTTCTCTATGAGCAAAACTCCGGTATTCGGCTGCCCATGGCCTCGACCACCAAGATCATGACGGCATACGTTGCCTTAAAGTACGGCGACATCACAAAAGAATTCACCATCCCGGCCGCTGCGGTCGGAGTGGAGGGCTCCTCCATGTATTTGCTAAAGGGCGAAGTCTATACGCTCGACGAGCTGCTCTACGGACTCATGATGACTTCCGGCAACGATGCGGCGGCGGCGGTCGCCATCTGTGTCGCCGGCAGCATTTCCGACTTCGTATTTCTCATGAACGCCGAGGCCGCGGCCCTAGGGCTCTCGAACACCCACTTCGACAACCCGAGCGGCCTCGACTCCGACACCCACTACACGACAGCGGCAGAGCTTGCGACCATCACCGCAAAAGCGCTTGAAAACGCCGATTTCCGGCGGTATGTCGGGGCGAAAAAATATATGATCCCGGGTACTTCCACCCACCCGGCCCGATATTTTGCGAGCAAAAACCGCATTTTGCTCTCCTATGAGGGGGCAATCGGCGTCAAGACCGGCTATACGGTCCACTCCGGACGCTCCCTTGTGACGGCGGCGCAGCGGGGAGGCGTGCGCCTTGTGGCCGTCACCATCCACGACGGGAACGACTGGGCAGACCACAGGCAGATGCTCGACTACGGGTTTTCCAGAACCTGCTCGGTCGACCCGATGTCCTGCCTCTCATCGGAATATCTTCTCCCCGTGGCTGGCGGCGGGAACGTCCGCGTGCGCCCTGACAAAGCCCCGGTGATGACCCTCGTTGACATGTCGGGCCCCGTCTTGCATGCCAAAATCATTTTGCCGCATTTTCTCTATCCCGACATTTCGATGCTGCAGCAGGTGGGGGAGGCCCGTATTTTTGCCGGAGATGTGCTCCTTTGCACCGTTGCGCTGCGTGCATACGACAGCGTACAGATGCAAAGGACGAAAAAGTCTCTCTTTGAATTGATTTGCGGCCTTTTTTGAGATATAATTAAATTCTACTGTGCATCAACAGTGTATGACAAAGGAGCGATCATGGAACTACGCCTGCAAAAATATATCGCCGACTGTGGAATCTGCTCGCGGCGCGCCGCGGAAGTGCTGATTACGGCCGGTAAAGTGACGGTAAACGGAAAGAAGGCCCTCCTCGGACAAAAGGTGGGCCCGGACGACGTTGTCATGCTGGACGGCAAAGAGCTGCGCAATACACCTCATGAATTCACTTACATCATGCTCAATAAGCCCCGCGGCTACATCACGACCCTGACCGACGAGGAGGGGCGCCACTGCGTCGCAGATCTCTTGGAGGGAGTGGAAGCCAGGGTCGTCCCGGTGGGCCGGCTGGACCGCAACTCCGAAGGGCTGCTGCTGCTCTCCGACGACGGGGATCTCGTGTACAAGCTGACCCATCCGAGCCACGATGTGCCTAAGCGCTACATTGCGACGCTGCGCGGCCATGTCGGCGGCGATGTGCTGGACAAGCTAAGTCATGAGATGGTGCTCGACGGACGCCCGCTTCGTCCGGTCGAAATCGAGGTGCTCGATAACGCGCCCGAACGCTCGGTGCTGCAGTTCACGCTCTTTGAAGGGCGCAACCGCCAGATCCGGCGCATGTGCGAGACGGCCGGCGCCGAGGTCATCCGGCTGAAACGGGTGGCAGTCGGCGATCTGCGGCTGGCAGAGGTCAAGCCCGGCAAATGGCGCAATCTTACGGCCGAAGAGGTAAGTTATCTGAAGGAGCTGTCAAAATGATTGCGATGAAGCAAACAGCGCCCGAGGAGTATTCTTTGTTCGAAGACGGCACGCTTGCCGGCGTCTGCCGGTTTACGTCGGAGGACGACGCTCTTGTGATCCTCGGAATTATAGAAAAGAAGAAAATTCCCGGTTTTGACACGTACGACGCACTGCTTCGGGCAGTTGCGAATTTCACACTGCCGCTTGGCTTTTCAAGGGCCGTCTGCAAAAACGAGCTCATGTTCGAGCGGCTCGCGGCACTTCGATTCATTCGCATAGGGGAGACAATGGTCTCCACGCCCGAAGAGGTCCTGCGGGATCTCTGCAAACATGTGTAGCGTTGCCGTCATAGGCGCCGGTCCCGCCGGTCTGATGGCCGCGGGGACTGCGGCCGCCCGCGGACTTGAGGTAACGCTCTATGAAAAGAATGCGTTTCCCGGCCGCAAGCTGCTGATCACCGGCAAAGGCCGCTGCAATGTGACGACCGCCTGCCCCCCTTCGGATTTTCTGAAATATGTGACAGGCTCTCCCAAGTTCCTGCATTCGGCACTTGCGGCCTTTTCCTGTGAGGACACCATGGCTTTTTTCGAGGAGCTCGGCGTCCCGCTCAAAGTCGAGCGGGGGGAGCGGGTCTTTCCCGTCTCCGACCGTTCGGTCGATATCAGGGATGCGCTCGTGCGCTATGCGAAGTCGGGCGGGGTCAAATTTGTCCGCCGCGAGGTGGACAGGCTGCCGATTGCAGACGCCGTCATCGTGGCTACCGGCGGACTCTCTTATCCCATGACCGGCTCTACCGGGGACGGATACCGGTTTGCATGGGATGCCGGCCACACGGTTGTGCCGCCGCGGGCTTCGCTGGTTCCGCTTATCTGCGCCGAGGACTGGTGCACGAGGCTTGAGGGGCTCTCACTTCGCAATGTCCGACTCACCGTGTGGGAAGAAGGGGCGAAGCCCGTTTTTTCCGAACAGGGGGAAATGCTCTTTACCGACTTCGGAATTTCAGGGCCGTTGACCCTCTCGGCCTCGGCCATGCTGCGGGGAGGGGAGTACCTGGCTTCAATTGACCTAAAGCCGGCCTTGTCCGTCTCCCAGCTTGACGCCCGGGTTCTTCGGGATTTCGGGGAGACCCAAAACCGTGACTTTGTAAATGCGCTGGGCGGACTGCTGCCCCGTTCCCTCGTCCCGGTCGTGGTTGAACTCTCCGGTATCGCGCCTGAAACCAAAGTCAATTCCATAAGAAGAGAGCAGCGGCAGACGCTTGTCAGCCTATTAAAAGGCCTTCCGCTCACCATAACCGGCACCAGGCCCATTGAGGAAGCCATCGTCACGGCGGGGGGCGTCTCCACAAAGGAGATAAACCCCAAGACCATGGAGTCTAAGCTGAAAAAAGGGCTGTATTTTGTCGGCGAAGTGCTGGATGTCGACGCTTTGACCGGCGGATTCAACCTGCAAATCGC
This sequence comes from Oscillospiraceae bacterium, assembly GCA_963662765.2. Lineage (GTDB taxonomy): Bacteria > Bacillota > Clostridia > Oscillospirales > Feifaniaceae > DATMXT01. Next base: position 26,871 of record CAXXUP010000005.1, read on the forward strand.
CTTTTCCACCGGCAAACTCGCCGGAATGTCTGTATAATAAGCGGGGGACTGGTTTTAGATGAGTATCACAATTGCGATAGACGGCCCGTCAGGTGCTGGGAAGAGCACAATTGCCAAAGAGGTGGCGCAGCGGATCGGATTCACTTATGTCGATACCGGAGCGATCTACAGAGCCATTGGTCTCTACATTTTTCGTCGGGGGATAGGCCCTGACGACGAGGCCACCGTTTTGCCCCTCCTGCCGCAGATTCAAATCTCCATCACACAGGAGCCCGACGGCCAGCATATTTTTTTAGGGGATGAGGACGTGTCAGCCGAAATCCGCCGGCACGAGATGTCGCACTACGCCTCGGCCGTCTCCGCGATTCCCGGGGTCAGGGAGTATTTACTGGACACCCAGCGCCGTCTTGCCGCCGCCCACAACTGCATCATGGACGGCAGAGACATCGGCACCGTCGTGCTGCCGAACGCCAACCTCAAAATATTTCTCACCGCAGACCCAAAAGACCGTGCGGTCCGCAGGCAAAGACAACTGGCCGATAAAGGGACTGCGCTACCCTACGAGCAGGTGCTGGCCGATCTCATTGAGCGGGACAAGCGCGATTCAACACGGGAGGCGGCTCCCCTCAGGCAAGCCCAGGATGCCATTTTGCTCGACACAACCGGAAACACAAAGGCGCAGTCGATTGCTCTTGTGGAAAAACTGATTAGGGAGAAACTAGCCGATGTTTTATAGGCTGATGCAGCTGCTCATGCGACCCATCAACTTCTTTTTTCGGGTAAAAATTACCTATGAGGGGAAAATCCCCATGGAGGGGCCGCTTGTCGTCTGCGGAAAGCACATATCTCAGCTGGAGCCCATTTTGCTTTTTTCTAATTTCCCGAGAAAAATGAGGACCCTTGCCAAAATTGAGCTTTTCGAAAATCCCATAGAGAGCTGGGTTTTGATGGCACTCGGCGCCATTCCCATCAACCGGGGGAGAAATGACATCACCGCCATTAAAAAAGCGCTGGCCACACTAAAGAAGGGTGGGGTACTCGGCATCTTTCCGGAGGGGCAGCGGTTGAAAAACAACGACCTCGACGATTGCAAAAACGGGGCGATGGGCATGGCAATTCGCACAGGCGCCACCGTGCTCCCCTTCGGGGTATACACAAAGGACTATGTACTCCGACCCTTTCGCAGGGTCGAACTGCGTTTTGGCAAGCCCGTGGCGGTTGCGACGTTCGGGGCAAAGCCGGGACGGCATTACGATTATGCGCGGGCGACCGAATGGCTGGCCGGCGAACTGAGACGGCTGTCCGACAAAGAGTACGTTTTTGAGGGGGATTCCTGATGGCCCATGAAGTGATTGTGGCAAAGACGGCGGGTTTTTGTTTTGGCGTCCGCAGGGCCGTGGAAGGTGTATACGGACTGCTGGACGAGGGCAAAACAAACATTGTCACCATCGGCCCGCTCATTCACAACCCCCAAATCGTGGCGGAACTTGAGCGCCGCGGCATCAGAGCCGTGGAGAGCGTTCCGGATGGCGCTTTTGCCGTCGTGCGCAGCCACGGAATTCCAAAGGATATGGCTGAGCGTCTTGTGGAGCGGGGAATTGAATACGCTGACCTGACCTGCCCCAATGTCGAGCGAATTCACAGGCTTGTCGCCGACGCGTCGGCGGCGGGTGACGCCGTCTTTGTGATTGGTCACAAGGAGCACCCCGAGGTCGAAGGCATCGTCAGTTATGCAAAAAACTGTATGGTTTTCCGCAATGTGGGTGAGCTCAAGGCTTACACGGAGCAGCATCCGGAAGCGACATCAATATCAACACTCTTTGTCGCGCAAACCACCTTTGACTTGACGGAATGGGAAAAATGTTCAGACTTCGCAAAAAAACTATATACAAAATCAAAGATGTTTGATACAATATGCTGTGCAACCGAAAGCAGGCAAAAAGAGGCTGCCGACCTAGCGGCAGGCTGCGATTTCATGCTTGTCATCGGAGGGCGCAATAGCTCCAACACCAACCGTCTGTACGAAATCTGCAAGCGGATTTGCGGCAATACACTCTTGGTGGAGTCGCCCGACGATATACCGGATGGACTCGTCCGTCCGGGGTATAAGGTTGGCATTACGGCCGGAGCCTCAACTCCGGTGAGTGTAATAAAGGAGGCTGCAACAAAAATGACTGAAATGAACGAAGTAACGGAGCGCAGCGAGCTCACACCCGAGGAGACCGTCGAAATGGAGAAGCCAGTCAAGGCCGCCGCGGAAACTGCAAGCGAGGAGGACAAGCCTGAGGAAACAGGCGAGCTCTCGTTTGAGCAGATGCTTGAAGACTCGCTCCTGACTTTAAATACAGGAGACCGGGTCAAAGTGACCATCGTGTCCATCGGCGCAACCGAGGTCCGGGTTGACCTCGGCACCAAGCAGTCGGCATACATTCCGGTCGGCGAGCTTTCTGACGATCCCTCCCTCAAGCCGGAGGACGTCGTCAAGCCCGGCGACGAAGTCGAAGTTTTCGTCGTCCGCGTCAATGACGTCGAAGGCACCATTATGCTGTCTAAAAAGCGGATCGACGCCCTCAAGGGCTGGGACGAGATCGAGGCGGCTGTCGACAACGGCGCCATCATGGAAGGAAATGTATCCGAAGTCGTCAAGGGCGGCATCATTGCCGTCTGCAAAGGCGTGCGCATCTTCATTCCGGGTTCCCAGGTTCCTGGCGGCCGCGATGCGGACCATGCCGACCTCGTAGGCACCACCCAGAAGTTTAAGATTCTCGAAGTCAACCGCAAGCGCCGCCGCGTCATCGGCTCCATTCGGGCCCTCTCCCGCGAGTCCCGCCGCATGGCCGAAGAGTCCTTCTGGTCTGCGGCCGAAGTCGGCAAGAAGTACAAGGGCATTGTCAAATCCCTGACCTCCTATGGCGCCTTTGTCGACGTCGGCGGAGTTGACGGCATGATCCACCTCTCCGAACTGTCTTGGAACCGCATTCGTCATCCTTCTGAGGCCGTTTCGGTCGGCGACAGTATTGAAGTCTACATCAAGGATCTCGACATCGAGCGCAAGCGCATTTCGCTCGGGTATAAGAACCTTCTGCCCAATCCCTGGGACACGCTCAAGGAGACTTTTAAAGAGGGCGATGTGGCCCATGTCAAAATCGTTAAACTCATGCCTTTCGGCGCCTTTGCCGAACTGATTCCGGGCATTGACGGTCTCATTTACATTTCGCAGATTTCGACGAAGCGCATCGACAAGCCCGCCTCGGTCCTGTCGGTCGGCGACGAAGTCGACGTCAAGATCGTCTCCATCGACTACGATGCCATGCGGGTCAACCTCTCCATCCGAGCCCTGCTCGAGGGGGATCAGAACGCCGATACAGCCTATCAGTCGACCAAAGAGCCTGCCGCTATGACTGACGAGCCTGCAGCCGAAGAGGCTGGCGAAAAGCAAGCATAATTATAGGATTTTCACCACATACCACCCCCGAGCATACAATGCTCGGGGGTGTGTTATGGTCATTCAGAAAAGACGGGCAAGACGCGCCGGACGGGCGGCGCCAAGATCTTTGATCGTGCTGTCGGCACTGCTTGTGGCGGTGCTGCTGTTTGCGAATTTCTCACTGCGGCTCTTCGACTCCACCCTTCGGCCTATGGTCGAGGGAATCGGCGTCCAAAAGGCGACGGCCATTGCCAACACCTCGGTCATGCGGGCGGTGGAGCAGGAACTCTCCGAAAGCGGCGTTTCATACGCTGACCTTGTCACGGTAGAAACATCTGAGAGCGGCGAGGTTAGAGCCCTCGTCTGCGACGTCGTGCGCATTAACCAGCTCAAGTCTCGTGTCAGCGAGCGGGTGCAAAACAACCTGGCTGTTGATGTGATCCGGGTGCCGATTCCCCTCGGCAACCTGTTTTCAGGGGACCTGCTTTCCGGCCGCGGCCCCATCATCAACCTCCGCCTGATCCCGTACGGCAGTGTAATCGTCAACATATCAAACGAATTTACCTCAGCCGGAATCAATCAGACGCTCCACCGCATTCTGATGAATGTCACGACCGGCGTCAGCATCATGATGCCGGTCTCGAGTGTGTCGGCCACCGTCGACACCACAATTTGTGTTGCCGAAACTGTCATTGTGGGCAGGGTGCCGGAATACTACACCAACATCACCGACATGCCGGACGACGTGGCAGACAACATCCTCAATTTCCATAATCCGTTAGAAGTGAACTGAAAAAATAATGTACATTTTTTCCCTGACGTGTTAAAATATAGCAGTTAGGGGGATGAGCATGGATTTGCCCGCAAGAGCTGCGTCGCTTCGCGCCCAGCTCAGTCATCACGCATATTTATATTATGCGCTCGACCGGCCGGAGATCTCCGACTATCGGTATGATGAGCTCATGCGTGAGCTTGAAACGATCGAGGCGGAGCACCCGGAACTTGTCACGCCCGATTCGCCGACAAGACGGGTCGGCGCCAGGCCGGTAGAGGGCTTTGATCCCGTCACCCACGAGGTCCAGATGGAGAGCCTGCAGGACGCTTTTTCACTTGATGAGCTTATGGAGTTTGCCCGCCGGGTGACAGGCGTCGTGCCAAACCCCTCCTATGTCGTTGAATATAAAATTGACGGACTTTCTGTCTCCCTGGAATACCGTGATGGGCTCTTTGCCCGCGGATCCACTCGCGGTGACGGCGTGACGGGGGAGGACATCACTTCCAACTTGAAGACGGTCGCAAGCATCCCACTGCGGCTGCGCTCCCCCGTGACCATTGAAGTTCGCGGCGAGGTCTATATGCCGACCAACGTCTTTGAGGCTTTAAACGAAGAGCGGGAAGCCGATAGTAAGCAGCTTTTCGCCAACCCCCGAAACGCGGCTGCAGGCTCTCTTCGTCAGCTTGACTCATCCGTCACCGCCTCACGCAGGCTCAGTATTTTCGTTTTCAACATCCAACGGATGGAGGGCGAGATGCCGGATGGCCACATGCAATCGCTTGCACTTATGAAAGAGCTTGGCTTTCGGGTCATCCCGAATCCCGTTTTGTGTGAAAACATGGAGGCCTGCATCGCCCGCATCGAAGCCATTGGGGAGGAGCGGCCGTCGCTGCCCTTCGACACCGACGGTGCAGTCATCAAGGTCGACGACTTTGCCGCCAGGGCGGCCTTAGGCTCCACGGCCAAGTTCCCGCGGTGGGCCATTGCCTACAAGTATCCGCCGGAGGTCAAGCCGACAAAGCTCCAGGGCATCACGGTCACGGTCGGGCGCACGGGCGTCTTGACACCCACGGCGGTTCTTGCGTCGGTGCGGCTCTCCGGCACCAACGTGCAGGCGGCCACCGTGCACAATAAGGACTTTATTGCCGAAAAGGACATCCGCATCGGCGATACGGTCTTCGTGCGCAAGGCGGGGGAGATCATTCCCGAAATCGTCGAAGTGGACAAGTCGGCGCGTGACGGCAGCGAGCGGCCCTTTGTGATGCCGCAATTCTGCCCCTCCTGCGGAGAACCTGTCACAGACGACGAAGAAGAGGCCGCGGTGCGCTGCACCAACCCCTCCTGTCCGGCACAGCTTGTGCGCAAAATCGCACATTTTTGCTCCCGTACCGCGATGGACATTGAGGGAATGGGGGAGCAAGGGGCTGAAAAGCTTGTAACGCTTGGGCTTGTGGGTTCCATTGCAGACCTCTATGATTTGACAGTGCCACAGCTGGCAAAACTTGACGGCATGGGCGATAAGTCCGCCGCCAATATGGTGGCGGCAATCGCGGCCAGCAAATCGCAGGACTTATCAAGACTCCTTTACGGTTTTGGCATCCGCCATGTCGGCGCGCAGACGGCAAAACTGCTGTCCGAGCACTTTCTTAGTATGGAAAAACTCTCTGCCGCATCCCTTTCGGAACTTACCGTCATCCCCGAAGTTGGCGAGGTCGTGGCCCAGAGTGTCGTCGACTTTTTTTCACACCCGCAGACCGGTGTCCAGCTCGCGCGGCTTGCGGCCGCGGGCGTGAATATGTCGGGGATACCCGGCAGCGCCGACATCACTTTACGGGGGGCCACCTTTGTGCTCACAGGCACCCTGTCCGGCATGACGCGGGACGAGGCGAAAGCCCGCATTGAGGCGAAGGGTGGAAAGGTCTCCGGCAGCGTATCAAAGAAGACAAGCTATGTCGTCGCGGGGGAGGATGCGGGCTCAAAGCTTACAAAGGCTACCGAGCTCGGCATTCCGGTCCTCGGCGAGGTAGAGCTTATGAATTTATTGGAGGGTAAGAATGAAGATCACGCATGACGAGATCCGTCACATTGCGCAGCTTGCGCGTATTGATATTCCCGAAGAGCGTTTTGATAAGCTCGCGGCGGATATGGAAAACATCGTTGATATGGTGGCGCAGATCCAGCAAGTTGATCTGACCGGTATTGAACTCGACCTCTCCGCGGATTACAACGTATTCCGGGAGGATGTCGTCATGCCGTCGCTCACCCGTGATGCGGTTTTGGCCAATGCGCCGCGAAAAGCGGCCGGCTGCATCCTCGTACCGAAAGTCATCGATTAGGGGAGAGTGAAAATATGAAGCTGTATGAAAAATCGGCCGGAGAACTCGGAAAAATGCTGCGGACTGGCGCTATTTCGGCCACTGAAATCACAAAGTCATACCTCTCCCGGATTGATGAAGTCGAAGGCAAAGTCGACGCCTTTATTACCGTGTCGGGCGAGAAGGCCCTTGAGATGGCAGCCCTTGTTGACAAGAAGCTTGCGGCAGGCGAAGAACTCCCGCCTTTGGCCGGAATTCCAATCGCCCTGAAGGACAATATCTGTGTGGATGGCGTGCGGACAACCTGCGCTTCCAAAATCCTGGAGAACTTCATCCCGCCGTATGACGCCACCGTCGTCACCCGAATGAAGAATAATCTCATGCCCATCATCGGAAAGACCAACTTAGACGAGTTTGCGATGGGCTCCTCCTGCGAAAACTCTGCCTTTAAGCCAACCCATAACCCCTATGACCTCACGCGTGTGCCTGGAGGCTCCTCCGGCGGGTCGGCCGCCTCGGTCGCGGCCTGCGAGACGGTGCTCGCGGTCGGCACAGACACCGGCGGCTCGGTTAGACTGCCCGCCTGCCTCAACGGCATTGTGGGCATCAAGCCGACCTACGGCGCCATCTCCCGCTCCGGCATCGTGGCCTTCGGCTCCTCACTCGACCAGGTCGGCCCGATGGGGCGCACCGTCACCGACTGCGCCATGCTCTTTGACGCCATCGCGGGCCGCGACCCGTACGACGCGACCTCGACCCATTTCCCCTATAAACCGATTGCCCCACATCTCAAAAACGACGTCAAGGGCCTGAAAATCGGCCTGCCGCGCGAGTTCTTCGGCGACGGCATCGACCCCGCGGTGCGGGCTTCCATTATCGAAGCTTCAAAGACTTATGAAAAGATGGGCGCCACTTTGGTTGATGTCGACCTGCCCTTTGCCGATTACGCTTTAGCGACCTACTATATCATCTCTTCCGCCGAGGCCTCTTCCAACCTGGCCCGGTTTGACGGCGTGAAGTATGGCCGCCTGGCCGATGGGTGCAAAACGATCGACGAAGTCTATTTCCGATCCCGCAGCGAGGGCTTCGGGCCTGAGGTTTTGCGCCGCATCATGCTGGGAACCTATGTGCTGGCCTCCGGCTACTACGACGCCTACTACAAGCAGGGCCAGAAAATGCGTGAGAAGCTAAAGCAGGTCTATGCGCAGGCGCTCACGAAGTGCGATGTCATGCTGACCCCGACTTCGCCCACCGTCGCCTTCAAGCTGGGGGAGAAGGCCACCGATCCCGTGCAGATGTACCTCTCGGATATCTGCACCGTCAGTATTAACATGGTCCAGCTCCCGGCCCTCGTCGTGCCCTGTGCGCAGGTCGACGGCCTGCCGATGGGCTTCCAGCTCATCGGCGGCAAAAACGCCGAAGAGCTCCTGTTTAACGTGGCCTATTCATATGAGCAGACTTCCGGCATCGGCTGGGTCTGCCCCAAGCTGTAAGGGGGTGTTCACATGTACGAAGCGGTAATCGGCATTGAAATGCACGCCGAGCTCAATACAAAGTCCAAAATATTCTGCGCCTGCTCCACTCAGTACGGCGCGCCCGTCAACACCCAGTGCTGCCCCATCTGTGTCGGCATGCCGGGAACGCTGCCGGTCTTAAATAAAAAAGTCGTCGACTACGCCATGATGATGGGACTCGCCTGCGAATGCACCATCAACCGGGTCACAAAGCACGACCGTAAGAATTACTTCTACCCCGACCTCCCGAAGGCTTACCAGATCAGTCAGTATGACATTCCGCTGTGCTCGGACGGCCGGCTTGAATTCTACGTCGGCGAAGAGAAGAAGTCGGTGCGCATCCGGCGCATCCACATAGAGGAGGACGCCGGCAAGCTGCTCCATAACGACAAGTTCGGCGGCACCTTAGTCGACTTCAACCGCTGTGGCGTGCCGCTCATCGAGATCGTCTCGGAGCCCGATCTTCGCAGCGCAGAGGATGCCAAGGCCTATTTGGAGGGTCTCGTCTCCATTTTGAAGTACCTCGGTATCTCCAACTGCCGCCTGCAGGAGGGAAATATCCGCTGCGACGTCAACGTCTCCATCAGGCCCATGGGCTCCAAAGAGTACGGCAATCGAGTCGAGATGAAGAACGTCAACACGTTCTCGGGAGCGCTGCGCGGCATTGAGTATGAGGTCGCCCGGCAGACGGCGGTGCTCGATGCGGGCGGCTTCATCCCGCAGGAGACCCGCCGGTGGGACGACGAGCTGGGCGAGAGCGTTTCTATGCGCTCAAAAGAGGATGCACAGGACTACCGGTATTTCCCCGAACCCGACCTTGTGTCCATCCGCATCGACGATGCTTGGATAGAGAGCATTCGGGCGCAAATTCCGGAACTTCCGCTGGTCCGGTTTGAGCGGTACACGAAATCCTACGGCCTGACGGCCTACGAGGCCGACATGCTGGCCGTTGACAAGGATAAGGCAGATTTCTTCGAAACCTGCGCCGCCCTTGCGCCCCAGTCTGCCAAAGTGGTCTGCAACTGGATTTTGGGCGAGTTCTCGAAGCTCATGAACGAACGCGGCTGTGCGCTTTCCGACATCGGAGTGGCGCCCGCCGCCCTGCTGAAACTGATTGACCTTGTGAATGCCGGCGCCCTCTCCTCGACCGCAGCAAAGACCGTCTTTGAAGAGCTGACAAAAGGGGAGACGGACCCAAAAGCCGTCGTGGACAGACTGGGTCTTGCCCAGATCAGCGACAACGGGGCGCTTGTCAAAATCGTCGATGAGGTGCTCTCCGAAAACGCCGGCCCCGTGGCAGACTTTAAGGGCGGCAAGACGAACGTGCTCGGCTTCCTCGTAGGCGTCTGCATGAAAAAGAGCGCAGGCAAGGGTAATCCCCAGGTTTTCCGCGATATGCTTGAAGAAAAACTGAAGTAGCTTTGTGCATATACCAAAAAAACTGGTGCGGCCGTAGCGGCCGCACCAGTTTTTTGTTTAATAGTGGCGAAGTATACAGGTCAATTAAAATCCAAATCAAATCCGAAGTCGCGGATACTGTAGTTGGGGATGTGTGTTGCAAAAAAATAGTCGAGATATTCCAGAGAGTTCAAATACATACTTTTCGCAATGCTTTCGCACTGCTCCAAATCCTCCGAATCCCCTGTATACTCTGAAAATGTAACACTGGTGTCCTGGTCAAATGAGGGGCTGTAAATACTTCCGGTGCCGTGGAACACACTCTCCTCTTCGCTTTTGGTAGTATCATCGATTCTAAAATCTGTATAATAATCTTGTTCGGAAGGGCTCAGCGCAATATTTGAGATTTGCAGATATTTTCCGGGGGCATAGAATACAGTCAGCATGATGAGGTCGTATTCTTTGTTATATACCAAAGAATACTCGGTCGACCCGTTGTACTCATAGTATCCCGGCCAGCCTGAAATCTCCTGGTTGGCATTTTCAACAATCCAGTCGCCCAGAGCCGCAAATGCCTGTGTTTGCAGTTTGGTCTGTGGCTTGTCAAAAAGCGCCGTAAGCGAAACCAGCTCGACATTCTGATAGCCCGAAATGTAGGAGATCGGCAGTGCCAAGTTTAAATTCTGTCCGTATACATAAGAAGCCGAAGTGATTCCGACGACCTCACCGTACTTGTTGATGAGCGCTCCGCCGCTGCTCCCGGGGGAGATGGCAGCGCTTGTCTGGATGTAGGTTACGCCGCTTTCATCCGCCCTTTTTGGATTGGAAATCAGCCCTTGAGAAATGGTGTTCTGTAGACCAAGCGGGCTGCCGATGGCGTATACCGTCGCACCGCCGACCACCGTTGACTCCGAAGCCGGTTTCAGATAGGGGAGGCCTGTACCGTCCACTTTTAAGATTGCCCAGTCCTCTTCCGCATCATAGTCGTAAACGCCGAGAACATCATAGACCTCCCCTGTGTCGGACCGCGTGATCTTTACCTCGTGCGCCCGGTTAATTACATGGAAGTTCGTGACCCCGGTCCCCATGCTATCAATGAAAAAACCGCTGCCGGAATTTATGAGATTACCCTTTAAATCATAAACCTCAACATAAAAAAACCGCCGACGAACATTTTGCATAAATCTCCTCCGCAGTCAATTCCATCGATGCGTTCATATGTGACGCAATGGCCTTGGCGTCATAATTCGCCTCATAGTCAGCCAACGTGAACACCTGTGCTGAGATCAGCTTTTGCGCCAGCGTTCCATCCGACCCCTTCAGAGTGGCGGGAAGTGCGGCGTAGGAGATCGTGGCGACATCCGCCCGCCAAAATTCCGTGAGATTGACGCAGTCCGGTAATATCCCGATGCTTGCCGCAAAGTCATACGGATTGGCCCAGGTAAAGTCGGCGCCATCCGCATCGGAATAGCCTAACGCCCGCAGCACAAAAGTCAAATAGGTGCCGGCATCGGCGGTTCCGGTGCCAAACAGGGTGTCCGACATACCCTTAGTTAGTCCGTTTTGGTAGGCGTATCCGACATACTGATCTGCCCACTGGGGGACGTCGGTAAACGGGTGAGTAAAGCCGCCGTTTAAGGCCTCCTGTTCCATGCCCAGTACGCGAATTAGCATGATGATGGCCTCAAGGCGTGACGGCGCGCGTTCAAGGTCGAAATCGGTGTCCGAAACGCCTTTAAAGAGCCCAAGCGCTTTGAGATCGCCCGCCAGCGTCTCCTCAAAAGATGTGTCGCGCGGTGAAACGGCAAGTGCTGTGACCGGGACAAGACTGATACAGATAACAATGCACAAGATCATTGCAAGGGCTCTTTTTCTCACGGTGCTCCCCCTTTTTCATACACAAAACGGTATCCTTTTGCACAGGCAAAGTTAAAAGAGAATATACCTATGACATTTTCGGTATACCCCCGAAATTGATGCCTGCGCTCTTGTTTGCCGCAATGTATAGATAAAAATAATAACCATAAAAAGATTAGTCCCATATTTACACTTCGTCAACACATTTATCCAATTCGTACAATAAATTTTCGTTTTTTATGACCTCTTGAGGCATTTATGACAATTTTACGACTCGTCCTCTGCTTTATAGAGGACAAAATCCTGCTTTGCAGCAGTTTAACATATGCAAAAGACCGGCGCGGTTGACACCGCGCCGGTCAAAGTTTTAAAATGCAACTTTGCTTTTTTAATGCCTTTAGTGAAACATCAGGCCAGCAGGTGTCCGAGGACAATTTCGCTGACAAGCGTAAAGCTCTTAGGCGTCGGAATTTCACCCGTCCCGTCACCGTAGACAAGCAGTGGAACATGCTCCCTCGAGTGGTCAGTGGATGCATTTGTGGGGTCGCAGCCGTGGTCGGCTGTGATGACAAGCAGGTCACCCTCCTGCATGGCGGATATGATTTCCGGCAGCCGCCCGTCAAAGTACTCCAGTGCCGCGAGGTAGCCCGCAGCGTCGTTGCGGTGCCCGTAGAGCATGTCAAAGTCGACGAGATTGGTGAAGATGAGCCCGTCCGTGCATTCCTTCATATGGCGCAGCGTGGCGTCGATGCAGGCAGGGTTCCCGGCCACATGATCCTCAAGCGTCATTCCGACACCTGCGAAGATGTCCCCGATTTTCCCGACTGCCCGCACTTCAAGGCCTGCCGCCTTCAGTTTTGTCAGCATGTTGTCGGAGGGCGGCACGACTGAGAAATCCCGGCGTCTGGGCGTGCGGGCAAAGCTACCTGGTGTTCCCTCAAAGGGGCGGGCAATGACCCGGCCCACCGCGACATCCCCGGTCAAAAGCTCCCGCGCCGTCCGGCAGATGGTATAGAGCTCGTCTGGCGGGATGACCGCCTCATGCGCAGCAATCTGAAATACGCTGTCGGCGGATGTATACACAATGGGGCGTCCGGTGTGCATGTGCTCGGCACCGTATTGCTCGATGACCACAGTGCCCGACATTGCCCGGTTGCACAGGGTACCCCTGCCAATCGTCTCTTCAAACTTTTCGATGAAAGAGGCCGGCAGCCCATCCGGAAAAGTGGGGAAAGGGGCTGTGAGCACGATGCCGGCCATCTCCCAGTGGCCGGTCGTTGTATCCTTGCCGGGGGACATCTCGGCCATCTTGCCCCATTTTGCGGTCGGGGCCGGATTACCTGGCAGTCCGCCTACTCCATCGATGCGGGAGAGCCCCATCGCAAGGAGGTTGTCGAGCCTTGGCGCATGGTCGGCAGCCGCGATGACGTGGCTCAGTGTGTTTGCGTCCTCGTCGCCGTACTTTGCGGCGTCCGGCAGCGCACCGCATCCCACCGAGTCCAAAACAATCAAAATTACGCGTTTGCTCAAAAAGCACACCTCCGTCACTGAAATACTTTAAATTATTATAGCACGCGCGGAGGCGGTTTGCGAGCCCAGAGAGGGAAACTTAAGTTTTTAAGAAGTTTTCTTTACCTCGCTTGCAAAAGAGTAAGTCCGTGTTTATACTTAACCTAAATCGAAGTCCCGGATCAGGTCGATCAGTTCTTCCTGGCGGGATCTCGCTCCCCGGTGCTGGCGGCGCAGGACCTCCCGGCTCTCCTCGTCAAGTCCGGGTGCGGACAGTGCCCGTTCGGTGGCATCGATGCTCCTCGTCTCCCCGTAGTGGGCGGACCGCAGCAGCTCCGGCGCTTCGCGGCCGTCTGTTCCCCTTACGGCGTAAGTCACGTCGGAGATGACGCCGGCCATACCGGTGCCGTATTTGGGTGTTCCGCCCAAAGCCGTAATCCGCTGCGCGATTGACTTCGCGTTTTCGGCATACTCCGCCTTGTAAGTCTCAAACTTCCCCTTGAGCACCGGCTCCGCCGCATCACGGGCATATTTGTCGTAGCCGCTGACGCCGACCTCGCAGCCGCGCAGCAGTGCGTTTAGCTCTTTGATGACCGTTCTTTTTTCGTGATCCATGGTGACACCGCCTTTCAGATATAAACATGTGCAAAAGGCAGCTCTTTATCAATAGTAAATTTTTTCAAAGGGGGAAGAAGCGTGCTCGCAATCATCGATTACAACGCAGGAAATCTTTTCAATGTCAAGAAGGCTTTCGCCCATCTCGGGTACGATGCCGAAATCACCAGTGATCCCGCGGTAATCCACCGTGCAAAAGGGCTGATTCTCCCGGGTGTCGGGGCCTTTGCGGCGGCGTATGAGTCACTGACCAGCTGCGGACTGGACGCCGTCGTGAAAGAAGAAGTGGCTGGGGGCAAGCCAATGCTCGGCATTTGCCTTGGCATGCAGCTCTTTTTCGATGTCGGTTACGAGGTGGAGGAGTGCCCGGGCCTGGGACTTATCGGCGGGGCCGTCAAGTTGCTCGAAACAAAGGAAAAAATTCCGCACATGGGGTGGAATTCACTTGTGTTTGAGCGGGAAAGCCCGCTTTTTGAAGGCGTGGCGGAGGGCTCTTATGTCTATTTTGTGCACAGCTTCGCCCCCGTTGTCAAGGACAAAGCCGACCTTGTGGCGTGGTGCGACTACGGCATGCAAGTGACGGCAGCGGTTTCGCACGACAATATTTATGGCGTTCAGTTCCACCCCGAAAAGAGCAGCGCCGTCGGAATGCAGATTTTGACAAACTTTGCGAAAATCGCGAAGGAGGGGAAATAAGATGCTTGCGAAGAGAATTATTCCGTGCCTTGACGTCACGGGCGGCCGCGTCGTCAAAGGAGTGCATTTTTTGGAGCTGAAAGACGTCGGCGATCCGGTCGCGGTCGCGGCGCTCTATGAGGCGCAGGGCGCGGACGAGATCACTTTCCTCGACATTACGGCGACCTCCGATAACCGTGCAACAACCGTTGATATGGTGCGCCGGTGCGCCGGCAAGGTCTTCATGCCCATGACAGTCGGCGGCGGCGTGCGCACGGTCGACGACTTCCGCAGCATCCTGCGGGCAGGCGCCGATAAAGTTTCCATCAATTCTTCGGCCGTCAGGGACAAACAGCTTATCACAGAGGCTGCCCGGATATTCGGCGCTCAGGCTGTTGTGGTGGCCATCGACGTCAAGCGTCAGCCGGACGGTGACTACCATGTCTATATCTCGGGTGGCCGCATCGACACCGGGATGTGCCCTGTGGCCTGGGCAAAAGAGGCACAGAGCCTTGGCGCCGGCGAGATCCTGCTGACTTCCATGGAGGGGGATGGCACGAAGGACGGCTACGACATCGGCATCACGGCCGAGGTTGCAGCCTCCGTCACGATCCCGGTCATCGCCTCCGGCGGCTGCGGAAAACTGGAGCACTTCGCCGAAGTCTTTGAGAAGACAACGGTCGACGCAGCCCTGGCAGCCTCGGTTTTCCACTATGGCGAGCTCACGATCAAGGATGTGAAAAACTATTTGCGCGACCGGGGCATCCCGGTCAGGCTGTGACGGGTGACCTCTCCCGCTTTTTTGTCAAGTCGGAACTCATTCCGGCCGTCGTGCAAGAGCGGGAGACGAGGCAGGTTCTCATGCTGGCATATATGAACGAGGAGTCGCTGCGGCTTACCCTCGAGACAGGCACAACTTGGTTTTACAGCCGCAGCAGGCATTCGCTTTGGAATAAAGGGGAGACCTCTGGCCACATCCAGCGAGTTTGCGAAATTTACGGTGACTGCGACGACGACACGCTACTCATCGTCGTGGACCAGACAGGCCCCGCCTGTCATACGGGGAACAAGAGCTGCTTTTTTAACAAATTGTTATAATAATTGACACAGGCGCCGACAACATGGTATAGTTTCATAGTTGAGGATGGGTGATTATGAAACGAATTATTGCCGTGTTGTCGGCCTTTTTTCTTTTGATAGCTTTGGCTGGCTGCGTAAAAACCGAGGACCCGCAGCAACCTGCCGAGATTCCGGTTTACGAAAAAACTATTTTTGCCATGGATACGGTCATGACCTTCAAAGTGTACGGGGAAGGGTCCGAGCCCGTGCTGGACGAGTGTGAAGCGCTTGTGCGGCAGGTGGAAGATGAGATCTCCAAAACCATAGAGGAGAGCGATATTTTCAAGCTCAATGCCTCAAACGGTCAGCCGACTGAGGTCGCCCCCGAGACGGCAGAGCTTTTGAAGACGGCGTGCCAGTATTCGCAGCGCACCGGCGGTGCATTCGACATCACGGTCGAGCCACTTGTCGCGCTCTGGAACGTCGGCGGCGGCCGGACAGTACCGCCGGCCCAGGCGGAAATTGATGCGTTGATGGGCATGGTTGGCTATGGGCGCATGTCGTTTGATGGGGACACCGTCACGCTGGACGGCTGCAGGATCGACCTTGGGGCCATCGGCAAGGGATATGTCTCCGACCGGCTCGATACGCTGCTCCGGTCCCATGAAAACGTCACCGGGGCGCTATTTAGTCTTGGTGGAAACGTGGGGGTTGTCGGAACAAAGCCGGAGGATAAGCCCTTTGTTATCGGCGTGCGGGATCCGAAGGGACTTCCCAGCGACTTTCTCGGGTATATCGAGCTCACCGACATGTTTGTCGTCTCGTCGGGTGATTACGAACGCTTCTTTGAATATGACGGGACGATTTACCACCATATCATCGATCCCGCGACCGGCTCGCCCTCGCGCAGCGACATTAAAGAGGTCTCCATTGTCTGCGACAATGGGGCCTACGCCGACGCCTTGTCCACAGCTCTTTTTGTGATGGGCACGGAAAAAGCTCTTGAATATTACGAGGAAAATAAAGATTTTGAAGCGATTTTCGTCACACAGGACTCGAACGTGTTTGTGACGGAAGGGCTGAAAGATAAATTCACCTTTACCGGAGCAAAGGCAGGGTATACGTATGAGTAAAAAAGAAAAAATCCCTCAGGGCGAGAAGCGGACGGCCGGCATGAAGAAAGGCGACAAGGTTTTAATTACTGCCCTTGTCGTGGTCGCGGCGGTGCTTTTCGGTTATGTCTATTTCGGACAGGCCTTCGGAGAAAAGGGCCCCTTTGCCCTCATATCGGTCAATCAGCGGGTCTATCACACGATCGATCTCGGGAAAGCGAAGGACGAAGTCATCACCTATACGGACGCCGGAGTCACCTATACCGTTGAAATCAAGGACCATCAGATCTGCATGAATCACATCGATTGTCCTGACCAGATCTGCGTACATACCGGCTATACCGACAACAAGTTTATTCCGATCATCTGCCTGCCCAACAAGGTTATGATTGAAATTGCAGACACGCCGACCGGTGAAAACAATACGGATGGCGAGGTGGACAAGGTTGCAGACTGATGGGCGCGCCACAAAGCGCATTACGCTGCTTGGAATACTGGTCTCTTTCGCGCTGATCCTCTCCATTGTGGAGAGATGGTTTCCGCTGGAGGCCATCGTTCCGTTGCCCGGCATTAAGCTCGGGCTGCCGAATATCGTGACGCTGTTTGCGCTGTTTTATCTCGACATCCCGTCGGCCGTCATCATCATCGTACTGCGCACGTTTTTAGCCTCAGTCTTCATGGGCAGCATCTCTGCCTTAGCATTCTCGCTGACGGGCGGACTTATGGCGTTTATCGCCATGCGGCTTGCCTTAAAGCTCTATCCGAAGTACCTCTCCATAGCGGGTGTCTCCATCATCGGGGCGGCCTTTCACAATTTCGGTCAGATCTGCGCGGCCATGGTGGTCATGGGCACCGTCAATGTCTTCGGCTATCTCCCGGTTTTGCTCATCGCGTCCATCGTAACGGGATTTCTCATCGGCACCGTCTTCCAAGCGGTTGTGAAAAAGCTCGCTTCAATCAAAAGCATACAGAGCTATCTCCACGACGCCAGCATGTCTCCGGGGTCGAGACCTGCCATGCGATTTACGAAAAGCACCGCTCAAAAAGATAAGAATAACCCTTGACTTTTTCCGAAAAATCAATATAATAGAGAAGCATTCTGCATTTAGACATGCGGCTGTGGCGGAACTGGCAGACGCGTTAGATTCAGGTTCTAATGGTCGCAAGGCCGTGGGGGTTCAAGTCCCTTCAGCCGCACCAAAAAAGCCGCACTTTATGGTTTCATAAAGTGCGGCTTTTTTTTTAATTTTTCGACCTACGAGGCGAAAATTTCTTCCCATTCAACCGGGAAGTATGAAAGCCAGGTGATCCAGTATGGACGTGAGGTCCGAAAAATGGATGAAGCGGTTTTCCGTTGCCCTGTTTCTATCCGCAGGTATCGCGGTTGTCTGCTTGATTGTCAAGCGGTTTTTGCCTGGCTTCCTGCCGGTGCTAAGGCGTGGCAAAGAGGCCGAGATCGAGGCCTATATCCGCGAATCCGGCAGCGTTAAAAGTGTGACGCTGGCGGCTTTCCTACAGTTCATGCAGGTGGTCTCGGTCATTTTTCCCGGGCTGCCCATCCAGATTGCTTCAGGTATCATTTTCGGCACTTTTGGGGGCTATCTCATCTGCCATTCCTCGTACATCTTGGCCAATATGACGGTCTTCCTGTCGCTGCGCCACTTCAAGGTCCATATTGAAAATATGATACCGGCAAGGGAAGCCAATTGGATGAAAAAGCTGCTGCAAACCGCTGTATACCCTGAGATCGCAGTTTTCCTCGGCTGTATGATGCCTTTGCTGCCAAACGGCGTTATTCCGTATCTCGCAGCCAGAACGGAGATCACGGCCAAGCGGTATTTGCTCACTATGGCGCTTGGCAGTTTCCCAAATATATTTATACTCTGCGCCGTGGGAAATCAGATACTGGAAGGGGAATTCCTCCTTGCGGGCATCCTGCTCGGCAGTGTATTCCTGCTGATGATCCTGACGTACAGTGCAAAGGACCACATCATCAGATTTGCATTAAAGCATAAAAATGGGCCGGATGTTCCAGGGCTAGAACAGTCCTCGGAACATGAAGACTGATTATTTATCACTAAATTAATTAACACTGCGATAAAATTAAATACCCACGAAAGGATGGTTAGACATGCGTAAAATCATCAACTGCGCGAAGGATTTTGTCGATGAGACCATGGAGGGCATCATTCTCGCATACGGCGACAAGGTCAGACTCTTAGATGGAGATAAGCGCATCCTGCTTTCAAACTATCCGGTAAAAGAAAAGAAAGTCGGCATTGTAACGGCCGGCGGCAGCGGCCATCTTCCGGTCTTCTTGGGCTACGTCGGCCAGGGCATGATCGACGGGTGCGCCATAGGAAATGTGTTTGCGTCCCCATCCTCACAGAAGATGGCGGACCTGATCAAAGCCTGCAACCACGGCAGCGGCGTTTTGTGCCTCTATGGCAACTACGGCGGGGATAGGCTCAATTTCGACATGGCCTGCGAAACGGTGGAGTTCGACGACGTCGTGACAAAGACCGTCTTAGTCGCGGACGATGTCGCCTCGGCCCCGAAGGAAACCGCTGCAAAGCGCAGAGGCGTCGCCGGAATGGTCTATGCCTTTAAAATTGCAGGCGCCGCGGCAGAGCAGATGAAGAGCCTTGATGAAGTGGCCTCCGTTGCGAAGAAGGCGCTCGGCAACATCCGCACCATGGGTGTCGCCCTCTCGCCCTGCATTGTGCCGGAGGTCGGCAAACCCACCTTCTCCATTGCCGACGACGAGATTGAGATCGGCATGGGCATTCACGGCGAACCCGGCATTGAAGTTCGCAAGATGATGACAGCGGATGAGATTGCCGCAGCCGTCCTTGACCGCATTCTGGCGGACATGCCAATCGATGCGGGCAGCGAGGTCTCAGTCATGGTCAACGGACTTGGCGCGACCCCAATGGAGGAACTGCTCATCGTCTACCGCAAGGTGCACATGCTGCTGGCCGACAAGGGGATCAAAGTCTTCATGCCCCACATCGGTGAATTTGCCACCTCCATGGAGATGGCGGGGCTTTCTGTCACAGTGTTCCTCCTAGATGAAGAGCTTAAGACTTTGCTGCAAGCCCCGGCCAAAACGCCCTTCTACACAAACTACAACAAATAGGGGAGGGCACGGCATGAATTCGGCAGACATCAAAGGTGCCGTCACCTGTATCAGCGGCATCATGGATGAAAACAAGGACTACTTAGTGAGCCTCGACCAGCAAAACGGTGACGGCGATCTTGGCATTTCCATGAGCTGCGGCTTTCGGGCCGTAGCGGACTATCTCTCTTCGGCCACAGAGGAGGACATAGGCCGACTGCTCATGAAGTGCAGCAGCGTCTTCAATGAGAACGCCCCCTCTTCACTTGGAACGATCCTCTCATTTGGCATGATCGGCATGGCGAGAGCTCTCAAGGGCATGACTGAGGTGTCGCTTGCGGAGCTTTCCCAGGCGATGGAGGCCGGTGTACGGCTGATTATGGATAAGGCGGGCTCTAAGCCCGGCGAGAAGACCGTTTTAGACGCCTTATGCCCCGCAGTCGACACGCTGGTTCAAAACAGCGACAAGGACTGCAAAGAGGCCTTTACACTCGCGGCACAGGCCGCAGCCGCAGGGTCGGAAAGCACGAAAGCCATGCGCCCCGTCCACGGCAGAGCCGCATACTACGGGGACAAGAGCATCGGCCTGCTCGACGGCGGCTCAGTCGTCGGCAAATTGATTTTTGAGGGGATCGAAACTTACTGCGCCAGTCTGTAAAGGCATATAGCTTTTCACTTGAAACGGCCGTAATTCCACATATGGAATTACGGCCGTTCTTTTATTTTCCGCTGCTGCAGGACCGTGAACCGGGATGGCCTTATACCTAAATGCAGGTTTGACATATGCCCTCGTATAGAGTATATTAAATATGTGCAATCTATGGATATTGTTTTTAAACTTGAAATTAAGGGAGCGTTTGATATGAACATTGGAATCATGGTTTACTCCTATACGGGCAACACGCTTTCAGTGGCGCTAAAGCTGCAGGAGGCACTGTCGGCAAAGGGGCACAACGCAGTGATTGAACGGGTTGTGCCGGTGGAATCCAAGCCGCAGGTAAGGGTCAAAACTGCTTTGGCAAATGCCCCCGACGTCGCCCCGTATGATGCGCTTGTCTTTGCTTCTCCGGTCTATGGGTTTGCACTGGCCCCAGCCATGTTGGCCTACCTTTCACAGATTTCGAGCCTTGCGGGCAAAAAAGTCACCTGCTTTGTCACCATGAATTTCAAATTCAAATGGCTTGGCGGAAATCATTCTGTCCGACAGATCGCGGCTGCCTGCAAGGCAAAGGGCGCCAATGTACTCCAAAGCGGCATTGTCAGCTGGCAGTGCGCAGGACGCGACGAACAGATTGACGAGGTCGTCGGCAGGCTGACGTTTTAGGGAATCCAAAAACGCTGCGCCGTACAGCGCATAAACTACACATCATAGGAGCAGGACATCCAAAGGATGTCCTGCTCCGCCTCATTTTTCTAAACGGCCGCGAATCGAATCGGCAAAATACAGCGCAGAGCCTGTTGCGGCAAGCCCCGCGCCGACCAGCCAGTAGACGGCCGTCAGGCCGTTTGTCGTGCCGTAGATGTCCAGCACCCCCTGAAAAATGCTGCCCATCGTAAGGGCTGCCAGCCCTGAATTGTAGAGATTGGCAGCAAGCCTCCCCGGAACATGGCGGCCGCCCGAAAGGGATATCGCAAAATAGGGGAGTGTGCCGCCCGCTAAGGGGAAGACAAAAGCATAGAGCATGTACCCGGAGTAAACGCCATGGCTGAAGTGCTCATAGACAGAGCCGAACAGCACGCAAAACAGGGCT
Organism: Oscillospiraceae bacterium; assembly: GCA_963662765.2. GTDB lineage: Bacteria > Bacillota > Clostridia > Oscillospirales > Feifaniaceae > DATMXT01. The sequence continues at coordinate 47,996 of CAXXUP010000005.1, forward strand.
GCCAGCAGATGGACGAAACCGGTTTTAGCCGGGTTTACCGATGCTTTTTCAAGACCCGATATAGACAATATCGCTCACCTGCCTCTCCGATATGCGCGTTCCGTTTGTCGTGGGATTGTTGAGTACCGCTCCGTTGAAATAGAGTGTGGAGGAGCCGCCTCCGTCGAGGTTGTAAACGGTCTGGGCGCCTAAACTCTGTGCAAATGTGGCCAGCTGATAAAGCGTGAGTCCCTCGCTTTCACTCGTGCGGCCGTCCGACACAATGAAGAGGTAATGCCCTTCTTCCGTAATTCCGATAGCGGTGCGGGGGTTGCTGGCCTTGGCTTTTCCAACCTCGGCGTCCTCCGACACGCTGACTGCTCCATCCTCGATCAGAGCCGGCCCGAAGGATAAAACCTGCATCGCACCGTTATCGAGCAGTTCTTGCGCCGTCACCTCGGGCTCGGTGATGATTTCAAAGGAGCCGTCCTCATAGATGACGAGATCCTGCTGGTCGTTGGCCGCTGTGTCGCGGTAGAGTATGCCGTTTCGAATCACATATCCCGATCGCTGAGAGCCGTAGTAGTCGCCGTTAATGGCCAGAATTGCGCAGCTGCGCTCGGCAATCGCCGAAGTTTTTTCCGTCACGTTCCGACCGTAAGTATCTTTTGCGAAGGCTGTCTTCAGAGATTCTTGAGAGGAGAGAACAACTTCCGCCACGTAGATGTCAGTATCGTATTCCCGGTACTGGGTGACTGCGATATTGATATTTTCGTCACTGTAGGAGTTTTCGGTGACGATGGCCTCCTGCTGTGCAGCACCGTTCGTATCTTTTTTCTCGGTGTCATCCGTATCTCCGGCGTCATCCGTATCCCCGACGTCGTCCGCATCACCGGTGTCATCCGCGTCTGATGTCTGCGCCTCGACCTGCCCCGAGGGGACGGTGGTGTATGCCCTTGAAATGACGAAGGTATCGAGGGCGATATAGAGTGTAAATACGGTCAGCAGGATTGAATAGCAGATCGCCCAACTGTATTTCTTTCGGAACAAACTTTATACCACCTCCTCCGCCGGCGTGCCGGCTTTTTTCTTGTCTTGTCTGATCCTAGCGAGATCCATCTGCCGGGATACGACAAACCCGGCGCCAAAAGCGGCAAGTGACCCGGTCAAAGACGCTGCACTCTCATAGCAGAGCGGAATGATCCACAAGGTCGAGGCCAGCATGACCCCGAGGACAATTCGGGAGATCATCGCATAGCTTTGCTCGAAGAGTCGGCTGACAAACCTTGCGGTCGGCAAAACCACTGCGAGAAGTCCCACGATAAGAGGAAGGATGACGGCGGGGTCGAGGGCGGCAATTCCGGCCGTCATGGGCTCATAGAGCCCGAGGAAGATCAATATGGAGGAGGATGAGAGCCCCGGGATGATTAGACTTATTCCCCAGACGGCGCCGCAAAAGAGGTACCAGAGAGCGCTCGGTGCGATTGACCCAAGGGCAGCCGTATCGAGGATGCCAAACAGTGTAAACGAAGCCGCAAGTGCCGCAATAAAGGGCGTCCAGCTTTGCATAGGACCTTTTTGCGCGGACTTTCCCAAAAGGTCCGGCATCGTACCGCAGATAAGGCCTGCAAACAGCATGATCGCCGTGGTGGATGCGGCCGCAGAAAACCATTCCACGGCGCCCGCCAGCAGCACAAAACCGGCAACCCACCCGAGGAGAAATGGCAAAAACATACGGCCGTATGTCCGAAACGACTTGACGGGATGGGCAAGCATCGCCATCATCGGCTCATAGAGGCCGAAGGCCATGCAGAGCACACCGCCGCTGATGCCGGGCAAAATCGCGCCGGTTCCGACAATGGCCCCCTGACAGCAGCGCATGAAAAAGCGCACCCGATCATTTGCAGGCTTGGTTGATCTGTTCACCGGCCGCCTCCTTTTTGGGGAAAATGACAAACCGCTGAACCATCCAGCTCATCGCAAAAAATGTGAGCTCGGTAACGATTTTCGCCGCGTACCGATTGACGCCGAGCTGTTCGACCAGAAAACCCAGTAGATACGTATTGCCGATCATAATGATGCCTGCCAAAGCAAAATACCGGACAGTCGACTTCACGACGTTCTCGCGGCTTTTAAATACCAGTTTCCGATTGAGGGTGTAGTTGACGCCGGCGCTGACGATCCTCGCCACAATGTTGGAAATCCGCAGACTCAGCACCTGTCCAAAAGAGCCCGTAAGGGTAAGAAGCAGGCTGTACAGGGCGAAGTCCGTAATAAAGCCGATAAAAGACGAAGCCGAAAACCGCGCAATCTCCTTATATACCCGGCAGGAATCTTTCAGCGGGTCGAAATGGGAGGCGGCATTGCCGTCTAGATAAATGGTCTCAATTTCAATCTCCCGGATGGGGATGTGCGAAAAGGCACACGAGAGCAGCACATTCATCTCATACTCATACCGCTCTCCGTCGATTTCGTAAAGTTTCGGTAACAGCCGACTGCCAAAAGCGCGCAGGCCGGTCTGGGTGTCGTGAACCAACGTTTTTGTGGAAAGCCGGAATACCGCGCGGGTGACGGAATTGCCAAACCGGCTTCGAAGCGGAACTCCGCTTTTAAGTCTCCGGCTGCCGAGGATCAGGGCGTCCGGCTCGTCTTCGGCGGCACAGCAGAGCCGCACCGCGTCCGAAACCGTATGCTGCCCGTCGGCGTCAAGGGTCACAACGGTGTAGTCGCCGTCATAGTGGTCCCTAATATAGGCAAGGCCTGTTTTCAAGGCGCGGCCCTTGCCCATATTTTCTTCCTGAGTCAGCAGGGCGGCATATGCCGCCGCCCTGTGAAAAAGCTCCGCAAAAGCCGCCTTGCTGCCGTCGTCCACGACGACAATGTCAAAATCTGCCTGTTTCAGTTCATACAAGAGCTGGGGCAGCAACTCCTCCGGCTCATACGCCGGGATGAGCGCAATCCGCTTTCCCGTATTTTGTCACCTCTTTTTTGTGAGCGCAAACACTGTCCGAATGGTTAAGGCTGTTTTGTATGCCCCCCGCCCGTCTGGCCGCCGCCCATGCCTCCGCCCATGCCGCTGCCGGAACCGTAGATCAGAGCACTCATGGTGATCTCTCCGGAATAGCTGCCGGCCATCAGCGTGTAAGTTGACCCCTTCGCGATTTCAGGGCAGCTGATAACCACCGATTCAAAGGCTTTGTCGGCCTGCCAGGAGATCAGCGTTTTGCCGTCCTGGTCCTCAAGGGCGATGGTGCTGCCGGATGCTTGAGAGCCGACTGTAACCAGGATGGCGCCCTGCGTGGAGGCATCTCCGAAGTTTTGTGCCATTCCGGACGAGCCTGCAGCGACGAAGATGCCGCCGGTGATGACGGCTTCGCCGTTGTAGTCGACAGCGCCGTTGCTGTTATTCGTGGGCCCCGAGACAAAGGTCTGTCCGCCCGAAACCGTAAGGCCGCCGTTTGAGTCCACGCCGTCTCCCGACGCGTTGATATCGAGCGTGCCGCCGGAAATGTGGATATAGATGTCGGAATCGGAGGAGAATGCGTCGCTCCCCTGAGTGCCCCCAAACCCGCTCTGGTCGTTGCCGCCCGCGGCGTTCAGACCGTCATCGCTTGCGGCCACCTGAATGTCGCCGCCGGAGATGTCAATCGTAAGTCCTTCAATTCCTTCATAGCTCTTCGTGATTTGAACGCTCCCGCTCTCGATCGTAACATTGGCGTCGGCGTGGATTCCGTCATCTCCGGTGGCAATCTGATAGCTTCCGCCCTTTACCGTGAGGTTACTGTTGCTGTGCAGTGCGTCGTCCGCAGCATCGATTGTAAAGCTGCCGCCGTTTATCGTGAGGTCTCCCGTCGCCTTGATGCCTTTGGTGCTGACGGTCTCTTCGGTTGTTGCCGTTTGAGCGGGGGAGCGGTTGTCCCCGGATGCGGTCTCGCTTCCACCACCTGACAAAATGGAGAACGTTCCGTCCTCTATCAGCATATCGCCGGAGGCGCTGATGCCGTCCCAGTCGGAGGTGATGGCAAAGGAGCCGGCCGCGATGTACACAAAGCCAAGCGATGCATCCTCCTCATTTTCTGCGTGAACTGCGTCCTTGCCGCTGACAATGGTAAAACTGCCGTCTGCGATACAAAGGCTGTCCTTGCCGGCAAGCCCATGTCCGGCGGCTGTAATGTCGTAGGTCCCGTCGGTCACCGTCAGATCGTCTTTGGAGACAACGCCGTGTCCGGCAGGGGAGACGACCGTGAGGCTGCCGGGCCCGTTTAGGGTCAGGTCATCCTTGGAGAAGATGACGGCATCAATGTTGTTTTCGTCGATGGCCGTATACGCTTCGCCGCTCGAAAGAGTGTTCACCGAGCCCTCGGCCAGCGTGATAAAGGCTTTGTCGGCCTGCCGGACATAGATGGCGGCCGAGTTTTCGCTGTGGACGGCAACGCCGTCCAGCACGAGCTGCACTTTGTCGGTCTTTTCCGCTTCCACGATGATCATGCCGTTCGTCAGCGTGCCGGAGAGGACGTAGGTCCCCTCGTCCGTGATGGTGACGGTGCTCCCGGAAATTTGCACGGCGTTTGAAGTGCAGCTTGCCGAGCCGCCGTTAAGCCCGATGACTGCGGCGGCGCTTTCGTCATAGTCAGTCTCCATGTCCCGGTCGGTGAACAGGTCAGAGACGTCGATGTCGGTGGTAGCTCCGGTATTTTGCGCCGAGGTGGTGTCCCCCTGTACAGTGGTATCTGTGTCGTCTGCCGTCCCGTCGGTCGTACTGACGCCGCAGGCGGTCAAAAACAATATCAGGGAGAGCAGAAGCGCAAGCAGCTGATGTATTCTCATAATGAATCCTCCTTACAGTTCGGAAGTCGCGGTCTCCTGGTTGGAGACGGCGATTTCCAGGTTGCCGTTTCGGCAGCGCAGTTTGTCGATCAGTTCCTTCTCGGACCCCGCATCGCTCAGTTTCAGGCGGTATGTGAGCTTGAACAGACTGCCCATGTTGGTCGTCTTGACCGAGAGGAGTGCCCAGTCGGTCGCATAGGTTTCAAAGAGATCGTCAAATGCGCCGGTATAGTCGAGGTCCTCGGGGATGGTGACACGCAGGGTCTTATACAGATATGCGCTGCGGTCTGCTCCGAAATCAAGTTTGGCATAGAGCATGCTTACCCCGCCTAAAATGGCGGCAAACAACGCGGCAAAGGCCAGATATCCCATACCGACAACAAGTCCTGCGCCCATTGCCATAAAGAGCATGCTGATCTCCCGGGCGGTTCCGGCCGCTGACCGAAATCGCACCAAGCTGAAGGCGCCGGCGACGGCAACGCCGGTTCCCACATTGCCGTTTACCATCATAATGACCACACAGACAACTGCCGGGAGCAGCGCCAGCGTGACGACAAAGCTCTTCGTGTACCGGGTTTTGTACATATACATGACGGACAGCATCAGTCCGATGGCTAAGGCGCATACGATACAGAGTGTAAAATCCGAAAGGCCGATGACCCCGGTCATATCGGTATCGAAAAGGCCCGAAAACAAACTGTCAAGCATAGAGGAGTCTCCTTTCATCACGGTCCGAAACACGTTCGTCCTCGTATCCCAAAATCATTTCGAGATATGCGGTGCCGTACTTGGAAAAGGAGGTAACATATAGCCGCTGTTTACTTAAAAACTCCGTCATCCAAAGCGGAATCCCGCCTGAGGTTTTGATTTCCATGAGCACTACACCCCTGTCCAGCAGTGGGGTGCCCCATATGCCCCCGCCAAGTGTCAGCTCCTGCCGGCGGGCAAGGATGTTCTCGTCGAAAGTCACTCTAAAGTCGCTGTCGTTCCGGCAATAAAAGGCCTCCCGCTCATAGGAGAGAAATACGACCGGCTGCAGCGTCTCGTAGTGCTTGCAAAAAAAATCGATTTCCCCTTGAACCTGTGACTGAAAACCTGGCGCCTTGCCGTCTGTGAGCCAGTCCATGGCAAGTCCTTCGGGCAGGGCAATCCGCCGCTTATAGACAACGGAGTCGTACTTTTTCTTCAGTTCGACAAAGACCGGATCCTTCGGGCCGGCCCATCCGTAGCTGCGTACACGCAGCTTCTCTTTATAGACGGGCTTTTCTATGGAGCGGCGCACCAGCCGGTAAGTCTCAGTGTCAAAGTAAATGTTGCGAATGGCGCTGCGGCCGTACCGGTCGGGTGCCATATATGGCTGCATCACCTGCAGAAGTTTGTATTTTTGCTGCCGTGTCAGCAGATATTTGATTTCATGCCGCATGAAATTTGCTTTGTAATCCATGGTTGTACCTCCTGTGCTGTTGAAATCAGGTTCTCTCAAAACGAAAACCATGGACTCACTTTAGCGGTGTAATGTGACGATTCTGTTAACTTCTCGGGTCGATACTGAAAATTATCAGTTGTCAATATCTGAAGGTTTTTGGCCGAAATCTTCCTGCATCACCCAGCGGTATATCGCTGTACACGGCTTTTCGGGCATTACGGACATGAACTTCTCCGGCTTTTGCCATAGAAAACGGCTTTGAGAATGTTAAGCACTGCATGGTGTATGTCAATCCGCAGCTCTGAAGAATCTTTAACCCCACAGAGAAGGTATATTCAAATTAATCGATTCTCTAGAAAATATTCGGCTTGACAATGCGCAGTAGGCGCGTGTATGATTTATCCAGTTCAATTTCAGGAGGTAATGTCATGAAACTCTACGGAAGCCACCTTTGCCCCGACACCCTCTACGCCATCAACGTTCTCAAGTCCAAAGGCATCGACTTCAGTTTCTGCAACATCAGCGCGGATTTGTCCCATCTGAAAGCCTTTACGAAAATCAGAGAGTCTTGCCCGCTGTATGACGCAGTTAGGGCGAGAGATGGCATCGGAATTCCCTGCTTTATCAAGGACAGCGGCGATATTACGCTGGACTTAGACGACGTGCTTTAAGCCGGGAACCCTCACTCACTCACAAGGCGCTGCACTTCGCAGCGCCTCTTTTTTTGGAAAGTAGATACAAGGGCGCAGCCGCAAAAATGCGGCTGCGCCCTTGTAGTGCAGAAATGATCTATTTTACAAAGTTTTGAGCAAACCGGAGAAGGATTTCCGCCATTTGAGCCCGAGTTGCGGTCATGGCGGGGACAAGGGTCTGGGATGTCACCCCGGTGATAAGGCCCTCTTGCGTCGTCCAGCGCAGGGCGTCTACCGCCCAGAGCGCGACGCCCGCAGCGTCCGAAAAGTCTGAAAGGTCCGATGTGGCAGTCACATCAATCCCTTTATAGCCAGCATAACGGTAAAGGATTGACGCCATCTGCTCCCGGGTCAAAGAGTCTTCCGCTCCGAAAAGTTCGTCGCCGTATCCCGTCACAAGGCCGCATTTAGCAGCCCACAGCACGGCGTCGGTATACCAAAGCCCCGCTGCAAGGTCTTTGTATCCGTTTTCCGCCGCAGCGGCAGGCTCGCCCTCCAGTCGGTAGAGCACCGTCACCAGCATGCCGCGGGTCATTGGGGCATCGGGCGAAAAGGCCGTCTGTGAAGTGCCGTTGAAAAGCCCGTTATCGGTGACGTATTGCACCGCCATGCAAAACCAGTCGGTCTGGGCAACATCCGCAAATGGGCTTTGCCGCGGCGCCTCATACCCAGCACCATAAAGGCCCAAAAACGCCGTTGAAAAAGTCGTAAGCCCTGTCAGGCTGTCAAATGTACAGGGGGTTTTGATCATTTGATTGCCTGTGCTAAGGCGCAGTACAGTCACCTTGTCGGGCGTCTCTCCCTCCTGCAAAACGCAGGGGAGGGAAATAACGATGGGATCGCCCAAGTCCGTGAGACTCGTCTCGCCGCTCAAAATGCCGACACGGTATGCCGTTTTACCCACGAGCCTCTCGTGTTGCGCTGTCGTAAGCGAGGTGAGGTCAACCTTTTCGATGCGCACCGTGAGGGTGCCCCCGTCTGTCTGCAAGAGGGCGGCGGCAATTGCGGCGCCGGACAGCGCGACGGTGCCGAGGGTAGTATCAACGGTGAGGCTGATGCCGGCTTCCCCGGACATCGTGAGAAGGGGAGCCCTTGGCAGTGTGACCGAGATGCTGCCTGCGCTGCCTGAGATGACCGGGTCAATTACAATTGACTTGAAGCCTGCGTCTTTTGCCTTCATGACGGCATCCGACAGCTGTGAAGCGGAAAGAGTCACTTGCGCCGACCCGTTTTTCGCCGTTGCAGCCGGGGTCAGCACCACTGCATTTGTCTCGCCGGCGCTGGCTGCTGCGGAATTCAGATCAGTGTCCTTTGTCCAGTCCTCCGTAAAGCGCCAGAGGATATAGTCGCCGCTGTCCACCGTATAACTGCCGGATGATACATTCGGATAGTCATCCTCGGTTATGGCGGCATACCCCTCGCCGCTGACGGCATACACCCAGCCGCTGTTTGCGCCAAGGTCCATTTCCCCATAGGAGCCGATTTTTTGGACATAGATGCCTTGTTCCGTGCCCGAGGACGCGATGGAAAGACCGGTACTGCGCAGAGCGTAAAATGCCGTCATTCCATCAAACCATCCGACGGTGCCGTTATACATAAAACTGCCGTAAGGGCTGACCACACGGATTTGCACAACCTGCGAAACCTGCTCGTCTCCGTCGCCGGGATCGTATCCGGCGCCCGATGCCGTAAAGGTCACATTGGCGCTCGGCGTCAGTCTGACGATCTGGGGCACTCCGCCTACCGTCTTTTCAATGCGGACATAGTGCTTGCCGGCCGCAATGGCGGCGGCGCTCGTCAGTCCGTCGAATACCGCAAGCCCGTTAACGTCTGCAGTGGCTAAGTGGCTTGTCACAAAATCGGTGCTTGCCGACAATGTGACCGTGGCCCCGCCGATTGCGGTGCCGGCCAAGTCCCGGACCGTTGCCCCAAGCTTCTCGCCGCTTGTATCCCAAGAGGTTTTTTCCAGGGAGGCGACGGTGGTCGACCAATTGTTTGTCCAGTAGACGACGACGCTGTCGCCGTTTGACAAGGCCGTGTCAGACATGCCGTAATTTGCGTAAGCGTTATTGTAGACAAAGGACCAGTAGGACCCGTTGCCGTCGCTGTTATAATAATAGGCATGTCCGTCAACCGTGATTGAGCCAAGGTATCCGCTCCCGTAGCTGTATGTGATGCCTTTTTCGTCCATCGCCTGACAGAGTGCGTCGGCTGCCGTCAAAACGGCCGCCCCGTCGCCCAGTACCGTGTAAGTGGGGTAGTAGAGCAGGTTTTCATCCGGTCCTTCAACGCGCACCGATACCGTCCTGCTCTGGAGGGCACCCCCCGCCATGACAATGTCAATTGGCAGTGCAAGTGCCGCTGCGGCGTCGGCTGCGTCCTTATCGCCGTCACCGTCGGCGTCCACATACACCTGGAAACCGCTGTAATAGTCGTTGTAAGAGACATAGGGGATCACGGTGGTCTCCTCTTCCACCGGGGTGACGGTGATCCGTCCTTGCGCATCGGTTACCCCGTAGCTTGACAGCGTACCGCCGGAGGAGGTCACTTTGCAGCCCGCCAGAGGGACGGCGACAGCGTCGTCACTCGTATCGGCCGGAAGGTCATCCGACGTCGGCAGATTTAAGTCGACTAAAGTCAGTGTTCTGCCGGTGCCAAAGGGGACCGACGCGGTACTTGCTCCGGGCGCCGTCCCGTCGTCACCGATAAAATAGAGGAAGTCCGTGACCGCGTCCGGTACGGCCAGCAGCACGGAGTTTGCCGTCATCCCCTCGTAGGTATCGCCCCGCCTTGTCACGCTGTCTTCGGCCACTTCATAATAGGTGTATCCGTCCGGCACACCCGCCGCCGCCATAACGTCGGAGAGTGTAAGCCCTTCGCTCAAAACGGTCCTGACCCCGGCATCAAGGCCATAGTCGCCGACGGTATAGACAAGGGCCGTGCCGAACTGCCGCATCGGATTTAAGGTCAGCTCGGTGTAAAACGAGTTGCCGCCAAGGAAATCGGCGAGCGCCAGCGTCGCCTGGTCCGTTCCGTAGGATTCGACCTCATTGGAATCCGTGTAATAAAAGCCCCCGCCGTCGATATAGCGGCTCATCATGAATTCCAGCGGGCTGCCAAGGGCTGGGTTTCCCCAGTCGGCCGCGTCCTCCTCGGTTGCGGCGATAGCCGTCAAGAGGCAGGCGGCAGTGCTGGAGACACTGTAAAAATCGGAGAGCTCGGCTGCCGCGTACTGCGCTTTAAGCCAGTTTTTGAGCGACAGCTCCGCGGCGGACACCCCGGGCAAATCTGTGTCGCTGTAAATGGAAAGTGCCGTTAGCACCATGGCCGACGTGTCGAAGTCGACGGTGACCTCCCCCGTATAGTTGCTGCAAAAGCCGACGTCGGAGGTTGTGGCTTCGTCGCAGTCGTCTTGCATGCCGATCAGCGCCGATAGGGCGGCGGGTTTGTTGTAGGAAATGGCAGCGTCCGCTCCCGCAGCCCGGTTGTAGGCCTCGGCGGCCAGCATGTTGAGGGCAAGGCCGTACGCGTAGCCGGGGCTGACAAGTCCCCCGTCCTGCACGAGTGCCGCAGCATGGTCGGCGGCACTCGTGAGATCCCCCGTCACAAGCGCATAGGTAGTCAGGGCGCTGTCCGCCGTCCCGGGTGCATCAGGTAGGAAATAGGGGAGTGCCGCGCCTTGTACATAGGAGCCCTCTGCCACTTCGGCGGCATAGACGGCGCAGACCGTCTGCCAGCCGCTGTCTGTAAGGTTGCCGGCAAGCGCATCCGCTCCCTGATAATAGCCCGCGATGGTATTGGACAAAGCACCGACAGGGGAGACCACGCGTATAGAAAGGTCAAAGGTCTCCTCGTAACTCCCAACAACGAGCTGATAGGTGTTCCCGTCCGCAAGGTCTGTGATGTCGATGTCAAGCGCGCCGTCCGTATCTGCCGTTCCGACGTCGACAAGAGCACCGTCGCCGTCATAGACCGAGACCGCATCGCCCGCCGTGGCGCCCGGCAGAGCCGTCAGCGTCGTTACGACTGTGCCCGCAAGCACCGTAAGGGTATACCCGGAGACATAGGAGGACCCGCCGTACTGATAAGTGCCGACCGAGACGCTGCCCTTGGTAAACCCAAATCCGTCCGGCGTATAGATGGAGTTTCCCGAGCCGTAAGCCAGGGAATAACTCCCGCCCGTCTCATAATTGCCGTTGCAAAAAAGCAGCCTTACCGTGTCGCCCGCCTGTAGATAGCAGGCGTCCATGCCGACACCCGGAACGACGCCGGCCGTGCCTTCATCAAATACGGCAAAAGTCCAACCGCTCCAGCCAAGGCCTCCGTCGTCGTCTCCGGCCGAAAGGCCATTGACCGAGGAGATGTATCCGCCCGTGGCCATATACTTGCCTGAACCGGATGCGCCGGAAGACATTCCTGCTGTGGAAAAAGCCTCAAGCACCGCACCATAGACCGTCAGCCCCGAGGTCACCGGAACCGCGATGACCCCATCCTCAGTTCCGGTGGCCGTAAATCCGTTGTGAGCCTCCCCGTCGAGCAGGTTTCCCGTCCAGGCAGGAACCGAAGTCTCCGACACAAAGTCCGACAGGTTTTCCACCGTCACGTAGACATACTCGTCAACGGCAAACGCCGTCAAAACAGACGTCTGCACAGTGGAACACAGCAAAGCCAGAGTAAGGGCCAACGAAAGAATTCTGCGTTTCATACATCCCACTCCTTTTTGCAGCCAATCAAAAAAAACGCGCGCACCCGGTCCGTTTTTGACCCCATCGTGCCGCACCGCGAGACTGCAGGATATCATTTCCAAAAGATAATACAACATATGGGAGTACAAGTCAATATTAACACAATATATTGTTATATATAACAGTATCTATTCAAGCGGTGCATTGAACAAAGAAGAGCTTGGCTTGTGCGCACATCAATAAGCGTGATACAATGTTGCCGGCCGCATAAGTAGAGATATATCAGGAGGCTTCTCAGGGCATGAACGATAAAATTACCGCATTTTGGCAGGCCTTTTTACGGGAAACCAGCCGCTCAAAGGACACGGTGCCGTACGAGGTGTTTTATTTTGGTATGACAAAGGAGCTGGCAGACGGATTACTGGAACTCGTTTTGGACGGGAAAAAAACAGCCACAACCTCGAGTCTCACGGCCTTTGAGGTAGGTGGACAGCGCCATCCCATGCCCGGCGATCTGTCGGTGGTGACGGACTTTGCCGGCACTCCGCGCTGTGTCATCGAGACGACAGCGGTGTGCACCATGCCCTTTCGCGAGATGACCTATGATATATGTAAAAGAGAAGGGGAGGACGACACGCTGGAATCCTGGCAAGCGGGCCACGCCCGTTTCTTTACCGAGGAGGGAACACAGGTGGGCTACTCGTTCTCGTGGGACATGCCGGTTGTTTTCGAGGACTTTGGGGTGATTTTCCGTCACTAAAATAAAAAAGCGCCAGGCCAACGGCTTGCTGCAAAAGGAGGGTCAGATGAGGGAGCAGCACACATTCGCGCCGGTTTTCAATGAGGCCTCGCGGGTACTGATCCTCGGCACGATGCCCTCGGTCAAGTCGAGAGCTGTCGGCTTTTACTACGGACACCCGCAAAACCGCTTCTGGCGGGTTCTGGGGGCTGTTTTCGGGGAGACCGTGCCCGATGATACCGAAGGGAGAAAAGCCTTCCTCCTGAGCCGTGGAGTGGCTCTGTGGGACGTTGTGGCCTCCTGTGACATCGTCGGATCGAGTGACGCCAGCATAAAATCTGTTGTGGCGAACGATATTTTGGGCGTTTTGGACAAGAGCGGTATCACGAGAATATACGCAAACGGCCGGACGGCCGAGAAACTCTATCTCAGACACGTCCGGCCGATTACCGGTATAGATATTATACCGCTTCCCTCAACCAGTCCCGCCAACGCCGCCTGCGGAATAGATGAACTTGTGAGGGCTTGGGAAATAATCAGTCCGTGAGCATGTCCACGAGTCCTTCGAGTATATCCGCCTGCGCGTCTTCAATGCGGCCGGCATCGGTCAGCTGTGCCAGAACCGGATCGATGGGCAGGCGGAAGACTGCGGGAATATTGTGTTTTCGGGCGATTTTCTCCGCGTTGCCCTTTCCGTAAATATAATGGACCGAACCGCAGTCCGGACACCGGAAGCTGCTCATGTTCTCGACAAGGGCGAGGACCGGCACTTTCATGATGTCCGCCATTTTGACGGCCTTCTCGACAATCATGCCGACAAGATCCTGCGGGGATGAGACCACAATGACGCCGTCGATCGGCAGCGACTGGAAGACCGTGAGCGGAACGTCTCCGGTGCCGGGCGGCATATCGACATACATATAGTCCACATCGCCCCAGGCCACATCGGTCCAAAACTGTTTAACGGCGCCGGCCACAACGGGCCCGCGCCAGACCACAGGGTCGTCCGCGTGGTCGAGCAGCAAGTTGATGGACATAACTGAGATACCGCCTTCAGATTTTGCCGGGATAAGCCCGTGTTCACCGGACTCGGCCTTACCTATGATCCCAAAGGCTGCCGGAATGGACGGCCCCGTGATGTCGGCGTCGAGGATGGCGGTCTTAAAACCCCTTTTAGCCGTGGCGACGGCTAGGAGCGATGTGACAAGGCTTTTTCCGACACCGCCCTTGCCGCTGACGACGCCGATCACTTTTCCAACGCCGGATACTTTGTTGCAGGGGGCGAGGAGCGTTTGAGCCTCCGTTTTTCTATGAGAACAGTGCTTGGCGCAGGTGGAACAGTCATTTGTGCATTCGTTATTCATAGACAAAATACCTCCTTTTTGGCAATTTTCAGTATACTCCTAAACTAACTTCTGTCAACCGAGGAAAGCAACTCAAATTTACAATGATTGCATCCTCAAATATTATATGCTACAATATATTTCGTAACAAACCGAGAAGTAAGGACGGGGTAATGCCGATATGCCCAGTGAAAAAAAGAAGAAGAAGTACAGCCGTACCGCACAGGCCCCAAATGCAAAAAAAAGAGACCGCAGAGCGCGAACGCAAATCGACGACGCGGACAACCATCATCACGCTCGTATGCGGCGTGTTCGTGACCTCCGCATTTTTAAAGTGGCCGATATCGCTCGACTTCACTGTCGCCCCCTTTGCCGAAGAACCGCTAGCCGCAATCGTCGATACAAGTTTCGCTGTGGAAGGGGAGCCCGTCACCGACACCATGCGGTTTGGCACAATCCCGCTCACAGGTGGCGAGACGGCTGCATTCTGCGAAGTGGACGGTAAGCTGTTTAAGCTTGGCACAGTCGTTTCGTCGGACAGCTGCTCGCTGCAGCCTGTTTCAATCGGGGTGAGGGCGAATACTACATCTATACAGCCCAGATCGACTCTTCGGGTGACACGAAGCTGATCCACCTCGAGGACGGCGGCGTCCCGGTGTCGCTTTTGGAGGTAGCGGGTGTTGCCACAAACGCCGACATTGATGGAGACGGCAAAGATGAGACAGTACTTGAAACAGGCATCGTAAAAAACTGCTACGTCTACGAGTGGGAACCGGAGTCCGGGCAGGCACGCGTCGCTTCGATCAATACAGCGCTCAAAAAGAGTCCGTCTTTTACAATCAGGAAAAGAAATATTTTACCCCTACATTCGGCGGAATCGGCTTCCTGCTCGACAGTTTTACCTATGAAAACGAGCGTCTCGCACGCCACGTCCACTTCGATACCGGAGAATAGAAAAAAATATTTCCAAAACCGGTGATAATGTGGTAAGATAATTCATGATCAAAAAAAATACGAAAAAAGGAGTCACAAGCGATGACTACGAGCTCACTTGGAAGCTTTGGAAGTTTTGGTGTAATCATCCTCACACTCGGCATCATGTATTTCTTTATGGTTGTGCCGCAGAAGAAGAAAGAAAAAGCGGTTACAGAAATGCGGTCCGATCTTCAGATCGGTGACCGTGTCGTGACGATCGGCGGAATCATCGGACGTATTGTCAACATAAAGGACGACGCCATCACAATCGAGACCGGAACAGAAAAGACCCGCCTGCGGGTCATGCGTTGGGGTATCCAAGCAAAAGAATCACGAGATACAGCCGCGCAGTAAAATTGTACGCATGAAAGCACCTGCCGCATGGAATGCGGCAGGTGCCTTTTTTATTGTAAATGATATATGGAGGAAATCACGTACCGGTTCTACACGTCAAGACAAAAGAATAAAATTCATTCAAGGGACAAACCACAAAAGGAGGGAAACTAGTGAACCGCATGGAAAAAAAAAGCGGGTACGCAGTTGTGGCCGCCAAGGGGCTGCTTGCTGTTCCTGCTGCTCATGGCGGCGATCAGTGCCGTCGGGACAAGACTGGGCAATGATACAGCGGAAAAAGTAGCAATGATTGTGATTCTAAGCGCAGTGGCAGCCTACTGCGGGTTCGGTGCAGCAAAAAAAGGAGAAAAGAACGCAGTGCTGACCGGTGCGGCGGCGGGAACCATCCTGTTTTTGCTGTCAATCATCTTATCCGTCATTTTGTTCGGGTCCTTTCCAAAGGGGAGTGCGCTGCTTAGAATCGTGGCGACCACCCTCATCCCTTCGGCACTGGGAGGGAGCATCGGTAGTCATTTCCGCCCACGTCGCCGCAGGTGACTTATATGTTAGCTGCATGTAAAGTATCCACATAATCCACACACTTTTACACATATACGAAATCATGGACATAAGCGCTGACAAAATCTAGATATTGGGGAAAACAGTTCCATGCGTTAACATAAATTGATTTACATAAAATTGATAATAATTTGTTAAAATATTCGAGGTAATCCCATTGATTTCTAGGGGTTAATGGTGTATAGTGATCATTACATAATAGTTATGTAAAGTGCAGATGTATAATGTCTGCATACATACACACCATTTGCCGCATTTGATAATTATTCATTATTTTGTCACGGAGGACGAAATGCGGCGAAGAAAAAAGCGTTTAAATAAGCCCGGCAACCTGCTTGGCCTTGTCGTTGGCGTTTACTCGATTGGGGTTGTCATCGGTGCGACGTCCTACACATTGTCGTCTCCGGTCGCGGCCGGCGCATCAACGCTCGCACAGGAACTCGGGCCTACGCGCCTTTGCGCGGCATCCATTGCGATTGCCTACTTCTTTTCTTTTTCCCTGCTTGGAGCACTGGCAGCCTTTATGTCAGCCTGTTTTTTTGGATTTATTGTCGGAGCGTGTTCGGCGTCTCTCCTGTCGATGGGAACCTTCGAAGGGATTTTGACCGGAATTCCATTTCTCGCTTTTTCCGCCCCGGCCGTCATTTTGCTCTGCTGCGCCTGTGCCGCTTCTTCAATGTCCATTATCAGAGTTTTTTCTGAGATAAAAATCAAAAGCGATTTCGTCAAAACTTCAAATACTTTGATCACGTCCACTGGGGTCGCCCTTTTATTTTTATTGTTTTCGGCGGTCACTGAGTTTTTTTTAAGTTAATAACCGGCAACTTTCATCGTTACGATTAAGCGGACAGCCGATTTTTTCGCTATTAAGGATGCAGGGCTCGCAAGTCCAATATGGAATCATGGGCCCTCTGACAAAGGAAAGTGGATCATCGTCCTACTGCGCCGTCTTGAATGAATTGAACGTTGTCAAAAGTCGTATGGGAGTCAGAACATGCAAGTGCAGTTGTCAGAGTTCATGTCTTACCTCGAAACAAAAAAACATTCGTCTAATAATACGCTGCAGTCCTATAAACGGGATATTCTGCAGTTTATTGTTTTTGCAAACGAACACGGGGTATATTCCTTTTCAGACGTGACGAGCAACATCGCAAGCACGTATTTTGACGAGCTCAAAATTACAAAGGGCACCTTCCACGGTGTCCCGCGTATCCGCCTCGATCCATACGCTTTATAAATATCTGCAGTCAAACGGCGCCGTCACCGGCAATCCGTTTTTGGAAGTCAAACGAGACAAGTGCAAGCGTGCACTGCCTCAGATTCTTACAAAAGCCGAAGTTGAGCTGCTGCTTGAGCAACCCGATATCACCGAATTCAAAGGACTTCGCGACCGCTGCATGCTCGAGGTGCTTTATGCCACCGGCATCCGTGTCACGGAACTTGTCGATCTCAATGTCGAGGACGTCAATATCTCCATCGGTTTTATTCGCTGCCATCCCGGCGAAAAGGAGCGCATTGTACCGTTATATCCGCTGGCCGTCCGGTTTATCGTGGATTACCTGAATACCGCTCGCCCCATTTTTTCCACCCCTAAGTCCGGCAGCGCGCTTTTTCTCAACATGTCCGGAGAGCGGCTCACAAGACAGGGTTTTTGGAAACTCTTAAAGAAGTATCTAGCAGTCTGCGGGAATCCGCAGCCACCTGACACCCCAAACGCTTCGGCATTCCTTTGCGGCCCACCTGCTGGAAAACGGCGCCGATTTGAAGTCGATTCAGGAGATGCTCGGCCATACTGACATCGCAACGACCCAGATTTATTCTCAGCTCATTAAGGACAGATTCCGCAATGTCTATACGAAATATCATCCCAGGGCGTAGGTGATACGGTGAACCATCTGTATGCCGGCGACGGCAAAGGCAAGACGACCGCGGCTTTTGGACTGGCCCTCAGGTTTGCCGGAAGCGGCGGACATGTCCTCATCATACAGTTTTTGAAGAGCTCGGACAGCAGCGAAATTGCCGCTGTCCGCCATGTTGCGGGCATCGAGGTATATAATGCCGAGAGTCCGCACGGTTTTTATCACACCCTCTCCGGTGAGGAGAAAGGGCGCCTCGCTAAAGAGATCGACGCCGAGCTTGCGGCCGCCCAGTCGGCGGTATCTGCCCGCACCTGCGGCTTGCTCATTCTCGACGAGGCGCTTGATGCAGTAGGCCTCGGTCTTATTGACGAAAAACGCCTGCTGGAGATGATAAAGACAGCCGCCTGCGAAGTGGTGCTGACCGGCAGAAATCCCTCGAAACGCTTCATTGAGGCGGCCGACTACTATACAGAATTCGTTTGCAAAAAACACCCGTATGAGCGGGGCATATCGGCCCGACGGGGAATTGAGTACTGAAGTTTTTGGGGTCCTTTGAATAGGCGAATATAGGGTTTTTCGGCCCTGTAAGGAATAGCATACGGCGTCATCCGGCTGAATAAAGTGTACGGGTGATGATATGAGAAGACGCTTTATGCCGTACCGCTATGCCGTCCTTGTTGCCGCTGCGGCCCTAATCGGAGCAGCCTTATATTTTTCGCGGGATATTCCGGTTCAGATTTACAAGGACCCGGAAAGGGTTGTCGTCCTCGACGCCGGACACGGGGGATTTGACGGCGGCGCTCAGTCCCGCTCCGGGATCTTGGAAAAAACGCTGAATCTTCAGGTTGCGAAAAAGCTCGAGCTCATCCTGCTGCAGCGTGGCTATACGGTTGTGATGACCCGTGAGGGGGATTACGCGCTTCAGGACGAGGGTAAAACCGGCAAGCCGGCCGATTTGAGTGCACGGGTTAAAATTGCGAAAGAACACCCCGAGGGCATCCTGGTGAGCATTCACATGAATAAGTTTGCCGTTGCGAAATACTGCGGGAGCCAAGTGTTTTTTTCCGATAATTGTGAAAACTCCGGAGTGCTGGCCGAGAAAATTCAGACCGGCATCCGCGAGGGCCTTCAGCCGGACAACACCCGTCAGTCAAAGCCCGCCGACCGGGATATCTATTTGCTCGAAAACCTCGAAATGCCGGCCGTCATTGTGGAATGCGGCTTTTTGTCAAACGCAGCGGAGGCGCTGATGCTGACCTCCGATCCTTACCAGGCCTCCCTTGCCGAGTGCATCGCCGACGGGATCGACTCATTTTACGATATGGGGACGTGAAAACAGTGGCAAAACCTAAAACCGTGTATGTTTGCGGAAATTGCGGCTACGAGAGCATAACGTGGTATGGCAAATGCCCTTCCTGCGGCGAATTCTCCACCATGGTGGAGGAGACCCGGCTGCCGGAGCAGGCCCCGAGTAGGTCGGGGAGGCGGGGTGGGGGTGTGCCTCAGCGCGCGGCACCGCTGTCTTCCGACGTATATTGCAGTGATGAGGAAAACCGGATATCGACCGGGCTTTCGGAGCTAGACCGGGTGTTCGGCGGCGGAATGGTCAAAGGCTCGGTGACGCTGCTTGGCGGCGATCCGGGAATTGGAAAATCGACCCTGCTTTTGCAGATCTGCGAGACGCTCGGAAAAACGCAAAAAGTGCTCTATGTGTCGGGCGAAGAGTCCCGCCGGCAAATTAAAATGCGGGCCGTGCGCCTCGGCGTCACGACGGAAAATTTGCTGCTGCTGACCGATACCGAGCTGCAGGCGGTCGACCTGGCAATTGAGAACCTGAAGCCGGATATCGTCTTTATCGACTCCATTCAGACCATGTACAACAGCGAGCTGACCTCGCTGCCCGGAAACCCCTCCCAGATACGGGACTGCGCCGCAGCCCTGATTGCTACAGCGAAAAGCCGTGAAATCGCAATTGTTTTCATCGGGCATATGAACAAGGAGGGCACAATCGCAGGTCCCAAGATGCTGGAGCACATCGTCGATACGGTCCTGTATTTCGAAGGGGACAAAAACCTGACTTACCGCATCATACGGGCGGTAAAAAACCGTTTTGGCTCCACGAATGAAATCGGGATCTTCGAGATGGGCGAGGAAGGGCTGATTGAGGTTCCGAACCCTTCTGCCGCACTGCTCTCCGGTCGGCCGGAAAACGTCGCCGGCACCTGCATGGTCTGTGTATATGAGGGAACGAGGCCCATTCTTGCCGAAGTGCAGGGCCTGATCAACCAGACATACCTTGGAACCGCCCGCAGAATGGCCAACGGCATCGACTACAACCGGCTGACCATGCTGCTTGCCGTCCTTGAAAAGCGGACAGGCTTGAAGCTATCCACCTGCGACGCCTACTGCAACGTCATTGGCGGGCTGAAACTCACGGAGCCGTCAAGCGACCTTGCGGCCGTACTCGCATGCGCGTCGAGCTATTTCGACCGGCCCGTGATCGAGAACCTCATCGTTTTCGGAGAAGTGGGGCTGGTAGGGGAGCTGCGGTCGGTTCGAAACGTCGCTGCCCGTGTCAGCGAGGCTATGCGGCTCGGCTATACAAAATTTGTCATCCCGTTTGCAAACAGGCCAAAGCGTGCAATCGAGGGAGCCACGATATACGCCGTGAAGAATATCGGAGAGGCAATTGAGATCGCAATCAGGCCGGTTGACAAAGCAGAGAAATGACGCTTAAAAAAGTCAGGATGCCGCATTAGGCATCCTGACTCTCATAATATGGACATCCGCCGTCTGAGGCGACAGCAATAGGGACCGCCGTGTGCAGTGCACAGTAGCCGTCCACTTGATGTTTGCAGTTCGCGGCACAATTAATCATACGCTTAGTCTTGCCGGGAAAAAGTGAAAAATACGGTTGACAGGCAAAAGGGGACGTGGTATGATCAGGTCAGCATTTTCTACAAAATAAAAATTTTGTAGAAATGAGAGAAGAGGCAAATCCGGAAAATACCCGAAAAAGGAGCTTGTACCTTCGAAAGCCTCCCGGTGTCGATTTGGCTCCCTGGACAGCCTGCACAGCATTTTTGTTTAGTCTTTTCTCAGTGCCATCCGGATTTCAAAGAATTTTATAATTTCCACCGTCTACCGCGTGTCCCTCAAGCTGCAGCAGCGCACGCTTTGCAGGAAGTCCGCCGCCAAACTTTGTGAGGCTTCCGTCAGCGCCGACAGCCCTGTGGCATGGGATAATCAGCGATACCGGATTAGCTCCGCAAGCAGCGCCCACGGCACGCGGCGCATCCGGCACACCGGCGCGCCGTGCAAGCTCTCCGTATGTCAGGAACTCTCCGTATGGCACCCGGTACAATGTCTCCCACACCCGATGCTGAAACGGTGTCCCCTTGTACTCCGTTGGAACGGTGAATCCCCTTCTCTTTTTGTTAAAATATTCACAAATTTCTCTTCCGGCAGAGATGAGGATTCGGTTCTCTGCCATGACCGGTTCACCGTAATACTGTTTTATGTACCGCAACATACGACGCTGCGACTCCGGCAGTTCAAACGAGATGCCAACAACGGCCGTGTCGGTCGCATAAATCGACAACTCCCCTACCGGGCTTTGCATTTTGAGAAAGGACGGCTGATTCATGGATCCAAAATACCCCCCTGTCATACGGAACTTTCTAACTTATATGGAGACCATCAAGGGTCGGTCTAGCCTGACGGTCGATGAGTATGGACTTGACTTACGTATGTTTTTCCGCTTTGTCATGCGGGTAAGGAAACTGGTTCCCGCGTCTTCAGAGATGGACGAGATCGACATATCGGAACTTGACATTGATTTTGTCAAGTCCGTCACGCTCTCCGACATCTACGAATTCTTGAACTATCTTGCCCGTACGAGGGAGGACAACAACACCACCCGCGCACGGAAGGTCTCGACCCTCAAGTCCTATTTCGGATATATGTCGACGAGGATGCACCTCATCGATGAAAACCCGACCGCCGCCCTCGAGGCGCCGAAAATCCGCACCGCGCTACCGGTCCACCTGACCCTTGAGGAGGCACAGACGCTGCTTGGCGGCATCAGCGGCCGAAACCGCATTCGGGACTACGCGATTTTGACGCTCTTCTTAAACTGCGGCATGCGACTGGCCGAACTGGTTGGCATGAACATCACCGATATTGATTTTGTGGGTGGCAGCGCAAAAATCAAAGGCAAGGGTGACAAAGAGCGCATGATTTACCTCAATCCCGCCTGTATGGACGCGGTAAAGACCTACTTGAAAGTGCGGCCGGTCGACGGGGTCGAGGCCCAAAGCCGCAATGCGCTCTTTTTAAGCGGGCAAAACCGACGTATCGGCCGCAGCGCAGTCCAGAAGCTGGTTGAAAAGCATCTTTCAGTGACAGGCCTTGGCGACAAAGGATATTCCACCCACAAGCTGCGCCACACGGCGGCCACTTTGATGTTCCAAGAGGGCGTCGATGTGCGCACCCTGAAAGAGGTGCTTGGCCACGAGCAGCTCAACACTACCCAGATTTATACGCACGTCTCAAACGAGGGCGTTCGGGATGCGATGAACAAAAACCCCTTGGCGGACATAAAAAAAGGCTCCCGGTAAACCCGGGAGCCACATTTTTTATTCAACAACCTTGGCCGGGTTGATGCGGATACCGGGGCCCATCGTCGAAGCGATGACGCAGCTCCTGATATACTGACCCTTGGCGGCTGCCGGCTTTGCCTTGACAATGGCGCCGAGCAGTGTCGAGAAGTTGTCGAGAAGCTTCTCTTCGCCAAAAGACGCCTTCCCAATCGGGCAATGAATGATGTTGGTCTTGTCAAGGCGGTACTCAATCTTACCGGCCTTGGCCTCGGTGATGGCACGGCTGATGTCCATGGTCACAGTGCCGGCCTTGGGGTTTGGCATGAGACCCTTGGGGCCGAGCAGCTTACCAAGACGGCCGACGACGCCCATCATGTCGGGAGTCGCGATGACCACATCGAAATCAAACCAGTTTTCTCCGGTGATCTTAGCCACCATGTCGTCGCCGCCGTAGTACTCGGCGCCGGCCCGCTGGGCTTCGTCGAGCTTCTCACCCTTGGCAAAAACAAGGACGCGAACCTTTTTTCCGGTGCCGTGCGGCAAAACGACAGCGCCGCGGACCTGCTGGTCTGCATGGCGAGAGTCGACACCCAGCTTGACGTGGACCTCAACAGTCTCGTCAAACTTGGCCTTGGCCGTGGAAACGGCGAGCTTCAGCGCATCGTTCGGTTCGAGCAGTGACAGTTTATCATACAGCTTAACGCTGTCCTGGTACTTTTTTCCTCTTTTCACAACTATTCCTCCTGTGTGTGGTGACGGGTCTTACCCTCCCACTGACTTGGATTTACTCCGTAACCGTTACGCCCATGCTGCGGGCAGTTCCGGCGATCATGCTCATGGCAGCCTCGACGGAGGCGGCGTTTAAATCGGGCATCTTGGTTTCAGCGATTTTCCGGATCTGCTCCTTGGTGATCGATGCAACCTTGGTCTTGTTGGGCTCTCCGGAACCGCTTTCGATGTTGACGGCCTTTTTAATCAGGACTGCCGCCGGCGGAGTCTTTGTGATAAAGGAGAAAGAGCGGTCAGAGTAGACCGTGATGACGACAGGGATGATGTAGCCCACATCGTTCTTCGTACGCTCGTTGAACTCCTTGGTGAAAGCCATAATATTGACGCCGTGCTGACCAAGCGCCGGGCCTACGGGCGGGGCGGGAGTCGCCTTTCCGCCCGGAATCTGAAGTTTTACATATCCAACTACTTTTTGAGCCATTATTGGCACCTCCTAATAAACATAGAAACTACTCGGCTTCGACCTGACCAAGCGTGAGCTCGATCGGGGTCTCTCGTCCGAACATGGACACAACGACACGAACAAGATTATTTTCCGTTTCGATTGCCTCAACCTGTCCAAGGTATCCGCTCAAGGGGCCGTCGCTGATGCGAACGACATCACCGATCTTGTAGCTGACCTCGATGGAGTGGGTTCCGACGTCAAGCTTTGCCACTTCTTCCGGAGAAAGCGGAACCGGCTTCGAGGAGGGGCCTACAAAGCCCGTGACTCCGCGGATATTCCGCACGACATACCAACTCTCATCGTTCATGACCATTTTGACAAGGACATAGCCCGGAAAAAGCTTGCGCTTTACTTCTCTGGTTTCGTTGTCCTTGATCTCGGTGACTGTCTCGGTCGGCACCCGCACGTCCATTATCAGGTCGTGCAGCTTCCGGTTTTCAACCGTCTTTTCAAGGTTGGTCATCACTTTATTCTCGTAACCGGAATAGGTGTGTACCACATACCACTTGGCGCTTTCTGACATACCTAAAACTCCTTCTCTATACGGCAAGGCCTAAGAGCAGGCCGAGTCCGTAAGTGAAGATGGCGTCAACAAGCGCAATAAATGCGCCTATAAGGACAATCATAACAACAACAACAATTGTGTTATTGATGATCTGAGACTTAGTGGGCCAGACAATCTTTTTTACTTCGCTTTTGGTATCTTTCAGAAACTTTCCAAAGCGGGCAAAGAGGTTTGGTCTGCTCACTTTGCTCTTTTTGGGCGTAGCGGGCGCTGTATTCTCAGCCATTTTTTACCTCCTAAACAGCACTACTTGGTCTCCTTGTGGACCGTGTGCTTCTTACAGAACCGGCAGTACTTTTTTAGCTCAATCCTGTCGGGGGTGTTCTTCTTGTTCTTCATTGTGTCGTAGTTTCTCTGTTTGCATTCGGTGCACGCCAAGGTGATTTTTACTCTCATTTGATACCTCCTGTTATCGAAACACTCTTCCCCGCAAATGATCCTATGGGGTAGTTTTCTTCCTCTTTTGGGCACAAAAAAAAAGACCCAAGCCGAGGTATATACATAATAGCATACACTTAGGCTCAGGTCAATCCTTTTTCATATAAATTTAGAGAATTTACGCCGGATTTTCCGCGTCGATTTCTCTGAGCAGCTCTGCAATGCCCGAGGCAAGACTTTGCACAAGATCATAATCCCGTCCTTCGACCATCACCCGGATGACGGACTCGGTTCCGGACTTTCGCACGACCACCCTGCCCTCTTCACCCAGCTTCTCTTTGACCTTTCCGATGGCCGTCCGATACTTTGGTGCTTCTTCAAAGACTTCCTTTGTGGGCCCTTTGACTTTCACGGCAATGCCGACCTGGGGATACTGCTCCATGGTACCGGCAAGCGCCGAAAGCAGGCAGCCCTTCTCGTGGAGAATTTTCAGCAAAAAGATAGCCGCAAGCTGACCGTCCCCGGTCGGAGAGTGGTCGCGCAGGATGAGGTGTCCCGACTGCTCACCGCCGAGATTGTACCCGCCCTGCTCCATGGCCGCCATGACATGCCGGTCACCGACTGCGGTGGTGACAAACTGGAGGCCGCGCTCTTTGCAAAAGCCGGCAAGTCCCATGTTGCTCATATTCGTTGCGACAACGGTGCCACCCTTTAGGCTGCCCTGTCCAGCCATGTAGTCTGCAAATATGGCGAGCAGTTTGTCGCCGTCCTGCACGATCCCCTTCTCATCGACCACGATGACGCGGTCGGCATCCCCATCAAACGCGATACCGACATCGGCCTTTTGAGCCAAAACCGCTTCGCACAGCCTTTCGGGGTGGGTGGAGCCGCAGTAATGGTTGATGTTCACCCCGTCAGGCGAAATGTTTATGTAGACTGCTTCAAGTCCAAGCCGATCAGCCAGCGCTTCGATTGTCGCCGACGCGGAGCCGTTTGCGGCGTCAAACACCACTTTTAAGCCGGAGAACTCGCATCCGGCCACTTCGCATAGATGGTCGACATATTCCTCGGCGGCCGTTTTGGCGTAAAATACCCGCCCGATCTCTTTTCCGGATGCGCGGCTTTCGGGAAAGTGCTCATCCTCCACAAGCTTTGTCAGCCGGTCCTGTTCAAGATCCGACAGCTTTGCGCCGTCTGAACCGAATAGTTTGATGCCGTTATACTCAAAGGGATTGTGGGAGGCCGACACCATGATGCCGGCGCATGCGCCGTAGCGCTTCATCAAAAAGGCTACGGCAGGCGTCGCGATGACGCCGAGCAGCACGACATCGACACCGACTGAGCACAGGCCCGCCGCAAGTGCTGATTCCAGCATGTCGGAGGAGATTCGGGTGTCCTTGCCGATGAGAATTTTGCCGCCCCTTGCTGGGGCAAGTGCGGCGCCCGCCGCCTGACCGAGTTTCATGGCAAATTCGGGGGTCAAGGCGGGTCCCGCAACTTCGCGTACGCCATCGGTTCCAAACTTTAGTGCCATTGTTATCGTGTCACCTCCAAGTAATCTGCGCAGACCCGGCCGCGGGAAATGGGATGCCGAGATGGTCGTATACGAGCCGCGTCACGCACCGTCCGCGCGGCGTTCTGGTCAAAAATCCGATCTGGAGCAAATACGGCTCATAGACCTCTTCAATGGTGATGGCTTCCTCGCCGACGGTGGCGGCCAGCGTGTCGAGCCCCACCGGACCTCCGCCGTAATTGACAATGATCGAAGTTAGTATCCGCTTGTCGAGGCTGTCGAGCCCCAGTTCGTCGACTTCAAGCCGGGTCAGGGCTGACCGGGCGATGGCCTCGTTGATGACGCCGCCGCCCTCCACCTGCGCAAAGTCGCGCACCCGCTTTAAGAGTCTGTTTGCAATTCGCGGAGTTCCGCGGGCACGCGACGCGATTTCGGCCGCACCGTCGGGCTCGATGGGGATGCCGAGTACGCCGGCCGAGCGGTTGACAATGGCGACAAGCTCCGGCACAGTGTAGGGGTCGAGTTTAAGCAGCACTGAAAAGCGGTCGCGCAGGGGCCCCGACAACTGCCCAAAGCGCGTCGTCGCGCCGATCAGCGTAAAATGGTTCAAATCGAGCCTAATTGAACGAGCCGACGGACCTTTGCCGAGGATGATGTCGATTGCAAAGTCCTCTAAGGCCGAGTAGAGCACCTCTTCTATCGTTCTGGACAGGCGGTGGATCTCGTCGATGAAGAGCACTTCGTTCTCTTCAAGGGTTGTCAGCATGGCCGCAAGATCGCCGGGCTTTTCAATTGCGGGGCCCGAGGTCACCCGCATATTGGTGTTCATTTCGGCGGCGATGATGCCGGCCAGCGTTGTCTTGCCAAGGCCTGGCGGGCCATGCAGCAGCACATGGTCGAGTGGCTCTCCCCGCGTTTTGGCGGCCTGCATGAAGACGCGCAGGTTGTCCTTGCTGCGGGTTTGCCCCACGTACTCATCAAGCCTGCGGGGACGCAGGCTGCGTTCGTATGACCCGTCCTCCGGCATGTCGCTCGGGGTCACGAGCCTGTTGTCAAGGTCAATTTCAAAGCCGGGATCTTCGCTTTGGTCCCGTTCATATCCGTTAGTTTTCGACATCCGCTCACCGTCCCTATTTTATGAGCTCCCGAAGGGCCATTTTTATGATATCCTCGACTGCCATCCCCTGTGTATCCGCCTTGCGGATGACCCCCAGGGCCTCACCCTGGGAATATCCCAGCACGACCAGCGCCGACACAGCCTCATCGGTCTCGCTGCCGACGGTAAGCGCCGACCGCTTACCGCCCACCGTGGGCCCGGATGAAGTCAGCTGCTCTTTGCTAATGCGGTCGGTCAGCTCCAAGATGATGCGCTGCGCCAGTTTATTTCCCACACCTGCCGCCATGGTGAGCCGCTTTGTATCCTTTGTGACGACGGCAATGGCAAATTGTTCCGGTGACACCTCCGATAAAATCGACAGTGCCACGCGGGGGCCGACGCCGGTGACGGTGGTCAGCATTTTAAAGCATTCAAGCTCGCTTTCGGTGTAAAACCCGAACAAATCCAGTGCGTCTTCCCGGACGTTCAAATAGGTGTATGCCGTTATTTCGCTGCCTTTTGCCGGGAGCTGTTTTAATGTTCCATAGGAGGTCAGAAGCTTATACCCGACACCGCCTGCTTCCACCACCATGTGGGACCCGCTGAATGCAGTCAGCGTTCCTTTGATATATGCGTACATGCCTTCACCACCCTCTTTGGAAATATCTATGCCGGAGTTTTTGTGATTATAATCTCGACAGCAGGCTCCCTGCCGTGTGCGCGTGACAGATGGCGACCGCAAGCGCATCTGCCGTGTCGTCCGGGCGCGGCAGCTCGGTGAGCCCCAGCAGGGACTTCACCATTTGCTGCACCTGGCTTTTCTCGGCCCGGCCGTAGCCGACGACGGCCTGTTTGACCTGTACCGGCGTATATTCGGCCACCGTAAACCCGCACTGCTCCCCCACCAGAAGGATGACACCCCGCCCTTGGGCGACCGGAATGCCGGTTGTTACGTTGTTTGAAAAAAACAACTGCTCCACGGGACATGGCGTCGATCGGATATTTTGAAGCGAGTGTGCGCAGGAACTCGTATATTTCAAGGAGCCTGCGCGAATGTCTCTCCCCCGCCGCCGTGTGGAAAGTCCCGTATTCAAGGGCTTTGAACTTGCTCGACTTGTATTCGATGACACCATACCCAACCGAGGCGATGCCAGGGTCCACCCCGAGGACGATCATAAGATGCCCTCCGCGGCTTTAAGTACACCGATGATGGCGTTGTCATAGTTGGTTCCGCCCTGCATGAATGCACAGTAGGGCTCGCGTAATGGCCCGTCGGCCGACAATTCGATCGAAGACCCGGCTACAAAGGCACCTGCGGCCATGACGACCTGTGAGGTATAGCCCGGCATGTCCCAGGGCTCCGGTGTGACAAAGGAGTCGATGGCAGACCCCGCCTGGATGCCCTGACAGAAGGCGACCAGTTTTTCGGGTGTTTGGAGCATGATCTGCTCCACAATATCGGTCCGACCGTCGCACCAGCGGGGCGAACACGAAAACCCGAGCTCCTCAAACAGTGCAGCGGCGAAAATGGCGGTCTTTAAGGCGTTTGCCGTCACTTCCGGCGCATAGTAGATGCCCTGCAAAATGGGGCGGTTTTGCCCGATCGAGGCGCCGACCTCACGCCCAAGTCCGGGTGAAGTGAGCCGTCCGGCGCACATGGTGACAAGGTCCTCGCGCCCCGCGATGTAGCCCCCGCAGTCGGCGATTCCGCCGCCCGGGTTTTTGATGAGTGACCCCGCGATGAGGTCGGCGCCGACCTCGATGGGTTCCATTCGCTCAACGAACTCACCATAGCAGTTGTCGACCATGAAAATCGTATCGGGGCTGACGGCGTGGACAAGATGCGCAACTTGTTCAATCTCCGATATGAAAATGGACGGCCGGGGCGCGTATCCGCGAGAGCGCTGCAGGTAGGCTATTTTCGGCTTTGCCGCAAGCGCCGTCTCAATAGCGGCATAATCAAGCCTGCCGTCCGCAAGCAAAACCTCGGCGTACCGGATGCCAAAGTCCATGAGTGAACCGGATGCTCCTGTAAAGCCGATCACCTTGTCAAGCGTATCGTAGGGCTTTCCGGCAACCGACAGCATGGTGTCCCCCGGGCGGAGGATGCCAAACAGCGCCGTTGTAAGGGCATGGGTGCCCGACAGCATGAAGTGGCGCACCAAAGCCGCCTCGGCCTTGAAGATGCGGGCGTAGACCTCATCGATGACGTCGCGGCCCCGGTCGCCGTATCCGTAGCCCGTTGTTGCGATAAAGTGGGTTTCGCTGACTCTGGCGCCGATAAAGGCCGCATGCACTTTCTGCGAATTGTACCGGGCTGTCGCTTCCACCTCTGTAAAGCGTTCAGCCAGCTTATCTTCGCAGCGGGCAGCGGCTTCAAGCAGGCGGGGTGAAAAAGGGAAATCGGGATAGAGCTCCATAATTACCTCATCCAAAATAGAGTAGCGTGCCGGTCCCGGCAGGCCTAAATCCGAGCGACTCATACAGCCTGCCGGCTTCGGTCGTCGTGTAGGTCACGACTGCCGTCTTGCCCTCTGCAAGAAGCTCCCGGCAAAGGCTTGAGACAAGTGCCGCCGCAAGCCCCTGCCTGCGGTATTTCGCGTTTGTGACGACATCGGCAATGAGGGCGTACCGTTCGGTCTCGGCCGACGTCGAGACCGTCGCGTACACTTCCTCGCCGCGGATAAGTGAAAGTGTTCGGCCAAGTCCGCCTTTAGTCAGCGACCTGCGGGTAAAGCAGTAGTCATCAAACTTCGCAAGGCCCTGCACGTGCTCCGCCGACAAGAGCGAATAGACAAGCCGCAGGTCGGCAATAGACGTGGCACGCGTCACATCGAGCTCAATGTCGCGCAGCTTGTCAGGTGTATTAAGAATGGCTGTAACCATCATTGCAGTTCCTCTGACCCCGGGCAGCCGGATGGCCAGTGCCTCCATGCAGTCCGCCGAGCCGCAAAGCGAGCCGATCAGCGGCATGAACTGCAAAAAGAGCACCACTTCGTCAAGGTCGGCCGTCTGGGAAAGCTTGATATAAAAACTGCCGTAGCTGCGAAAGATGATGACGTCGAGGTTGTCCGACAGCCAAAGGTCAAAATATAGCATGTCGGTGACTTGGAGATAAGTTGTAAGCAGCGCCAGCTTGTCCGGCTCGTCCGTAAGCGCCGCCTTGACGGCGGGCAGGTCGGCATGTGCGTAGTGTCGGATCATTTCAGCTCGTTGGATACGGCGGCAAGCAGCAAGTTGATGCAGGCCTCCACATCCCGTTTGTCGACCATTTCGACAGGCGAATGGATATACCGCGACGGGATGGAGATGCCGCCGGTAACGACGCCGCCCTTGGTCAGGTGGATTGCGCCGGCGTCGGTTCCGCCGTACATTAAGACCTCCAACTGATAGGGAATCCCCTTCTCTTTGGCGAGGTCGACCAGATGGTCCACCATCTTGTGCGAGCAGACGATGCTGGCGTCCCGCACCTTGACGGCGGCACCGCTGCCGAGCTTCACGGCGTTGGGGCTCTTCTGACCTGGCTCGTCGCCGACCCCGGTCACGTCCAGAGCGATGGCATAATCCGGTTCGATCTGGTAGGCGGCTGTCGTCGCGCCCCGCAGGCCGACCTCCTCCTGGGTGGAAAACACAAAATAAGTGTCGTACGCCGGCTGCTCAGTCATGCGCCGGATGGCCATAACCTGAATATAGCAGGCGATTTTATCGTCCATCGACTTGCCGGCCATCCGGTGATCCCCGCAGTCAAAGACCGTGCCGTAAGTGCCGGCCACATCGCCCGGCTGCACATATTTCTCAGCCTCTTCTTTGCAGGCGGCACCGATATCGATATAGAAGTTGTCCATGGTCAGATCCTTGGTCTCAACCTTGGACTCATACATTAAAACGCCGCGGGTGCCGTTTTTGAAGATGACGGGGCAGCTTGCGATGTGCAGCGGGTAAAGCCCGCCGACTTTTCCGAAATGGATAAACCCATCCTTGTCGATGTGGGTCACCATGAAGCCGATCTCGTCCATATGGGACGACAGCATGAGCTTCTTTTCGCTTTTGCCTTTTCTGAAGGCGATGACGTTGCCCATGATGTCCGTGTTAACGCGGTCGACATAGGGCGTAACCTCTGAAATGATGAGCTCGGCCAGCTTTTCCTCGTTGCCGGTGACCGAGAGTGTATCGATCATTCTTTTTAAAAGTTCCATTGCCTACCTCCTCAAAACTTGGTGTCGAGCAGCGCTCGGAGCAGCGCCGCGACAGCCTCAAAATCCGAATAGTCGATTGTGCATGCGCCGGAGTGCAAATCCCTGCAGGGCGTCGCGATGGTCATAACCTCAGCGCCTAAGCCGCCCCGCTGTATGACACCGGCATCGGTTCCGCCGACCGTGATTGTCTTATATTGCCACTTGATCCCCTTTGCATTGGCAGTTGATGTGATTTTTTCGACCGTTTCGCGCTTGTAATAGGCGGAAGACTCCATCAGATAAACGGCGGCGCCGCCGCCTACGGTCGTCGAACGGTTCCACTCCCGCTCCTCAAGAAAGTCGGCGCAGCTCGTTGTCTCAATCACAATGGCGTAGTCCGGTCTGATACATTCGGCTGCGACTTTTGCCCCATGGCTGCCCGACTCCTCTAAAACGGAGAAGAGGTAGTAGGTGTCGTAGGCAGGCCTCTCTTTCATAGCTTCGAGCAGTGCGCAGCAGCCGGCACGGTCGTCGAGTGCTCGGGCCTTGATTTTGCCGTCTCCAAACTCCACAAAGGCGGAGTCGAAGATCGCCGTGTCCCCAATCGACACATGCTTTTCGGCCTCAGCTTTGTCCTTTGCGCCGATATCGATATAGAGCTGCTTGATGTCCGGAGCAGTCGCCCTGTCTTTCTCCGACTGGAGGTGGATTGGCTTTGTCCCGATGACGCCCGGAATGCGGTCCTTGCCGATGAGAACACGGCGGCCGTTGACAACGCGGCGGTCCATGCCTTCGGCGGTGAATTTCAGCATTCCCTCGTCGACGATATAGTTGATATAAAAGCCGACCTCATCCATATGGGCGCATGCCATGACTTTTTTGTCGCTGCTTTCTCCCTTTTTGAAAGCGATGACATTGCCAAGGACGTCCTGCCGGATGTCGTCGGCATAGGGTGCCGCAAGCTCTTTGATAAGGGCCGCAACTTCGGTCTCGTCGCCGGTGACACCGCGGGCGGCGCAGAGCTTTTTCAGATTATCGAGCACTCTCCATCGCCTCCTTTTTGTACATCACATACTCTTTCAGCAGCCGGGTCGTATTTTTCACGTCGGAAAAGTCTAAAGTCTCGACCACTGAGTGCATATATTTGAGCGGAATGGAGATGAGGGCCGTCCTGACGCCCATCCCCGTGTTGAAGATGGCGAAGGAATTGGTACCGGTCGTGCCGCTGCCGACCTCAATCTGCAGCGGTATGTCGGCCTCTTTGGCGACCTCCCGCAGCCGGTCGGTCATGGCGCGGTCGAGTATCGGCGCATAGGTCAAAGCCGGTCCCTTGCCCATGATGACCGTGCGCTCTCTGGGGCAGTCCGGAATAAACGCGTGGTTCACATCAATTGCGATGGCCTCGGTCGGATGTGCCCGGTGGGCGCAGACCCTTGCGCCGCGCAGACCCGTCTCCTCCTGCGCCGACAGCTGTGCCACGAGATTAAATGGGAGCTTCACATCGCGCAGCGCCTTGAAAAGTCCCCAAATCGCGGCGACCGAGCTGCGGTCGTCAAAAGTCTTGCCGGTTATAATGTTGCCGAGCAGTTTTGTCGGGGTCTGGCGCAGCGTGATGAAGTTGCCGGCCGAAAAGAGCTCCTTGGCCTTTTCAGGGCCAAAGCCGACGTCGATATAAAGCGTATCAAAGGTTGGTGTCTTCTCAAAATCCTCCGGCTTTAGAAGGTGCGGCGGAACCGTCGTCACAATGCCGTAGTAGTCCCCGCTTTCGGCGTGTACCGTCACCTCGGTCGCCAGAATCGTCCGCCGGTCGACGCCGTTGAGATTGTCGAACTTCAAAAAGCCCTCGTCCGTAACGCCGGTGACCACTAGGCCGATCTCGTCCGTGTGGGCGTCGAGGAGCAGCGTCTCCTCAGTCGGGTTTTCGGCCAGCTTTGTGGCGACGACGTTGAAAAGTGCGTCGGTCTCGATCTTGTCGGCATAGGGCTTAAAGAGTTCTTCAACCCTCGCGGACAGCCTGTCTTCCATGCCCGAGATGCCGGACAGTGCCGACAGCTCAAACAGGACTTCTTTCATATCCATTCTTTCACCTCGTCTTGTCGTATCTAAAGGGCAATGATAATTTGCTTGAAGATGTTACCCCGTTCTTCGAAATTCTGATACAGATCAAAGCTTGCGCAGGCAGGCGACAGCACGACGTCATCGCCGGGAGTGGCCATCTCCCGCGCCGCCGCGACGGCTTCCGCCATATTGGCTTTGCGTAAAACCGGAATGCCCCCGCCGGCAGCGTCAATTGCCGCTGCGATTTTATCCGCTGTGGCGCCGACTAAAATGATGGCCTTCGCCTGCCTTACGATGGCTTCGCCCAGCGTGTCGAAGGGAATTTTCTTGTCGTAGCCGCCGGCCAAAATGATGGGCTTTTGCTCAAAGGCGTTTAAGCATGCCATGGTGCGGGTTGGGCTTGAGGCTATGGAGTCATTGTAATAGTTTACCCCGTCCACGGTGCGCACAAGCTCCAGCCGGTGGGCCAGCCCCTTAAAATTTGCTGCGACCGTATGGATCGCACAGTCGTCCACCAGGTCGCGCACGGCGGCGATGGCCGCCATATAGTTTTCGATGTTGTGATCCCCCCGCAGCAGCACTTCGCTGCGGCTCAGCAGCAATGCGCCCTTGTGGTAGATGTTGTGGGCTTCATCGGTGTGGTAGTCGCCCGCCTTTCCGAAGGTGACCACCCGTCCCTTTGCCTCCGGTATAAACGACCGGGTGATCTCGTTGTCGTAATTCAAAACGAGCGTATCGTCCTTTCCCTGATACCGGAAGATGTTGCGCTTGGCGTCCACATATTCCTCCATGGAGCGGTGGATGTCAAGGTGGTTGGGGGACAGATTTGTCACGACCGCCACCTGCGGGCTCTTGCGCATGGTATGAAGCTGAAAGCTCGATAGCTCCAGCACGGCGATATCGCTGGGCTTTATGGTCTCGATTTCCGGGAGCAGCGGCTTACCGAGGTTCCCCCCGACATGGACTGTGTACCCGCCCGCTTTAAGCAGTTCGGATATGAGCGTTGTCGTGGTCGACTTGCCGTCACTGCCGGTCACTGCGATAAGCTTGCAGGGACACAGGTCGAAAAAGACCTCCATCTCCGAGGTAATGGCGGTTCCGCGGCCGCGTGCCGCTTCAAGCTCCGGCAGGTCAAACCGCATTCCGGGCGTTTTGAAAATAAGCTCGGCGTCAAGGTCGTCGAGATAATCGGGGCCGAATTTTGTGTCGACCCCAAGCTCGACAAGCTCTTTTGCGGCGGGACAACGGGGGTTCTTATCGCGTGCCGAAACCTTGGCCCCGTGGGCGACAAGCATTCTGACAAGCGGGGTGTTGCTGACCCCGATGCCGAGCACCGTCACTTTCTTGCCGGAAAGTCCGGCGTAAAAATCCAAAATTTTCTGATTCATATATCTCATATCCTCCGAAT
This sequence comes from Oscillospiraceae bacterium, assembly GCA_963662765.2. Lineage (GTDB taxonomy): Bacteria > Bacillota > Clostridia > Oscillospirales > Feifaniaceae > DATMXT01. The sequence continues at coordinate 82,461 of CAXXUP010000005.1, forward strand.
TACTCTATGTATTATATATAATTTCGGGCTCCATTTCAATATAACCTGGAAATTCCCTTTGACAAGGAGTGCCGCATGCGCTAAAATGAATCGTACGAGTAAGGCAGACAGTCGCGTGCGCATTGCCGAAAGGCCGCGCATGAGGAAAGTCCGGGCTTCGCAGGGCAGGATTGTGGGTAACGCCCACCGAAGGCGACTTCAGGGATAGTGCAACAGAGAGATACCGCCGGGAATTTTTTCCCGGCAAGGGTGGAAAGGCGGGGTAAGAGCCCACCGGCGCCTTGGCGACTTGGCGGCCATGTAAACCCAATCCGGAGCAACACCGTAAGAGGGCGGCTTTAGGGCCGACGCTTGCCCGGCGTCAGTACCTCGCAGGTGGCATGAGCGGCGTGGCAACGCGCAGCCTCAGATAGATGATTGTCCAATACAGAACCCGGCTTACAGACTTACTCATCATACGCAAAAAACGCCCTCGCAGGGCGTTTTTTGTAAGTGGGAGGTTTTAAAAAATGCCTTTAACCGAACTGACCGCAAGGTGCCGCGCCTGTCGCGGCTGTGCGCTGTGCGAGACAAGGACAAATGTCGTCGTCGGTGACGGCTCGCCGCAGGCTAAGCTGATGTTCATCGGAGAGGGCCCCGGCGCCACTGAGGACGCCACCGGCCTCCCCTTTGTCGGCCGTGCGGGACAGCTTCTCGATCTCTACCTCGATGCCTTCGGCATGCGGCGCAGCGAGGTCTATATCACCAACATCGTCAAGTGCCGCCCACCGAAAAATCGCGACCCCCTCCCGGAGGAGGAGGCCGCGTGTATTCCTTTTCTGGAAGAACAAATTGACATCATCCACCCGAAAGTCATCGTGTGTCTGGGCAGAATTGCCGCCATGAAGCTCATTGCCCCGGACTTCAAAATCATGCAGCAGCACGGCCTGTGGTTCAAGCGGGACGGCTACGACATCACGGCCACGCTGCATCCGGCGGCGCTGCTTCGGGACCCGGGCAAAAAGCCGATTACATACGAAGATTTTAAGGTGATTAAACACATGCTGGGGCAGGTCTAGGGGGGCTGTCATGCCGGGGCAGGTATAGGGCCTGTCACTTCGTCTTTTCCTGATTGGATTCCATTGCGCTGCGCAGCTGTGCCAGCCTGCCCTGCACCCCATCCAGTTCGACACACATCGCATCGAGCACGGCATGTAGCCGCTCGGTGCAGTTAAAGGCATCCTGTTTGATATTCATATACTGTCCGCCCAGCTTTTCAGCCTCTTCCCCCACCCGGGCAAGTTCGGAGGCTAGCTGGGAGCGGATTTCGGACGCCGTCTTTGCGGCTTTGCCGATGATTCGCTCCGACTCTTCTCTGGCCGAAATCATGGCATCGGCGATGTGGATGGCGTTGCGCTCATACTTGGCCGCCCGCTCTTTAAGTTCCGGCAGTTCACCCTCAAGCTGAGCGATGCGGGCATACAGGGCGTCGCTCTCCTTCGCGGTCTTGACCTTGTCCTCGTAGTGCGTACGGGTTTTTTCCACCATTGCCTCATTGGTTCCCCGCAGGGCGGCGCACTCTTCCCGCAGACTCTCGAATTTGGACGCAAGTTCAAAGCTCTCCGCCTTTGCAGCGGCGAGCTCTTTTTTTGCAGCCGCAGCCTCGTCCTCGGCCTTCTTGCGCGCCTCGATTTCGGCGTCGACCTTGCGTCCGAGTTCCCCTATGTATTTGCTGACATCGGCTTTATTGAAGCCGCCCATGCTGTTTCGAAATACGCGTTTATTTTCCATGAAGCTGCACCTTCTACTTTGTTGTATTCATTTATCATAGAATATCATAAAGCGACATAAAAAATCAACAAAGTTGTCAACGATTGATGCCTCTCGCAATAATATGGCTAAGAGGTGATACTATGGCAGCAACAAACGTGATAAAAATATTTGTCGATCAGGGACACAATCCCGAAAACCCCAATGCCGGCGCCGAGGGAAACGGGCTCAGAGAGCAGGATATCACATATCAGGTCGGGATTTACCTTGCTCAGTTTCTTGAAATGGACCCCCGATTTGATGTCATGCTCTCCCGGCCGACGCCCGAGACTCAGCTTGGCGACAGCGTCGCGACAAGCCTTGCCGAGCGGGTTCGTATGGCAAACGAGTGGCCGGCCGACTACTTCATCAGTATCCACTGCAACGCAAACGAAAACCCGGCCATCAACGGCACAGAGGTCTACGTCTACCAGCTCGAATCGACGGCGGCGCAGTTCGGGCGAAATATTCTGGACGCGATTGTGGCCCGCCTTGGCACAAAGGACAACGGCCTAAGGGTCAACTCCTCGCTCTATGTCCTGCGCAAGACCACCATGCCATCGGTGCTCGTGGAGCTCGCCTATCTCACAAACCCCCAAAACGCCGTGCTTCTCGCAAACAACCAGTGGTCCTTTGCCTACGCGATCTACGAGGGAATTTTGAACTATTTCGGTTACAGGAAATTGTAGGAACTGCACAAAATAGGGCCGGGGAATTCCCCGGCCTTTTTTTGTTGTTGGAATGCATATCAGACGACAATCGGCTCTTCCTCTTTTATGGTAAGCCGCCTGTACACAATGACCTCTGCTGCGATCTGAATGGGGTACGTCAGAATCCCAACGACTGTCGAAACAGAAAAGTTGGCAATCCTGTAGGCCAACCTCAGCGCTTGGATATTACCTTGTCTCTCATAGGTTTCCGTGAATAAACTTGGCAGCGTCAAATTGGGTATCGATTTCAACGCGGAAAGAATTATTAATATCAATAATATAGTTGGAAGATTTCGTTTGATGAGTGCAAAGGATCTTCCCAGATAATGGTCCGTTTTTTCTAATGCAATCATCACAAAAAGCAAAAAGAAAACAGCGGAGGTGCATATGCTGCTAGTGTAGCTTATGATCGTTTTCACATAGAAGGAAATATCTGTTTGATAAATATATGAGATAAACAATACCCTAAACCCGGCCACAGCACTCGGAATAATTTCATACAACAATGCGGTCCAATACTTATCCCTTGTTTTACGGTACGCTTCTCCAATTGACATATTCTCTTCCGAGAGAAAAGCGTTAATCAAAATAAACGGCGCAATCAGTAATCTCGGCTCAAGGACAAAATAAATAAAAACCAAAAAAACAATTGCGCTCCATAGTAGAATTATTTTATCAGAGTGAAAAAAGGTCTGCCCATAAAAATAATTCGCAAAATTCAAAGTCAGGCCTATCAAAGTGATCATCAGGGACACCCCCGCCAAAGGGAGGAATTTCTTCTTATACAAGTGCAGTGACTCTAACAATACCTCTTTGACAGATATTTTCATGGCACCCTCCCGTTGCATTTACCCTTGTTCTTCAGCTGGAAAGACTATCCGACACCATAATACCATATTGCGATATGAAGACACAGATAAATATTATGCTTATACCAAAATTTTCTGCAAGCAAAAACCCGAACGTTTCTTTGATGAAACGCTCGGGTTTTTTCGGTCATTATGGTGACCCATCGGAGATTCGAACTCCGGACACCTTGATTAAAAGTCAAGTGCTCTGCCAACTGAGCTAATGGGTCATAAAAGGCAGGCAGGCACAGGGAAAGCTGGTCCGCCCTGCGGGACTCGAACCCACGACCTTTAGAGTCGGAGTCTAACGCTCTATCCATCTGAGCTAAGAGCGGATATATTCCCTGTGCAAGCCGCCTGTGTCTGTAAAAGCCACCGGGGTCGGCGGCTTTTTTCAGCTGACTCTAATGAGTCTTACTTCAGGCCATACTTCTTGTTGAAGCGATCGACGCGGCCGCCGGTGTCAACCAGCTTCTGCTTGCCGGTAAAGAAAGGATGGCACTTCGAGCAGACTTCAACTTTGATGTCCTTGCCGGTGGAAGAAGTCTCTATGACTTCGCCGCAAGCACAGCGAATGGTTGTCGGCTGATACTTCGGATGAATTCCGTCTTTCATATTGTTTCACCTCGCATTGGGTTATATAGGGATGCCACTATGGAATGATAACATAACAGGCGGCCAATTGCAAGAAGGAATTTGCATTTCACATAAGTTTTTAGTCCACCGCAATGGACTCGTCCAGCGCAAAAGAGTAGAGGACGGTTGAAATGGCCGCAGTATTTGCCATCTGTGAAAAGGCGCGGCGGTACAGTTTGAGCTGTACGGCGTAACGCTCGGCAAGCAGCTCCATCTCTTCGGGCTTAATGCGGTCGGTTTTATAGTCGACGATTGTGTAGTGCTCCCCTTCACGGAAAACGCAGTCGATCACGCCCTGCACAAGCACTTCTTCGCTTGTCGGTGCGTCCGGCACATATGGAAGAAGCTCCGCAGCCGGCATCAGTGTGTTAAAGCGCACCTCCCGCATCAGCTCGTCTGACGCCGTCATGCGCATAAAGAGCTTCGAGCGGGTAAACCGCGCGACTTTTTCAAAGTCGATTGCATCGTACTGCTCGGCTGAGATGAATCCTCCTTCAAGCAGCCGCACAGCTTCAGCAAGGGGACCTGCCGCAAGGGATGCAAGGTCGGCGAACTGAATGAGCTCGTGCATGGCAGTCCCGGCTTCGGCACCCGTTGCCGCAGTTTTCCCGGTGATGAATTTCGGGCGTTTGAAAGCGGGCGGACGCCGGTAGGCCGCGGCAACGGCTCCCTCGGCGGGGTACATATCGGTGATTCGGGTTACCGTCAGCTTTGTCGGGATAACGGTTGCGGCCCCGTAGGGATATTTGAAGTCAATGACCGGGGTTAGGGGCACTTCCGGCGCAGGCTTTGCCGCCTTTGCACATGCAATAAAGCTGGCCCCTTGCGCTGGGCATACGTTCGTGACTGCAATCCCCACAGCGTCCGCCGCACAGAGCAGCATTTCCCCAAGGCTCCTGCACTGTGCGACTCTAGCTGGGTGCACGACCCCGTTTAGGACAAGCGGCTCCGGGGGCTTTGCCACCGTGCTGCGCGGACTCCTGCCGTCGGCTATGACAATCAGCTTCTCCTTTGCCCGGGTCAGGGCGACGTAGAGGCACCGGAGTTCCTCCGACATCGCCTCCCGCGTAAGCCTTAGGCTGACCGCCGCCCGCTGGACCGTGTCGTATTCGACCATACGGTCGGTGTCGCGCAGCTTAAGGCCGACCCCGATCTCATCTTGCACCAGAACCGGCTCTTTTTTGAACTCGGTGTTGAAAGAGTGGGCGGTGTCGCAGAGAATGACGATGGGAAACTCAAGCCCTTTCGACTTGTGGATCGTCATGAGCTGCACAAGGTCGCCCCCTCCGGCCGCCGCGAGGGCGCCCGGAAGTTCCCGGCCAAGCTCTATGATCCGCCGAATGTAATGGTTGAAGGCAAAGACCCCGCGAAACGACGTTGCTTCAAAGGCCGCCGCGTAGTCGAGCAGCAGGCGCAGATTGACAACCCGCAGCGCCCCGTCTGTCATGGCAGCCGCGACCGACAGATAGCCGGTGTCCTCAAAGACGTAGCGCAGCACTTTTTCGACGGTGCCGGTCTTTGCAAACTCGCGGTACTGCTCGACGCGCCTGTAAAAGTTCTCAGTCTTTTCGTCTTTTGCCGCAGCCTTGCAGACATTATCCCACAGCGGCCGGTCTTTGCGAAAGAGTCTGATTTCGGCAAGCTCTCCCGGGAAAAATCCGAACATGGGCGACAGCATGACACCGGCGAGGTGGACATCCTGCATCGGGTTATCGATAACTGCCAGCAGCGAGAGCGCCGTTGAAATTTCGTCCCGCTCGAAAAAGCTGCCGGAGGTTTCCGCAAAGGCCGGAATTCCCCGCGCCTCAAGCGCCCGCATCAGGGCGGGCGTCGAAGACCATGTGCGGGTCAGCACCGCAATATCCTGCGGGCGGGCCGGTCGTAAAAGCCCTGTCTCCTTGTCGGTGACGGTCTGGTCCGATAGCAGTCCCGCGATCCGGTCGGCGACATAGTCTTCTTCACTCTCCCCTTCCCCCGCTCCTTCTTCTCCCCGTACAAGCAGCACGAACTCAGGCTCCGGGTCCGGCGTCTCTCCGTAGGCACCGGACCCAAATATCAGCTCCTCGCCCTTGTAGTCGATATCACCGACCTGTCGCGTCATTAGGGTGCCGAAAACCGCGTTGACAAAATCTAAAACGCTTTTTCGGCTGCGGAAATTCCGGTTGAGGGAAATGCTGACCCCCTGATCCCCCGCCTCGTATTCAAGTCTCTTTTCGACAAAGATTTTTGGCTGGGCCTTGCGAAACCGGTATATGCTCTGTTTGACGTCGCCGACCATGAAGAGATTTTTTCCGTCTCTCGAAATGGCCTCGAAGACGGCGTCCTGCAGCGTATTGGTGTCCTGATACTCATCGACGAAAATTTCCACGTACTGCGCCGCGATGCGCCGCGCTTCGGCGGTGGGTTCACCATCCGGCACCACGGTGAGCTTGTACATGTACCGGGCAAGGTCCGTAAAGTCGAGCATGTGCCGCGAGAGTTTTTCCGCCTTCAGCCGCGCCTCGTAGACTTCAAGAAAATCGATAATCTGCCGCATGGGCCCTTCCAGCGCTTTCGTGTCCGAGGCGATCTCGTCCTCTGACAAAAACAACACTTTTTCCTTTATTTCGCTGTAGATTTCCTTTGCCTCGTCCCGGCGGTTTTTGGCATAGTCCCGCAGGGTCTCGTCCGCCCCTTTTGCGGGTTTGAAGGCGACAGCGGTAAAGTTCAGGACGGCCTCCCGCATTTTGATGTAACTATCTGCCCCAAAAATGGCATCGAAGAGTTCAGCGTAGGCCGACAGGGCGGGTTCGTAGGCCTTACTCAGCTTGTCGTCACCGGAAGCCGCACGCAGCGCGTCCTCTATCAAAGCAGCCCCGTACTCCGCCTGCTGCCGCGCATGGGCGGCAAGCTCCTTTATGTAGATGTCGGGTGTGCGCATGCACCCCCGCAAAAAAGCGGCGGGGTTGGGGTATGCCGAAAGTGAGGAACGGATCTTATCCACCGTGCCGATAAAGCGCCTGTCACTCCTACTGTCGGAGAAGTATTCGATCGCCGCCAAAAACTCCGGGTCGGCCACCGCATAACGCTCCTCCAGCAGGGCGTCGGCGACCTCCGCGCAAATTAAATCCGTCTCAGCCTCGTCGGCCATGCGCAGGTCGGCCGGGAGATCAAGCTTTGCGGCGTATTCCCGCACCGTGCGAAGGTAAAAGCTGTCGATGGTCTCAATGGCCGCGGTGCCAATCGATGCAAGCTGCCGCATAAGGCGTCTGTCCGTGGGCTTTTCGGCCAGCCGCGCATAAAGCTCGGTGATGATCTTCTCCCGCATTTCGGCAGCTGCCGCCCGCGTAAAGGTGACAATCAGATAGTCTCCAATCTCGGCTTTTCCGTCACAGATACGGCGGATGACCCGCTCAACAAGCACCGCTGTCTTGCCTGACCCAGCTGCGGCGGACACTAAGAGCGACCGGCCCTCAGATTCGATCGCCGCCTGCTGTTCCGGGGTAAACTGTGTCGTGGACAACCGTCTCACCTCCTATCGCGCGCCAGAAGTCCTCTTCCGCCAGATAGGGCATATTGCGCCCCTCCCCCTCGAACCGGCAGACCGGCTGCATGTCACAAAACTGACAGGCGTCCGGCTTTTTGCTGCCGCGCTTTGTGAGGGGGTTGACTACGACGCTGCCTGTCGTGATCTTTTTTGCTGCCTCGTCCAAAACCCGGCCGGCAAATTCCGCAAGCCGGCCGAGCCGCTCCATGGAGGCCACGGAGGTTCCAATCCGCTTGATGTTGCCATCTTTGTCTGCCGCGACCGGCAGGGTCAGAAACTTTCCGCTGTGGTCCATGGCCCGCAAGATCTCCTCGTCGTCGATGAGAAGACCGTTCTTTTTGTTTTTCTCCATCCGCTGCCGCCGCACATCTTCGTCGGTGGCCGCCCGGTCGGACAGAGAGACAGTATCAAGGCGCACCGGTGCGTAGACAACGCCCGCGGGGACAAGCTCCGTTCCATACCGCTCCCGGCCGCCCGCCAGCACCGCTGCGAGGTATAAGAACATCTGCAGCCCCACTCCCTGATACAGTTCAGAGTAGTCTAGCCCCTTGATCCCGGTCTTATAGTCCACGATTCGCAGGTATAGCCGGCCGTCCTTTTCGAGACCGTCCACGCGGTCGATTTTTCCTCTCACTTCGATTTTGTTCTCGCCATCGCCATAGACAAGGGCCGGTATGTCGCGGCCGACCTCGAGTTCAAAATCGAGTGGTACAAACTCGCTGTTTTTAAGCTCGTCGAGCAAAATGGTCATGTAGCTGTGCACAATTCGGGAAAGCCTGGAGAAGAGATACTGCATTCTGGCGCTGCGCTCGCTCTCGTCCGGCAAAAACTCCTTGATGTACGTTTCAATAATGCCGTCGAGGATTTTCGCGGCCGCCTCCTGCGTCAGGTTTGTCCCTTCTTCGGGCGGCACCTTTGCAAAAAAGCGCTCCAGCACGTAGTGGATGAAAGTCCCGGTTTGCATGGCGTCGAATTCGTTGCGCTTTGTAGGCTGGAGGCGCAATCCGTACTGGCAAAAATACGAGAAGTTGCACTTTGCGAACCGCTCGCCGGAAGTGGCCGAAAGGGCTCCTCTGCCGGCATAGAGCCTTGAGGCATTTGCGATCGGCTTTTTTAGCTCGGCTGCGAAGACGGCCTCCTTCAGCACTTTAGCGCGATTAAGCTCCGGCCGGCCTTCGTAGTTTTGGTGCGCTCCGCCCGCGAGCAGCATATCGACTGCCTGCGAAGACGAGGCCGGACCCTCCAAGGCGAGCACCGCGGCAGCGTCTAGAGCGGTGTTATACGGCATGAGCGCCTTCAGATGCGGTAAAAAGACGGAGCTGCGCATAGCGCTTCCCGAAAGGGTGGTGCGGGGCATGGTGATGTAAAGCAGATCGGCCGCGGCCGTGAGAGCATTGTAGGTGAGATACCGTTCCTCCGGCCAGGCGGCGGCCGCCACAGGTGACAGCGGCAGATTGACCGCCTCGAGCTGACGGCGCTCCCCGTCCGTGAGGAGCATGCTGGAAGCTGCTGCAGCGGGAAAATTCCCCTCCGTAAAGCCTGCCACAAAGGCGCACTTGACGCTGGCGCCAATGACGCGTTCCACTTCCGACACCAGCACCTGATCGCGGGTGGCGGGGATTACGCCGAGCTTGATCTGGGACGCCGCAAGCTTCAGCAGCTCGGCGTACCGTTCCGGCGTCACATTGGGGTCGGCCATATCCGCCATGTCGTCGAGCAGGAGGGCGACTGCGTCCCACACTTGGCCGTAGAGCTGCGCCTCGGCGGGCGGCATTTTCTTTTCAATGTTCTGGAGCTGCTCCGGCACCCCGAGGCGTATGAGAAGGTTATAGACGGCGCGTGAGATGTCGGCGCCGCCGCCGTGGCCCATCGCTTTCTCAAATTCGGCAAGCGGCGCCATTGCCCGCTCTCGCCAGCGGTTTAGAAGCCGCAGCATGGCGGTAGATCGGCGGGTTGAGCGGGCGTTGTACCCGTCCGGATGCAGCGAAAACGGACGGCGCCACGCGCCGCCCCGTATGTTCCAGGCGTAGCAGTACCGCTCAAGCGCATCGGTCTGGCGGACCGAAAGCCCCGCAAGCCCCGTCTTGAGATAACGGAACATGTCCGCATACGGATAGCCGCCCCGCACCGCGTCGAAAGCCGATAAAATGAGCGTCATGAGGGGGAAGACCGACAGCTCCGCCCTCGTGTCGATCTGAACCGGAATATCAAACCGCCCGAAGACGGCCTCGACTAGTCCGCTTGCCATGCGGGACCGTCTCGTGATGACGGCAAAGTCCCGCCACCGGTACCCTTGAGCTTTGGTAAGCCGGCGGATCTCCGACGCGATAAACTCAAGCTCCTCATACTCGGTGCGAGCTTCGACAATGCGGATGTTTTCGGCGCGCCCCTCAAACGGCTGCTCGGGCGCTGCAAAAAGGCGATCCTCTAAAGCCGCGATGTCGGGGCTGAAAACGTCCGCCACTATTTCCGTAATGTCTGGCGCCGCCCCTTGTCCGCAGCACTGGGCAAGCTCCTTTAGGCGCTGCGCAGTCTTGCAGGGAAGATAAAAGAGGTCGAGCTCCGTCTCGCAGCGCCTGCCGCACTCGCCGGTTATGCCGACAGTCACATATGTACCGGAGGCCAGCATGACCTCCAAAATCTCGTACTCCTGCGGCGTGAACCGCTTGAAGTGGTCGAGAAAAATATCGTATTCGGAGAAGATGTTGTCTTTTTCACAGAGTTCGCGGGCTGCGTCGAGCGCAAATTCTCCACCGCGCACGCTCTGCTTCCCGGCCGCCTCGTAGGCAGCTGTGATGAGGGCCAAATCCCGCAGCTTTGCGGCAAGGTCAGTATCGGTCAGCTTGTCCGCCGTTTGGAGCAGGCGCTCTCCCGTAGCCCGGTTTGCTGTTAGCTCCCGCAGCTGGTTCATGAGCTCCTCCACAAAACCGGGGCGCTGTGCGGCCCCTCGGTAGTAGACAAGTTCGCTCCCCACGGCGCTAAGAGCCCCCGAGAGCAAAATTCGTGCGCCGCCCTCTGTGAGATGCCGCCCGGCGCGCCCGCCAAGCCGCCCAAAGACAAAGTCCGGCAGACGGCTAAAGCCGACCACCTCCACCCATAGCGAGGACTCGGGTCCCAGCCGCTCAATGAGCTGCCGCTCCACCCGAACGGTAAACTGGTCCGGCACGATAAATAGACAGCGTCTTTTTCCGACCCTGTCACCTATTTCCCGGATAATCTTGTCGGTTCTGCCGCTTCCTGACCTCCCGAAAATAAGCTGGAGCATCTTACCTCCTCTAAAAATTCCGCAATGCGAAACCGGTATTCCACCTTGGTCTCCAAGGCTTCGTTCAGACGCTCGGTGTCGACGGGCTCCTCGCCCGCGTAACAGAGCGGTGGATACATCACACACCACCAGTTGTGCCCTTCGCCCTCGCCAAGCCGGACGATCAGCGCATTGTAATTGCCGGCCGGCAGCGTCACCCCGCCGTAGGTTCGGGGTGGAAAATGCGACACACCGAGTGTTGCCTCGGCACGATACTCCATGTCGGACTGGGACAAAACGGTATTTGCGATTTCTTCAATCTCGGGCAGCAGCGCTGCAAGCAGCTCACTAGCCTGCGCGGCATCCGCAGCGTCCGACAGCGTCTCGCTCGCAAGCTCACTAAGGCTGTCCCTCACCATGAGTTTGACGGCTTGGTCGGCCTCGCTGTCGGAATTGGCGATGATGTGAAGCCGGACGATTTCATCCGTGACGGTATCCGCACGAAGCATGGTCATGCAGCCTGCAATGATGACGGCTGCGATCAAAATTGTACTGATTTTTTTCACAAAGCTCACCTCGGATATGAGCTTTGCCAAAAAATGGGTATTCTATTCCCGGACGGGATGGGCGGGCGAGACAAAGCACCTGGTATGCTTTTTGCGCATGCCCTCGGTGCAGAGCATGGCCTGCCTGCTACGCAGGAAAATTCCGAAAACAGCTGAGCCGCTACCGGTCATGAGGGCCGCCATCGCTCCGGCCTCTTTCAAATCTTCGATCATCTCTCCGATCTGAGGAACCTGCGACACGGCGACCGGCTCCAGCATGTTGAACATATGGGGGGCCGCCTGTTCGACGCTGGATGAAAAAGCGGTAATCAGTGCTTCGATATCGGGATGGATAGGTGGTGCGAAACTGTCAAAACTGTGGTAAAGAGCAGGCGTCGAAATACTGCGTCGGGGCTTGGCCACGACCATTGTACAGTCCGGCATGTCGGCGATCCTTGTCAATGTATCGCCGATTCCGGTAGCAAGATAGGTGCCCCGTCGAAGACAAAAAGCGACGTCGGATCCGAGCGGACGGCCGATCTCAGTCAGTTCTTCAAGCGAAAACCCCATGCCGAACAGCTCGTTTAGCCCCGACAAAACGCCTGCTGCGTTGGCGCTTCCGCCCGCCATTCCAGCCCCGACCGGAATGCGCTTCGTGATTTCAATTTTAATGCCGGTTGAAAAACCGGCGGCTTCCAAAAACACGGCGGCAGCCCGTGCCGCAAGGTTTCGTCCGTCAAGCGGCAAAAAGGGCAGCGACGACGCAAGGGTGATGCCCTCCCCCTCCCGCCGCGAAAGCCTAATGTCGTCGTAAATGGATATGGTCTGCATGACGGTGGCTATCTCGTGATATCCGTCTTCGCGCAACCCCAGCACTTCGAGCGCAAGGTTGAGCTTGGCCGGTGTGCGAACATTGATAAAATCCATGTTTCCCCTCACAGCCGAAACAGCCGCAATGTCTTAATTTTGATGGCCTTGGGGCGGCACATCTCCTGGCAGCAAAAGCAACGAATGCACTTTGACCGGTCGATGTTCGCTTTTCCGTCCACGATTTTTATGGTCTTTGCGGGACAGCTTAAGGCGCACTCCCCGCAACCGATACACTTGTCCTTCATGACGACGGGGTGCGGCTGCGCAAAGCGGTCGATTGGCCGTCTGATGAAACCTGGCAACCCTCTGGTCGGCGTGACGTCGTGCGACTTTGCCCGCATGTAATCATCCAAAACGGGCAGGGTCACATCGTCGCCGACCACCCGGATCTCCACCGGACAGGCTCCCATTTCCATGGATTTCTTCAGGGTCAGGGCTTCATCTGGTGTAAAGCCAATAGCTTTTACAGCTATACTATCGAGTGCAAAGGGGTTGTCCGAGGCGATAGTCAGTCCGATCTCGCGCGGAGTGCCGCCCGACGGCCCATCCCCCTCCATACCGACGATGGCGTCCATGATCGTGAAGTCGGGTGACGCGCACCGGCAGAGGTCGACCAGCATGGTCGAAAACTCCTGCGCTTCCTGATACCGCATGTGGAATTCCGGTTTTTCAAGCCCCGGAATGAGACCGAAGTTGTTTTTTACGGCACCGGTAAAACCGGTCATCGCATGGGTCTTGCACTTACAAAGCGAGATGTAGCAGTCAGCCTCGTGCCACGGGGTGATCAGGTTAAAAGCTTTACAGATGTTTCCTTCTGGAAATGGCTGGACTTTTGAGGAGGTGTCGATGTTAAGGGTCGTCCCGCTCCTCTCGGCCACCTCCGTATAGCCGCACATCCGGTATCCCCGCTCGAGCATCGCTTTGGTATAGGGGCCGCCGGGACTATCCCCGATGACAACCCTGCCGCCGGCTTCCCTTGCAAGTTTCGCCGTAGCATATACAAGCGCAGGGTGGGTTGTGGTCGCAGTCTCCGGCTTTCTGCCCATCAGCATATTGACTTTGATGAACACTTTGTCGCCGGGGTGGACAAACTTCTCAATGCCGCCAAACGCATCAAAATGTGCCTTGACCGAGATGTAAATCTCATCTTCGTCGTAGCGAAAATTCTTGCCAATTGACACAATCGCCATGTTGTATCCCCCCTTTTACCGTGTTATAATACCATATTATAGTGTCGTCAATCAAGGAGGCTCACGTAATGGCAGACAATATTTTGAGGATTGCGGCCGCCGTACCGCGGGTGACGGTGGGTTGTCCTTTTGAAAATGCCGAAGAAATGATCCACATGCTCGCGCAGGCCGAGGCGCTGCAGCCGGATATTGTGGTCTTTCCGCAGCTTTGCATCACCGGCGCCACATGCGGCAGCCTTTTCGGACAAGCCGACCTGCTCTCTAACGCGGACAGGGCTCTGCACGCCGTCATCAAGGCGACGGAAAGCTTTGACTTTGCCGTCGTCGTATCCCTCCCCGTCCGGCTCGGGGGCACCCGCACGGCCGCCTGCGCTGTGCTGCACTCCGGGAGGCTCCTGGCCTACGTCCCGTCTGCCTCCGTACCCTCTGCCCTTGAACTGTGCGGCTGTGCACCGGAGATGCCGGGACAGACCCCGGTCGTAAGTAAAGGCGTCTTCCGGTTTTCAAACGGTGCCGCCTTCTCCGTTTTGCCGGCGCCCGATTTCTCACAATTTCCGCTTATCGAGACCCATCTTCGCGCCTCTGGCTGCGATGTCGTCCTCTGCCCCTCCGCCTTTCCGGCGATGGCTGGAACCGACTATAAAAGCGTCTTGGCGGCTAGGGCCAATACGAGTGGAAGCGCCGTCGTCTTGTGCAACGCCGGCGCCGGAGAGTCAACCGGACGGTACGTCTACCGCGGATTTGCAGCCGTAGCGGAGCCTTTCGGCACAGCCGAAATTACCCGCCAAAACGGGCTTGACCCGCTACTTGTCGCCTTTGACATCGACCTTGACATTGTCCGCTCCGCCGGATGCGCCAAAGCAGACGGCGACGCTGTGACGATTGAGCTGCCGGCGGCGACCTGCCAGCGGGACGACTTATTGCGCACCGTCTCCCGCACCCCTTATCTGCCGGAGACCTCGATGGGGCAGCTTGAGCTGTTTGGCGAGCTCTTTGAACTGCAAAAGCTCGCCCTCTGCGGCAGGCTGACAGGGACTGGTCTCCAGAAAGTGATCATCGGCGTCTCCGGCGGTCTTGACTCCACCCTGGCCCTGCTGGCAGCCTCCGCCTCCATTGAGATGCTCGAACTGCCGCGTGAAAACCTCATTGCCGTCACCATGCCGGGATTTGGCACAACCGACCGAACGTACCGAAACGCCCTCACATTAATTCGCGAGCTTGGCGCGACTTTCCGGGAAATTTCGATTGCCAAAAGCGTCACCCAGCATTTTGAGGACATCGGCCATGACCCCGACGTCCACAACACGACCTACGAAAACGCCCAGGCCAGAGAGCGCACCCAAATCCTGCTCGATATTGCCAACACCGAAGGGGCTCTCATGCTCGGCACCGGCGACCTCTCCGAGATTGCGCTCGGCTGGTGCACCTTCGGCGGCGACCATCTGGCCGGATACGGCGTCAACTCCTGTCTGACAAAGGGCATGATTCGGGGCATCGTCGCAAATATTGCGGCCCTCTCCTTCTCCAAACCCCTGCGCACGGCCTTAAAAGACATCCTCGATACGCCGGTCAGCCCCGAGCTGCTGCCGGGCGGCGCCGAGACCCAGGGCACCGAAAACATTTTGGGCCCCTATGAGCTCCACGACTTTTTCCTCTATCACACCATTAAGTATGGGTTTCCCGACGAAAAGCTCCTGCTCTACGCAAAGGCGGCTTTTGCCGAACTTACGGAGGCACAGATCGCCGGGTACCTCAAGATATTCCGCAAAAAGTTCATTACGGGCCAGTTTAAGCGTGCCTGTTCGACCGAAAGCCCCGCCATCACCGGCTTTTGTCTTCATGATTTCGTCTTTCCCTCCGACATGCCGACCTGCTATTAAAAAAAAAACAAAGGCCGCAGCAAACGCTGCGGCCTTTGTTTCTTGGCAAAGGTATTTACTCGGCCAGCGCCATAAGCGCGTAGGCCACATAGAGCGCCATACCGCCCGGCAGCACATTCTCGTCAATGTCGAAATATTCATTGTGGTGCGGGACATAGGGGCCAGGGGTCGCCGAGCCGATAAAAGCCATGGCCCCCGGAATGCGCTCGGTGTAGTAGGCAAAGTCTTCGCTGCCCGTCTGCTTTTCCCGCTCGATCAGGCAGCCCTCACCGTAGATCTCCTTGGCAGCTTCGCGGGCGACTCGGGCCGGCCCCTCGTGGTTGATGGTGGGTGGCGTACCCTGGGTCAGTTTGAACTCAACGGTTCCCCGCAGCGCCTGGGCAGTCCCTATTGCAACCCGTTTGATCGACTCAATGAGTCCCGCCCTGATCTCAGGTGAGAAAGAGCGGATTGAAAGCTCCAATGTACCCTTGTTTGCGATGATGTTCGCGCGGGTGCCGGCCTGCATCTGTCCGATGGTCACAACGGTTGGGTCGAGGGGGCTGTATTCGCGGCTGACAATGGTCTGGAGGTTCATAGCGATTGCGGCCGTGATGACCACGGCATCAATGCACTGGTCCGGACGTGCGCCGTGTCCGCTGACGCCGTTCACCGTAACCGTCATCATGTCGGCCGAGGCCATGCGGGGGCCGGCGGTGCAGTCGACTTGCCCGACCTTATAAGAGGAGGCGACGTGAATGCCGAAGATGTTGTCCACACCCTCGAGGCAGCCAGCCTCGATCATGATTTTTGCGCCCGCGATGAGCTCCTCGGCCGGCTGGAAAATGAGCCGGACAGTGCCTGCAAATTCATCTTTCATGGCCCACAACACTCGGGCGGCACCGAGCAGCATCGCCGCATGCGCGTCGTGTCCGCAGGCGTGCATTTTGCCGGGCACCGTGGAGGCATAAGGTACGTCGTTTTTCTCGGTGATTTCAAGCGCGTCGATGTCTCCGCGCAGGGCAACGGTCTTGCCGGGCATTGCGCCCTCGATTTCGGCGATGACGCCGATGTCGTTTACGACCTTGAAGGGCACACCCATCTCGGTGAGCTCCTTTTGGATGCGCTTGCAGGTCTCGAACTCCTGAAGGGAGGACTCGGGGTGCATGTGGAAATACCGGCGCATTCCGGTGACGTATTCGCGGTTCTCCTGCGAGAGCACTAAAATTTTACTGACCATTGCAACCTCCTATTCGTTAAACAGCCACTCATACATGGCACTCAGATAAATTTCGTTATGTACCATAAATTCATCGATCACTAAAAACTCGTCGATACCGTGGATGTTGTGCCCGGGAACCCCTTCGAGCGCGGAGCCAAAGGAGACAGCGCGGTTTTGCAGTTTGCGGGCGTAGGTGCCGCCGCCCGTTGAGTTGAGGGAACTCGGACGCCCGGTGACACGGGTGTAGATGTCGGCGAACATTTTGATGTGCGGATCGTCGTTTGGAACCATGAGCGGCGCGGAATTGCGCGTCATCTCAAATTCCACGGGCTCTCCTTTCGCACTTTCACAGATGGTCTTATAAATCTTCTCTCCGTCAAGGGTGGAGGGATAGCGGATGTCGATCGTGTTGAAGCCCTTGTTGTTCTCGAGCTCAAGGATGCCGACGTTAAGAGTCAAAGGTCCCGTGTCGTCCTCACATTTGACGCCAAAGAGCGATCCGTCCCAGGACATGCCGTAGCGCTCTGCCATGAACTTTACGGCATTTCCGGCCTTCTCGCCCAAAAAACCGTAGAGGAAGCCTGCTAGGTTGAAAATGGCGTTAAACCCATTCCACGGCTCGGCGGCATGGCAGGATTTTCCAAGGCCAGTGAGCTCGATGTCGCCGTTCTTTTCTTCGGCTATAATCTTATAGGGCTTGTCGGCGTTGTAGGTATCAAGAGCTTTTTTCGTCTCAGCAAGCGACACCCGTTTGCCGCAAAGGACTGCGATGGCCTTATCGGGCAGGATGTTGGACGCGCCGCCGCACTTGAAGCTCTTAACAACACACTTGTCGTCCTCCTTGTAATGGACGCGGATCCCGAGTCCACCCTTTTCCTTGTTGTAGATTGGGTACTCCATATCCGGCACGAGGCCCCACTCCGGCAGCGCCTGCTTCTTGAGGTAATGCTCGATGTCCTTCATGCCGCTCTCTTCCTGAGTTCCAAGATAAATGCGCACTTTGCGCTTCGGTGTAAGTCCAAGCTCGGAGAGCGCCTTCAGTCCGTACAAGGCGCCTACGGCCTGGCCCTTGTTGTCGGAGACGCCGCGGCCGAACATTTTCCCGTCTCGGATGTCAGCCTCAAACGGAGGCGTTGTCCAGCCCTCACCGACCGGGACGACGTCGAGGTGACAGGCGATGAGCAGTTCGTCCCCGCTGCCCCATTCGACGAAGCCACAGTAGTTGTCTACACTCTCGGCTGCAAGTCCGAGTGAGCGCGCCTTTTCAAGCATATGAGCAAGTGCTCTGGCTGACTCCGGGCCAAACGGCGCACCGGGTTCCGGTTTGCCTTCGAACGAGGGAATCGCGACCGACTCGGCCAGCGTCTTCAGCATTTCCTCGCGATACTTTTCAGCAAGTACCTTGAAATCCATTAATATTGCCTCCTTTGTAATTTATCTTCCGTATTAATTGGTCCATGTGATGCTGCCGCCGGCAGCCGTAGACGAGCCCCCAGCGAGCTTCCAGTTGCCGGAGTACTGCCCGATCTGACGGATCTGCCCCTGGACGACGACGATATCGATGCCTTGTTTGGCACAAAACTGCTTTGTGAGGGTCAGGGGGTCCGAGTCGGCGTCAGCCTCAATGCGGCCGGTCGCAACCGTATCTCCGCCATGCTGAATAGAGACAAGTACCATGGCGGTGTCCGACGCGTGCCGGACAAAGACACTGCCGCCGTTTTTGGCTGCGTCCAGCGCAATCAGATACATTGGGGCCCCGAAGCTGCCGTCCTCTCCCTGCAGGTCGATCAGCCGTCCTGCAAGAACATTTGTATCCCCGCCCGAGTCGGCGAGTCCGATCACGACATAGGGCAGTGCCGCATCGTCAATTTCGGTAGAGCTTAGATATTCGGCGGCCCTGCTTGCCATGGTTTTTGCCCGCTCGTCGTCGATGGTCGAGAGCAGCGACAGCGCAAGCCCGGTCGTTCCGGCGTCTTCAAAGCTGCCGTCCGCCCGCTGACACGCAATCAGTTCCCTTAGCAGCCCGTCGACGTCATACGTCGCCCCGGCACCCTCTAGCGCTAAGGCTGAGAGGATGGTGTCGTACAAAAAGCCAAAGGACCCGTCTTCTTGCCGCGAGACAAGCATGTCTGCCAGATTTGCGCCCCCAAACAGTTTGGCGTCGACGCCCGCAGCGGACAAGAGGCAGACATATCCGGCAAGCTTCCCGGTCGGAATCGCCTGGTCGCCGACGACGACAAGCCGCTCGCAGTCCTCTCTACTGACAGGCGCACCCGCGGCCGCCGCCGCAAACGCATCCTCCCACGACTCCATATGGCCGTGGTAATAGTCGGCCCCGGCCACAAGCGCCTCATCAACGCCGGTGGGGGCGCCGGCATCGGAACATCCGGTAAAAATAAGCATTATGGCAAGCAGCAGGGAAAGATTCCGAATCATCGCCACCCCCCCCATCTAACATCTAAGAATTTCCTATATTGTAGCATATTGGGCGTCCATGGTACAATAGTTGCAGGCAGGCGCCAACACAATATTTGCCTTGACACAATTTTCCTTTAGCGAGTCCTTTTATAGCATTGTGCGCCCGTATGCCTTGTGATAGAATAACTGTAAGATCATAAAGGAAAAATATACAAAAAATGACGTGAGGAGCATGGTATGTCAAACGACAGAAGGTTCGCCGTTTTGATTGACGCAGATAACGTATCTGACAAATACATCAAGTTTATTTTTGACGAGATCGCAGTCGACGGCACCGCCACCTATAAGCGGATTTACGGAGACTGGACAAAGCCGGCCCTTGCAAACTGGAAGTCGGTGCTGCTTACGAACTCCATCACCCCCATTCAGCAGTACGGCTACACCACCGGCAAAAACGCCACCGACTCGGCCATGATCATCGACGCCATGGACATTCTCTATTCAAGAAATGTCGAAGGATTTTGCCTCGTCTCGAGCGACAGCGACTTCACCCGGCTTGCCTCACGGCTTCGCGAGTCCGGTATGTATATTGTCGGCATGGGCGAGCGCAAAACGCCCACACCCTTTGTGTCGGCCTGCAACAAGTTCAAATATCTCGACGTGTTGGCGCAAGCAAAGTCAAATCCCGAACCCGCGCCCATGCAAAAGAGGCCGGACCGGCCCCCGCAAAAGCGCAAACTGCAGCAGGAGCCGCCGGCTCCCCTTCCGGAGGCGCCAGCTCCCCTTCCGCCGTCGCCGGCTCCCTCCGCCGAGCCCGCCTCCCAGATGACGTCCCTCGAAACGATCGAGGATGCCATCTTGAGCTACGTCCGCGAGAACACTGAAGATGAGGAGGACTGGGTCTTCATCAGCGACCTCGCCAATATGCTTAACCGCCGGTATCCCGACTTCGACGTTCGAAACTTCGGCTTTTCAAAGCTCACGCTCTTTATCAAATCGCTCGGATCGGTCGATGTGAAATCGGTCCAGGCCCAGAGCTCCAATAACAAGCTGGTCTACGTCAGAGAGCACAAAAAAGGCTAAGTCAGCACCGCACATTCAGAGGCTGGCACCTGAGCATATATAAATTGTGTGGTGTAAAAAAATCGGCCGCCCTTTTTGGGCGGCCGATGTGCGAAAAGCGCGAATTACTTGGAGACGATCTCCTTGGTGTCAAGGGCAATCATAAGCTCCTCGTTGGTAGCGATGACAAAGGTTTTAACCGTTGCGTCCTTGGCCGAAATATCGGTGTCCTTGCCGCGGACGTTGTTCTTCTCAGAGTCAATTTTGATGCCCATGAACTCGAGCCCCTCGACGCACTTGGCGCGGATGCCAATGCCGTTCTCGCCAACACCGGCCGTGAATACGACGGCGTCGACACCGCCCATGGCGGCAGCATAAGATCCGATATACTTCTTGACCTGGTAGGCGAACATCTCGATTGAAAGCGCTGCGCGCTTGTTGCCGTCGGCAGCGGCCATTTCGAGATCCCGGAAATCGGAGGAGACGCCTGAGACGCCTAAGACGCCCGATTTCTTGTTCATGATGCTGTTGATGCCTGCGGTGTCAAGACCTTCCTTGTTCATCAAGTGAGTGACGATGGCGGGATCCATCGAGCCGCAGCGGGTGCCCATCACAAGGCCCTCAAGCGGGGTGAAGCCCATCGTGGTGTCGACCGACTTGCCGCAGTCAACAGCGGTGATGGAAGAGCCGTTTCCGAGATGGCAGGTGATGACCTTGCATTCTTCTGGCTTTTTGCCGAGCATTTCAGCGGCCTTGGCGGAGACATAGCGGTGGGAAGTGCCATGGAAGCCGAACTTGCGGATCTTGTACTTCTCGTAGTACTCGTAGGGCAGACCGTAAATGTAAGCCTTGGGCGGCATGGTCTGGTGGAAAGCGGTATCAAAGACGCCGACCATGGGAATGCCGTCCCCCATGACCTCCTTGCAGGCGTTGATCCCGACGATGTTCGGCGGGTTGTGCAGGGGAGCAAGCTCGGAGCACTCCTCCAGCGACTTCATGACGGCGTCCGTTATCCTGACAGAGCCTGAGAAGGTTTCGGAGCCGTGCACAACGCGGTGGCCGACTGCGGCGATTTCGGAAAGCGAGGAGATGCAGCCGTACTCGGGACTCGTGATGGAGTCGATGACGACCTTGATGGCATCGGAATGGTTTTTCATGGCCACGTCGGCCTTGTACTCGCCCTTGATGCTCTTGTGCGACAGTTTACCGTCGATGCCGATACGCTCGCACAGGCCCTTGGCCAGTACTTCGTTGGTATCGGTCTCGATGAGCTGGTACTTGAGCGAAGAGCTGCCGGCGTTAATTACGAGAATCTTCATGTCAACCTCCAGATAATTTGTGAACTTAGCTGTTTTAGTATAGTCCATAACCCGATATTTTTCAAGCTTCTTTGCATAAACGGGGTGAAAAAAACAATGAATATTGCCGCAATTCTTTGCGAATACAATCCTCTTCACGCCGGTCACCGCCGACATATCGAACTTACGCGTGCCGAAGGCTTCGACGCCGTCGTCGGCGTCATGTCGGGCAATTTTGTGCAGCGCGGCGACCTTGCGATTCACGACAAATGGCAAAGGGCCAAAAGTGCCGTCGATGCCGGCATGAATCTCGTGGTGGAGATGCCGACCGCCTGTGTACTTCAGTCGGCGCAGGGCTATGCCGAGTGCGGCGTGACGCTGATGGCGGCACTCGGTGCCGGGGTCGTCAGCTTTGGGAGTGAGTGCGGAGACGCTGCTTTACTCGATCGGGCTGCCTTATTGCTCTCGCAGCGCACGGATGAGATTAAGGCCGAAATGGCAAAGGGCCTCTCCTACCCCATCGCCTGCAAGGCGGCGCTTCACGAGCTGGGCTCCCTGCTTGACAGTCCAAACAACACCTTAGGCCTCGAATACTGCGCCGCCGTACGGCGGCAAAACCTTTCCATGACGCCCTTTAGCATCTACCGGGACCCAGACTCCGATCGGGCTTCCCTACTCCGTGCAAAGCTCTATGGCGGAGAGGGCACCCATGAGCTAAAATACCTCGACCGAGCGATTTTGGCCCGCCTGCGCACACTTTCGGCCGAGTACTTTGCCGCCCTCCCCGACGTGACCGAGGGGCTGGAAAACCGGATTTTGGCCACCGTCAGAGAGTCGGTCACCCTTGACGAAATCATTAACCGGGTCTGCACAAAGCGGTATACGAAAGCGCGCATAAGGCGTATCCTGCTGCGGGCCTTCCTGGATTTACCCAGTGTCCAAAAGCCAGTAAGCCTTCGCGTCCTAGCCCTTGACAATGTGGGGCGCGAGGTCATTAAAGGCGCCACACTTCCCGTTGTGACAAAGGCCGCCAGAGCCGACCTCGCCGAAGAGGCCCGCTGCACAGACTTGTATGCCCTTGGCACAAAGTATCCCCGTCCATGCGGGGAAGAATACACAAAGGAGATCTACTACCGTGACAATTGAAAAACTGAAATTCTGCGACCTTCCGGCCTACAAGGCCCTCATGGACGAGTGCTTTGGAAACTGCAGCGTCGATAGCTTCAAAGAGAGTGACGCCTACGACATTGTCGTCGCAAAAGAGGACGATAAGCTCCTCGGCAGTATGACGCTCTATAAAATCGAGCTCTTTACCTTCGGCTTTCAGCCCTGTATCGAGCTCTTCAATGTGGCGGTGACGGCCGGCGCCCGCGGCCGCGGTATCGGCCGCGCTTTGATGGACTACGCCAAAGACTACGCAAAGGACAATGGCTATAAGTCCATCTCGCTCACCTGTCTGGAGGAGGCAACCCCTGCCCACAAGCTCTATGAGTCAGCCGGCTTTATAAAGGCGCCAAGCCGAAAATACGCGCTTTATCTGTAAAAAAAGCGGACGGCAGCTGCCGTCCGCTTTTTATGTAATACGAAAAACCTCTTCTATCCAGCGCCTGACGAGGAGCTGTCCGGCGGGCGTCCGCCAGTCTTTTTCCAAGTCCGCATGGCACTTTTGACCGAGCCCCATTCTTTGGTGGTGGCAGTAGAGGCATTCAAGTGGTTCGTATCCCGTCCCATGGAGCTCGCAAAGCCCGTCTTTCAAAAAATTGCATCCGTTTTTTGCGTATTCCTGCAGCGCGAAATTCCCCTCGCAGCCCTTAAACGCAGGTGAAAGTACACCGTATTTCATATCCGGCGAGACTTCCAGCATCATGCGGGGGCCGTATCCCGCTCGCATTGCCCGCGAGGCCTCATGGACGGTCCACCAGCCCGGACGCATACAGTACGACCTGCAGATATCGCAGCAGCATGGCTGCGACGGCGGATATTTTTCATGTAATGATCTGGCTTTCTTTTCTTGCTTCATTTTCTCCGCCACTGTCCTTTTCCATCAGTTCACAAAAGAACTTAAGCGTTTTGACCATGTACCCCACCACGGTATACACATCCGCAAGCCCGTGCTGGGCCATAATGTACTCTTTTGTCAGGGCAATTGATACATAGTTGTACTGCTGCGCAAACATGCGCGCGTCGATGGGTTTAATCATTTTACGTTCAATCATTTTACTGATTAGCCGCTCGTAATAGCCGGCCGGCTCATTGACAACATACTGATAGTACATTTCGGCGGCCCGCGGGCTACGAAACTTCTCGTAGTTGATGATCATCGCCGTGTTGGAGAGGGTACCGCAGACACTTTTACCGACATGAAACAGGATATTTTTGAATATTTCCGCGGGCTCCATGATCATGAGCATCTGCTCAAGCTCTTCATCCGTCGGTCTTGTCCCGGGGACAAACCGGATGAATTCATGATAGAGGGTGTCTAAAATGTCGGATTTACTTAAAAAGTGGTTATAGATCGAGCTCTCCTTGATACCGACCTTCTTTGCAATCTCGCGCATCGAGACACCGTCATATCCGTTTTGTGCAAAGAGCGTGGCTGCCGCATCCAAAATCTCCCGCGCCGTCTCCGCCCCCCGTTTTCTTTTTGGAACGCCTTCACTTACCGTATCGTTCATAATTCACCCCCTGATTCTATTTTACTATCGTTTGATAGTTTAATCAAGTATTTAGATATCATTTAATTGTTTTGCGAACTATGTTTTGCTGAAAGCTGCCATCGTTCATTTTCGGTCCGCTCGAAACTGTAATAAATGTGGATATTACACCACTCTGCATTGTTATACGCAAAATAATGGCGGCAGCTGTTTTTCTTCAGCTGCCGCCACCTGCTATTTTACGTCGTATTCCTTTAAAATCTCGAGCAGTTTCGAAGCGTGAACGCCTTCATCCTCGGCGTATTCCTTAAATACCTCGCAGACCTTTTCATCGTCCACAATCTCATTGGAGTAGGTCTGAAAGTCCCGCACAAGTTCCATGGAATCCTCAAAGGCCAAAAGCAGCTTGTCGCGGGTGGTAATGCTGATTCCGTGTTTTTTATCCATTTGTGATCATCGGCACCTCCTGTTCATTCGTTCGGATTTTATTGTTGTCCTGTAAGCTGTTTTTATACCAAAATGCCCAAAACTATGGCTAAAATCATAGTTTTTTTTGTTTCAGGATAAAATTTTGTTTATAAAATAAGAGATTAGTTCTTCACATCGGTGCCTCAATGTGATAATATACGTAAGTATTCTATCTTCAACATAAAAATAAACTTTCGGAGGATACATAACATGAATGTTAAAAAAATCGCAGCCCTTTTGCTTGTCATGGCACTTGTCTTTACGCTTGCCGCCTGCGCCAAAAAACCTGCGGCTGAAGAGCCCGCCGCACCCGAAACTCCCGCCGTCACCGACGACCTGTCCTATGTCACAGGCAACGGAAAGCTGCTCATCGGATACACCGTTTACGAGCCCATGAACTACACCGACGAAAGCGGCAAATTTACTGGTTTTGACACTGAATTTGCAGAGGCCGTCTGCGCAAAGCTGGGCGTCACCCCCGAGTTCGTGGAGATCAACTGGGACACCAAGGTCATTGAGCTCGATGCCAAGAGCATTGACTGCATCTGGAACGGCATGACCATCACCGATGAGCTCAAGGAGAACATCGCCGTCTCCGATCCCTATGTCAAAAACATGCAGGTCGTCGTCATCCGCACGGCCGACGCTGCGAAGTATACCGACACCGCTTCTCTCTCCGCCGCCAAACTGGTCGCCGAGGCAGGCTCCGCCGGAGAGAATGTCACCAAGGGCGACGCAAACCTCTCCAAAGCGACATACGTCGCGGTCTCCAAGCAGACCGACGCCTTGTTGGAAGTCAAGGCCGGCACCTCCGATGCCGCAGTACTCGACTGGACCCTTGCCAAGAGCATGGTGGGAGAAGGCACCGACTACGCGGATCTGCAGATGGTGGCCGGCCTCGAGCTCTCGGTTGAGGAATACGGCATCGGCTTCCGCAAGGACAGCACGCTGTGCACCAAGGTCAACGAAATCATGGCCGAGCTTGTAGCCGACGGCACCCTGCCCGCTCTGGCAGAAAAATACGGTCTGAGCCTCGCAGAGTAACCCCTTTTAAACACAAAAAGAGTTCTTGGGGCCAGGGGAGGAAACTCCCCTGCCCCATTCTTTAGACAGCGGGAGCCCTCCACACACCGCCTTAAGTAAAGTAGGTTTCCAATGAATCCTTCCATCATTTTCTCGAAGTTGTTCGAAAGCTTTGGCATCAACTGCACAATCTTCTTTGTCACACTGGGCCTTGCGCTGCCGCTTGGCCTTCTAATATCGTTTGGGTCCATGAGCCGCATATCCCCGCTTCGGTGGCTGGTGAAGACCTTTGTCTGGTGCATCCGCGGCACTCCGCTGATGCTTCAGGTCATTGTGATCTTTTACGGACCGGGCCTTTTGTGGAGCGGAACGGCATTGCCGCGAATTCCGGCCGCCATCATTGCCTTTATAATCAACTATGCCTGCTACTTCTCGGAGATTTACCGCGGCGGCATTGAGGGCATTCCCTATGGGCAATACGAGGCCGGACAGGTACTGGGCATGAAGAAAAGTCAGATTTTCTTCCATGTCACCCTTTTGCAGGTGGTTAAGCGCATCCTTGCGCCCATGGGCAACGAGGTGATGACCCTCATTAAGGATACGGCCTTAGCCAATGTCATCGCCAACAAAGAGATCATCATGATGGCCAAGGAATTCGCCACAAAGGGTCTCATTTGGCCGCTCTTCTCCACCGCCGTTTTCTTTTTGATTTTCTGCGGCGTTTTGACCCTGCTACTGGGGTACGCGGAGATGAAGCTCGATTATTTCAGGGCTTAGGAGGGACGACATGGCAATTCTTGAAGTCAGCCACATATGCAAACACTTTGATGAGACCGAAGTGTTAAAGGACATCGGCTTTTCGCTGGAAACGGGAGAGTCTTTGGCCATCATCGGCTCCTCCGGCTCCGGGAAAACCACGCTGCTTCGCTGCCTGAACTTTTTAGAGACGCCGGACGGCGGGCGCATATCGGTCGCAGGGAAACTGCTCTTTGACGCGGCCGATCCCGCCACGCAGCTTGAAAGCCAGATTCGAAAAAAAAGGCTCCATTTCGGCCTCGTGTTCCAATCTTTCAATCTTTTCCCCCAGTACACCGCGCTGAAAAACGTCATGCTCGCAGGGGAACTGCTGGCGAGGGAGCGCCCGGATTATCGGGCGAGCGGCAAGGCCATTCAAGAGGAAATCCGTGCTACAGCGGTTGAGATTTTGTCCCAGATGGGGCTTTCGGATAAGTTGAATATGTACCCCCACCAGCTTTCGGGCGGTCAGCAGCAGCGGGTGGCAATTGCTAGGGCCCTAGCGCTCTCCCCCGATATTCTTTGCTTTGACGAGCCCACCTCAGCACTTGACCCGGAGCTCACCGGCGAAGTGCTGAAGGTCATTCGCTCTCTTGCGGAAAATAACACCACCATGATCATCGTCACCCACGAGATGGCGTTTGCCCGGGATGTGGCCGACCGTGTCATCTTCATGGACGGCGGCGTGATCGTGGAGGAGGGTGCAGCCTGTGAGGTTATCGATAACCCCAAAGAGGAGCGCACTAGACAGTTTTTATCCCGTTACGCACAGACATGACGAACTGACAGCCACCTCGAAAGGGGTTGCTGTGCATTACACCTAAGGCTCGCAATCAAAAAAGTTCCTCTCCGTCTATCCAAACGGAGAGGAACTTTTTATACGTTGTAAAAACCCCCGCTCAAGTCCCGAGATAGGCCGCCTTGACGGCCTCGTTGGCAAGCAGTTCCTTGCCCGTGCCGGACAGGGTGATGCGCCCCGTCTCGAGTACATAGCCCATGTCGGCCGTGGAGAGCGCCATATTGGCATTTTGTTCAATGAGCAGGATCGTCATGCCGCTCTTGTTGATTTCTTTGATGATGCTGAAGATGTCGCGCACGATGAGCGGCGCTAGGCCTAACGACGGCTCATCCATCATTAAGAGCTTCGGGCGGCTCATCAGCGCACGGCCTACCGCCAGCATCTGCTGCTCGCCGCCTGAAAGCGTACCTCCGGCCTGCCACGACCGCTCCTTGAGGCGCGGGAACAAATCGAACACCCATTCAACGTCCGCGGCGATGCTGTCCTTGCGCAAATAAGCACCCACCCGCAAATTTTCGTATACCGTAAGGTCGGCGAAAATCCGCCGGCCTTCGGGAACCAGCGTAATCCCCTTTTTGACGATGGACGTCGTGTCCGCGGCCGGTGATGGTCTCGCCCTCAAACTGGATGGCGCCGCTTTTCGGTTTCACAAGCCCGGCGATTGCGCGCAGGGTCGAGCTTTTACCGGCGCCGTTCGCACCGATTAAGGTGACGATTTGACCGCGCGGCACGTCGAAGGAGATGCCCTTAACGGCCTCAATGCCGCCGTAGTTTACTTTCAATTCTTTGATGCTTAATATCGCGTCGCTCATCAGTCCACCCCCAGATATGCGTTGATGACGCGGCTGTCCGCCCTTACAAAGTCGGGCGTTCCGTCGCAGATGTATTTTCCGAAGTCTATCACGTAGATCCGGTCACAAAACTGCATGACGAGATCCATATGGTGCTCGATCATCAAGATGGTGAGATTGTACTTGTCTTTAATCTGCGCAATGAACTGTCCAAGCTCCTGGGTCTCCTGGGGGTTCATTCCGGCCGCCGGCTCGTCTAGGAGAAGAAGCTCCGGGTCGGTGGCAAGCGCCCTTGCGATCTCAAGGCGGCGCTGCAGGCCATACGGAAGGCTTACGGCAAGGTCGTTTGCATACTGCAAAAGGTTTTGCTCTAAAAGCAGCTTTGCCGTCTCCTCGCGCATGCGCTTTTCCTCGGAATGGCTGATGCGCAAGGTGGCAGAAAGTACATTTTGTTTCGCCCGCATATGCTTTGCCGTCAGCACGTTGTCAAACACCGTCATGCTCTTCCACAGGCGGATGTTCTGGAAGGTGCGCGCTATGCCAAGCCGTGTGATTTGGTCAGGCGTAGGGTCCAGGGTTTTCTTCCCGGCAAATTTTTTCGGGTTCTCCCCGGTGTAGAGCTTTTTCATCTTCCCGCGCGGATGATTTGCGACGATGGGCTCTCCATTGAAACTGATGACGCCGTTGGAGGGCTCATAGACGCCGGTGACACAGTTGAAGACCGTGGTCTTCCCGGCGCCGTTTGGCCCGATGAGTGCGACGATTTCGCCGCGGCTCACTTCAAGCGACAGGTTGTTGACGGCGATGACGCCGCCGAATTGCATGGTTACATCTTCCAGACGCAGCACGTTTTCAGGCATCCGTACCGCCTCCTTTCGCCTCGGTGGGCAGAGTGGATTTCCGCCGGAGTTTCCTCACGAGCCCACGGAAGGAGATCTCCCGGTCTCCCATGAGGCCTCTTGAGAAGAATAGGACGATGATCATGATGATAACCGAGAAAATGAATTTTCGGAATCCCGAACGGAAAAGGTTTGGAGCAGAAAACCATAAAAACTTTCCGGAATCGAGCCCGCGCAGCCACCACTCGGAACATGCGATATAGAGAAAGCTAGCGATGCAGGACCCCGATATGGAGCCGATGCCGCCGATGACAACGATGAGCAAAATCTCATAGGTCATGGCGCTTTTGAACTGAGACGCCTGAACGGTGGCCTGGAACATGGCCACCAAAGCGCCGGAAATGCCGGCAAAGAAGGAGCTGATGACAAAGCTCATCTCCTTGTGCTTAAAGAGGTTGATGCCCATGCTCTCAGCTGCGACCTCATCGTCCCGGATGGCTTTGAATGCGCGCCCATAGGAGGAATTGATGAGGAGCACGATGAGTGCGACGCAGACGCCTGCGGCCAGGAATACGAAGAGTGTCGGAGGAATTTTAATATTCGTAAAGGGGATGGTCACATCCGTCAGGTCTTTGTACTCGCGCATGATGTTTGCGCCGTTGGTGACAGGCCCCAGAACATCCCACTGAAAAAATGACCGGATGATCTCGGCAAAACCCAGGGTGGCAATGGCCAGATAGTCCGATTTAAGCCGCAGGACCGGCAGGCCGATGAGGGCCGCGAAGAACGCAGCCGTAAGGCCGGCGCAAATCAGGGCGATCAGGATCCCCGTATCGAACTTGACGAGACAGTCGTAATATTTATAGACGGTGTCCGACAACTTGATCTCCGTCGGAATGGTAAAGATGGCGTAGGTGTATGCCCCGATCAGCATAAAGCCCGCCTGTCCGAGCGAGAAGAGCCCGGTAAAGCCGTTGAGCAGATTCATTGACACGGCGACAAGCGAATAGATGGCCCCCTTCTTGAGTACGGTGAAGAGGATATGCCCGGGATTCAACGTTTGCTCAAGTACGAAAACAATGATATAAATCAAAGCGATGGCGGCCAGCATAAACCACAGTTCAGTTTTATTTTTCTTTTCCATCTCGTCCACCCTCATACTTTATCCGAAGTCTTTTCACCGAACAGGCCGGTGGGCTTGACGACAAGGATTATGATAAGCAGGCCGAAAGTAAAAGCGTCGGAGAAGGTTGTCCAGCCGGTTCCAAATCCGAAAATTTGACTTCCGCCCTTGATAATATTCTCGCAAATACCGATGATGAATGCGCCGATGACAGCGCCCGGAATGCTTCCGATCCCGCCGAACACGGCGGCCACAAAGCACTTCAGCCCCGGCATGCCGCCCGATACGGGTGTTACGGAGGCATAGTTCGTAAAGTAGAGCATAGAGCCGATGGCAGCGAGGAACGAGCCGATGATGAAAGTGACCGCTATGACCGTATTGATTTTGATGCCCATGAGCTGACTGGTCTCAAAATCCCTGGAGACGGCGCGCATCGCAATTCCGATCTTTGTCTTTTTGATGAGGATTGTCAGCAGTACGACCAAGACGATCGTAAGGGCCGGTGTGACGACCGTGACCATCTTTGTGCTCGCACCCCAGATTGTGATGTTCTCGGAAAGCCAGGGGATTTTGGGATAAACCTTGGCAAGACCGCCATAGAAGTACAGCGCCGCGTTTTGCAGGAGATACGAGACTCCGATGGCGCTGATCATGACCGACATGCGCGGTGCGCTGCGCAAAGGCCTATACGCCACACGTTCGATTAACAGACCCAAAACGACCGTGAACGCCAGTACGAGCGGAATCGATACGTACATTGGCAGCCAAGCAGTCAAAGAGACCATCATCAGGCCGGCAAACATGAACACGTCTCCGTGGGCAAAATTGATCAGGCGAAGGATACCGTAGACCATCGTGTAGCCGATGGCGATGAGCGCATACTGACCTCCTACGGAAATGCCCGAGAGGATATAAGACAGATTTCTGTGCAAAAACTCGATCATTGCGTTGCCTCCGTTATATGGCGTCTCAAACGGGAACGAACCGTTTCGTTCCCGTTTTGAGACGCCAATCAGTTATTGCAAAGGAGTAGAAAACGCGGCGGGGGCCAAAGGCCCCCGTCCGTATGGTGCAGTTTTGGTATTAGCCAATGGTGACGGCAGGCAGAGCATCCCACATGCCGGTCTCGGTGTTGCAGTGCTTGACATAGGCGGTATTGCGGATGGCGTCGCCGTTTGTCTGGTCGAGGGCGATGTGGCCGGATACGCCGTCGTATTCGGTGCTCCACAGGGCTTCCATGATAGCGGCAGCGTCGGTGCTGGCGGCCTTCTTCATCGCTTCGAGGGCGAAGAAGTAGGCGTCATAGCCCATTGCGGTGACGGCTGCAACGGTTTCGTCTCCGCCGTTGCTGGCAAGACGGGTCGTGTCGGCCTTGACCCACGCTTTGAAGCCGGCATCAAAATCGGCATTCGCGCCCTCGGGATAGAAAGTGGTCACGGTGACATCGACACCCTTGCCCTTAGCGGCCTGCAGGATGACGTTGGAATCCCAGGTGTCGCCGGCAAGGATCTTCATTCCAAGCGCCTGAGCCTGAGCCTGGTCAATGATGAGCTGCGCGGCCTCAGTGGACACGGGCGAGAAGAAGACTCCGCAGCCGCCGTTTTTGGCGTTGTTGATATAGGAAGTGAAATCGGAGTTTCCATCCGGGAAAGTCTCTTGCACGCACTCGCCGCCGAGCGCCTCAAAAGCCTGGACGAAGTAGTTCACGAGGCCGCCGGAGTAGTCGTCGCCAAGCTTCGACAGGCAGTAGGCCTTCGTGATTCCGAGCTCGTTGTACGCATAGTTTGCCAAAACGGTGCCCTGGAAGGGATCGAGGAAGCAGACGCGGAAGTAGTGCTTGTTGCCCTCGGTGACCTGCGGGTTGGTGCAGGTGACGCCGATCGCCGGGATTCCGGCCGCCTCAAAGGTGGGGGAAGCGGCAATGGAGACACCGGAGCCGTAGGAACCGAGCACGACAGAGACTTCGGAGGAGACTAAGGTCGATGCCGCAGTGGCAGCCTTGTCGTTGGAGCTCTCGTTATCAACCTTGACAAGTTCGACATCATATGTAGTGCCGTTGATCTCTACCGTGGGGCTGACCGAATTGGCATACTCAATGCCGAGGGTCTCCTGCTTGCCGCCGGCGCCGTTATCGCCGGAAGCGGGCTCGAAGACGCCGATTTTCACAACAGGGTTGCTTGCGGGTTCAGTGGTCGGGGCGGGCTCTTCCTTTTTCGCGCAGGCGCCAAGGGAAAACATAAGCGCAATCGCAAGTACCAATGCCAACGACTTTTTCAAAGTAACTTCCTCCCAAAAAATGTTTGATCGACGGATGTATCCACAGAGTATGGACACTTGTATTCCGCAATCTGTTCAAGATTATACCGCATTTAAACTTCAATATCAACACTAATCTTAATTATTTATCACATAATTATCACGGCTTGATGATCCCGAGTCGAAAAAACACGAAAGGTACAAGGCAGATTCGGCCTCGTGCATCCGCCGGGGTTTTCGCGTAAGCTGCCGCCTCTTCCGCCCGGTCGTCTATGCTAATACCGCTTTATGTACTCCTCCCAAGTATCGGGATAGAGCTTTTGTATGTGCTCAAGGGTGTATTTCGGGATTTCTGTAGCCCAGTAGTAAATTCCCTGCCGGGCAAATTCGTCGACAATCTCCATTTTTCGCTTGTAGTCATCTGGAGGATTGCAGGCACGTAGTCAAATACTAGTTCCAATACTAATATAGTTATCTCACCTGCTGCTCGCTATAGAAATCCTATATATGTAACTTGTTGAACTATTTCTATCACTCGTTATAACAATAGCGCTTCCTTTTTTGTTTGTCTTATAGCATACAAGCTCCCCAAGTAATTTTATGCTATCCAATTGTTTTAAATCAGTATCAAATAACTCGGCATGACTGTTACCTCTTCCGTGCGATGAGACTACAATGAGATCATTCGAGGCGAAAAACTGTGGCGCTGATGTTGTAACACTATATAAACCCGCCTGTGCTACGACATCTCCGTTGATGAGGTTAATTTTACATAGAGTACGAAAATTGCTGATTAAAAACATGATATCATCAGAAACTATATTACATGAACAGGCAGCTACTTGATATGGCAATGGGGATTTAAGTATGACAACTCCATTTTCATCCAATGTCCAAACGTCCATAACCATCTGATCGTTTGATGTCGGTATATGACAATATCTGTTGGATTGATCGGCAATTAATTGAAGGAGCATACATTTTCCTGTTGCATGATACCATAGTCGTTTCCCGCTAACATCAAAGGCCGCAACTCCATCGCCTTCACCAATATATATGTTTTCACCCAAAATAATCGGTTGTGTCCAAGCCACATCAATGTTTTTAATCCAGTTTACCTCTCCGCTAGGTTTTATGGAGCAGAGTTGACAAGCTGGCACCGACGCAGTGAGATCATACGTCACCAAAATGATGTTTCCGTAAAAATCAAGTACGGCTTTATGTATTGAATAGCCCTTCATGTCCTTTTCCCATAACTGGTTTCCCTGCAAATCGAAAGCATACACTTTATTCCCTTTTTCATCATAAGTGGCAAAATACAGGGAATTCCCAACAAGTAACGGAGGTGACTTCACTTTGTGTTCGCACTTTATTATTGCAGACAATTGGCCGGACTGGTTTAGCATATATATTTGTGTTCCAACCGGCAAATTATTCTTCCTTTCGGAACCGACAAAATATGCGAGCTCGTTTTCATCAAATTCAATATTGGATAAATCGAGTATTGTGTCGTATTGTAAAACCAGTTCAAATTCGAGCACATGTTTTTTTGCCATAGTGTCCTCCTTTGGGCATCTTAGGAATCCAATAGGCAGCTCTGCGCATTCTTTTACTGCCCCGCCACTACTTCCCGGCTCTCTTTATTAGCTCAATTAATATTTCCTCGTCCGCCGGACAAAAGGCGTAGTCGCCGATCTCTTCTGCCGTGATCCAGCGGATGTCGTTGTGCTCGATTTTTTTGGGGATGCCTTCCTCTATGGCGGCACTGTAGAGTGTCAGCCGCACCATGATGTCGGGGTACGGGTGGACGACAGTCATGAAGAGCTCCCCCACCACAATCGTCACGTCGAGTTCCTCCCGGCATTCGCGGACTAGCGCCTCCTGCGGCGTCTCCCCCGCCTCGACTTTTCCGCCGACAAATTCCCACAAGAGTCCTCTTGCCTTATGGGCGGGCCGCTGGCAGATCATGAATTTCGCGCCGTCCCAAATGAGGGCGGCCACAACTTCGGTCATATTTTCCACCTCATACCGATTATATCATCCGTAAAGCCGCCGGGCAATAAGACTTCACATGGTCCCGCCGCGATTGTCGCAAAAATATGAAAAGGGCCGATGCGTTCGCATCGACCCTTTAATAAAAAATTTGAAATTCAGGACGACAAAACCATTCTGTCGCTCATCTCCTCCTCGGAGCCCGCCGCGTCGTGGAAGCGCACCATCAGGTCTTCGACCGTGAGGCCCTGCTTTTCTTCGCCGCGGACGTCGAGGATGATTTTGCCGTTTGCCATCATGATCATGCGGTTGCCGTGTTTGATTGCAGCCCGCATGTTGTGGGTTACCATCATTGCCGTCAGCCCGTTTTCTTCAATGACCTTGTCCGAAAGCTCCAGCACCTTCATGGCGGTTTTGGGGTCCAAGGCCGCGGTGTGCTCATCTAAGAGCAGCAGCTTTGGGCGGCGGATGTTCGCCATGAGCAGCGTCAGCGCCTGACGCTGTCCGCCCGACAAAAGCCCCACCTTGCTGGTCATGCGGCCTTCAAGCCCCAGTTCAAGGGTCGAAAGCTCCCGTACAAACAGCTCCCGCTCCTCTTTTGTGATGCCGCGGCGCAGTGTGCGCCGTGCTCCGCGCCGGTGAGCCAAGGCAAGATTCTCCTCGATGCTCATGCCGGCGGCAGTCCCCATCATCGGATCCTGGAAGACGCGGCCCAGAAGATAGGCCCGTTCGTGCTCCGCCATCTTGGTGACATCGCTGCCGTCGATGCTGATTTTTCCGCTGTCCACGCCGTAGACGCCGGCGACACAGCTGAGCAGCGTGGACTTTCCGGCCCCGTTTCCGCCGATGAGCGTCACATACTCCCCGTCCTCAAGCGAGATGGACAGGCGGTCAATGGCGGTTTTCTCATTGACGGTGCCCTTATTAAACGTCTTTGAGATGTTCGAAACATTCAGCATCATCCCTTCGCCTCCCTATTCCTTGCAAGCCGGTTCTTAAACTCCGGCAGCGACAGCGCCAAGGCGACCGTCAGCGCCGTGAAGAGCTTCAGGTCGGTCGGCTGCATGCCGAGTTCGAGCACGATGGTCACAATGACGCGGTAGGCGATTGCGCCGAGCACCAGCGAGATGAGGTGCCGGGCGAAGTTCTTTGTGCCGAACAGCACTTCGCCGATGATGACGGATGCAAGCCCGATGACAATGGTGCCGGTGCCCATCTGAATATCCGAAAACCGCTGATTTTGGGCAATGAGCGCCCCGGCCAATGCCACGAGTCCGTTTGAGAGTACAAGCCCCAGGATGATCATGTTGTCGGTGTGAATGCCCTGCGCCCGCACCATACTCTTGTTGATGCCCGTCGCCCGAATGGCACACCCGAGCTCAGTCGAGAAAAACCAGCACAGTGCCGCAACCGTGATGACCACCAGCGTAAGCCCGATGACGATGACCGCAAACTCCCTAGGGTTGGACGTCGCTGAAAGTCTCGCCTCGGTGCCGGAAAACAGCGTCTCCATGCGCAGTAGCGAGATGGTGGCCTTCCCCATGATGCGGATATTGATTGAATACAGGGCGATCATGGAGAGGATTCCGGATAAGAGCCCCGGGATTTTCAGCTTGGTGTGCAAAAGTCCCGTGACAAGCCCGGCGCACATGCCGGCGCACATTGCGGCGGCGGTGGCCGCGATCGGAGAAGCCCCGCCGACCATGAGTGAAGCCGCAACCGAAGCCCCGGTCGTAATGCTGCCCTCAACAGTCAGATCTGCGTAGTCGAGCACGCGGTAGGTGATGAAAACGCCGATTGTCATGATGCCCCACAGCAGTCCGAGGGAAAGTGCCCCCAGGCCGATGTCGGCAATGTAGGTAATGCCCATTAGAGTATTGTCCCCTTCCGGTTTGCTTTATGTTTTATTGTTCCGGGTAGACGACAAATTCCTTAAGATCTTCCGGAATCGTGATGCCGATGGCCTCCGCGACCGTACCATTGATCACATAGTCGAAATCCGCCTGGGATTCGACAGCCATTTCGGCGGGGGTGGCTTCGCCGTTCAGGATGCGGGCGGCCATTTCGCCGGTCTGGTATCCGAGGTTGTAGTAGTTGATACCGAGCGTCGCAAGTCCGCCACTTTCAACCATGTTGGATTCGCCGCAGATAACCGGGATCTTGGCGGCTGTCATGATTTCGCCGACAATCGGCATGGCGGTAGCGATGATGTTGTCGGTCGGAACATAGAGTCCGTCGATCTTGCCGGCTAAGGACTGGGCAACCTGCTGCACGTCGTTGGAGGAGGTCACGGTGCCCTCGACGACTGCAATGCCGATGGTTTCGCAATATTCCTTGACCATATTGGCTTGAAGAATGGAGTTGTCCTCGTTGGAAGTGTACAAAACGCCGATGGTCTTTACCTCGGGGTCGAGTTTGAGCATCAGATCAATCTGTTTTCCGACGGGGTTCATGTCGGTGGTGCCGGTGACGTTGCCGCCGGGTGCTTCATTGCTGGCAACAAGCTTAGCGTCGACAAGGTCGGTCACGGCGGTGACGACGATCGGGATGGTCGTTGTCTGTGAGGCGACGGCCTGGGCGGCGGGGGTTGCAATGGCGAGAATCATGTCCACGTTTGCGGCAACAAAGCGCTGGCCGATGGTCATGAGGTTGTTGGGGTCGCCCTGGGCGTTCTGGAAGTCGAAGGTCACTTTCTCGTCTTTCACATATCCGGAGGCGGCGAGGCCATCATAAAAGCCCTGGCAGGCGGCGTCAAGCGCCGGATGCTCGGCATACTGAATGACTCCGATGGTAAAGACTTTTTCTGGGGTGGAGGGTGCTTCAACCGGCTCTTCCTTCTTGGCGCAGCCGGAGAATAGGGAAAGCGCTATGAGGGATGCTAAAATGATGGATAGTACGCGTCTCTGGTGTTTCATCGTGTCTTCCTCCCTGAAATTAAAAAAGTATATAGTTTCGGAAAAAACACAAAACCCCCACTCTCGCATTCACATGCGAGAGAGGGGGCTGGCTTTTCCGTCACCATCTCAGCTACTGTTCATCCCCGTTTTAGGGTAGACGAACCGGGCGGGTCAGGTGACGGTCTCATGTGGGTCGTAAAGCCACATGTGCCAACACCTTACCCGGCGTCTATCAACAGTTTTCTGCGGAAGCAAGAAGCTTTCCGCTGTGTGATTTTGAGATAATAATAGAAAGCCTTCCTTGCCCCCTTTGCGGCCCAGATTTACTCTGTGCCGAAATTCGCTCATGCCTCTGGTTATAGTCATGAGTGTGTATTGTAGAAAATTATACATATCAAATTCGGCGCTGTCAACCGATTTGTCGAAAAATAAGCGACAAACAAGCCTGACGGCGCCGAATTCAATTTGGTGAAAATGTGCTAATTTGCGGTTTATACGTGTTTATGCGTTTTCCATGACGGTCACACCTTTGTTGTCCGCATAGAGACGCAGGACGCGATATTCCGGAAACTCCCTTGCTATGTAACCGACAAGGCCGGTGTATATGGCGTTGTCAGTGGCCGGAACAATGGCGAGTAGCGAAGGGCCGGCCCCCGAAACGGTTGCGGAAAAGGCACCGAGCTTCAGCATGGTATCCATGATCTGCTCGCCGCCGCGAATGAGCTGCAGACGGTATTTCTGGTGCAGCCTGTCTTTGGTCGCCACCCGCAGCAGGTCGTAATTCCCGGTCAGGAAAGCGGCTGTGCACAGCGAAGAGCGGGACAGGTTGAATACTGCGTCGGCCATTGGAAAAGTCTTGGGAAGAGCTTCGCGGGCGTCATGGGTGCTGACCATAAAATCCGGGACCACAACGATAAAGCAGAGCTCGTCCCGGCTTAAAGATTTCTGATGATATGTGACGTGTCCGTTGTCGATGACGGAGGCGACAAAACCGCCCAGCAGGGCCGGCGCGACATTGTCCGGGTGCCCCTCGATGAGGGCTGCTATGTCAACCTTGTCGGAGAGTGACATGATATTCCCCATCAGTTCGTCGGCAATGGTGACGCCGGCCGCGATACATGTGGAGGAACTGCCGAGCCCTCGGGACATAGGAACGTTGTTTTCCTGAATGAGATGTACGCCTTTGAAGGGCCGGCCGGCCGCCTCAAAAGTGTGGACGATGGTGGATACAATAAGGTTGTCGCCCCCCTTGGGAATGTCGTCGACCGACTCTACAAGCAAACGGTCGCACGCTTCAAATTCCACATGGTTGTATAGAGCTAATGCAATTCCGATTGAGTCAAAACCGGAGCCCACATTGGCGGTAGATGCCGGTATGCGCAGTTTCTTCATGGGTGAAAATTCCTTTCGACTTGAATATATTACCGAAATATGGTAGACTAAGAAAATAAGCTGGGGTCTACTCTGAGCCGAGGACCCGGACATCGACAACGCCGCGCACAGCGGTGACCTCGGAGACCAGCTCATCGTTTAGAGACGTGCTGTTCTCGGTCTCGATGGACAGTGTGAAAGTGGCCACATCGCCGGACGGAAGCCCCTGATGCAGCGTGAGGACGTTGCAGCCTCTTTTTGCCACGGCAGCCAGAATGCCCGACACAACGCCCGGTTCGTCCCGCAGCGTAAACGAAAGGCTGACCACCCGATCCTTGGACTTATCTCGGAAGGTGTAGATCATGTCCTTGTACTTGTAGAACGCACTTCGTGAAAGCCCCGTCTGCTCAACGGCTTCGCTGACCGTCCTGGCCTCTCCTGACGCCAGCAGCGCCTTGACGCGCAGGACTTTGTGAAACACTTCCGGAAGCGCCGCGCCGTCAATCAGATAAAAATCACCTGGCATTTCAAGTCCCCCTTATGGATACACTTGTATGTACAGGGTGAACTTTACCACAAAAAAAATAAAAAAGCAAGAGCTTTATGAACGGGGGTATGAAACATGGATGACGCAACGACAAAGCGGGCACGGTTCCTCATCAATTTGGCCTATATTGCTTCGCTGCTTTCCCTTGCGTACCTTGTCTTCAAATACGGACTCGGTATGGCGATGCCCTTCATCCTGGCACTTATGGTTTCAGCGATCGCTCAGCCCATCATCGGGTTGCTGTCTGGCAGGCTCCACATCCAGCACGGCATCGCCTCGGCCATTTCGGTCCTCTTTGTATTCTTCACGATGGGCTGGCTTTCTGTCGTCATTGTCAGCGGCCTTGCGCAGCAGGTCAAAACCCTCTCCGAATACTGGCCGACCCTGTATGACCAAATTTCGCTCCAGGTGTCGGCCTACACAACGCGGCTG
Source organism: Oscillospiraceae bacterium (assembly GCA_963662765.2). Taxonomy (GTDB): domain Bacteria; phylum Bacillota; class Clostridia; order Oscillospirales; family Feifaniaceae; genus DATMXT01. The sequence continues at coordinate 121,664 of CAXXUP010000005.1, forward strand.
ACAGACCTCTTCACCCTGCTGCCGCCTTACGCGGCTGATTACGTCGAAGGTGCCGTCGCAAAGCTCACCGACGCACTGCTCTCCATGGTCGGAAGCCTGACCGTTCCCTTCCTCACTTTTGTCACAGGGGCCGCCTCCAAGCTGCCCAGCATTTTTATAGCGGCGCTGGTGACCATCGCGGCTTCCCTGCTCATCTCTTCCGACTACGACGACGTGCGCCGGTTTATTTCACTGCAGCTCCCGTCAAGCGTCTACGCCATGGCGCTCGACACAAAGCAGTTTTTCAAGCTGACCATTCTGCGCCTCTTGCGGGCTTACATGATCATATGCTTTGTCACGTTTGTGGAGCTCAACATCGGGTTTATGCTGTTGGGCGTCAAAAATGCCCTGCTGCTCTCGACCCTCATTGCGCTGTTTGATGTACTCCCCCTCTTCGGCAGCGGCGGAATTCTCATCCCGTGGGCGGCCTTTGCCCTCATTTTTTCAAACTACACCCTGGCGGCCGGAATTGGAATCCTATACCTTGTCGTGACCTCTGTACGCCAGATCATAGAGCCCAAGGTGATCGGAAGCACCATCGGCTTAAATCCGGTTGCCTCGCTAGTTGGCATTTACTGTGGATTCCGGTTCTTTGGTGTCGTGGGCATGTTCACGATGCCGATCATCCTCATCGTGCTCAAGCACATGCAGGACAACGGCTATATCAGGCTCTGGAAAACAGCGGGTTAAAATAATACGAGTGGGGTGAAAAAAATGGTCTCCGTCAAATGCAGAGATTTTCTTGAGACACATCATCCGGACATGCTGGCGCTGCTTGAAAACACTGGTCATGATTGACAGCGGCTCGTACTGCAAGGCAGGCATTGACCGCATCGCTGCACTGCTCGAGGAAGAGTACCGGGCACTCGGCTTTGAGACTACTATTATTGAGCATGAAGACTGCGGCAACGGCCTTGTGGTGACACGCCCCGGCGGCAGCGTGAAATTGCTGCTCATCGGCCACCTCGATACCGTCTTTTTAGAGGGGTCGGCCGCCGCAAACCCCTTTCGAATTGAAAACGGCATCGCCTACGGGCCCGGCGTACTCGATCAAAAATCCTGTCTCGTAGGCGCCTTCTTTGCCATCAAGGCACTTCTTGCCGTCTGTCCGGACGAGCTGCCCACCATCACGGTCGTGATGTCGGGTGACGAGGAGATCGGCTCTTTTCACATGAGGGAGATCTTCGAATCCTGCGGCAGAAGTTCCGACTGGGCCATTGTCATCGAGCCTGCCCGCGAGCATGGGGAAATCGTCATTGAGCGCAAGGGCGGCGGCGGGCTTACGGTCAGGGCGACGGGGCGTGCCGCACACGCCGGAATCCAGCCGGAAATCGGCAGAAACGCCATCGAGGAGTTGGCTTTGAAAATTGCCCGCCTTAGAAAACTGAACGACTTCGACCAGGGCACCACCGTCACAATCGGACAAATATCGGGCGGCGAAGCCCGCAATGTCGTGGCGAGACAGGCCGAAATGGGTGTCGACCTCAGGTTTACAACACCGGAGCGTGGAGAGGCACTCTTTACCGCCATCAGGGAAATTCTTGCCGCCCCCGAAATCGACGGAGTGGCCCTCGACTACGATCTGGTGCTCTACCGGCAGCCCCTGGTCCAAGTGCCAGGCGTGGAAAAGCTGCATGGCATCGTGCGGGAGGCCGGTGACGAACTCGGCATCGAATACAAGACCGCAAAGACCGGCGGGCTCTCGGACGGAAACTTTACGGCGGCCATCGGCATTCCGACCGTCGACGGGCTCGGCCCTATCGGCGGCCTCATGTGTTCCCCTGAAGAATACCTCGAGGTGGATTCCATGGTTACCCGGGCGGCGCGGCTTGCCGCCGTCATCCAAAAACTGCAAGACGAATAATAACAACTTTTTTTGTGCATTTTTCATTCTAGTTTTCTCTTTACAATTTGTAATGAGTATCATATACTAAGTATACAAAATTTGTATTATATGTTATTAAGGAGGTCATCACATGGCTAAATTTGTTTGTTCGGTATGTGGATATGTTTCCGAGGACGGCGCTCCCGATTTTTGCCCCCAGTGCAGGGCGCCTAAGGAAAAGTTCAAAGAAGTAGTCGAAAATGCCGGTTATGCCTGCGAGCACGAGATCGGTGTTGCCAAGGGCTGCGACCCCTGGGTATGGGAGATGCTTGTCGCCAACTTCAACGGCGAGTGCACCGAGGTCGGCATGTACCTCGCCATGAGCCGTCAGGCAGAGCGCGAAGGCTATCCCGAGATTGCCGATGCCTATAAGCGGTATGCCTTTGAAGAGGCTGAACACGCCGCAAAATTTGCCGAACTGCTCGGCGAAGTGGTCACCAAATCCACGAAAAAGAATCTCGAAATGCGTGCCGGGGCCGAATCCGGCGCCTGCTCGGGCAAGCTGGAGCTTGCTGTCAAGGCAAAGCAGCTCGGATACGACGCCATTCACGACACCGTCCATGAGATGGCTAAGGACGAAGCTCGTCACGGCGCCGGATTCAAGGGACTCTTAAAGAGATATTTCGGCGAATAGTCCATAGCCTACTGCAACGTTAAGGGGCAATGCACAGTATGTGCATTGCCCCCTTTTTATGATCAGGGCTTCGGGCGATCAACCGCCAAAACTATGTGTTCATGTTGAGGATGCTGTGCATAAAGCCATCCCCGTCCGTACTCGAGACATCGCACGCCACGAGCCGTTCTTTGTACAAATACAGATTGACCTGTACCGCAAGGTCCTCCACGGGGTAATTGAGCACCTCATAGCTCCACCGCACCAGTTTTTTTCCCTCGTATTTTTCAAAGTCGAGTCCGTGCGACTTTTGTAGCTCGGCATAGGCGCGGAAAAACTCGTCCAAGGGCTTTGGCACCTCCACTTCGACGACTTCCACAGCCGCGTCGCTGACCTCCCATCCGTAGCTGCGAATAAACGCGGCCCGATCCTCGTTTGTCTTCAGTTTGACCGACTCGACGGAAGCAACGGCCCCGGCCTCGCTTGTCTCACCGGGATTTGCGATATTCCAGACGACAAGTCCGACAACCAGCACAATGACGACAACTGCGACAATTCGCAGCCACATCCTGTTTAATTTCATAGACATGATCACCACGGCGCACCCCTCCATTCAGTATAAGAGGATATGCGCCTGTGCTGCCAAGTATGCCGTCCCGCTCTCCTTTCGAAAATGTCTGTGAATAAAAAACAGGCTCTCCGGTTTCCCGGAGAGCCTGAGAACAGATAAATTATTCCTCTTCTTTGACCGCTTCGTCAATGACCTTCTGAGCGACATTCGGCGGAGTTTCCTCGTAACGGACGAACTCCGTCGTGAAGGAGCCGCGGCCCTGCGTCATAGAGCGCAGGTCGACGGCGTAGCTCGCCATTTCGGCCATCGGCACTTCGGCCTCGACCTGCTGCAGACCGCCCACCGGGGTCATGCCGAGAATGCGGCCGCGGCGCTTGTTGATATCACTGATGATATCGCCCATCTGCGTGTCGGGAATCAGCACCTTGAGGTTTCCGATCGGCTCGAGCAGGATGGGATTTGCCACCGCCATGCCGGCCTTGTAGGCAAGTCCTGCGGCCACCTTGAAGGCCATTTCAGAGGAGTCGACGTCGTGGTACGAGCCGTCGACCAAGGTGGCTTTGAGGTTGACGACGGGATAGCCCGCGAGCATACCCTTCTGAATGCAGTCGCGTAGTCCTTTTTCAACAGCCGGGAAGAAGTTCTTGGGCACCGAACCGCCGAAGACATGATCTTCGAAAACGAGATCTTCGACTTCGGGATTGGGCTCGAATTCAATCCAGACATCGCCATACTGGCCGTGCCCGCCCGACTGCTTCTTGTGCTTGCCCTGGACCTTGACCTTCTTACGGATGGTCTCGCGGTAGGGTACACGGGGGTCCTTGAGCTCAACACTTGTGCCGAATTTGTTCTTTAGCTTGGAAATCAGCACGTCGAGGTGCATGTCGCCGATGCCGGAGATGACCTGCTGCTTGGTCTCGGGGTTGATGATAAAGGTAAAAGTCTTATCCTCATCGGCAAGGCGCTGAAGGCCGGTGCTGATTTTTTCCTCATCGCCCTTGGCCAGCGGAAGGACACACATGGAGTAGCAGGGGGCCGGGAACTCGATGCCGGGCAAAACCGTCTTGCTGCCCTGAGCACAGAGGGTGTCGCCGGTGGAGGTTGTGGTGAGCTTTGCGACAAAGCCAATGTCGCCGCAGCCGATGGCAGGGGTCTCGACCTGCTTTTTCCCGCGGATGAAGTAGAGTTTGCCGATTTTCTCAGTCGACTCGGTCACAGAGTTGTAAACGACGCTGTCTGCCTTCATGGTGCCGCTCTCGACCTTAAAGAAGGACATTTTGCCGACAAAGGGGTCGGCGACCGTCTTGAAGACGATGGCGGCGAGCTCCCCATCCTCCTTGTAGCCCTTGGCGGCCGGTGAAGGCGTGGCATGGACGATGGTCAACAGCAGGTCGTTAATCCCCTCAAGCGTGACGGCCGAGCCACAGCAAATGGGGGCGATGGAGCCGTCCTGAATACCCTGCTTAAGGGCCGCGATGGTCTCTTCACGGGTGAAATACTCGCCCGAGAAGAACTTCTCCATGAGCGCCTCGCTCTGCTCCGCGATGGTCTCGCTCATCATATCCCAAAGCCGGTTGACCGCATCTCCGAGGTCGGCGGGCATCGGTTTCTCCTCCGGAACGCCGTTCTTATATGTCCGCATTTTGCGGTCGACAAAGTCGATGATACCAACCATCTTCTCGCCCTGCATAAAGGGGGCGCAGATGGGGCAGACCGAAATTCCGAACACATTGCGCAGCTGCTCGACAACTTTAAAATAGTCAACGTTTTCTTCATCAAGTCGGCTGACAAAGAAAATTTTGGAAAGCCCGGCCTTGACAGCGTAATCCCAACCCTTTTCGGTGCCAACTCCCGGGCCGTCGCGCCCGGCAACACAGATCAGCGCCGTCTCGGCGACCCGGATCCCCTGCATGACCTCTCCGACGAAGTCGAAGTATCCGGGCGTATCAATAAAATTGATTTTATAGCCCTCAAATTCGGCGGGAACCATGGTTGCCGAAATGGAAATCTGGCGTTTGATCTCTTCCGGATCAAAATCACTCACGGTATTTCCGTCGGCAAGCCTGCCAAGCCTGTCTGTGCCCTTAGTCAGAAAGAGTGCGGCCTCGGTCAGCGCAGTCTTTCCCGCCCTGCCCTGTCCGAGCAAAACCACATTTCTGATTTTGTCCACGGGGTATTGTTTCATTACACGACCATTCCTTTCTCGCCCTATATATTCAAGATTTCATAAAATAACTAAAATCTTAAGGTTTACAGCGTGCCAAGGAATATTATAACATGGCACAAATGCAATTGCAAATATTTATTTGCCGGGCAAAACCCCGATTTTCCACGCTCTGTGCACACTGAGTGCGAAGTTGATTGCCCGCGTCAGGTAGGTCATGAAGATGTAGGCCGATATCCCCATTTCGGGGAGCAGCAGCCAAAGGCCTGCGACATCGATGATGGACGTGAAGATGTTGTACTGCATAGACCTAACCTGCTGACCGAGCCCCTTCAAAAAACTGTCCACGATGAAGTCGAGATACATGACGGGGACGAGCGGAGCAAAGAGCCTGATATATTGGCTTACTTCGTCCGTGCGGTAAATGGCCCACGAGAGCTCGGAGGCAAAGTACCACAGGCACATGGCCGAAATACAGGAGAACGCAAAGGCGATGCCGGTCATACGCCGGATGATGTATCGCGTATTGCGCTTTTTTCGCGCACCGTGGCTCTCGGCCACCTCCGGCACCAGAAGGCTTGAGACCGAGAGCAGCAGCACCGACGGCAGTGTCATGACCGGCATTGCCATTCCGGTGATGATTCCATAGGTTGAAAGGGCAACGGTTGCCGAACTGCCGGATGCCCGTAGGCCGGCCGGGATGATGAGCTGCTCGGTCGTCACCAATATGGATCGGACGACCGACCCCGCCGCGTCGGGGACGGCGATGCCCAGCGCTTTTTTTAAGGCCGATCCGGTGTGGACGCCGTCACCCGTGAAGTTGCGTCGGTCGGCAAAATAGAGGGCTGCGAGGGTGACAAGCGACGCCGCCTCCCCCACTGCCGTGCCCGCGACGATGATGGCGCAGGCTCCCTGCGGTGTAGAAGGCTGCAGGATGGCGACCCCGCCGATGGCCAGGGACATTTTGAGTATCTGTTCAAAGAGCTGCTCGGCCGCGTGGGGAAGCGTGCGGCGCATGGCGATAAAATAGCCCGAGAGCGCTGACCCCACCGATAGAAGCGACAGGCTCGCAGCCAGAATCTTTAAACATATGGCGGTGTCCGTATCCCCGAGCAGTCGGGCCGCCACCGGCCTTGCCGTCGTCCACAGCAGGACGGCCGCAATCGTTCCGCAGATGGCCGCATAGGTGCAGCAGGCCCGCATTGCGCTTTTGACACCTTTGCGGCCCTCATAGCATCCGGCCGCCACGACAAGTCGGGTGGCGGTCAGCCGCACACCGGCAGAACCCACGGTGACGGCCAGCATATAGACCGACATGATGAGCTGATACAGCCCGACGCCTGCCGTCCCGATGTGTCCGGCCAGCCACGACTGAAACACGACGGCAAGCCCGCGCATCGCAGTTGCCGCCGCCGTCATAATGAGCGTGTTGACAAAGAACTTCTGCGCCCGATCCATTTTCCCACCTCATCCAATGTATATGTCCGTGGGGACACGTTTACCAGAGCAGGCTTGACTTTATTGTCGGGCGTCCGGCATAAAAAAGGGGTGTTTTCCGAAACCTCATCGCCATAGGCTATATTTTGCCAGTCATTAAACGAGTGGTTTTTCCCAGCAAAAAGCCGCAGCCGATGCCGGCTGCGGCTTTACTTGCAAATCATTTTTCTCATCTGTCCCGGTCGAGCATGGCTGTGGCTAGCTGGGCCAGGTTTTTTCCCCGATCAAAACTCCAGGCGACAAAGACCGCCTCGGAGGTGTGCAGTGCTGCTTCCTTCCGGGCCTCCTCAAGGCTCATGACGGTGGCAAACGTCGCCTTCTCGTTGCGGGCATCTGACCCGATCTCTTTTCCGAGCGCCGCAAAGTCGCCGGTGACGTCGAGGATGTCGTCTACGATCTGGAAGGCGATGCCAAGCTTCGAGCCGTACTCGGCGGCGCCCGCTAGCTCCCACTCCCCGGCTCCCGCCGCTATCGCGCCTATGACACAGGCCGCTCGGATGAGGGCACCTGTCTTCATGGCGTACATCTCCCGCATCTCGTCGATCGTCAGCCGATGGGGCTTTTTCTCGCTCTCCACGTCGATTGACTGTCCGCCCAGCATGCCAAACAGTCCGGCAGCCTTTGCAAGCTCCGCGGTACAGGCCACGGTGCGCTGCGCAGGAAGCGGCGCTGTCAAGGCCACTCGGAATGCCTCGGTCAAAAGTCCGTCGCCGGCAAGGGTTGCCATGGCCTCCCCATAAACCTTGTGGTTTGTGAGCTTGCCCCTGCGATAGTCGTCATTGTCCATACAGGGTAGATCGTCATGGATCAAAGAATACGTATGAATCATCTCAAGGGCGGCAGCGAGCGGCAATGTCGCCTGCACATCTCCGCCGCAGATGCGGCAAAATTCCAGCATGAGATAGGGTCTAATCCTCTTCCCGCCAGCCGTTAGGCTGTATTCCATGGCTTCACGCACCGTCATGTCGGAGGGAGGGAGCACCGTCTTCAGATATTCTTCGAACAGGGCGACCGTCTCACCCATGTTTTCGATGTTCATCGGGGTTCACCCTGCTGCGGCATCGGAGTTTTGACCACTTCGCCTTTATCGTCTTTCACAAACATCATGACCTTTTGCTCAGCGCCGTCGAGCAGCTTGTTGCAGTGGGCGGTGAGCCCCACACCTTCCTCAAAGAGAGCAAGCGCCGCCTCGAGCTTGGCATCCCCCGATTCGAGCGACTTGACGATCTCTTCAAGTCTTGCCACCGCTTCTTCGAAGCCCAGATTCTTATTTCCCATCGTACACCTCCGTAACGGCAGCATGTGCGCCGCCTTTTCCGAGCATAATGTCAATATTGTCTCCCGGAGCGAGCTCCCCGCTGGACCTGACTGCGGTGCCCTCCCGCATGACGACGGCATATCCCCTTCCCAGCACCGCAAGCGGGCTGAGTGCGTCGAGCTTTCCGGCCGCCACTTCAAGCCGGTGCCGACGGCGCGCCCCCTGCAGCTTTACCGCCGCATCCAGCCTCGCAGTCACGGCAACCACCGCCATGCGTCGGTCGTCGATGTAGACGGCGGGGCTTTTAAAGACCCGCCGGCCTGCCAGATCTCTGGTCTTTGCCCTGGCCGCCTCAAGCCGGGCTTTGACGAGTGCCAGCAGTCTGGCGTCAAGGTTTGCAAACCGGCTTTTGAGCGTGATCGTGTCGGTGACTGCAAGCTCGGCCGCCGCCGACGGGGTCGGTGCCCGAAGGTCTGCCGCAAAGTCGGCGATTGTAAAATCGGTCTCATGTCCGACGGCTGAGATGACCGGAACCCGGCAAGCGGCGATGGCTCTCGCCACACGCTCATCGTTAAAGGCCCAGAGTTCCTCGATTGACCCGCCTCCGCGCCCGATGATGACAAGGTCCGCCTCTCTCGTATCGCTAAAGTACTTCAGCGCCTCGACAAGTTGGGGCGGAGCGTTCTCCCCTTGCACCAGTACGGGGTATAACAGCACCTCCGCCAAGGGGAAACGTCGGCCTAAGACGTGAATGATGTCCCTCACGGCGGCGCCGGTCGGCGAGGTGATGACGCCAATTTTGAGCGGCAGCTTCGGAATGGGTCGCTTTTTGCTCTCGTCGAAGAGGCCCTCCTCGGCAAGCCTGCGTTTAAGCTGCTCAAAGGCGAGATATAGGGCGCCGATTCCGTCAGGCTCCATCTCCCGCAAATAGAGCTGATACTGTCCGTCCCGCTCAAAGACCGCAACCCGGCCCAGCACCAGCACTTTCATGCCGTTTTCCGGCAGATACTGCAGTTTTGCGGCGTCCCTTGCGAACATGACCGCCCTTATGGCGGACCCCTCATCCTTGATGGTCATGTACATGTGCCCGGTCTTGTAGTGGTTCGTGAAGTTGGACAGCTCACCGCGCACCCAGACCGACGCGAGTGCCGCGTCGCCCTCGATGAGCGACTTCATATACCGGTTGAGCTGGGAGACCGTGATGATTTGCCGCTCGTTCATAGCTGCATGACTCCGTATAATGCGACCCCGATGGCGTTGTCGGCCGCAAATTCGCTGTCTGTCGAGTAAGTATCAAAAGCTGCGTCAAGTCGGGCCTTGATCAGGCGGTTCGACATGACCCCACCGGCAAGGATGAGGGGACCCTTCACGCCATCCGCAAGCGAGAGGAGGGCGTTCGCGATGCTCTCAAGCAGCCACAGGGCGCAGTCCTCGGGCGGATATCCCTTGATATGGGCTGCAAACTGGTTTTCAAGGCCCGAAAAATTCATGGCGTCCGTCGGCTTGAACCGGGCGGGCTTAATCGTGGCCACCCCGCTCAAGGCCAGTGTTTCGAGTGCAGCGCCGCAGGGAAATTTCAGTCCCAGCGACACACCGCACCGGTCGATGAGCTGCCCGGCATTCAAATCGGCCGTGGCTCCGGCAATGGTGATCGCGCCGTCCGGCGCGACGTGCAAAAGCTCGGTCGTTCCTCCCGAGACGTGGTAGGCGTGAAACTCGCGGCCTACAAGATTCTCCCTGCCGGCACCCTTGAGGGCCGCCAGAATGTGCCCGCGCTGATGGGATAACCTGAAAAGCGGCACATTAAGTGCCGCCGCAAGCGATCTTGCCGCTGAAAGCCCCGCCATAAAGCAGGGCATGTATGACCCTTGCGCATCCCTAGGCTTGTCCGACACCGAGACGCAGGCGATCTGCGGCCGGTCGGCAAAGAGCCGCTCTATGAGGTTCGGAAGTTCCCTCGTGTGTAAAAACACCGCATCGCTTTGCCGAACTCCGCGCAGGCCCTGCGCGACGTCAAAGGGTGTGCGAATCGACACATACTCACCACAAGCGGCGCAAAGCGCCACGGATGTCGTATAGTTACTGGTGTCGATTCCGAGGCTGTAGTCAGCCATTTTCGCGTTCTCTGGCAATGCCCCCCAAAACGCCGTTGACAAAGGCGCCGCCCTCTTCCCCTTCGAACTCTTTGGCCATCTCCACCGCTTCGTTGATGGCGATCGGCGTGTCTACATCGTCAATATACAGCATTTCGCAGATGGCCACCCGGAGGACTGCCGCACTTACCTTCGAAAGCCTTTCTAGCCGCCAGTTTTTCGTATGCCGCCCGATGAGTTCATCAATTTCCGCATGGTGCTCCACCGAAGTCATGAAAACGCGCTGGCTGTAGTCGTCATACCGGTCGGGCTCCCAGTCCCGCTCGTATGCACAGTACAGCGCCGCGTCCCCGCCCTGAAACCCATATCCGAATACGAGATACAGAGCACCGCGGCGGGCGTCTGCCCGGGGCAGCTGCCGCTGCTTAGTCGACATGTTTGCTCCTCCAACCAAGCATCAGCCCGCGTAAAGCGGGCCGATGCAGCTCTTTATTCTTCCGTTTTTTCCTCATGTTTTGCTTTTTTGTCCTCGCTCCCCACGCCCTGAACGTAGACGTTGACAGCCCGGACCTTCATGCCGGTCATGGATTCGACGGCATATTTGACTTCCGACTGCATTTTGCCGATGACTTCCTGTATCCGCACGCCATACGTCAAAACGACGCCAAGCTCCACCGTGATTTCGCCGCCCGTAAGGTCGATCTTGACTCCCTTGCCGAGGCCGCGCTTGCCGGATATGAGCTTTTTTATATCTCCGCCGCCGTACGGGACGAGCGAGCAGACCCCTTCGACTTCCAAAGCCGCTACGCTGGCGATGGTCGCCACCACGTCTTCGGAGATGCGAACATTCCCGATTCCGTCCATATAGTTGCCTTCCATAATGTCCTCCATTTCCTTCAAAAACCAAAGTACAATACCATAAATGCGCATCTTAATGGTATTATGCGTCGTATTGCCCGTCTGACTTTTCCGCATCTTTACGCCCACCGGAAAATAATAACCGCAAGCATAAGACTTGCGGTTATTATACCATATTCTTTTTGAAATGTAAGGTACAATTTGTAAATTCAGGAGACCTCGATAATTTTAATGTTTTCAGCCTTTGCGGTCGTCTCACTCATGACGACCTCTTTGATTTTGCTGATTTCGGCGGCTGTAAGTCCTTTGCTCGAGACCACCACTGTGACGTCCTCCTCGCCGACCACCACAACGGCATCTTCAAAGCCCTTGGCCTTAATCAGCGTCTCCATTGCGCTCTCTTTATCCATGATGGCCGCGATGTTTCCAAGCTCTGCCGCCGCCTCCTTTCGGGTGTCTTCATCGGCCTCAGCGCTGTCGACGATGTTCTGCAGCACTTCGACAGCCTCATCTCTGGCCTTCTGGCGATTTACACGGGCGTCGGCAAAATACCTCGAAGAGACCGAGCCCACCTCGACCGAAACTTCGCCCTCTCCCTCGCCCGCGTCCACCAGCGTGGCCTCACCGAGGATTTTTTCTTCCGTCACCTTCGCCGTCTGGGCAAACACCTCGTCACGCTGCTTTTGCATGACGTTGTTGACGATGAGCGCCAGCGCGAGCACGACGATGAGCGCGGCGACAATCACCATCTTCTTGTTGATGAACATTGTCATAATATCCTCCTTTATTTGGCAACCACGCTGACGCGGTTTGTGGACAAATCGAGTGCGATCGCGGTCGTCTCGATGATCTTCTGGCGGAGAATTTCGTTGTCGGCCCCCTTGCAGACAATTGCGGCGCCTTTGATCACAGGCTGCAGCTGTTTGACTAAAATGGCCGACTCAGAGCCGTCCGCCGACTTCAGGATAATGTAGCTGTCTTCGCTGTCGTTTTGGTTTTCAACGCGCTTTTGCGAGCTGGACAGGCTGTCCGACAACAGATTGACCGAAGCGCGCTTTTCGGTCGCATAAACGTTTTCCCCTGCAGACTCCAGCGTAATCATCAGGCTGATTTCGCTGACCCCTTCAATTGACGAAAGCAGCCCTGTCAGTTCGCTTTCAAGCTGCGTCCTGTACTCTTCCACGGTTTTCTGGTCCTGCTGCGTAGTTGGCGCGGCGGCAGTCTGGCCGGTGCCGAAGGGCGCAAGCACAAGGAAAAGCACGCCTGCCGCCCCGGCGATGAGCAGCCAAATCGGCAGCTTTGCCGGCAGCTTCAGTTCCATCATGATTCCACCTCTCTGATCATAGCTGTGATTCCGAGCTCGCTTAAAAGAATGCCGGCAAGCTCAACCGGACTTCGTCCGTCAAGTGATGTAAAAGTTATTTCCTTTACACTTACATTCTCCTCCCCCTCCAGTTCAAGTCCGCAGACCGCAAGCCCGCCGCCCACCGCCTCTTCGATCTGCGCTGCCAGCATGGTCCGGGTGAGCGAGAGGGCCCCATCCGCCATAACTTCGGTCATCCGGGCATAGCTGCCACTTTCGGCGGTTGGAATAGCGACCGTCAGGGCCGAAAGGTCAACCTTTGCCGCCGCCGAGAACATTGCCAGCAGTAGAAAGAGCGAAATGGTCAGCTTGACCTGCTTTTCCGTGTTCCCGGAGGGCGCAAGTCCGCCCGCGATGGCAGCAACCACTGCGGCGCAGCATACTGTAAGAGTCCAAGCCTTTACACTATCCATATTTCACCCCGCCATGATGGCTGTGGCCGTAATCAGGTAAATGCACTGGCAGATTGTCACGGCCGCAAGAATTCCCCACACGTCCGACACCGCCGAAAGGAAGGTCGGTACGCCGCCCTCCCCGCCAAGTGCCGCTGTGGCCGATGCGAATTTGAAGAGCAGGCTGTAGAGCAGTACGCGGATGATCGGCGGCCCGAGCAGGATCATGAGTCCCACAACGCCTGCCACGCCGACCGCGGCCCGAATGACATCGACGCATCCGATAACCGTCTCCAAAGCGTCGGTGATAATTCCACCCACAATCGGAATCACACTGCCGATCGTGAACTTGGCAGCCCCGGTCACGACGCTTTCGGATGCGCCGGCTACAATTTTCTGCAAAGACAAAAGCCCCGCCGCAATCGTCGTGAAGAAGCCCATTGCAAACACAATGGTCTCCTTGAGCGCCTTGCAGATACCGTTCAGCGCTTTGTCCGGCATGAGGGAGGAGGCCAGCGACAGCGCGAAGTAGACCGACAGCACCGGAAGCAGCAGATAGGCGTTGAGCTTCCCGAACAGACCGATGATCACTGCAATCCCACCCGGCAGCACCATGGAGCTCACCACCTTTCCGGAGGCGGCGCCGGCCGCCGCTATGACCGGAATTGCGACGTCGAGCATGGAGGTGGCATCTCCGATGGCCTCGGTGCACATGTGGATGGTCTCTTCCATAACTCCGTAGACCGCTATGGATACGCTAAGCACAGCCGTCAGGTTGAGCGGCGTCGAGGCAAACTCAGCCCCGAGCCCCTCCCGCAGGGCTTCAGCCAGCACAAAAACCAACACAATCAGCATGACCTTCGCAAAGTCTGCGAGCACGCTGCCAACGATTTTGTAAACCCCGCCCGAAAGCAGGTTGACAATGCTTCGCAGCGAAAGTGCGTTTGAGATGCTGTCCGAATCCGGCACCTCTTCAAGCAGCGCCTCGGCGCCGTCCGGCATCACATCGTCAAGGGTTCCCCCGCCGAAGCTCTCATAGAGACCTTTATAGATCCGCGTAACGTCGGTCGGGGCGGCCTGCGCCTTTGCCGGAAGCGACAGCCCGAAAATTATCAGAATACTACATACAATGAAAGTTGCGCATATTTTATTCTTCATCCTAAAATTCTTCTGAACAGTCCCATAAGCTCCCCTGCGAGCGGAAGTGCGAGCGTGAGAATCGCCACTTTTGACGCCAGTTCCACCCGCGAGGCCATGGCCCCCTCCCCCGCGTCCCGGCAGGCATCGGCGGCAACTGCCGCAATAAACGCAATCCCCAGCGCTTTAATGACCGGCGAGATTGGGAGCGCCGCGCCGCTCTGCTCCGCCACTGTATGGATGAAATCGAGGGAGGCCTTGAGATATGGCGTAATGGCCGCAAATACGGCCACCGTTACGATCAGCCCCACCGAAAACGACAGCTCCGGCCGGTACTGCCGAAGCAAAACGGCCAAGGCAGCTGCCACGAGGGCGAGGGCTGCGATTTTTGTGATGTCCATCTTCTTATATGCCGAAGGTCGATTTGACGGTGTCGAACAGGGATTTGATCTCGTTGATGACCAGCAGCAGCGTGATGGCAAGTGCCGCAAGCGTCACCATCATGGCCTGGTCCTCGCGCCCAGCTCTCGAGAGCACCTGTGTCAGCACCGCCGTGATGATGCCGATCGCCGCTATTTTGAAGATGAGATCCACACTTACACTCATAATGTCACCTCTAGAGCCTGCCCACACGATATGAAGTGCTCAGATTTTGAGCGCATTTTGTGTCAGACAAGGCAAATTTTCGCGGGAATGCTGACTGTATTTCTAGTAAATTTAACGCAGGTTTGCGCAAAATACGCCAAGAAACGGATACTCGATGGTCGCCCGGACAGGGCATAATCGAGCAAAATCGCAATGGCAAGACTGCCCAATGAGTACAGTGTCCAGGTTACTCTGACATTCAATAGAGTAAAATCACGATGGCAAGACTGCCCAATGAGTAAAGTGTCCAGGTTACTCTAACATTCAATAGAGCAAAATCGCGATGGCAAGACCGCCCAGTGAGTACAGCGTCAGGGTCACTTTAGCATTTTTACGCTGCTTTTCATCGGCCTCCCTGTACAGACGGGACGCTGCCTCAATGCAGGCGTCGCAGTGCTCGAGCTGCTGTTCGAGGGGGCCGGTGCCAAGTCCCGCGAGAAAAGTATGATAGAGCGGCACACCCTCCAGCACCGCCATTTCCTGCGGGTGAAGCGCCGACTGTGCCTGCGCCAGCACCCGGTCAAGGTCGTCCCGGGTAACCCGAATCTGGGTCTTGACACTGGCCATGTAGTTTCTCAGGCCGTCGAGCGCCGCAACCCGCCGCCGTCCGGCAAGTACGCTAGAAGCCCCCACTCCCGTACAAGACAGTGCCAGTAAGATGGCTCCGATCAATTTCAAGCTTATCCCCCCTCACGTTGCAAATTTTGCTGACACGAAGGTCTTTGAGCAGCACCACGAGCTCCAGCACACCGGCGTTGTAGAGCTCTGAAAACTGCGGACGTCTGGCAAGCTCGGCCATCGTCGCCGCATGGCAGCTTGCGATGAAGGGGACCCCGGCCCCGGCCGCTCCAAGCAGCTCTTTGACCTCGGCCGGTTCACCCAGCTCATCGATGATCATAACCTGTGGCGACAGTGTGCGCAGCGCCATAACCATGCCCTTTGCCTTCGGAACCCCCTGCAACACTTCAGTCATGGGGCCGAGGTCAAAACCGGCGCCCGCTAGCTCTCCCCGCTCGTCGATGACAGCCACCCGCATTTTACGCAGCGATAAAAGTCGGGCGAGGTCCCTCAGCATCGTCGTCTTGCCGCCGCCGGGCGGCGCCACGACAAGGGTCGACAGCACGATGCCCTCCCTGACCACCTGCCGGACCAGCCCGTCGGCCACCCCCTTGATTTCGCGTGCCACCCGGATGTTGACGGCCGTGATGTTGCGAAAACCGACAACCTCCCCGTGGTCACGGATGGCCTCGCCGCAGATGCCCGCCCGGCAGCCGCAGTAGGTGACATACCCCTCCGCAAGTTCGTGTGCCCTCGCGTACACCGAGCGGCGGCAAAGACCAAGATAGACCTCATTGAGCTCCTCCGCAGTCAAAATGACGCCCGCGTCGCAGATTGGGGACGCATATCCCCGCAGCGACAGGTACAGATTACCGGCGGGGGTCGTCACGCCGGCAGGCCTGCCTGCCCGAAGGCGGATTTCAGTTACATCGGCGCCGGCCGTAAGCAGCGCCGCTGCGACCCTTGGCGGCAGCAGCTGCGCAATCATTTCCACTTGTCTGTCCACGTCCTCACCACCTTTGTCCTCATTCTATGCCCTGGCGGTTGTCGGTATGATTGTGCATAATAGACAAGCAGCCCCGGGACTTTTCCGTTAAATTTTACTTGCATTTATTCAGTTTGTATGCTACACTGTTTGCATTCCAAAAACATTTGTATTTGTAAGGGGGACACACGCAATGAAAGTTGGACTTCTAGGGTTTGGCACCGTAGGATCTGGCGTTGAAAAAATCGCCCGGGGCATCCCTGAACTCGAAATCGTGAAAATACTTGACCGCGACCCGGCCAAAGCGGCCGATAAACGCGTCACGCAGCGGTTTGAAGATATTGTGGAAGACACCGGCATCGACTGCGTCGTCGAGGCCATGGGCGGCATTCATCCGGCCAGGGAGTTCATCCTAGCCGCTCTGAAGGCGAAAAAGCACGTCGTCACCGCCAATAAGGCAGTTGTTGCTGCCCACATGGATGAGTTCGTGAAGGCGGCCGTCGATTCGGGCGTCAAGTTCATGGTCGAGGCCACCTGCGGCGGCGGCATCCCCTGGATCAAAAACCTCCAGCGGGCCGCCCGCATCGACGAAATTACCCACATCCATGGCATCATGAACGGCACCTCCAACTTTATTTTGTACAACATGTTCAAGGACGGCGCCGACTTTGCGGCAGTCCTATCCGAAGCCCAGAAGCTCGGATATGCCGAGGCGGACCCCTCCGCCGACATCGATGGCGACGACGTGCGCAACAAGTGCGCCATTTCGGCCACCGTCGCCTTCAAGGGGCTTGTTCCGGTCTCCCTCATTCCGCAGTTTGGCATCCGTTCCATCACAAAGGCCGACATCGACTGGTGCGTCAGCAATGGCCTTGTCTGCAAGCTCTTTGCCACCGCCGTGTGCGAGGAGGGCGCTTGGTGCGCCACCGTTGAGCCGGTGCTGCTGCAGCAGGGCGAGCTCGAGGCCGCCGTACCCAAAAATTACAACGTCACCTGCCTCACGGGCGCCACCATCGGCGATTTGAAATTCTACGGCCAGGGGGCTGGCAGCCTGCCGACCGGCAATGCCATCGTGCAGGACCTGCTCGACATCGCGGCGGGAGAAGCCTGGCCTTTCACTTTCGACCGGGAGCTTTCGCACGACCCCGATCTGTTAATGGGGCGCTACCTCATCCGCGTCTCCTCCCGCACCGCCGTGGCAAAGGCTGCTTTCGAGCCCATAGCTGAGCGGTGGGAGGATGACGGCCCCGGCCGCGTGCTCATTTACACAAAGAGCGTGGGCGCGGGTATCCTGCACAGGGCCGTCGCCGCGTGCAAGCAGTATGACAGCAGCATGTGGATTGCGAGGTTCGCCTGAAGATGATCAAAGTTGTCAAGTTCGGCGGGTCCTCCCTTTCTGAAGCCGCCCAGTTTCGAAAAGTCAAGCAGATTATTGTCTCCGATCCCTCCCGCCGGTATGTCGTTGTCTCGGCAGCCGGTAAGCGGCGTAAGGATGATAACAAGATTACAGATCTTCTCTATCTCTGTCATGCGCATATCCAGTACTCGGTCTCCTGCGAATCCGTTTTCGGCATGGTCGAAGCCCGCTACCGGGAGATCCGGGATGAGCTGGGGCTGACTTTCGACCTGGAATCGGAGTTTGCTGAGATACGCCGCAATATGGTCAAGGGCATGCCGGCAGACTACCTCGTCTCCCGCGGCGAGTATCTGACAGCGCGGCTCATGGCGGAATACCTCGGATACCGGTTTATCGACGCCAAGGACATCATTCACTTCCAGTTTGACGGCAAGCTCGACATGGAGAAATCCGCCCGCGCCTTTGCAGTTGCGGTAAGCGCTGATGAGCGGCTTGTCATACCCGGCTTTTACGGGGCCATGCCGGGCGGCGAAATTCGGGTGCTCTCGCGGGGCGGGTCTGACATCACCGGCTCCATCATCTCGGCCATTGTCGGAGCCGACATCTACGAAAACTGGACCGACGTCTCCGGAATTCTCATGGCTGACCCGCGCATTATCGACAACCCCCGCCGCATCGACCGCATCACCTACAGCGAGCTGCACGAGCTGGCATACATGGGGGCCAATGTCCTGCACGAGGGGGCCATCTATCCCGTAAGAGAGCGGGGCATCCCCATTCACATCCGCAACACGAACGACCCCTCATCCCCCGGCACCCTTATCGTCGAAAGCTGTGAAGGCGAAGCGGACGGTGCCCCCATCACCGGAATCGCCGGCCGCAAGGACTTCACAGTCGTCACCATCTATAAAAATCAGCGTGGGGAGATGCTTGGCATCATTCGCCGAGCCCTCGAGGTCTTTGAGAAGTACTCCGTCAAGGTTGAGCACATCCCCTCCGGCATCGAGAGCTTCTCGGTCGTCGTCTCAACCGAGCAGGTACAAAGCTGTATTTACGACATTGCCGCGGAAATCAAGGCTGTCTGCGATCCCTCCGACATCCGCATCATCAATGGGATCAGCCTCATCGCCACGGTTGGCCGCAACATGGTCTATAAGCCCGGCATGTCAGGTCGCCTCTTTGCGGCGCTGGGAGCTGAGGGCGTCAACATCCGCATGATCGCCCAAGGTTCCGACGAGATTAACATCATCGTCGGTGTTGAAAACAAGGACTTTGAGACCACGATCCGGGCAATATATAAAACGTTTATAGGAGGCAAGGAATGAAAGTAGCCGTACTCGGCGCGACGGGGGCCGTCGGTCGTGAATTTATCAAAGTGCTCGCCGAGCGTTCTTTTCCGCTCGATGAGCTTGTGCTCCTCGCAAGTCCCCGCTCGGTCGGCAAGCGCCTCACCTTCAAAGGCGAGGAAATCGAAATAAAGCTCGCCGACAAGAACGCCTTCGCCGGCTGCGACATTGTACTCGGCGCCGTTGAGGCCGAGATCTCCCGCGAACTCTCCCCCTACGCCGTCGAGGCCGGTGCCGTCGTCATCGACAACTCCAGCGCTTTCCGGCTGGAGAAGGACGTCCCGCTCGTGGTGCCCGAAGTCAACGTGGAGGATGTCAAATGGCACAAGGGAATCATCGCAAACCCCAACTGCTCCACCATCATCGCGGCAGTCGCCGTCAACCCCATCCATAAGCTCTCCCCCCTGACCCGCATGGTCGCATCGACTTATCAGGCGGTCTCCGGAGCAGGTGCCGGCGGCATTATCGAACTGGAGGCCCAGATGAAGGCCATCTATGAGGGCGCGCCCATCGAGAAGTCGATTTTCCCCTACCAGATCGCCTACAACCTTATTCCGCAGATCGGCGGCTTCGACGAAGAGGGCCACACCTCCGAGGAGATGAAGCTGCAAAATGAGGGCCGCAAAATTCTCCACTGCCCCTCCCTTGCCGTGGCATGTACCTGCGTGCGAGTGCCCGTCATGCGCTCACACTCCATCTCGATCTACATTGAGACCGAAACTCCGGTTTCGATTGAAGCGGCGAAATCTGCCGTCGCGGCGGCCGCCGGATGCCGACTGGTTGACGAGCCATCCGCTATGCGCTACCCCATGCCGCTTGACACCTCCGACCAAGACCTGGTCTTTGTCGGCCGCATTCGCGCCGACCTCTCCTCCGTTAAGGGCGGGCTTGCCCTGTGGTGCTGCGGCGACCAGATTCGCAAGGGTGCCGCGACAAACGCCATTCAAATCGCCGAGGCACTATTGTAATTTGGCCCTGCACGGCACAAAAAAAGAGACTCTCGATTGAGAGTCTCTTTTTTTATGCTTTGAAGTAATTACTTGAGCTCGATCTTGGCGCCGACTTCTTCAAGCTTCTTCTTCATCTCGGCGGCCTCGTCCTTGCCTACGGCTTCCTTGACGGGCTTGGGAGCGTTGTCAACCAGGTCCTTGGCTTCCTTGAGGCCAAGACCGGTCAGCTCGCGAACAACCTTGATGACCTTGATCTTCTCTGCGCCGACCTCGGCTAAAACGACGTCAAACTCGGTCTTCTCTTCGACAACGGGAGCCTCGGCGGCGGCGGCGGGGGCGGCCATGGCCATGGGAGCGGCAGCGGAAACGCCGAACTCCTCTTCGAGGGCCTTTACGAGCTCGGAGAGCTCAAGAACGGTGAGAGCCTTAACGTCCTCAATCAGCTTCATAACTTTCTCAGACATTGTTACATCCTCCAAATCGAATAAGTGTTTTGGTTACTGTGCGATAGCAGCTTTCTGCTCCGCAATTGCATTCAGGGCGACCACGAGACCGCGCATGTTTCCGTTCAGCACGTTTATGAAACCGGCGATGGGGGCGTTCAGGCCACCCAGCATCTTGGCGATGAGGACTTCCCTCGACGGGAGCTCCGCAAGAGCCTTGACCTCGTCAGGCGACATGACCTTACCTTCGGCAAAGCCGCACTTGATCTTGAACTTTTCGTTCTTGGCCGCATACTGGCTGATGACCTTGGCGGGGGCCACGACGTCGTCGTAGCTGAGGGCGAGTGCGGTGGTTCCAAATAGTACTTCGGAGACCTTCTCCAGCTCTGTACCCATGACAGCGATGTGTGTGAGCGTGTTCTTGACAACCGCATATTCGACGCCGGCTTTGCGAAGATCGGCACGAAGCTTGGTATCCTGCGCGACTGTAATTCCCTTGTAGTCGACCAGAACACCGGCATGCGCGCGGGTGATCTTGTCCTTCAGCTCTGCCACGACTTGCTGCTTTTCCATCAGAATCTTTTTACTTGGCATTGTTTCACCTCCGTGCCCAGAGGTCTAGCACAAAAAAAACGCTCCCCTGCATGACAGAGGAGCGCACTAAACCCTTTAAAGGCTGTGCGCGACTCCTCGGCAGGCATGTTTAAGCTGCTAGCACCTACTGTCTTAAGAATCGATGACCTTGATATAATAGCATCAGCAGCTCGACTTGTCAAGGGTTTTTAATTTAACGGTTGCGACAAGCCGATTAATTTTGAAACCCTTGGCCGAAAAAGTCCGCTCGTACTCCGTGACGATGTTCCACGGGGCGTCCTCGGCGTGGAGGTCAAAAGACACTTCAGAGAGCTCATAGCCGCACGCCTCGAACTCAGCGAGCGAAAAGTCAAAGAGTTGCCGGTTGTCGGTTTTGAAGTGAACGTCTCCCCCGGTACCCAGCAGCGGGGCGTAAATCCACAGGAAATTGCGGTGGGTCATTCTGCGCTTGGCCTGCCGGTTCTTGTGCCAGGGGTCGCAGAAGTTGATATAAAGCCGCGAAAACTCCCGCGGTTCGAAATACTCGTTAAGCAGCGCAGCGTCCCCACGAATGAACCGCACGTTTGAAAGCCCTTCGGCCAGCGCCCGCTCCATCGCCATGACCAGCACGTCCGGCACCTTTTCAATGCCGACGTACAGAATGTCGGGGTTTCGTTTTGCCATTTCGCAGATAAATCCGCCCTTACCGGGGCCGAGTTCGACCTGTAGAGTGGCGTTCTCGGGCGCTTTGAACAGCTCCCGCCAGTGTCCGCGAACCGCGGCCGGGTCATTAACTAGGACGGTGCCGACCGCCGTCATGCGAGTGGATAGATTCGGTTTTCTTCTGGGCCGCATATCAACCTCCGGAACGCTGTCTATTATTCATTGTTTTTTCAAATTGAGATTATATCATAGTTCACTTTACGGTACAATATCTCATTTTTCAGCTTATCAGACAGGTTGCTTCCCGCGGATTTTTTCGAGACATTTGCATCGTCCCGCCGATTGCAGCCGCTATGCTCCTCAGCGGCAGCAATGCCGATTACATTTGCATTTCGTTCACACAAAACGACTTTACAATTCGTGGATTTATGGTATAATCGCTTAGCACAAGGGGGTGAGGATTTGCCAAAAGAAACGGGCACAAAAATGATCGCCCAAAATAAAAAGGCCTATCATGACTATTTTGTCGTTGAGAAAATGGAGGCAGGCATTGCCCTCGTCGGCACTGAAGTCAAATCGGTCAGAGCAGGCCGCGTGAATCTCAAGGACAGTTACTGTCAGGTTGAAAATGGGCAGCTCATCGTGCATGGAATGCATATCAGTCCGTATGAGCATGGCAACATCTTCAATCACGACCCGTTGCGCAAACGCGCACTCCTCCTGCACAAACGTGAGATCATGCGGCTTTTTGGCCTTGTCAAACAGCAGAGCATGACCCTTGTTCCCATCTCGCTCTATTGGAAGGATTCCAATGTAAAAGTTGAGCTTGCCCTGTGCAAGGGCAAACGTCAGCACGACAAGCGCGACGCAGTGGCAGCTAGAGACGCGCAGCGCGACATCGACCGGGAAATTCGCACCCGCAACAACATGGGGGCGTAAAGGTTTCGACGGGGGTTTTGAAGTCGGATAAGCAAGCCGTGGCGCGGGACCACGATAAAACTCGCAGTTTAATTAATTTAAACGCCAACAATAATTACGCTTTAGCAGCCTAGTTTAGGCTGCTCGTCTCGCCCGGGAACACCACGGCTCGGGGTCGGGGCGTCGATTAGTGGTGAACGTGAGGCGGTTAAGCTTTGCACTGCCCATGAAAAATGAAGCTACCAAACCGTGAAGTCGGCCGCATGACGGCACGGCAAGGAAATGCAAATACGCGGCTAAGCTTGTAGAAAGTCCCCCGGATGAGTTCTCGGACGCGGGTTCAATTCCCGCCGCCTCCACCAAAAGTAAAGACCTGCAATTATAATAATTGCAGGTCTTTATTATTTACGCGCAATTTCATGTCTTACATGACATCCTTTATATCTTGATATTAATGGAATTTTGGTAAAATTTGTTTACTTTAATTCATTCATGTAGTAAGCTGAAAATATCAATTCTATTTTAGGAGGATATCAATGAAAAGGTTGAGCAAAACGTTTCGTTACATCGTATTTGTATTCGTATTTTTCTCCTTATTGCCCATTGCCGAGCTATCAGGGTCAGCGTACTCCTCTGAATGGAAAACCGTTATTTCCTGCAACAACTTTCAAAGTGCAGCTTATAACGGAAAAGACCAATTTATTGTAGTCGGCACCGACGGGGATATTAGGTCTTCTTCCGATACAGTTAACTGGGTCAGGCAAAACTCCGGAACTTCAAAGATGCTCACAAAAGTAATTTGGGATGGGGCAAAATATGTGGTCGTAGGTTTGAGCGGCACTATCTTAACCTCACCGGACGGAGTAACATGGACTTCTCAAATTTCGAATACAAGTATTGATCTGCAAGGTGTATTATATGACGGCAAGCAATACATCGCAGTCGGTTGGAGCTATGTAATCCAAGAAGAACCATATGCAACATTACATAGTGTAATTCTACATTCTGACGATGCCTTTAATTGGGATGTGCTGCCGATTGACCCGCAGCTCGTTTTAAACAGTATAGATACCAATGGAAAGGTATATATGATTTCGAGCGAAGATGGAAAGATATTAAAATCAGATAACGGGAAAGATTGGATCATTTTGGATGCGGGAAACGGTTCGATCACTTCTTGGCTTGTTGGTGTGGCCTGGAATGGGAGCAGATTTGTCACCGTAGCAACAAATGGCTCAATATTGATTTCATCAGATGGTTCAGCATGGTCGAAAGTAAGCCCTTCCTTTACGGCAAGCTTTGTGGACATCATTTGGGATGGTCACCAATTTGTTGCAGTCGATGTAAATGGCAAGGTAGCATTATCTCCTAATGGTACCAGTTGGAATTATCGGAGTATTAATACGGAGAACTATTTGTCCGATATTATTTACGCTGGTGGAAAGTACATAATTACCGGTTTCGGAGAAACTATTCTCACATCTGACGACTGCAAGAATTGGAATACTCCTTCAGGTAAAACGAAATATTTCTTCTGCGGCGCTGCTACGAATGACAAAATTACTGTATTGGTAGGCGGAAATGGTAAGATCTTGACTTCAGTAGACGGACAGCAGTGGACGGAACAAGCTTCGTCAACGACAGATACGCTGAGGGATGTTTTGTGGGATGAAAAACAATTCATTGCTATCGGCGATGCGGGGACCTATTTGACCTCTACGGACGGAATCACTTGGAATAAAAAAGTCTACAATCAAATTGTCTATCCCGAGAGAATTATTTGGTCAGGCAGTCAATACGTAATCATTGGCAGAAATGCCTTGATACTGACATCTCCGGATGGAAAGACTTGGGCGAAGCAGACATGGACCGATTACGCACCGTATGAAAACTGGCTTACTTCAATCTCATGGAACGGCGAAAAACTTGTGGCGGTTGGAATGTATGGAAATATAATTACTTCAACGGACGGTGTGACTTGGCAGCGCCAGAATTCTAACACAAGAAATGATTTGAATAGCGTGGTTTGGGCCAATTCTCAATTTGTGGCTGTTGGCGATTGGAAAACGATTGCTGTCTCAAAAGACGGAGTAGACTGGACGGCTACAGCCGTAGATTATGATTATCAGGTCAAAGACATCGTTTGGAACGGTAAATACTACTTGGCAACCGCCTATGGGGAAATACTAACATCTTCAGATGCAAAAAACTGGACAGAAACCGTAATTAACAATAGTGATATGTATTTCGCCGGTCTATGGAATGGTTACAGTTTTATTTTTGCAGGGCGAGGCGGTACTGTGATGACTTCTACCCCGCTTGACATAATAAAAGTAACCATAGATGGGGTTCCAATTGCTTTTGACGTCGCTCCAACCACAGTCAATGACAGGACACTCGTTCCTCTGCGATATATTTTTAATGCCCTTGGTGCAGAAGTACAGTGGGAAAATGCAACACAGACTGTCACTGCCCGTAAAGACAATGTCACGATTACTTTACAAATCGGTAACGATGAAGCCAATGTCAACGGTACCGCATTAAAGATGGATGTTCCAGCAACAGTAGTAAACGGCAGAACGATGGTGCCAGTTCGGTTTATCGCTGAAAGTTTTAACTGTGATGTAACTTGGAACAATGGGACCCGGACAGTTGTTGTCTATACGAAAAATCATTCGCCAAATTAAACGTCAAAACCAATATCGCATGTTACTGGCTTACATCCGTTCCATTGATACAATGCCCTGCAGCCCAAGGGCTGCAGGGCATAAATTTAACTTTGACATTCATCTGTATTCAGCACTCATTTACAGCACCAGCTCATACAGCTTAAACCAATCCAGTCCGTACTTACCAAGCCTCAAGTCCACGGTCCCAATATACTGAAAGCCATATGCCTCGTAGAGCTTTATTGCAGGCCCGTTCTCCTCGTTCACATCCAAACGCAGCGCTCTTATGCCATGCTCTTTTGCGTAGTCAATACAGGATTGCAGCAAAAACTTGCCAACCCCAAATTTCAGATAATCGGGATGCGCCGCCAGCGTGTGCACCACATAAACATCCGAATAATCGGTTAGGAATGTCCACTTCGCATCCTCATAACCCACCTCCGGAACCCCGTTCAATATCACTGTGCCGATGATTTTTTCCCCCGTTTTCGCAACAAATAGCGTATTCGTATTGACCCCGGCGCCCGCGGTGTCTCGGACCGGATAGACACCCTTTATCCACCCGGGATAGTTCATATTCTCAAATAAATAATCACATAAAGCGTCGTAGAGCCTGCCAATCTCATCAATGTCTTGAACTCTTCCCTTTACAAATTCCATTTCCATTATGTGCAGCCCCCAATTTCCACAATGTCTACTATCAATAATACAGGCTCACGAAACAAGTTTCAATACTTTTAACTTGAGTTGATAATAAAGCAATACCCGGCTTATAACAAGACGGGTATTGCTTTATTGCAGCACATTATGATATTGCCGCGTATATTGCTCATTATATGAAAGCGAAGAACTGTCATGGTTCCAAGCAAGGCCTGTTAAGTAATCAAGCTTAACGCATCGATTTGCTGTGCGAAAAAAACAATTACTAATTCGTGGGAGTCGGCAATCTATGGTCCGCAAAATCAACTGGCAAATACCTTGCATTGCGGCATTGACGGCAGTGCTCGTGCTGTATCTTGGTTCATTTGCCGTTATCAACTTCTTTGGGCTTCAAAAATTTTGCAACAGTGATATGTATCAGGACATCGCCTATTCAATGCTGGCCTGGAGAGATAAAAGCTTATTCCCGGTAGGCTGGGTTTTCGGCAATCAGTATTACGTCTTTGTGACACCGGTCTTATGCGCCCTCTTTTACGGGCTGACGGGCAATATCAGCTTCTCAATGGCGCTGGCGACGACGGCGATGACGGGGCTCGTCCTGTTTGGAATGTGGTACCTCATTCGTCCGTTCACGGACAGGGTTGGCCGCCTT
Source organism: Oscillospiraceae bacterium (assembly GCA_963662765.2). Taxonomy (GTDB): domain Bacteria; phylum Bacillota; class Clostridia; order Oscillospirales; family Feifaniaceae; genus DATMXT01. The sequence continues at coordinate 147,953 of CAXXUP010000005.1, forward strand.
GCGGGCATTACGGCCATGGCGGGATGTATGATCACGGCAAACGCTGCGGCAAGTCTGGAAGGTCAGCTGTTTTATGTCCTTGCAAGCTACTACGCCGGCTATCTCTTTACAATCCTTTTTGTCATCGGTGATTATCTTCGCGCCGTTTGCTTTGAAAGCAACCGGGGCTTTTCCTTATCGCTCATTGTATCCGCAGCACTTTGTTTTGCGGCCGGCATGCAGAGCCTTCGGCTGACGGCTGTCCTGATCCTCCCGATCATGGCCGCTGAGCTTTTCAGGCTACTCGTCTTGCAAACAAAGAGGAACCGGGAAAAGACCGGCCGCACTTTCGCCGTATCAGGGCGAGTTCTTTTATACGAAGTAACAAACCTTACAGGAGCTGTTTTGATTACAGCGCTCCGTGTTCCCCAGGTCACCATCTATGGCAGCTTAGGCCCGAGAGCCCTATCAAGTTGGAAGGACGCATATGCGGTCAATACGAGGATCTTTTCAAAGATCACAGGCCTCTATTATGCCTATACGGAAGAAAAGAGTTTGCTCTATTATGCCCTGGCCTGGTTTTTTATCGGAGTCGTCATCTCCGGCGTGTTTATCGCACTATACCGATTTGCATCGGAATGGAAAAAAGGCAATTCCGGTAGCGAATCTCTCTTTTGCATAGTCATTTTATTGATATTTGGGATCAGCATCGGCGGGCTGCTTACAATGAACCTGCTTTTCGACATCAATTTCAGGACGCCGTATCTCTTTGTCTGGTATCCGTTTACGGCCGTTCTTTGTGTTGTGCTTTTGCAGGCATTAAAGCCGGGTTTTGGAAGAACTGCCGCAGTGATGCTGCTCTGTATGGGCTGCATCGGCAACTGGTATGTGGGCTACGCGCCCTCTGTACAAAAGGCAATCGCGTCCCGTGACTCCAGTATATTTAAAGAAGTGAGCGAATTTGTAGTTGAGCGGGGCTTCACTTACGTATATGGCGACCTTGCCCTCACAGGCCCTATTGCGGCATACGCAAACGGGCAGGTGTTGGCAGCAAGCTCGTATGGAAATGCGCTTGAAATTTTGCCATATATCAACCCTCAGGGTGTTTACGGGGAAGCTGAAAACAAAAATGCCGTCTATATTTTCCATGGCAGCCAGGACATTGAAGCGCAAGAATATGCGGAAACAATCGGCGCTCAAATGACGCTTGTCGCCGAGTTTTCTCAAGGATACTATACGCTCTATACAAGCGATAAGCCGCTCATGCACTACGGGAGCCGTCAAACGGCAAGCATCGCCCAAGCTCCGTAGTATTTGCAGCGCTGTAATAACATTTGCACATATAGAAGGCATGGCACCCCCAAAAAGCGCCATGCCTTCTATGATGTTGAAATCCCCTATGCCGGGTACATATATCCCCACAACATACCCGTGTTGATTGTTTTGCTGATGGTGGTATATTACACGGTCTCGCTGATCCTGATCAATATCACCATCACGCATCGCGCCCAGGCTGACCACCGGGAAAAGGAGGTCTTATATCTGCAGAGCAGAGTGCTGCAAGACCGCCTTTTTACGCTCAAAGATAAGGAAGCGAGCCTTCGCATCCTTCGCCACGATTTGCGGCACCATTTAAACACACTCCACGAGTTGCTTCAAAGTGGGGAGCTCGGCCGAGCGCTTGACTATATAAGCCAACTGGACCGCAATCTCGTACAAATCAGGCAGGGGTTTTACTGCGCAAACGCCGTTATCAACGCCGTCGTTTCCTGCTATGCCGCAAAAGCACAAAGTGCTGAAATCCGGTTTTCAGCATCTGTGCAGATAACCGATTATCTGCCCGTAGAGGATTTGGACATAGGCGCCGTATTATCGAATGCGCTTGAAAACGCTCAAAATGCCTGTCAGGCGCAGCCGGCCGATACCGATCGGTTTATCGATTTGAAGTTTGTTTCGTACCAGCGTCAGTATGTGCTGGATGTCACCAACTCCTTCGACGGAGCTGCGGTTTTCGATGGGGATGGCCGTCCCGTTTCCCAAAATCGGGGCCATGGCATTGGCAGCCAAAGCATTTTGGCGTTTGCCAAAGAATATAGTGCCACCGTCGACTACTGCGCTGTCGGCGGTGTCTTTAACATTCGGATTCTGTTTTCGGGCCCTTAAACGAAACCATTGAAAGAAAGAACTATTGACACTTGACGAAAAATGTGATACTATATCAAAGCAGTGGTAAAAGCGTTCGTACAAAACGAGGCCTTGGGCCTCGTTTTTTTGCTTACTTTACTTTAGAATTGAGGAAATCTATGTCAAAAATTCCATTTTCCGAGCTTAACCTGACGCCAAAAGTTGAAAGAGCCATCCTTGAGATGGGCTTTGACCTGGCCACGCCGATTCAGTCCGAGGCCATTCCGCTCATTCGAACCGGCGTGGATGTGATTGCACACTCACAAACCGGAACCGGTAAAACCGTAGCTTATGCAATTCCCGCAATTGAGCGGGTTGATACCCATGAAGAAAACCCCACCGTTCAGGTGTTAGTCCTGTGCCCCACCAGAGAACTGGCCCAGCAGGTCACGGATGAAATCCGCAAGGTGGCCAGATTTAAAACCGGGATTCGTCCGGTTGAAATCTATGGCGGCGCACCGATGGACAGGCAGTGCATACGCCTGCGTCGTGCCAACATTGTCGTGGGAACACCGGGGCGGATAATGGACCACATGCGCCGGAAGACCCTCAAGTTCTCCAACTTAAAAATGGTCGTTTTAGATGAAGCCGACGAAATGCTGAACATGGGCTTTAAAGAGGACATTGAGACCATTTTATTGGATACGCCGGAAGAGCGGCAGATGGTACTTTTATCTGCGACCATGCCCCCGTCCATCTTGAAGCTGACACAGCAGTTCCAAAAAAATCCCCAGCTTATCGAGATCGACAAAGGTCAGATGACCATTGAGGACATTCAGCAGAGCTACATCGATGTGCCGCACAATAAGAAAAAAGACGCGCTTGTGGCCTTACTGCGCTTTTATCAGCCACAGAGAGCCATCATTTTCTGCAATACCAAAATCATGGTGGATGAGCTGTCCGAAATTTTACTGAACCAGCAGATCAGCGCAGAGAGCATTCACAGCGACATTAGGCAGTCCCGTCGGACCGCCGTCATGCAAAACTTCAAGCACGGGCGGACGTCAATCCTGCTTGCCACCGACATCGCGGCCCGCGGCATCGATGTGAGCGATGTCGATTTTGTCATAAACTTCGACCTCCCGGCAAACAGTGAATACTATATTCACCGGATTGGGAGAACCGGCCGCGCCGGCAAGTCGGGGCGCTCCATCACTCTTTGCAGCGGCAGGCGCGAAGTATCCATTATGCGCACCATCGCTTTTGACGCCAAATCCGTCATCAGCAAGGCTGAGCTCCCCACAGCCGACGAAATCAAGAGCCTCGACATTGCAAAACTCCTCGCCACCGTAGAAGAGGGTTTGCTTGGAGCGCGGCTGCCGATATACTCGGAGCTGGCCCAGCAGCTTATTGACCGGGGATATTCGGAAAGACAAATTGCGGAAGCTGCCCTGCAGCTGTATTTTGATAAAAACGCTTTTCTCGGCGAGACGCCCGCAATCGAGGAACCGCAGGAGATAGACGGGCTGCCCAAAGAGAAAAAATTTGCCGGCAGTGTGAGGCTGAAGCCTTCAAGATACGAAAAGATATCCATTGACGTAGGCTCAACCTATCATGTGGCACCAAATCATATTATCGGCGCCTTAACAGAGCACTCCGAGTTGCATGGCAGCGACATCGGCAAAGTGGACATCTTTCCTACGTACAGCGTGGTGGAAATCCCGTCGGGTTGCGTCGAAGAGGTTCTTGAGGCCATGGTCGGATGCAAAATCAGGGGAAGAGCGATCAAAACGGTGACGTTTGCAGAGCCATCCAAAGGCCGGATAAGTCCCTCCAGATCAATGGGCCCGTATAAGAAAAACAAGCGGTTTTAAGAGTGAATATTGCTCGCGAACACCGCACTCGCCGGTATCGCAATCGCTGCAGCCGGGATAACAAGCGTATGCGCGTGTTGTTCTATCTCAGCCCCGAATTGAAGCATGCATCTTGAATGAAAAAACAACTTAGAAAACCGAGCTTAACGAACAGAATCTGTTCGCCAGGCTCGGTTTTCATATGGAAGCCCTTGGTTTGACCGGGCTGCACGCTGAGACTCGTTTCGGCATAACCAAAGTCTCTGTTGTTTTTATCACCTTTTTGATATACTGGTTCAAATACTCAAAGCTGATACGCGCTTAAGCAAGGATTTCGAGGTGCGATTTATGAACATCGTAAAGGTCACGGAAAATAAAAAACAGTATATTGACCTGCTGCTGCTCGCCGACGAGCAGGAGGATATGGTGGACCGATATCTTGAGCGCGGCGAAATGTTCATTTTAGACGACAACGGCGCAAAAGCCGAGTGTGTGGTTACCAAAGAATCGGATGGAATCTACGAGCTCAAAAACATAGCGGTTTATCCAAATTGTCAGCGGAAAGGGTATGGGAAAGCGTTGATAGATTATTTATTTTCCCACTATGTCGATTGCAGCATACTGTTTGTCGGGACCGGCGACAGTCCAGCTATCTTGAATTTTATCGCAAGTGCGGCTTTATAAAGTCGCATCGCATACGGAATTTTTTCACCGACAATTATGATCATGCAATTTACGAAGACGGCAAACAGCTGATTGATATGATTTATCTGAAAAGAGTGCGATAAGTTCGCATTTCGCAGACGAAATCCAAAATTCGAATAGAATATTAGATTTGGTTGGGAGAGCTTGCCGCTCCAAAGCAATACGCCTAGAACCCTCCCGGGTTGAGTTTGTATGCCTGCGCGGTACGGATGATACACACGATTCGGATGATTGATAGAATGTGGAGAGACGATGATTAGAAAAATGAAAATTGAAGAGCTCGACATCGTTATGAAAATATGGCTTGAAACGAATATGCAGGCTCATGATTTTATTGACAAGCATTACTGGCAGCAAAATTATAAATCGATAAAAAAGATGTTGCCTGCTTCATCAATTACAGTTTATAAGGAGAACGATGCAATTTTGGGGTTCGTTGGGTTGATAGACAGCTATATTGCCGGACTGTTTGTCAATGCAAATTGCCAGTCGAGGGGCATCGGGAAAGCGCTCCTTGACGATGCTAAGGAAAGCCATTATGCGTTGTCGCTGCATGTCTACAAGCGGAATGTTCGGGCGTTCAGTTTTACCTGTGAGAAGGTTTTATGGTTTCAAAGGAGCAAGCCGACAAAAATACTGGTGAAGCAGAGTATGTTATGAACTGGATTAGATAAACTTAATGAAGGCAGAATATCGGCGTTATCTGCCCATCTGCATTGTCGTGCTTAACCCCTGCAATCATCCGTGGTTGCAGGGGTTATTCGATACAGGACACAAAAAAATGGGTACTTATTTTTCGGCGAATCCAACAAAAGATGTTTTTCAAACACGCCCTGTGTCTGAATTTTCTATTATTCGAACGCACTAATACAAGTATGTTTGAAACTGCCGGAATTTTGGTATATAATGGGTTAAATACAGCTTTTCAAAGGCGGCTCACTGCAATAAAAATCTTTGGCTGACAATTTTGAATTGCGAGGACGATGATGCATGAATGACATGAGACAGTATGTGGAGCATTTTTTTGAGGAGCTCGAGGTCTTTGAGGACCTTGAGCGCGGGCACTGCTGCAGGATATTCATCAGCCAGGCCGTGTACAATTTTCTAGGGCAGGAAACCAAGGAGAATGCGTTCGCGGTCTACCGCGCGTTTTTTGACAGCTACCGGATCACACTATCCGGCGCGACAAATCCATTTATTGATTTGCTGGACGTTTTGAAAAACTACGAGGAAAACGCCGCCGTTCTCATTGATAAGCAGCGCGACCACTACATTCACTCGGTCAACGTGTTCATCCTAGGTCTGTGTATCTACGCACAAAACAAAAACTATCGCTCCGCTTTTCAAAAGGCTGTTATGGACCCCGAAGAGTATCCCTACGCCTATCATACGAAAAACGAAGAGTTTTTTTTATCGGTGGGGGCTTGCCTCCCTCTTCCACGATGTGGGCTACCCGGTGGAGATTGTCGGCCGGCAGGTCAACAAATTTATGGATTTTGCGACCGACGTGGAGGGCGGCAGCGAGAAGGTCAACGTCCAGCTCTCATTTGGGAATTTCGATAAACTCAACCGCATTCAAGAAGTGACCCCAAAGCGTGCGTTTACAAAATGCTATTGTGACCGCTTTGAGGACAGCGTCTACATCGATATGCTAAAACCGGTGGATCTGCTGGCGCACAAGCTGCACACCGCACTTGGCGTCGACCTTGCGGCCGTCAAGTTTGCACTTGACGACTTTGTCAATGTGATGGCTAAGGTCGGTTTTATCGATCACGGCTATTACAGCGCCATCATTGTGCTCAAATGGTACGGGTACTTAATTCAGCGTGCAAATTATAGGCCGGAGTACTTCTTCTGGCCCGTACTCGACAGTGCCAGCGCCATTTTGCTGCATAACTGCTATAAGAACATGCTGCAAAAAAATCCCTTTAACCTCGGACCGCTCCAACCCGCCGCTCACCCGATCGCGTATTTGCTCATCCTCTGCGACGAGCTTCAGGAGTGGAACAGGGAGGCCTACGGCATTATGGATAAGCAGCGCATCATGGCGGCGAAGGCTAAACTTTCGATCACGGACGATGCGCTCAATGTCACTTTCGTCACCATTGACGGCGCCCTCGAGGCGGACTTCTCGCGTGAGAAGAAAAAAATGCTGTTGCGGCTCCTTGTCCTCGGGGATCTATTCGGGACAGTCTCCATCCGCTGCAAAGCCCTTAGCAAGACACCGCTTCCAAAGGCAAACCCTGTGCTTGCTCCCCGCCCGTCGCTTGTCGAGCTTGAAGGGCTTGCCCGCGCAATCCACACGCTGTATAACGATAGACAGCTTGAGCGGTACCCGGAAAAGCCGCTGAAATACCCCGATTTCGACCATCTGCCCGACTCGCTCAAATACTCCAACCTGCGTCAGGCCATGGACATCCCCGAAAAGCTTACAAAAATGGGGTACGTGATGGGCCCAGCGGGCGGCGGTGGACCGCGCATCGACAGCATTCCGCCGGAATATGTGGAATACCTCGCCGAGTGGGAACATGATGCGTGGGTGGACGAGCGCAGGTCCACCGGCTGGGTTTTGGGCGACCGGGTTGACGCGCTAAACAAGATAACCCCCTATCTGATCCCCTACGGCAAACTGCCCGAGGAGATTAAACAGCTCGACCGCGACCCGGTACAAAATATCCCCACGTTGCTCTCGCGAATCGGCATGGCCGTATATCAGGGAGGTAAATGAAGATATGAGTATGTTCGACAAGTTCAAAGAGCAAAATAGGAAGCCTCAGAATACACAACCCGAAAATGTGCGCACCGAGTCTACGCTTGTCCCGAGCATCGGTAGAATTCCCTTTCCCGCATATCGGGGACGCGAGCCCTATATATTCATCAGCTACGCGCATTTGGATGCCGACATAGTGTTTCCGGAAATAAAAAGCTTTAACGAAAACGGCTACAATGTATGGTACGATGAGGGCATTTCCCCCGGCAACGAGTGGACCGGAGATATCGCTCATGCCTTAGAAAATTGTGCGCTGTTTGTCGTCTTCATCACGCCAAACTCCGTCGACTCCTTCAATGTCCTAAACGAAATCAACTTTGCCATCGGCGACCGCAAGCCCTTTATCGCCATCCACCTCGTAGAGACGGTGCTGAAGGGCGGACTGAAACTTCAGATCAGCACAATCCAGGCGATTTTAAAATACAAGATGACCGAAGAGGAGTACGTCTACAAGTACACGACGGCCTTTACAAGGCTTGGCCTGCACCAGCGGGCAAAGCCTGCCGCCCCCGCGGGAAACCCGCCTGCGGAAAATACCGCACCTGCCGCCGCTGCACAGCCGCAAGAGCCTCCCGTCCAAAACGCGGGGGAGACGGGCGACTTTCTAATTGACCACGGGCTCTTGCGCGAGTATCTCGGACACGAAAAAGACGTTGTTTTTCCGGATGAAGTTCAGCTTGTCGGAGCCTTCTCGCTCGGCCGGGGCAGCGCTTTCGTTGAAACGGTTGGCCTGAATAAGACCGGCGCCATACTAAACGGGGCTTTTTCCGGCTGCCCGAATCTCAGAGAAATAAAAATCCCACGCAGCGTCACCATGATTCAGGATACGCCATTTGCCAACTGTCCCGAGCTGACGCTGTACTGCTTCCGGGATCAGCTGCCGGCAGGTTTTACCGAAAATTTCGGTGGAAAAGCGATTGTCTATCTGGATGAGGGTGCCCCGGAGCGACCGGCAGGCCGGGCAGCGGCCACAATCTCTTCGACCCCCTCCCCTGCCGCCACCTCCGACGACCATGTCGTCTTTTCGAGCCCCGAAATGCACAAAATTGTCTGTGCAGAGCTTGGTTGCAGCCCGGACACCGTCTTGACAAGAGCACAGTGCAGCAGCGTGACCTCCCTGCATGTCTGCGGAAACGCGGTGGGCCGCAAATTTAACGCATACACAAACGACGGTCAGACGGTGCGCATCGTCCCCATTGCGGGCAGTGGAGAGCAAATGGCGACCGTGACTAGGGGCTCCCTTGACTCCCTGGCCGACATCCCATTGCTGCGCAATTTGGCAGAGCTTATCATCCCATACCAAAGCGTATATGACCTGACACCTCTGGCAAACAGCAAAATCGAAAAACTGGACCTGTCTTCTAATATGCTGGACGACTTAACACCGCTAGCCTCCATGCGGTTTTTAAAAGAACTCACCCTAAACCATGCACAAGCTGGCTCGTTGATACCCCTAAACAAGTCTCGATCCCTTAACCGGCTCAATTTTCCGGGCATTCGCCAGTCGCAGTTCGACGAGCTCTGCACCGACGAAAATGAAAGCCTTACGCTCCTCCTCATCTCCTCGAGCGGTAAGCTTCATAACATCGAGCGCATCGGTAACCTCAAAAATCTTGATTCGCTTTTTATCAGCGACACGAACGTCTCCGATATCACACCGGCGCTCTCCTTGAAATGCCTGCGGCGCTTCGGCATCCAAGATCTGCAAATTCCGGAACTTGATGTCATCCGTCGTTTTGAGAACCTCGTCGCCCTCACGACGGACAAAAAACAGGAGGAAGTCATAGCGGGATTGTATGGCGGTGTCTTTCCGTTCAAGGCATATTAGCGAAAACCCCAAAAAACGGCAGTCCGTCAGCTTTACCATCCGGCAATTTTCCGTTCGAGGCATATTAATAACCCGCCGTCATGGGCATAACCGAAGGCCCGCCTTCATACCACATCTCATCAGTCATCATAATAATCGTTGGCGAGGAATTCTCGTTGGGCACCGATTGTATTTTTACGTTAATATATTCACTTTTTATTTGCCTACGATGACCGCAGGGTGTATTCTCGAATTGCGGGGTACCTTTGTGCCTTTCTGCAGTATTGACGTTTATATTTGTTTAGTGCAAAAATACAACGGATACGGTAGGTTGACCATTCATGCTGCCGGCCCAACTTATGCAATATTCTCGGCCCCGGCTTTTGTTTATATCGCTCTTTCCGGGTCAAGGCTCAATCTTTTTTGTCCTGCAGCAAAATTTTATGAATTTTACTACGGCTCGTCAAATTGAATTTTTCGGTAATAGACTATAAATGGGAGGCCCGTATGTCCGTAAAAAGAGTTTTTGCCCTGCTGCTTGTTTTTGTACTCACGGTTTCTCTTGTCCCGGCTGGAAGTGCAGCTTCATCCCTGTCAAGCAATGTCTCGGTGGCAACCGGTAAATATCATTCGATGTTAGCCACGGAAGACGGGCGCCTTTACGTATGGGGCGACAATTCAAAAGGTCAGCTCGGCAACGGTACAACAGTCCAGCAAAACACGCCGGTTCAGATAATGGACGGCGTATACCAGGTTGCCGCCGGAGACTTCACGTCCTACGCGCTTACTTACACGGGCGACCTTTACGCTTGGGGAAACAACGAAAACTATGAATGCGGAAAAAAGAGTACGGCATACTTTTCATCTCCCGAACTGATTATGCACAACATCGTCTCCATCGCGGCAACAAAAACACATGCTTATGCGGTTTCTTCCGATGGTGACCTGTATTTTTGGGGCAAGAGTGCATATTTGGGCGTGTGGCCATACTACGGGGATGTGGTCTTTACCTATGTACAGCCAGGCAAAATATCAATTTCAAAAGCCCCTCTGAAAATAATGGACGATGTGAAAGAAGTGTACTGCTTTGATGCGCGTACCGCCGTAATAAAAAAAGACGGCTCGCTTTGGAGTTGGAGCAGATATTCGAACAGCTCCGCAGTAATGACCGACGAACATTATGATGGCGAGGATGTTTTGTATCGCACCTGGACAATGACCCCGGAAAAAATGGCGGATGAAGTGCTGGGTGTTTCAAATTTCGGCGGAGATTATCTTGATAAAAACGGGGCTGTGCATTACTGGTACGGCAGCGAAAGACACGATTTGCCCGATGAATTGGACGGAAAGGTAGCCGGAATCTATACAACCGATATTATGCCGGCGTATATCGCGGAAAATGGGGATCTCTACGTGGATTGCATCGGCCCGGATATCTTGTCGGGAACGGGATCCACTGAGTATTCGCTCGAATCCGTCAAACTGATTGCGCATGATGCGAAAACCCTTTGCATCGGGGAAAATCATGCCGTCATGGTCAAACAAAACGGCGAGGTTTGGACATGGGGAACAAATGAATACGGACAGCTTGGCAACGGCACCGGTATCAATTACAATGTTCCATTCCTCGTCATGGAGGGCAACGGCACTCAGAACGCAGGCGGTGCGAACAATCCGCTCAGCGTCATTTTCGACGGCAGGAAGCTGCTGTTTGATGTGGAGCCGGTAATCAGAAACGAAAGAACGCTTGTCCCCTTTCGCGCCATCTTTGAGGCGCTGGGAGCCACAGTGCAGTGGGACGGCGAAACAAGTTCCGCTGTAGCCGTAAAAGGCAGTACGACCATCAAGATAACCGTCGGCAGCAATACGGCTTATGTAAATGGTGAGCCCTACACGCTGGATGCTGCCCCCGAGATGGTATCGGACAGGAATATGGTGCCGCTTCGGTTTATCAGTGAAGCCATGAACTGCAAGGTAAACTTCGTCGCAAGCGACAAAATAATTGATATTCGGTCCCAAGCCGCATTTAATTATCTCAGCGATGATGTTAGAGACACATTGAAAAACTATAATGTTTATATCGAGTGCGGCGATAACGGAAGCAGGTACTATTATTCGGCCACCGGAGTTGTCATTGATCCAAACGGCATCATCCTGACAAACAAACATGTTGCTGACGGCATGGACTGGGTTAAGTCGACAATCAACGGCGTTACGTATAATGACTTCGAGCTTCTCTATGTGGACGAAGAGCTGGATTTTGCAATTTACCGGCTGCTTGGAGTCTCTGAGCAGTTTGAAGCGCCCACGATCGGCAGTTCGAGCAAACTGAAAATAGACGATGAGCTCTTCAGTTGCGGGAACCCCAGCGGAATTAAAGACCAATGCTATCGGGGAATATTAGCGTCGTCAGAGGACACATGGATTGAAACAACGATATTTGCCGAGCCCGGGAGCAGCGGAAGCGGCGTATATAATCAGTCGCTTGAACTCGTTGGAATCGTGTATGCAGGATCGTACTACGATACAACGCTTTTGGTGCCAATCGATGTAATTTTAGACAAAATCGGCGATGCGGTTGCCCGATATGGCGTCTCGGACCTGCAGGGGGCTGCCTGATCCCCTACTTTGTGCGCACGAATTACATCAGTTTTATATGAAATGGGCTGCCTATAGAAAAGACAGACCGGAATGTCGGAATAATCGTTATATTCTTCAACAAGCAGGCAGGCCAAGTTGGCCTGCCTGCTTTCGTTATAAGTACTACTATTTATATGCCCAGCTTCTCAATTTCCTCTTCGACTTCCGCTGCCCCTTCTTCGTAAAATTTCTCTTCGTCGGGGGCAAGCTGCTTTAACAGACGAAGAAATTCACCCGCGTGAACCCGCTCTTCATCCGCGATATCCTTTAGGACTTCAATTGCTAAGATATTATCCGTCGACTCGGCCAGCTGCATGTAGAGCTGTATCGCCTCATACTCGGCGGCGACCATAAAGCGAATGGATCTGACAAGTTCCGCATCAGTCAGCTTTCTCTCCTTTGCAAGTCCCGAAAATGGATGCCCAAAATCCGGCATAATAACACTCCTTTACAAAATAATGTCCAATATTTGTTTTGCTGTTGTTCTCATTCTAATTGAAAACGAAGCTCAATGCAACTGAAAATTGTATGAATTCTCGCCTAGCTGCATTGGCCATGCGGTCGATCCTTCCCGCCAAAACCCAAAAACAATCTGCCACACTCATAAAAAACGGCATTAAAGCCATATTATACGTATTCGGGAGATTGGTGGGGTAGATACAAAAAATGTCAAACAACATCACAAACCGGCAGGTGTTCTTTATCCTCGTCATGACGCTAACCACATACACGACCATAAGTCTTCCTAAAGTTGTTGCCGAAGAGGTCGGCACGAGCGGATGGATCACGATTCTCATAGCGGCCATATTTTTCGGGGGGATGGCCGTCATCATTACAACGCTCAATAATTTGTACCCGGGCAAGGCTATCTATGACTACAGCCGGGAAATCTCCGGCGGTTTCGTTGCCCGTGCCATCACGGTTTACTACATCCTGTATTTCGCCGTTGTCTGTGTCAACCTGAAGATCAAATTGGTTACTTTCCTGCAATCCAACTTCCTGCCCAAGACGCCGCAGTATATTATGCTGGCCGTCAGCGTTACACTTTTTGGCTATGTATCCTATAAAGGCATCACCAATGTAGCTAGGCTGTTTGAAATGTTTGGAATCGTATTTTTGATCACCACGATAACCCTCTGCGTTGTCATGTTGACGCAGGGGATGCTTTACAATATTCTCCCCTTGTTCAACCCTTTAGAAGCCAAACAGGTATTCACCTCGATGCCTTATCTCATTTTTCCATATGGCGGCATCGAGGTGCTACTGGTCATTCCGTTTACACGCGAAAACAAAAAGGCTCCGGCCGTATCCTTTTTTACGTTGCTGTTTATTGGTGCATTCTATGTGTTACTTGTGGAGGGCACCATATCGATTCTGGGAATCAGCAACACGATACTGTATAACGATACCTTCATCGAGGCTATTAAAATTGTTCAAATACCGGTGCTTGAACGGCCGGATCTTTTCTATTTGACCGTTGGTTTGACCAGTCTCTTCGCCGGCATGATCATCGTTTACGCAGCTTTGATTGAGCACATTATAAAACTATTCCCGAAACTTGGCCGCAAAAAAACGACGGTGTCTACCGGTGTGCTGCTCTATACCTTTTGTCTGCTCGCATTTAACGTAAAAGACCTCGTGAATAAGTTGGAGGAATATCTCGGGTTTCCCGTACTGGTTTCGTGTTTTATTATTCCCGGCGCGCTGCTTGTTGCAGCGAAAATACAAAAAAAAGCTAAAGGGCGGTCATAGGAGGCTGGGCATGGACAAATTTGTGAAGCTATTAATTATCGGCGTGCTTACGCTTATCTTTTCCGGTTCCATCGCTTTGGGAAAAGACTCGAAGGATATCAATGATAAGCTCTTAGCAACCACGATAGCCGTCGACAGAAAGGACGGGGAAATATGGTTTTTTGTTGAATTCGCCAACATTCAGGCAAAAGAGGACGGCGGCAATGAAGGGACGGGTATGGGTTTAAAATACTTTGTGGTAAAGGGGCACGGAGCGACATTGTCCGAGGCCAGAAAAAGCCTTGATGTGCAGCTCGATATGCCGATATATCTCGGCGGAGTCAGAACGCTGCTCATCACAGAGGATTTTGCAAAGGAAGATTTAGTGGAATACCTGTACAGGCTTCGTGCCGACGAGACTTATCGTAAAAAAGTGATCACGCTCATCACAAAGGATGATTTGGATACACTGTATACGACAATTAATGATCAGAGTCTGTCCCTCGGCTACTCAATTGAAAATACAATATTAACACTTGAGAGCTCCGGCGAAGCATTCTCCCGGACAACTTCAAGACTGCTTGAAAATCTCTCCGAAAAATACACCGGCATCCTCATCCCCTGCATCGGTCTGCAGGATACTTCGACGGCGCTTAAGGGCTACTGCGTGGTTTACGACACAAAGGTCGTCGGTTTTATCCCATTAGCGGCGTGTGACGGGCTGAACCTCCTCAAGGTCGAAAAGGCAAGGGCGGACTATACCATAGACTATAAACAGTACCAGCTTACGGTTGATACGGTGTTGTCGAAAAGACGCATAGAGCCAAACTATTCGGACGGCAAAATTACCTTTACCATCTCGCTGAAGTTCAATGCCACCCTCAAATATGGAAACACAAAAACACCCTACGGCCTTACGGATGAAGACTCTAAGGCGATAGAGACCATCATGAAAGATAAGATAAAAAACCAAGTTTTGGCCGCCGTTTATCAAGCCCAACATGTGTACAAAACTGACTATTTCCAGTTTGACGACGCCTTTCGGACCAAATATCCGGTCGTCTTTGAATCGGTCGACTGGAGCAAAGAATTTTCAAAAATAGACGTCACACCCATCATCGAAGTCAGTCTCACGGTAGACGAAATGATGGACTACAAAACAGATAAAAAAGAATGAAAGGTCGTATCGTGTTTTGCGAAAAAATGATTTTGAAAAGTTTATTGCCACATTAAGGACAAACGACCTCGACTTTTCCGAGCGGTCCATTCCCTACGGGACTGGTGAAGTCGTACTCTTTTTTATCTCGCAGCTGACCGACAGGGCCGCACTGACTGAAAATGTGGTCAAACCGCTTATCCTGCACTGTTCTTCAGGGAAAGCGATGCCCACCGCGCGCGAGACAGTCAACGGTATCATTTATGCCGACATCTGCGATGTCAAATCGGACCGCAAAAAAATACAAGACATCATCCTGTCGGGCATGGTGGTTATTCTATTTTCAACCGACCCGGACTATATCGTCATCAATTTAAAAAAGGTGGAAAAGCGCGCTGTCCCCACTCCCAAACTGACTTACACCATTCGCGGACCGCAGGATTGTTTTAACGAAAACCTGGATACAAACCTCTCGCTGCTCAGAAATCGGGTCAAAGATCCGAACTTGCGCATCAATTACCTGGAGGTTGGTGTTA
Source organism: Oscillospiraceae bacterium (assembly GCA_963662765.2). Classification (GTDB taxonomy): domain Bacteria; phylum Bacillota; class Clostridia; order Oscillospirales; family Feifaniaceae; genus DATMXT01. The sequence goes on from CAXXUP010000005.1 coordinate 163,254, forward strand.
GAACAAAGACAAGGGTGGCGGTCATCTATATTGAAGATATCGCCAACGACAGCATCGTTCGGGAAATAGAAAAGCGGATCGGGAACATTGACGTCGACGGCGTCAGCGAATCCGGGGAGCTGCAGGCTTTCCTGCTCAACGACAGCAACAAGCTTTTTCCGCAGATGGGGCTGATTGAACGCTCGGACATGGGCTATCATGCGCTGACACAGGGAAAGGTTCTGGTGCTTACCGAAGGCAGCGGGATCGGCATATGTGCGCCAAAGACCTTCAATGAATTTTTCTTTTCTTGCGACGACCGGTACGACAACAAATACTTCGGAGCGTTTGCGAGGCTTTTGCGATACATGGCAGTCGGCATCAGCTTGACCGCCTCGAGCGTATTTGTCGCCGTCACTTCCTTCCACAGCGAGGTGCTGCCCAGCGACTATACCATTGCGCTTGCACAAATGCGGGTAAATGTGCCGTTTAGCGCCATTGTGGGTACGCTGCTCTTGGAGTTTATTGTAGAACTACTAAGAGAAGCGCTCCTGCGGGTGCCGGAACAAATTGGACCTGCCATCGGTATCGTCGGCGCCATCGTCATCGGACAGGCCGCCATCGCGGCCGGCTTTTTCAGCCCGGTGCTGCTCACGATTGCGGCCGTCTCGCTGCTGGCATCATTTGCCATCCCCGATTACACACTGGTCAATCCCTTTCGAATACTCAAGTTCCTGCTCATCATGTTCACAGGTGCCCTGGGTTTTTTGGGGTTTACTGTCATATTGACCGCAATCGCCAGTGAACTTGTTTCGTTGAGTAGTTTTGGAACACCCTATATGTCTCCCTGGGCGCCGTTTAACGTGGAAGACTTTCCCGAGACACTGGCCAACCAGTCCACCACAAAAACGACGAGGCTACACTATATGCGGACGAAAAATAGAGTCCGGATGATCAAAAGGGACGATCAAAATAATCAGTGACCCGCCGCCCGCCGTTTCACATGTATGAAGGCCGCAAAAGCAAACGCTTTTGCGGCCTTCATGTTCACATTGATTTTACCTTCTTATTCCTGCGCCTGCTCCGCGAAGCCCATTTCACTACCGTCGAGGTTCACGACGGTCAACCGCCGCTCCTCATCGTTATTATGCCAGAACATCTTGCCGCCGGCGATGTTGAGATCGAAGAACGGCTCTGACGGTAGAATCATCTCTTCCCCGCTACCGTCAAGGCTACAGCGGTAAAGACCCATGTCGGCATTGTCCGCCCGCACGCCGCTCCAGAAGTAGTAGAGGCGCTCCCCATCGGTATTGACATAGTCGATCCAGTTGCTGCGAAATACACTGATCTCCCCTGTCTTCGCATCATAACGGCAGGTGTCGGAGGTATTGTCGCGCGGGAAGTAGAAGATACTGTCCCCCGCTGTATAGATCGAGCCGCCAAAGATGTCCTCGATGATGAGCTGCGGCTCGGCGCTCCCGTCCAGCGGCATTTTGTAAACATTTAATTTGTATTCCTCACCGAGCTCTGCGCAGATATACAGGGAGCCCTCGATAACTATGTAGCCGTCATATATACCGTCAAGCAGCATTTTCTCTTCAGAGCCGTCGTACTTCATCCGGTAGAGCCCGCCTTCGATCGTATCGGCGAAGTAGAGGTAGTCGTCGAATAAAATCAGTTCTTCAAAATAGCCCTCTTTGACGATATGCAAATTGCTTCCGTCTATATTCATTCGAACAATGCCGTCGACGTAGGAACCGGTTTCGGGATCAACAATACTTCCGAGCGCAAAGATGACACCGCCGTTGACATTCAGGTCGTGGAAGTCGCCCTTCGCAAGGAGCTCTCCGGCTCCGCCGCCGACAGGCATTCTCCAGATGTTGCCCGCCATCATCTTGTCCACATGGTAGATGTAGTCATCATATTCGGCGGCAATTCCGTCATGCAGCAGATTGGACGAAGTGTTGCCATATCCCGTCAAAGTAAGCGCTGCGGCCCCCGCGGAGCCTGATGGGCTTTCTGCTGAACTTTCAGGCGGAGCTTTTGCCGGGTTTTCTGCCGTCGGCTGACCGGCTCCTTTACTTGAACTGCAGCCGGATATGGCCAGCGCCAAACACAGGGCGCAAAGCAAGAATATATCTTTCAGACTGTGTTGCATGGTTACCCTCCTTAATACTCGATTAAAACCGGACTGTGCGCAACTTGATGATTTTTCGGCAAAATGCGTCTGCTGAATCTTATTGGGAAAATTATACCAAAACAATGCTCGGGGCGCAAGATAAATGAATATTATTTAATACTATTCATTTTGTTTTGCCGGTAGCGATCCGTCACACACCTCTTATATACATAAAGACCCCGCCAAAGGGCCTTCCTTCGGTGGGGTCTTTGCATATGAATCACAATCAGCTTTCCGTCTTATTCCTGTTCAGACATGTCGGACAGACGCCTTTGAAGTACACATTTTTATCGCTGATCTCAAATGCCGACAAATCCTGCGCCGCGAGGGCCTCAAAATCAATCCCGAAATCGATGACCTCGCCGCATTTGGTGCATTTGAAATGCCCATGGTCTTCCATGATGATGTCATAGCGGGTCTCATTGTTCTCGATACTGATTGCGCGAATAAGTCCACGCTGCACCATCATGTGCAGCGTGTTGTAGACCGTTGTCTTGGACAATGTCGGTTCCTCTTCGTGCAGGCAGGCGTATATCTGGTCGGCCGTCGGGTGGTTTTGATTTTGGCACAAATACTCCAGAATCTTCATCCGCTGATGGGAAAGTCGTATGCCGCGCTTCTTAAGCTTAATTATGGCGCTCTGATACTTTTGTTCCATATCGATCGCTTCCTGTTCTCTCGGAAAAAGGTAAACAAGATTAATTACAATTTAAGTATAAATACAATTTTCACGGATTGCAATAAAAGAATGCCTTTGATATAAATTTTGTTGAATTTAACATAAGATTTACACGTCAATTGGGTATTCTGCTGTGCCTCGGTTATTTTTGTGTATTTAATCAGCAAAGAGGGCGGAAATAATCCGCCCTCTTTTTTCTTAATCCTTGTAACATCATTTACGCCATTGGTACTTACGGCAGCAAAACCGCCGCGTCGAAATCTGCTGCGACAGATTCACCTTCGGCAAAAGCGAAGTGTCCCGACTCGTATAGGTTGCCTTCCAATGTTAGGATGACCTTGTCGGTGGTGTAATAGCCGCCGAAAGTGTCGGCGATGCAGGTCAGGATCATGGATTCATAGCCGGATCCGGCATTCATCTCGGTGAGAAATGCCTGGTTGAAGTCGATATGCACCATGTTGTCATCGCCAAACGTTAGGCTATTAATGACTGTATTCTCGGAGATGACCTTGCCGACTCCCTCCGGAACTTCCTTATAGGCTTCAGCCAGCACGTCCTTCGTGACGTCGTTTGTTTGAAACGGAATTTCCCTGTCGACATAATAGATCGTCTCAGCGTCGACATTCGGATAATAAAATCGAACAGTCTGTGTCAGCACATGGTCGTTCTCGATTGAGGCAAGGGTGGAGGTGACCGTATAGTCGTCGGACTGATAGACCGCTTTGACAAGGCCGACATCTTTGGCGTAATACTGGGTATCGGTACTGTCCTCACTCTGGGTGACTACTTCGACCGTCTCATACTCCCCGGCCGGGGTGGACACGGCGACCGATGTTCCGGTGATTTTACGCACGCGGCCATCGGGCAGGGTCCATTCGGTGCCTTCGGCAATAGGTTCGGCCAGGAGCACTTCCTCGACATTTGTTTTCCCGAGGCAGTTTTCGCGGTAATAGGCCTCGCCGGTCGAATAGGTCTGGGTAACTTTTCCATCGGCTATCAAAATGACCTTTGCCATGACGGTGCCGGTGTTGTCAACCCGCTGTTGAACTTGGGTTTCCGATGTGTAGTCGTTTATGACGGTGAAAGACGCGTATTCCATGCCATCACCCTCATAGACATACTTGGTATTCTCCGTAATCGGATAATAGTCCGCCGCTGTAAGCTCTGCCGGCTCCTGGGGCTCTGGTGTCGGTATCTCCTGCTTTTTGCAGCCCTGCAGTAAAAGCAGGGTCGTCACGCATAAACACAGGATCATGGGTATTACCATTTTTCTCATATGTTTCGCCTCCTTGCACCATACTTAAATTCAATTTTGTAAAAGTCTTTGTTGAAAAGTTAAGCGAGGCTGTATTGGTTCTTCCTGGAAAATCCGTTTATACAGCTTTGTTTAGTCGTGTATAACTTGTACAACACCTGCGTTGCAGCGCAGGTGCGCTCCCCGGCCGCTGAAACTGGAATACCCAAAGGGGATGGCAAAACCAACTGTCATGATTGTTGACAATGATCCGCACAAACCCCATATTAATTGATACGAAATTTCGTCCTATTTGTTCCCTTTAGGTAACGGTCGGCACATACAGTATATGCACGATTTTTGTCAAAATTATTCTGCCCAAATCCCTGATAATTCGAATACTGGTACACATGCATACCGACATAAAAAATACAACAAAGACTGTATGATTTCTCGTGGAATGTGGCCATGGTACGGCGAGGGCCGCGGCAGAGAAACTGCCACGGCCCATTTAAATGAGACAAGTGTTACATTGTGCCAAAAAGCCTGTCGCCCGCGTCGCCGAGCCCCGGCACGATATAGGCGTGGTCGTTAAGTACTTCGTCGATGGCGGCACAATAGATCTCAACGTCGGGGTGTTTGCTTATGACAGCTTCAATTCCGGGAATGGCGGCGATGATGTTCATCATTTTGATGTGTTTGACGCCGGCCTTCTTGAGCATGTCGATTGCGGCGACGGCTGAGCCGCCTGTGGCCAGCATCGGGTCCAGGATGATGACATCCCGCTCGGAGACATCGGCCGGCAGCTTGCAGTAGTATTCGACAGGCTTTGTGGTCACGGGGTCGCGGTAGAGACCGATATGACCAACCTTAGCCGACGGGATGAGCGTGAGGATGCCGTCCACCATGCCGATGCCCGCCCGCAGGATGGGAACCACCGCCAGCTTTTTGCCTGAGATGACCTTGGTCTTGGCCAGGGCAACCGGTGTCTCGATTTCGACTTCCTTGAGCGGAAGATCGCGGGTGGCTTCGTAGCAGAGCAGCATGGCGACTTCGGCGGCGACCTCGCGGAACTCCTTCACACCGGTGTTCTTGTCCCGCAGCAGCGTCAGCTTGTGCTTGATGAGCGGATGGTCGATCTCATAGACATTTTCCCAGGTTTTCATGTTAACACTCCTACATATAGATTGATTGGGTCGCTTCGTATGATTATTTCTCAAGCGCCATGATCATCGCGACTCTTGGGATCTGCCGTTCACCGATGAATTTTCCATTTAGGAAAGCGTCCAGAATGTCGGCGGCAACGCCGGGGCCAACAACTCGCTCGCCGATGCACAGGACGTTTGCGTCGTTGTGCTCACGCGACATACGGGCACTGTAGGATTCGGAGCAGCAGACAGCCCGAATCCCGTGAACTTTGTTTGCGGCCATGCTCATGCCGACGCCGCTACCGCAGCACAGGATTCCAAGTTCGCAAGAACCGTCGGCAACAGCCCTTGCCACCTTTTCGGCATACACCGGATAGTCTACGGGATCGAGAGAATGGCACCCCATGTCGTTGAATTCCACCCGTCTGTCCGAAAGCAGGCGTGTGACGGTGAGCTTGAGGTTGTAACCCGCGTGATCAGAGGCAATTGCAATCATAATAACATCTCCTTGGCTATTTTTTCTCTTTCCGCTTGGGATAATCGCAGATAAGACGGTCTTAGCATGTCGGGCGGAACAGCGTGGTCCATGTTGGCGTGTATGGCTGCAAACGCCGCCCGCTGCAGCCTAAGCTCAAGCGGAGCAAGGACTGCCTGCGGCAGGTACGGAATGCAGAGATCCGCTCCGTCGCCCATCAGGCAGACGGGGCCCTGAAGTCCGGCGAGGTCGCAGGCCGCAATGGCGCGGTCCTCGGTCAGCCGCTGTCCGCCTTTAAAAAGCGCGTTGTACACCTGCCCTCTGCGGGCATCAAGCACCGGGCAAACGGTTCCCTCGAAATCCGTCATGGCATAGGCCAGACACTGGAGGGTGGAAATCGGTACGCAGGGCGTGTCGTGCTGGAAGGCAAACCCCTTGACCGTCGCAAGTCCGATGCGGATGCCGGTGAAGGATCCCGGCCCCGCCGTGACTGCGATAAGGTCGATCTGCCCCGCCGAAATGCCTGTTTCGTGCAGCAGTTCGTCCAGCATGGGCGCCAGCGTCTCGCTGTGGGTATAGCCGCTGTTCTGGAATTTCTCGGCCACCAGGGCGCCGTCTTTCGCAATGGCGACAGAGGCGCTCTTTCCCGTGGAGTCAAGCCCAAGCACTACCATGACGTACCCCCGTCCACCGTGATGACGCGGGTCCCGTCCGGCTCCTGCTCAATGTCCACTTGCACCGTCTCCCCCATCTCCCCCGTCCGCTCGCTCCACTCGACAAGGCAGATTCCGCTGCCGTCCAGATAATCGTCAAAGCCGATCGACCATAGGTCATCCGCCCCCTCAAGCCGATAGAGGTCAAAATGGTAAAGAGGAATTTCCCCCTCGTAGACGTTGACAAGCGAATATGTCGGGCTTGAAACCTGCGCCTTTGGAGCAAGCTTCGCCGCAATACCCCTGACAAGGGCGGTCTTCCCGGCACCGAGCCCGCCGCGAATGCCGACAATGTCGCCCTTTTTCAGCCGATCCGCAATCACGGCGCCGGCAAGTTCCGTCTCTTCGGCGCTGTCTGTAATAAACCTGATCATATCGGTATCAAAATATGCCTGTGATGTTGCCCTGCTCGTCGACATCAATGCCCTCATAGGCCGGGTGGGCGGAAAGCCCCGGCATGGTCATGATGTCTCCAAGCAGTGCGACCACAAATCCGGCGCCCGACGAAAGTCTGACGTCCCGGACCGTTACGGTGAATCCCATCGGCCGCCCCAGTTTTTTAGGATCGTCCGACAGTGAATACTGGGTCTTTGCCATGCAGACCGGGAGACGACCGTAGCCGAGCGCCTCGTACTTTCCAAGCGTTACCTTCGCTTTTTCAGTGTACTCCACAGCTCCCGCCCCGTATATTCCGCATGCCACCGCCTCGATTTTAGCTGTCAGCGGCAGATCATCCGAATAGTAAGGCTCATATTGCGCAATTCCGGAATCGACGACTTCGACGAGTTGCTTCGCAAGCTCCACAGCACCGTCGCCGCCTTTGCTGAAGACCTCCACAATGCTGAACGCCGCCCCGATCGATTCGCAAAATCCTGCCAAGAACCCGAGCTCCGCGTCGGTGTCGCTTGGGAACCGGTTGATGGCGACCAGCACCGGCACTTTAAAATCGACCATATTGGCAATGTGCTTCTCAAGGTTTCCGCTTCCTAAGGCCAGTGCCATGACGTCCTCTTTACCAAGGTCACTCTTTTTCGCTCCGCCGTTGTACTTGAGGGCCCGCACCGTCACGACGACCACGATGGCGTCCGGCCTAAGCCCCGCCTTGCGGCAGACAATGTCGAGGAATTTCTCGGCACCGAGGTCTGCGCCAAACCCGGCCTCAGTGACGACATAGTCGCCGAGCTTCAAAGCAAGCCGGGTGGCCCGAATGGAGTTGCACCCATGTGCGATATTGGCAAACGGCCCGCCGTGAATGAGGCAGGGCGTATTTTCAAGGGTCTGAATCAGGTTGGGGTTAATGGCATCTTTGAGCAGTGCGGCCATGGCCCCCTCCACTTTGAGGTCACGGGCGTAGACCGGGCCGCCTTCGGTATTGAAACCGACCAGAATGTCCCCCAGCCGTTTTTTGAGGTCTGTAAGATCGGCCGAAAGGCAGAGCACCGCCATGACTTCGCTGGCCGCCGTAATCGAAAATGTCTCTCTTCTGCCGCTTGCGAGCATGACCTCGCGCAGCGCCCGGTCGTTCATATCCATGCAGCGGCCGAAGCTGATGGTCTCGGGATCGATATTCAACGCATTGCCCTGAAAGATGTGGTTGTCGATTGCGGCACAGAGCAGATTGTTAGCCGCAGTCACCGCGTGGATGTCGCCGGTGAAGTGCAAATTGAGTTCCTCCATCGGCACCACCTGAGAATAGCCGCCGCCGGCAGCTCCGCCCTTTACGCCGAAAACTGGCCCCAGAGACGGCTCGCGCAGCGCGATGACGCCCTTCTTCCCGATTTTCCCGAGCGCCTGTCCAAGACCTACCGACACCGTTGTCTTTCCTTCGCCGGCCGGCGTTGGGTTGACTGCGGTCACAAGGACCAGTTTGCCGTCCTTAACACCAGCGAGCCTTTCGAAGGCGGCGTCCCCAATTTTGGCCTTATACTTTCCGTAGCAGTCGAACTCATCCTCACGCAGGCCAAGATCCCTTGCAACATCCGCAATCGGGCGCAACACGGCAGCGCGCGCTATCTCAACATCAGTGGGCATGTCGTCACTCCTAATTTTTAATATCTCTTATTTATACCATATTCGCAGGCCAAAGACAATAGTGCTTTACTCGTTTTAAGGCCCGTGGTATACTGTTGCCTGTGAGGTGATCGCCTTTGGAAAACCCCCTTCGTTTTATGAAGAATACGCTGCGTTTTTTAGATCTTCCGCTTTTTGGCGGGGCCGTGCTGGCCTCCTGCTTTGGCACTGCGCTCGTGAATTCCGCCACGGGCAGCGCTTCCGGGGGAATCAGCCGCCTGGTTGCCGTACAGACGTTTGCCACCTGCCTCGGGATCGTGGTTACGGTCATCCTGTCCCGCGTTGATTTTGACGTGCTCTCGGACCTCTGGCTGGTATTCTACGGGCTTGCGGCCGCCGCCATCGTCTTCACAATCCTGTTCGGGCGAGGCCCAACCGGAGACAGCAATAAAAACTGGATTTATCTGGGATTCGTCAGCATCCAGCCGGCCGAATTCGTCAAAATTGCCTATATTTTGATCTTCGCCCGTGCAATTGAAAAGTGCAAGGAGGCCGTAAGCTCCCTGCGAAGCCTTCTCTATCTCGGCGCGGTCGCAGGTGGACTGCTTGCCCTCATGGCCCTGCAGGGCGACATGGGCAATATGTTGGTCTTTTTGTTCATCACACTCATCATGCTTTTTGCGGCAGGCCTGAACTGGAAGTACTTTGCGGGAGGCATCGTCCTCGCCACGTTTGCAGCCCCTATCCTCTGGACAAAAGTGCTCAGTAATTACATGCGCGACCGTATTCTCTTCGGCTTTCGGCCGGAGCTTGACCCGTCCGGCTACGGATATCAGGCCATTCAGAGCAAAATCGCCATCGCCTCCGGCCAACTTCTCGGAAAAGGATATATGAACGGCACCCAGGTGAAAATTATTCCCGCCCGCGAGACCGACTTTATTTTCGCAACGGCCGGCGAGGAATTCGGACTGATCGGCTGCCTAATTGTCGTCGGTCTCCTGCTCTTCATCATGGTTCGCACACTGCAGATTGCCCGTCTATCCCAAAACGATGTCGGGGTGATGGTCTGCACCGGATTTTTTGCGCTGCTCTTCGCCCAGACCTTTGAGAACGTCGGCATGTGCCTCGCTCTGCTTCCGGTTGTCGGCATCACGCTGCCGTTTTTCAGCTACGGCGGCTCCTCGGTACTTTCACTGTGGTGCGGTGTTGGACTTGTCATGTCGGTCTGTGCTCAGAGCAGGCGCACCCTCTCCTTCGACCCGTATTGACGAATCGTCCGTTTCACACAAAAAACCGCAGGCGAAAATGCCTGCGGTTTTTATTGATGTCTCTTCTATTTCTCGCCGAGCAGTTTATTGAGTTCTTCTTTGAATGTATTGATGTCCCGAAACTGCCTGTAGACCGAGGCAAAGCGGACATATGCGACTTCGTCCAAAGCTTTGAGCCGCTCCATCACAAGCTCGCCGATATCAGCGGATGTGACTTCCCTGTCAAGCCGACCGCCAAGCTGGGACTCAATGTCATCCACAAGCATCTCGACTTCCTTGACCGGAATCGGGCGCTTCTCACAGGCCTTCATAATACCGCGAAGCAGCTTTATGCGGTCATAGGTCTCGCGGGTCTTGTCCTTCTTGACGACCATGATCGGCATGTTTTCAATGGTCTCGTAAGTGGTGAAGCGCTTTCCGCAAGACAGACATTCGCGCCGCCTGCGTATGCTCGCACCTTCGTCGGTAGGTCGGGAGTCGATCACTTTACTTTCCGGATATCCGCAAAAGCAGCACTTCATTTTTACCCCTCCGCAATGCATTATCGCTCTATATGTGGTATATTTTACACAATATACATCGATATTACCATATTCGAGCAAATATTGCAATACATCAGGAACAAAGCCAGTCCTCTACTACATCAGAAAATGTCAGCGTCGTGACTCCGCCGCGGCAAAGGAGGGCTATCAAGTTGAGAATTTCAGTGCGTGAGACAGATATCTCAGGTATTGACAACTTATCGCCAGTATCAATATCCATGACGGAAATCCCGTAACTGCCGGCGCCATCGATAAGAGAATACCTGCATCGCAAACCTTGATGGTCAGATACAGATACCAACGTCTCACTGTACATAACTACCTCCAATTGATTAAATAATTCTTCTACATTTTATACCGCGTCCAATAAAAGGTAAAGATGTTTTGTCATATTTCGTTCGACATAATTCGACATTTATTTGTGAAAATGTAGACAACTGTTGAATATATTCAAACCAAATTGTTTAAGTCATAAAAAAACTATCGATAATTACCTGCTAAATTCGACAAACGGTCATAAATCGGCCCTGCATTTTTATACGCTAATGCAGGGCCGATGTATCAATATTCTATTGTGGCAGGTCTGCAGAATTTTTCCTCACTGTTTTGTATATTTTGCACATTAAGGCCGCATGGTCGGGAAGAGCAGCACGTCGCGGATGGAATAGCTGTCGGTCAGGAGCATGGCGAGTCGGTCGATGCCGACCCCAAGTCCGCCTGTCGGAGGCATGCCGTACTCCAGCGCATTGATATAGTCTGTGTCCATCATGGAGGCCTCTTCATCACCGCTGTCACGCATGTTCTGCTGACGCTCGAAGCGCTCCTTTTGGTCGATGGGGTCGTTGAGCTCCGAGAAGGCGTTTGCGAACTCCCTGCCTGTGATGAAGAGCTCAAACCGCTCAGTGAGCGCCTTGTTGGTCGGCATGCGCTTGGCCAGGGGCGAAATTTCGACCGGGTACTCGGTGATATAGGTGGGCGAAATCAATTTGTCCTCGACCCGCTCATCAAAGCAGATGGCGATGAGATCGCCGCGTGAAGGCGACCCCTCGAAGGGAATTCCGGCAGCCTTGCAGGCTGTTCTGGCCTCTTCGTCGGTCGTAATCGTATCAAAGTCGACCCCCGCATAGGTTTTGACCGCGTCGATCATGGTGATACGCTTGAATGGCGGCGTGAGATCGACCTCGGTGCCCTGGTACATCGTCTTATAGGAGCCATTGACCTTCATGCAGACTTCCGAGAGCATCTCCTCAACCAGCACCATGATGTCTCTGTAGTCGGCGTAGGCCTCGTAGAGCTCGATGGTGGTAAACTCCGGATTGTGTTTGATATCCATGCCCTCGTTGCGGAAAATACGGCCGATTTCGTAGACTTTCTCGAGTCCGCCCACAATGAGCCGCTTTAAGTGCAGCTCGGTCGCAATTCGCAGATACATGTCAATGTCAAGTGTGTTGTGGTGTGTGATAAAGGGCCTCGCGTTTGCGCCGCCCGAAATGTTGCTTAAAATCGGCGTCTCAACCTCGATATAGCCGCGCTTGTCAAGAAATTCCCGGATATAGCGGATGATGAGGCTGCGCTTAATGAAAGTCTCCTGCACATCGTTGTTCATGATGAGGTCGACATAGCGCTGGCGGTAGCGCATCTCAACATCCTTGAGTCCATGGAACTTCTCGGGCAGCGGGCGCAGCGACTTTGCAAGCAGTGTGAGTTCCTTCGCGTGGACCGAAATTTCACCCCGCCGGGTCTTGAAGATGAAGCCCTTGATTCCGATGATGTCGCCGATGTCCCACCGGTGGAATTCGGCATACGCATCTTCGCCCAGATCGTCGACCTTGGCGTAGATCTGAACCCGGCCATCCCGGTCCTTCATGTCAAAGAATGAGGCCTTACCCATATCCCGGCGCGACATCATGCGGCCGGCAATCGAGACTTCTTTGCCCTCCATGGTCTCGAAGTTTGCACAAATCTCCGCCGCGTTGCTCGTGCGGACAAATTTCACTATTTCAAAGGGATCGCGTCCCTGAGCCTGCAGGTCAAAGAACTTTGCACGTCGGACCCTCAGAATTTCTGTTAAGTCCGAAACTTCACCTTGCGGGTTGTTGTTGACGTCCATTATTTACATCCTTTCTTATTGATGTGCGCCCGGATCAAAAGCAATACTGCGAATTTCCAGCACAACGGTACCTCCGGGCGTTTCAATCGAGACGGTATCCCCCACCTCGTGTCCGAGAAGCGCGGCTCCGATCGGAGATTCGCGCGAAATTTTATTGGAGAACGCTGCGTTGTCGGCCGAGCCGACAAGCGCGTACGTGCACTCTTCGTTAAACTCTTTTTCATAGACGACGACGATGGAACCGAGGTGGACCTTGTTCTCGTCAATTTCGCTCTCATCGACAACCCTGGCACCTGTCAGCTTGGCTTCGTTTTGCGCGATCTCGGCCTCAAGGATAGCCTGTTCGTTCTTCGCGTCATCGTATTCGGCATTTTCTGAGAGGTCCCCGAAACCTCTCGCCTGTTTAAGGTTGTCCGCTACCTCCTGACGGCGCTCTGTCACCAGATACTCCTGGCGTTTTTGGAGTGCGTCGTATTCCTTTTTTGTCATGACTAAGTCGTTTGTAGCAGCCATCTTAACTCTCCTTTTGGGGGTATATTGAGATTTCCATGTTAGAAAATTATATGCCGGGCGGGTAGTTCTGTCAATAGGTCGCGAGCAACACCGGTTTAAATACCTCCGCAGCACGTCCTTGTGCCGCTGCGCACACAAGGGCACATCGCTCAAGCTCTGACAGTTGTTTGGGCAGCGGAAGGGCTCTCGGCAGCGCAAGCGTCATGGTGTTGAAGGTGCGCCCGTCCACTACGCGTGCCCCCTCGGCTGAAAGGTCAACGGCAAGTCTTGTGACAACCCTTGTCTCGGGGGCACAGTCGAGCAGCACTGCCACGTCGGTTTTCACCGGCCCCACCGACGTTGTATGAACCGCAAGCCCCGTCTCGTACAGCAGCCGCTCGGTCAAAGGGTCCGTTTTGCTGCCAAAGGAGGTCATTACGGTCAAAGCGCCGGTGCACTTTGCGGCGCATTTGAGCAGATCGTAACTGAGCCGCTCCCCCTTTGCATCCACAATCGTCAAACGTCTGGTGCCCAGCGATACCTCACTAAGCTCGGCAGCGCGGGCAACCATGCTGCAGAGAATCTTCGGCGCATAGTCCCTAGCCGTGATGCGCGGGACGCCGACGCGGTCGACCGCCTGCATAACCGACGGCAGCATGATTTCAAGCTGCCGGCTGAGGAGCACCGCCGTAGCTTTCTGTTTGTGCAGCATCAGCTCAGTACGCCGCGCGAACTTTCGAGGACGGCGCGGCATGGCGATGGCCGCCGTGACAAAAGAGCCGCCGACCTCCGGGGGCAGCGCGGTCTGAGAGCACTGCCACGAGGAGCCCTTCGCCTCTTTGTCGAGCACTAGAACAACGACCATAATACCACCCCTCATAAAGTAGTATTATGGTCATTTATCATTTAGAACATTGCGTACCGGGCCTTATTTATTCGTACCGGACGGTGTAGTTTTGGGGCTTGTCCCCGGCTTCGAGTGCCGTAACAGCACGCTGCAGCTGGACGTCTTCGTCATAGGTCAGATAATAGGCCTTATACCGCAGCTCCTCTGGCAGCTCCACCTCAATGTGCGGAAAAACTCCGATTCCGTGGTAGTTTTTACCGGACGGTGGGTTGTAGAGGGCGTTGGTCAGGTTGACGGCCGTACCGTCTCCAAGCGGGAAGACCGTCTGCATGCAGCCCTTCCCGAACGTTTTCTCGCCCACTAAAAGTGCCTTGTTGTAGTCGCGCAGCGTCGCGGCGAACAGCTCGGCGGCGCTGTAGGTCTCTCCGTTGATCAGCACCGCAAGCGGCATGTTGATTTCACTTGCATCCGACTTCTCGGTCTCCACCGTGCCATCCTTATAGACAATTTCAATGATGTTGCCCTCGGGCACCAGCATATCGAGAATGTCGCAGATGGTGGTAAGCTCCCCGCCCGCGTTATTGCGCACATCAAAGATGAGCCCCTTTGCGCCCTGCGCGATCAGATCCTCAAGGGCCGCTTTGAATTGGTCGTAGGTCGGATAGTCGAACTCCTGGATTTGAATATACCCGTAGCCGCTGTCAAGCATTCTGTATTCCACCGTCGTGGTGGCAAATGTCGCCCTGACCACCGAAAAATCAAGGACCTCACCATCCCGGTTGACTGTGAAAACAGCGGCTGTTCCCTCTTCGCCGAGCAGCTTGTCGACCGCAGCATCATATCCGATATCGACAACATCCTCGCCCTCGACAACCGTGATGAGGTCGCCCGCCAGAAGACCGGCCGCCTGCGCAGGCGAGCCCTTCATGACCTGAATGATCCGGATTAGCCCGCTGTCTCCGGCGTAGTTGACCCTAACGCCGATGCCGACAAAATTGCCCTCCAGCTCTGACGACATCGTGGAGTAAGTCTCGGCGTCCATATAGTAGCTGTAGTCGTCTTCAATCCCATATACGAGACCGGAAAGCGTCCAGTCCTGCAATTTCTGATCATCGATGTCAAAGACGAAGTTCTTCCGGATGATATCCTCAAGCCGGATGAGTTTAGAATATTTGGTCTTGATGCCGGCGACATCAGTCAGCGTCCTGTTGACAACTTGCTGATAGCCGAAAAATGTCGCCGTGAAGGCGGCAAAGGCGCTCAGGATACAGCAGAACAGCAGCGTTAGGGCCGAAAACTTCTTTTTCATAAGCGCTTCCTTTATCGTCAGCTTGGGGTGACATAGTTAAGCGGCTGCACACTGTCACCGTTGACACGCACTTCGAAGTGCAGATGGTTACCGGTCGATAGTCCCGTCGTTCCGACGGCGCCGATCTTCTGCCCCTTTGTGACGGTTTCGCCGGTCGCAACGATGGCCGATGTCTTCATATGCGCATAGAATGTCGCAATCCCGCCGCCGTGGTCAAGCAGGATGTAGTTTCCCCATGCGCTGCTGTACCCGGTCTTGAGCACGGTTCCGGAGGCTGCGGCAAGGATCTTGGTGCCGCCGGCCGCTGCGATGTCGATACCGGTGTGCATTTTGTAGACGCCGGTGATGGGGTGGGTGCGCATACCGAATACAGTGGTGATACGAGTATACCCCGGGGTGGGCCAAATCATGTTACCGCCTATATAGTCGGACGGCGCCAGGGAGCGGAGCAGCTCCTTGAGCTCTTCGTTTAACCGCTCCTCCTCGGCCTCAGCCTCTTTATAGAGTTTTTGCTTCCGGATGATGTCGGAATCAAGTTCAGCTATGTAGGACGCCGCATCCTTTGTTGCCTGCTGCAGCGAGGTTTTGTCCTCCAGAGCCTCCTCCTTGAGCGCCTCTTGTTTTGCCTTGTCCTGCTCGATGGTGGCTTTGACATCAAGAATTTCCTGCTTGGAGGCCCGAAGTGAGGTCAGCAGATTTTCATCATACGCCGCAATAGCGGCCGCATTGTCAAGCCTTGTCATGAGATCGGAGAATGACGCGGATCCGAATACGACATCAAGATAGGACAGCTTTCCGGAAAGCTGGGTTTCCTGCATCCGCAGTAAATAGAGCTCGGTCTGGCTGTCAATGTCCGACTGCACATCCGCACTCTCCTGCTCCTTTTCGGCGATCTGCCTCGAATACTCGCCGATCATGTTGTCCATAAGGTCGATTTTGCTGGTAAGGGTGTTGACCTGCTTTTCAAGCTGGGACTTCTTTTGAAGCTCGGTCTGTTTGCTGTTCTTGGTGTTTTTGATCTCTTTTTCAAGAGCGGCCTGCTCCTTCGCGAGCTGGTCAAGCTGTTTTTCCAGGTCCGTTATGGAGCTGGTGTCAGCCGCAAACGCGTTGATGACAATCGGCCCGACGGCGGCCAGTACGAAAAGCACGGCAAGCGCGACCGCAATGTTTCGGATGAGTTTCCTATTGCCCATGTGACACGCATCCTCCTTTGTCAAATGTCAAGATATTTGCGTATGGATATTCCGCTTCCAAGGACGCCGACCACAAGTCCGCATCCGATAAAGGCGGTGAGCAGCGGAGTAAATGCCTGCTGGAACGTGATGATGGTGATGGCCTTGATGGCCGCCGCCAGTTTCTCCATGACATAAGTATAGGCGTACCACTCAACCGCAAAGCCGATGGCCGCAGCGCTAAGTCCAATGATGCCCCCCTCGAAAATAAAGGGCCACCGCACAAACCAGTCGGTCGCACCGACAAACTTCATGATGTTGATCTGCCTTCGGTTGACAAATCGGGCGATTTTGATGGTGTTGACAATGATAAAGAGCGATGCGACAAAGAGCAGTCCCATAATCCAGTAGCAGACAAAGTAAATGGCCTTGGCCACCTGCTGCATGCCGTCGATGATGTCTTTGCGCATGCGCACCCTGTAGACGCCTTCAAGCTGCTGGAACTGGTAGACGGTCTCATCGTACAGCTCCAGATCCTTCATGGTGACGACGTAATAGTCGCGAAGTGGATTGATGCCCCGCTCCTCGATGTCGGCATAGAGGTCCTCCTCGTCGGAATAAGCCTCCTTGTACTCCTCAAAGGCCTGCTCCTTTGTGACGAATTCGCACTTGTCCACATTCTCGATGGCCACAACTCTTTTGCCGATCTCGGTGATCTGCTCATCGGTCAAATCGTCGTTTAGAAAGAGCACGGTTTCGTTTTCATCTTGCAGCATTTTGAGGTTAAGGTCCACATTCTGATAAATGAGCCAAAAATTTCCCATGATAAGCAGGCAGGCCGCGAGGACACCCACAGCCGCCATCGAAACATATTTGTTGGACCAGAAATACTTCCAGCCCTGACTGATAAAATAGCCGATATTACCTATCACTGTACTGCCCTTCCATACGGTCACTCGTAACGCGGCCGCTGTCTATGTAAATCACTCGCTTTTTCATGGCGTTCACAAGGTTTTTCTCATGCGTCACGACCAGAACGGTCGTATTGCGTTTATTGATCTCGTTTAAGAGCCCCATGATCTCCCAAGACATCTTAGGGTCTATGTTGCCTGTGGGCTCGTCCGCAATCAGCATGAGCGGATTGTTGACAAGCGCTCTGGCCAGGGCCACCCGCTGCTGTTCCCCGCCCGACAATTCGTTTGGGTAAGCCTTCGCCTTGCCGGCCAAATTGGTAAGCTTCAGCACATAAGGCACCCGGCGGCG
This sequence comes from Oscillospiraceae bacterium, assembly GCA_963662765.2. GTDB lineage: Bacteria > Bacillota > Clostridia > Oscillospirales > Feifaniaceae > DATMXT01. Next base: position 180,674 of record CAXXUP010000005.1, read on the forward strand.
GATGCTGTTGCTGGAGCTGTTGGTCACCTTCATGGCAAATGCAATGTTGTCGTAGACATTCAGCTCGCTAATGAGCCTGAAATCCTGAAAGACAATGCCCATTTTTCGCCGTAAATATGGAATGTCCCTGCGCTTTAGCTTCGCAAGATCCGATTCCCCAACCAAAATGCGGCCCGCTGTAGGCTCCTCCTCTTTCATGAGCAGTTTAACGAGAGTGGATTTCCCGGCTCCCGACGGGCCCACAATAAAAACAAACTCGCCGTCGTTCACCTTGATATTGATGTCTTCGAGCGCTTTCGTACCGTTCTCGTAGACTTTTGACACGCCGCAAAACTCAATCATAGTCGTCTGATTCCTTCCGAAATAGAGCCGTCACAGCGCTGTGCCGGACGGCTCGACGGTACGCGGAGATACATTAGTATTTCTTATCGTTGGCAGACAGGTAACTGTTCACCATAAGAGCCATCTTGAAGACAATCGCGTTGTCGAAATCGCGAATGTCGAGTCCCGTTAGCTTTTTAATTTTTTCGAGTCTGTACACCAGCGTGTTGCGGTGGACAAAGAGCTTTCTCGCCGTCTCCGAGACGTTGAGGTTGTTCTCAAAGAATTTTTCGATTGTGATAAGCGTCTCGTCATCGAGACAGTCGATGGAGCCGCGCTTGAAGACCTCCACAAGGAACATTTCACACAGCGTGGTCGGCATTTGGTAGATGAGCCGGCCGATGCCGAGATTGTCGTAGCTCATGACCGCCTTGCCCTTGTTGAAGACATTGCCGATGTCAAGCGACAACTGTGCCTCCTTGTAGGCCCTAGCTAGCTCCCTGAGGTTTGCGGCCGGCATGCTGAGCCCCACCGTGCATTTGACACCGCTCTGCTGCGTTACAGCGTCTGCGAGGTTCTGGGCGATTTTGGAGGTGTCCTCGGCTTCGGCGCCTCCGAATTCGGTGACCACCGCCACTTCCCGTTCGCTGACACTGACTAAAAGATCCTTGCCCTTGTCTCCGAGCGCCTTCTGAACGATGTCGGAGAGTAGCCCCTTGACCTTCCCGTCCACAGAGGCGATCATGACAATGCGCCGAGCGTCGAATGTAAATCCAAGGTCTTTGGACTTTGCATAGACGTCGCTCGGCAGAATGTTGTCGAACAGGATATTCTTGATAAAGTTATTTTTATCATATTTGTCGTCGAAGAACTGCTTTAAGTTCCACAGCGATACGGAAATAATGGCGGCACACTGCTCGGCCACCTCATCGGTACCGCGGACGAATGCATAGTTGCCGCTGATTCCGTCGGAGCCCAGCGCCATATACGTGGTGCCGGACAGCTTGATAAAGCCGCGCTCGTCAGCCATTGCGACGGCAAGCCCGTCTATTTTGTTGCCGATATCCGAGAGGTTGCTGCAGGCAACAATCGTGCCGGAGTCATCTACTACGCCAATATCGCGCTCCATAACCTCTTTCAGCTGATGGATGACCCCCTGGAAAAACCTGTTTGCCATTTGGCACCTCCGAAAGTGTTTATCACTTTTGTTCAAGAACGATAATAGCGTAACACAGATTTTAGTGAATTGCAACACTGCATACAAAAAATATTGTGATTTTTTGAGTATTTTTATTGCTATTTGGTGGAAAAAGGCCACCCGAATTCGGGCGGCCTTTGGCGTTATTGGCTTATCCTGATAACAGGCTGCGTGGCCGCCGCTGCGATAAACGGCTCGGTGTGCGCCTTAAGCACTTTTGACTTCAGCGCTACCTCGATGACCTCATCGGCATTTTTGACGTAGATGAAGTTTAGGGCCTTTGCAACCTCCGCGTCGATCTCTTCGATGTCCGGCCGGTTTTCGGCCGGCAGGATGACCGTCATGAGTCCCTCGCGGTAGGCGGCCATGGTCTTTTCCTTGAGCCCGCCGATCGGCAGCACCCGCCCGCGCAGTGTGACCTCGCCGGTCATGGCAATGTCGCCGCGCACCGGGCTGCCGGTCAAGGCTGACACCAGCGCCGTCGTAATGGCAATACCGGCCGATGGGCCGTCCTTAGGCACGGCCCCCTCCGGGAAATGGATGTGGATATCGCTGTTTTTGTGGAAGTCCCCATCAATGCCAAGTTCGGCGCACCGGCTGCGCACATAGGTGATGGCGGCATTGCAGGACTCTTTCATGATGTCGCCGAGAGATCCTGTCAGCTGTACCTTTCCGGTGCCGTCGACCACCGAGACCTCAATCTGGAGAATTTCTCCGCCCACCGAAGTCCAAGCAAGTCCGTTGCAGAGCCCGACTTCGTCGGTGTGCGGGACGTCCTCCCGTTTGTACCGCGCAGGTCCCAGCAGTACGTCAAGGTTTTCAGATGCTACAGTAAATATCTTCCCAGACCCGGAAACCTTGGCAGTGGCAGCTTTCCGGCAGCAGGCGGCGATTTCGCGCTCCAGTGTGCGCACGCCTGACTCTCTTGTATAGCTGTCGATAATGGCGGCAAGCCCTTCGGGCGTAAACCGGATATCGCGTCTTGTCAGCCCGTTCTTTTTGATCTGGCGCGGCACAAGGAAGTCCTGCGCAATGTGCAGCTTCTCGCTGTTGGTATAGCTTGTCAGTTCAATGATCTCCATTCGATCGCGCAGCGGCAGCGGAATGGTGTCCATGTTGTTGGCCGTTGTGATGAACATGACGTCGCGCAGGTCGAAGGGAAGCTCGATGTAGTGGTCTCTGAAAGATTTGTTCTGCTCGGTATCGAGCACCTCGAGCATGGCGGCCGCCGGATCCCCCCGCACGTCGGAGGAAAGTTTGTCGATCTCGTCGAGCAAAATGAGGGGATTCGCACTGCCCGCCTGCCGGATGGCCGCAATGATGCGCCCCGGCATGGCCCCGATATAGGTCTTTCTATGGCCGCGGATTTCAGCCTCGTCCCGGATGCCCCCGAGCGAAATGCGGGCAAATTTGCGCCCGATCGCACCCGCGATGGAGGTGGCGATGGAGGTTTTTCCGACGCCGGGAGGGCCGACTAGGCACAGCACCTGGCTGTTCTTGCCATCGGTCAGCTTGCGCACCGCGATATATTCCAGGATGCGTTCCTTGACCTTTTCAAGTCCGTAGTGGTCCTTATCGAGCCGAGCCCTGACTTTGGCGATGTCGAGCTTGTCCTTTGTCTTCGTGTTCCACGGCAGATCAAGGCAGGCATCCAAATACCCGCGGATGACTGTGGCCTCCGTCGCTGCGGCCCCCATTTTGGCAAGTCTTGAGACTTCCTTCAGAAGTGGCTCTTCGATCTCCCCCGCCAATTTGAGGCCGGCGATCTTGGTGCGGTAGCTCTGCACTTCGTCGGTGAGGCTCTCGCCCTCCCCCAGCTCCTCCTGGATGACTTTCATCTGCTCTCTGAGATAGTACTCGCGCTGGTTTTGGTCGAGCTGTCCCTTGACCTGCTCATGGATGCTGTTTTCAATTTTGAGGATTTCGACCTCGTTGTAGAGCACCGCGACCAGCGTCTTGGCACGGTCGATGGGATCATGTGCCTCGAGTACGCGCTGCTTGAGCTCGTGGTTCAAATTGAGATTTGCGACGATGAAGTCGGCAAGCTCGCCCGGCTCTTCAGCCGTGATGACCGCCATCATGGTGTCCGGAGATACCTTTGGGGCATAGCCTATGTATTCCTCAAAAGCAGCCCTGATCTCTCTCACCGCAGCCTGCGCTGCCGTGAGGTCGGTGCTCGGCATCTCGGGCAGCCGTTCGATGACCGCCTGGTTGAAATGCCGGCCGGGCAAAACCTCCACAACTCTGGCTCTTGCCTCACCCTCCACCATGACCCGGATGTTGTCGCCCGAAAGCTTGAGCACCTGTTTGACGGTGGAGAGTGTTCCGTAACGGAAGATGTCGTCGATGCCGGGTTCGTCCACCATCATGTCCTTCTGGGAGACGAGAAATACCGGCGTATTGTTCTTGACGGCAGCGTTTAGGGCCGCTACCGAACGTTTTCTGCCCACATCGAAGTGGACGATCATGCGCGGGACAATGACTAGCCCGCGAAGTGCAATCATGGGTACCCGAATCTGGGTGTCGTTGAATTCTGTCATAGGTTTTACCTCGCTTGGCTGCAAAGGGGAAACCGTGGGGCGCGGGGAAGTCAGCTTGCTGAGCTTCGTTTGCCTGTCTCTTGCGCCTTAAGCCTTGCACGCCGGGCAGCCTGCCTGCGTGTTCCGCCTGCATCTGTGATGAGCTGTGGGAGGGCGCCGTTTTTTGCGCAGTCCTCGGTGACGACGACCTTTGTCACGTCGAGGTCCGACGGGACATCGAACATAACCTTCGTCATGATTTTTTCGACGATGGAGCGCAGTCCCCTGGCTCCCATTCCCTCTTCGCACGCCTTTTTTGCAACGGCTGTAAGCGCCGCGTCGTCAAAGATGAGTTCGACGCCATCCAGCGCAAAGAGCGCCGCATACTGCTTAGTCAGTGCATTTTTGGGATCTGTCAGGATGCTCTTCATGGCCGCCATATCCAAAGGACTCAGCGTTGTGATGACCGGCAGACGCCCGACGAGCTCAGGGATGAGCCCGTATTTGATGAGGTCGTGCGGCACCACCTGGCGCAGCAGCTGCACGTCCTCCTTGCTTTTTTTGTCCAGCACGCGGGCACCAAATCCAATGGCCGACTGCCCGACGCGCTTTTCAATCAGCTCTTCAATGCCGTCGAAAGCGCCGCCGCAGATAAAGAGGATGTTCTTGGTGTTGATTTGGATAAACTCCTGCTGTGGGTGCTTTCTGCCGCCCTGCGGCGGCACATTGGAGATGGTACCTTCCAGAATCTTGAGCAGCGCCTGCTGAACGCCCTCTCCGCTGACGTCGCGGGTGATGGAGCGGTTCTCCGACCGACGGGAGATCTTGTCGATCTCGTCGATATAGATGATGCCGCGCTCGGCAAGCTCCACGTCGAAGTCGGCAGCTTGAATCAGCCGCAGCAGGATGTTTTCGACATCCTCGCCCACGTATCCGGCCTCGGTCAGCGTCGTTGCGTCGGAGATGGCAAACGGGACGCCGAGCGCACTCGCCATCGTCTGCGCCAAAAGCGTCTTGCCGACACCGGTCGGCCCAAGCATGAGGACGTTGCTCTTTTGCAGTTCCACATCGCTCCCGCCGCCATAATAGATGCGTTTGTAGTGATTGTAGACCGACACCGCCAGTACGACTTTGGCCTCGTCCTGTCCGATGACATATTCGTCGAGCATGGCCTTAAGCTCGTGCGGCGTCGGAAGCTGGTCAATGGGCGGCGTCTGCTGCATGACGGTAGATCGCGGTGTCGTGCCCGGCTCTTCCTGGAGCAGGTCATAGCACAGCTCAACGCACTCATCGCAGATGTAAGCAGAGATGCCGGATATGATCCTGTGCACCTCGCTGGCCGGTTTTCCGCAAAACGAGCAAAATATCTCTCTGTCGTCGGTTGTCTTGGGCATTACACTACCTCTTTATCCCTTATTCCCTTTTGGCGTACACCTTATCGATCAGCCCGTAGTCCTTGGCCTCCTCGGCGGTTAAAAAGTTGTCCCGCTCGGTGTCGGCCTCGATGGTGGAAATCGGTTTGCCGGTGATCTGAGACAGAATTTGGTTGAGTCTGTTACGAATCTTCAAAATCTGCTCGGCATGAATTTTGATGTCGCTCGCCTGCCCGCGGGCTCCGCCCATGGGCTGGTGGATCAGAATTTCGCTGTTGGGCAGCGCAAACCGCTTGCCCTTGGCACCTGCCGCGAGCAGGAACGCGCCCATGCTGGCGGCCATGCCGACGCATATCGTCGATACATCGCATTTGATATAGTTCATGGTGTCATATATCGCAAATCCGGAGGTGACGGAACCGCCCGGGCTGTTGATGTAAAGCGAAATGTCCTTGTCGGGGTCTTGCGCCTCTAAAAACAGGAGCTGTGCGATGACAAGGCCGGCTGTGGTGTCGTTGATTTCTTCACCAAGAAAGACGATTCGGTCATTTAGAAGCCGTGAAAAAATGTCGTATGACCGCTCGCCCCGCGATGTCTGTTCGATAACCATCGGAACAAGACTCATGGTAATACCTCCCTTAACTTACGTCAATGTCCGGCCAGGCCAAAGGCCAAGCCGGACTAATTATTGACGGAATGCGCCTGAATTAGTCCTAGGACTTCTCCTCTTCGGTCTTAGTTGCGGCCTTCTTGGCCTTCTTTGGTTTTTCGCTCTCCTCGGCGGGAGCGTCCTCGTCCGTTGCCTCTTCCCCGTCCCCTGCCGCGCTCTTTGCGCGCTTTGCGGCCGGTTTCTTCTCCTTGGCGGACCCCGTAACGATGTCAACCGCCTTGTTTAGGGCGATGTCGGCACAGAGCCCCGCTTTGTCGACCATGTCGCGGATTTTATCCTTCTCCATGCTGTATTGCTCCGCGAGCTTGTCGAGCTCGGCATCGAATTCCTCGTCGGTAATCACAATATTCTCAAGCTTGACAATCTCTTCAAGGGCCAGCGTAGTCTTGACGTTTTTCTCGGCCGAAGCGGCGAAATTCTTGCGAAAGTCCTCCATCTTCATCTGCGCGAGCTGGAGGTACATCTCAAGCGTCAGGTTGTTTTTGGAGAGCTGATTTTTAAAGTTCTCGACCTGGTTGTCGATCTGGCGCTCAACCATGACGGCCGGAATTTCAGCTTCCATAGCCTCGGTGATCTGGCTTAAGAGTTCGTCTTCGAAGGCGCGGGTAGCTGTGGAAAGCTTTTTCTGCTCAAGCCCCTTGCGGATCTCGGCACGAAAAGCCTCGACTGTCTCAAACTCGTCCGAGATGTCCTTAATGAACTCGTCATCCACTTCCGGCTTCTCGTTTTTCTTGATGGCATGCAGTGTGATGGTAAATACCGCCTCTTTGCCCGAGAGCTCCTCGGCCGGATACCCCTCGGGGAAGTTGACGGTGATATCAAAACTCTCTTCGGGGTTCGGGATATGTCCCTTGATCTGCTCCTCGAAACCCGGAATGAACTGACCGGAGCCGATCTCAAGCTGCTGCTTTTCGGCAGTTCCGCCCTGGAAGGCCTCTCCGTTAACCTTACCGCAGTAGTCGAGGATGACGATGTCCCCATTCTCGACAGGGCGGGGCTCAACGTCGACCATGCGGGAATTGCGGTCGCGCAGATTCTCTATTTCGTTATCAATTTCCGACTCTTCGACGGCCGGCGTCTCTTTGACAGCCGTCAAGCCCTTGTATTTGCCGAGCTTGACCGTGGGTTTTCCGGTGACGGTGGCCTTAAATGTATATCCCGTCTCGTCGATTTCATCAATCTCGATATCGGGGTACTCGACGGGCTCGAAGCCCTCAGCCGAGATGACTTCCTCGTATGCGGCCGGATAGGTCTCCTTGATGGCCTCGTCGAACAGTACGCCGATGCCGTATGTCTTGATCACAAGGTTTTTCGGAGCCTTACCCTTACGAAAGCCTGGGACATTGAGCCTCGGTGCGTTGACCTGATAGGACTTGTCGAGCCCCCTCACAAACTCCTCACCGTCAACCTTGATTTTGAATTCCATACGGCAGCCTTCGAGCTGCTTCTTTTCTATTAAACTCATTTCGGACCTCCTGATGATATGTATAACGAAATTTGAATATGCAGCGTGTTGTATTATACCATGCCGATACACTTTTGTAAAAGGTTATTTTATGAACACAGGGTAAAATTCTATATAGTCCGCTGCGATAAGCGAAAACTCAATTCCCCTGTATTTACCGGTAAAAGCCGCGCGGTGGCCGGCACCGTGAATGTGCCCGTAGTAGCACTTTTTTACGCCGAAGCGGAGCATGAGATCGATATACGGATCGTTCTTAAAAGTCGCTGTGACCGGCGGATAATGCAGAAATACGACCGGCTCTCCTCCAAGCTTTGCACCCGCCGCGAGCGACAGTTCGAGCCGTGCAAATTCCCGGTTGATGATCTTGGCATTTTGTTCGTCGGACTCCTCGGTATCCGTTAGGTAGCCCTTTGTGCCGCAGACTGAGAAGTCTCCCACCTGATACGCCGTGTTGTATAAAAAATCGATTGTGCGTATACCGGCGGCATCAAGTGCCTTTTTCATTTTAGAGACGGAAGTCCACCAGTAATCGTGATTTCCTTTGCCAATCAGTTTGCGCCCCGGGAGCGCGTCGAGAAAGGAAAAATCGGCCATCGCCTCTTCCATGTCCATACCCCAGCTGATGTCGCCCGGCATGACGACGGTGTCGGAAGGGCCGACTACGGCCTTCCAGTTTTCTGACAGCCGCGCCTCGTAGCCATCCCATTTCTCGCCGAAAACATTCATCGGTTTATCCACCGAACCCGACAGATGCACGTCGGCAATTGTAAACAGCACGTAAAGCCCCCCATCGCATCTCGAATTTTTTCTTGATTGCGGCACATACTATTTTTGCACCCAAAGGCATCCAAATATCAAAAAGTGAGGTATCATCTATGAGCGATATAAACCACGGCGTATCCTGCTATGTTTCAAGCTGCCGATATCACTCCGACGATCACACCTGCGTGCGTGACACCATTGACGTCGGCCCGAACGCCTCAGTAATGAACGCCATCGACTCGCCCAGCGGCGCCGCAGCCTGCGAAAGCTACGAGCCGCGCTAGACCCCCTTTTCCCCATGCCGGCAGTCGTCTGCCGGCATTTTTATGACATTCTTTATGACACTCCCTACATCAGCGCCGCTACAAGGTTTTGCATGTCTTCCCTGGGATAGGCTTTTCCAAACCGGACCGGCATGTCGCGAAGTTCGGCAAGTCCCTTCGGAAGCGGTATTTCGATGATGTCAGAGAGCATGGCGAGATTTTTGAATTCGTCCTCGGCCGGCGTTCCGCCCACACCCTGCAGCACTGCGGTCGCGAACTTGAAGGGCGACGCCGTCGAGACGATAAGCGCCTGCCTCCCCGCTTTTTGAGGCTTCGCTTTGCGCTCGTCCATTAAAGCGCGAAACGCGACGCCGGTGTGGGTGTCGACTGCATAGGCATATTTGTTCCACAGCTCGCCGATTGTGGCGACGGTCTGCTCATCGTCGACCCACCTGGCCGCAAAACGGGAGAAGACCGCACCCCCCAAGGAGGCCGGGATTTTGTATTCACCCTTGCCGGAAAGCGCCGACATGAGGGACGCACAGGCCTTATCGCTGCGGTCGACCATCTCAAAGACCAGCCGCTCAAGGTTGCTCGAGATGAGGATATCCATCGAGGGCGAGAGGGTCTTTTTGAAGGGACGGTTGCGGTCGTAGACGCCGGTATTGAAGAAGTCGGTCAGAACGTTGTTGCTGTTGGAGGCGCAGATGAAGTCCGCGATCGGCAGCCCCATGCGGTAAGCGTACCAGCCGGCCAGAATGTCGCCGAAATTGCCGGTCGGCACCGCGACATCGAAGCTCTCGCCCGGTGTCAGCGCATGGTCTCGCAGCATCTGGAAGTATGCCCAGAAATAGTACACAATTTGGGGAAGCAGCCGTCCCATGTTGATGGAGTTTGCCGAGGAGAGGAAATAGCCGCGCTGGTCGGCCAGTTTGTGCATTTCGGGATTTGCGAAAATGCGCTTGACTCCGCTCTGGGTGTCGTCAAAGTTGCCTTCTATCGCAAAGACCGCGGCATTGTCGGCCGCGTGGGTTGCCATTTGCAGCCGCTGCACTTCACTGACTCCGCCGGCCGGATAAAATACGGCGACCTTGGTACTGGGGACGTTTGAATATCCTTCCAGTGCGGCCTTTCCGGTGTCGCCCGAAGTGGCGACCAAAATGAGGGCCTGCTTCTTCTCCCCCACCGCTGCAAGCGACAGTCTGAGCAGATGCGGCAGCAGCTGCAGCGCCATGTCTTTGAAGGCATAGGTCGGCCCGTGCCATAGTTCTAGGACAGATTGCCGGCCGAGCAGATTCGTCACCTTGACCGGCACCTCGCCCCCAAACTTCTCGGACGCATAGGCTGCCTTGGCTGCCGCAAGCAGCGGCTCGAAGCCTAGCTCCGGCAGGAATTTGACGAGAATGGTGGCGGTCAGTTCCTGATAAGTGAGCTTTGAGAGCTCATCAAGTTGGGTTTTTGAAAAGTTCGGCATCTCCATCGGGACGTAAAGTCCCCCATCCGGCGCAATACCCTCCACGATGGCGGCCGACCCCGTAACTTTCTTTGTTGTATCCCGCGTACTGCAGAAAACCATATCTTTACACCTCCGGTAACATTTTCATGAGAAAACGGTATGCATTGCCCCACATGATGTCTTCAACAAGCCCCTCGCTCCAGCCGCGGCGCAGCATGGCATCTGCGAGATTCCAGGTGAGGGAGCAGTTTTCAAGCCCGACAACGTGGTGGTCAATTCCGTCAAAGTCGCCGCCGATGCACACGGTCTTCTCCCCGCCAAGCCCCAACATATGCTCGGCGTGGTCGACCAGCTCGTCAATTTGCGCCGTCTCCTCCTCGCTGTCGTTGATGAAGGCCGGGCAAAAGCACAGCCCCGAGAGCCCGCCCCTGCGTACGATTTCAAGGAACATGTCGTCCTTTAAGTTACGGTTGTGTCCCCGCTTTGCGTAGGCGTTGGAGTGTGTGGCAATGAAGGGCTTTTGGGCGACCTTGCAGACGTCCCAGAAGCTCTTAAATGAGAGGTGGGAGACGTCGAGAATCATGCCGGTCTTCTCCACCATCGGGATAAAGGCCCTGCCGCGCTCCGTCAGTCCGGTGTCCTGCTCCGGCATATCCCCCGCCGCGTTTCCGCAGCCAAACTGCGAGTCCAAAAAATGCGTCATGGACAAAATGCGCACGCCGGCCGCCCAGTATTTGGCGAGGTCCAAGGCGTCGTCCTCGAAAAAACATGCATTTTCAATGGACAGCAGTGCCCCGCGGCCCGTAAGCTTTGCGAGATCAGAGGCGGTCAAGACCCGCTTGATGTCGGTATTCTCCAGCATGTGGGCGTAAGCGGCAAGGTACTTGTCGGCAATCGTAAGCCGCTCGCTTTGCGTGAGCGTCGCATCGAAGTACATAGCGAAAGTGGCGAGATAGGTGTCGTACCCACCCATTTTCTCATAGGTGACGTCGATCCCGCCATTCTTAAAAACCGAATAATCCTTCGCGTAGTACATAAGGGTATCGCAGTGGGTGTCGATGACCCGTCTTTTAAGCACGAGAAACTACCTCCTTACGCCGAATGCATTTTCTATGTGGTTAATTTTGAGAACGCGCATCTCCCCATCCGCCTCGATGAAAAAAACTTCCACGATGTCGAGCCGTGTTTTAAGTTTAGTCGGTGTCCGGGCGAGATAGTATCGCGCGGTAAAAATAAACCGCTGCTGTTTTGTGAAATTCACTGCCTCCGCGGGACGGCTGCCGGCGCGGGATTTGACCTCGACGAAAACGAGTGTCTCCCCGTCGTCGGCGACAAGGTCAATTTCACCGTGACGGGAGCGGAAGTTGCGCTCCCGAATATGGTACCCGTGTTCAGTCAGATACTGCGCTGCGGCCCGCTCACCGAATCGACCCTTTTCCTTCGAATTCACGGCGCTTCTCCTCGATGTTCTTCAAAAACGTCACCCGATGCACTGGGCTGATCCCGTAAGCGAGAATCCGCTCATAGTGCAGCCTCGTCGGATACCCCTTGTGCTGCTCGAAGCCGTACTCTGGATACAAAAGCGCAAGCTCTTCCATGTACCGGTCCCGCGAAACCTTGGCAAGAATTGAGGCCGCCGCGATGCATGCCGACTTTCCGTCACCGCCCACAATCGGCACTGCCCGGCAGGTGAGCTTCGGTGACCGGTTCCCGTCCACCAGCACGGCGGTAGGCGCAAGGTCGAGCTCCTCCACCGCCATCGTCATGGCCGCCATGGAGGCGTTCAAAATGTTTAGGTTGTCGATGTCCTCTTCCCCCACGCTTGCGACAGCGCAGGCCAAAGACTTTGCGACAATCTCGTCAAACAGAGCCTCCCTGCGGGCGGCCGACAGCTTCTTTGAATCATTGAGCCCTTTGATTTCCACTCCACGCGGCAAAATGACGGCTGCCGCAAAGACGGGGCCAGCCAGTGGGCCGCGGCCGGCTTCGTCGGTTCCGCAAAGTGGGGTGCCATACGAAAGCTCCGTGGCCTCGTCAAACTCAAACAGCGTCATCCGGCCACTCCAATGTCACAGCGCCGAGCTTGCCGGCGCGGAATTCATCAAGCAAAATGCTGGCGGCACGTCCCGTGTCGATGGTGCCGCCGGCCATGAGAAACCCTCGAGACCTACCGAGATCTGCGAGCAGCTCGTGCCCCGGCTTGTCAAAATCCGTCAGACTGTACCGCGAAGCGATCGCCTCCGGCGAGAGCTCCTTTAAGAGCCGGCAGGCCACCCCCTCGACATCGAATACGTCATCCTTGATGGCGCCGGTGTAGGCCAGGTGCAGCGCTACCGTCTCATCCTCGAACTTGGGCCACAAAATGCCCGGTGTGTCTAAGAGATCCACCGTCCCGAGCCGGATCCACTGCTTACTGCGGGTCACCCCAGGCCGGTCGGCCACCACCGTTTTCTGAGAGCCCGCCAGTCGGTTAATAAGCGAAGACTTTCCGACGTTTGGAATCCCCAGCACCATCGCCCGCTGCGCCTTTTTCATGCCGCGGGCCCGGTCCCGGGCCAGTTTGTCCGAAAGTAGCTCGGCCAGGGCCGGCGCAATTTTGCCAACGCCCTGACCGGTTAAAGCGTTTATAAAGAGCACGCTGTGCCCGTGCCTTTCGAAATGAGCCGCCCAAGCTTTGTTCCCGTCGGGCGAGGCGAGGTCGGATTTGTTTAACAGCACAAGCCGCTTCTTGCCTGCCGTCAGCTCATCGATCAGCGGGTTTTGGGAACTTTGGGGCACCCTTGCGTCCAGCAGCAGGGCGACGGCGTCGACCAGTTTCAAATCCGCCTCGATCATACGGCGGGTTTTGGCCATATGACCGGGAAACCACTGAATGTTCATATTTTTCCAAACGTACTGATCGGCATGATGCGGAAAATTACCTTGCCCAGCACATAGCGTTCGTCCACAAATCCCACGATGGACGTGCGGCTGTCGGACGAGTGGTTGCGATTGTCCCCCATGACGAAAACATACCCTTCGGGCACGACTACGGGAAAGGACACGTCCTCCTGCCGGTAGGTCGGCTCGTTTGTATAGGGCTCGTCGAGTGCGACCCCGTCGACATAGACGACGCCCAGCTCGAAATCAATATCCACGCTCTGCCCACCCGTCGCGATGATGCGCTTGATGAGCGGTTTTTCCAGCTTGGTGACGACGACGATGTCCCCCGCCGTTGGTTCATAGCCCATCTCCCACATGAAAACCCGGTCGTTATCGGCGAGGGTTTTCACCATCGAGGTGCCATCAACTCCGACGACGCGGAATACAAAGGACAGCGCAATGACGACCGATATGACCGAAAAAACGATCGAATCAAACCAGTCGAACAGGTTGCGCTGGGCTTGGGAGCTTCCCTGTGTGCTCTCCATGTTCAGCATATCCTCCACTTCTCTCATGCCGTCTTATGACGATGGGCGGTGCATTTGATTGCCATCGTCTTAAGGAAAAAGGGGCATAAAGCCCCTCTTTGATATCGATTGCTAAATTTTTTCCTTGATCTTGGCCCGCTTGCCGACGCGATCCCTGAGGTAGTAGAGCTTTGCGCGGCGCACTTTACCGTGCCGAACAACCTCAATCCTGTCGATATTGGGCGAGTGGAGCGGGAAGGCCTTCTCCACACCTACGCCGTAGGAAACGCGGCGAACCGTGAATGTCTCGGAAATTCCGCCGCCGTTTTTAGAGATAACCGTACCCTCAAACATCTGAATGCGCTCGCGTGCGCCTTCCTTGACTTTGATGTACACCCGAACGGTGTCGCCGATACGGAAATCGGGGATGTTCTCCTTCATCTGACTCGAGGTCAGGGCCTTGATGTAATCCATGTTATTTCCTCCAATGTTGCAGGTGTTCATTCCCGAAAACGGCAGCGGACCACCTTTTATTCAAGCCTAAATATAGTATCATACAGTCTCGTCGATTGCAATAAGTATTTTCAATTTAATCGCGGGAATACTCGTTTTAGAGGTGATATTTTGGGTGTCGTAGTGCTTCGCACGATCATATTGTATGCCGCCGTCATCGTAGGCCTTCGCCTCATGGGAAAGCGGCAGGTTGGCGACCTCCAACCGTCTGAACTTGTCATCACGATTCTCATTTCAGAGGTCGCTGCCGTTCCCATGCAAAGCAATAACATCCCTATGATATACGGCCTGCTCTCCATCGGAGCACTGGTAGCCATGGAAATCACGCTCTCCTGCATCTCCCTCAAATCCCAGCGCGCCAGAGAGCTTCTTTCCGGTCATCCCAGCATTGTGATCTGTGAGGGCAAGTTGCGGCAGGGCGAGCTCAAAAGGATGCGCATCACGATCGATGACATCTATGAGGAACTTCGGCTGCAGAAGGTTGCAAAGCTTGCGGATGTCTCCTATGCGGTGCTCGAGACCAACGGCAAACTGTCGATACTTATGAGAACTTGCGCCGAGCAGCCGACCCGCGAGGATCTGAAAATCGCGAAAATTGACCCGGGCGCCATTCGACTTCTCATCCGGGACGGCGTACTCGACAAGAAAACGATGAAAGACTGCGGAATTGACGATTCGGCCGTGGAGCAGCTGTTGCGGGATTGCGATGTGAAACTTGCTGACGTTTTCTTTTGCACAGTAGACCACCGGGGCCGTCTTTGGGAACTTGAGAGGAGGCGGCAAAATTGAAGCGACAGTACTTGGCTCTGCTGCTCGCCGTCTTGCTTGCGTCGGCAGGCATCTGCAATCAGCTATGGTATCACTCGGTCTCAGAGGAGATGACGGCTTCTCTCGACAGGGTCTTGGAATATGTGCGGCAAGGGGATTTAGAGAAAGCGGACGCCGCAATGTCCGAGCTGCAGGACCTCAGAGATAGACTGAAGACAATGCTGGACATTACTTCCAACCACAGCGAGATCGACCAGTTAAACGAGTCGCTCATCCGCACCCGCGTCTACCTCGAAGAGCGGGATATGGTGGAGTTCACGGTTGAAGCGGCACGCCTCGCAAAACTGATCACCCACATTTACGACCAGGAAAGAGTCAGCATCGGCAATATCCTGTAATCGGCTGGCTCCTGCCGTTGGCAAGACCCCACGATCAGCAAACGCTGTGATTGGCACGCTTTGCGATTGGCAAATCCCGAAATCGGCAGGCTATGCCCAAATAGTGACAGCCAAATTCATATACCCATTTATTTTGCAGCATGCGATGCCGTTGAAACGGGCGCCGCATGCTGCCCTTTGCGGTTCCGGTTATGAGTGCCGCAGCCAAATTATCGAATATCCAAATCCTCTTTTCTCCGCTTGACCGGAAAACTCACAATTGCACAAAAATCATGCTCCGTTTTCCGGGTCGAAAACATTCCCCCGTGTTGCGCCATAATCTTCTCGCAGGTTGCAAGGCCGATGTTTGTACCTTCGATTCTTTGACAAGCGTGCCGAATGACATTGCTGATACTCACGGTCAGCCGACCGTCTCTGCAGGTTTCCGTAACCTCGATGGATGATCCCGGAAGTGCGTACTTTTTGATATTCCCGAACAGATTGTCAAAGACTCGGCGCACCGCGATGACATTCGCCTCGATAAGGCACTCCGGCTCATCCGCCACATCGCTGCGCATATTCACCGTAAAACCCTGATCTTCCAGCGCAAGCGAGTACTCGCCGGTCATCTGCTCAAGCAGCGCATATCCGTCCAAAAGCTCAAGCACCGGCTCTTGATATGCGTTTCCGAACACAAGAAAATACTCAAACAACTTATCTGTTAGTTCTTTGAGCTGATAAGCTTTTTTTTTGCAAATCTCAATATAGCGATTGAACTGTTCCTCGTTATTATATTTTTTGTTTGCGATCACATCAAGGTTGCCGATCAGAATTGTCAGCGGAGTCCTGATGTCGTGGGAAATGGACGTGATGAGCTCGCTGTTGGCGCGTCTTGCTTCATATTCGGTTTTTGTCCGTTCAAGAAACGATTGCCGCATCTCGTCAATGCCGCGGGCAAGGAATGTGATCTCGTCGTTCCCCTCTATTGTGACGGGTAGGTCAAGATTACCGCTCCCGATGATTTCCAACTCGTTTTGGAGTGTGTCGATATATTTAAATTTTATGGAAAAAATTGTGAGAAAGATGATGATGAAGCACCCGAAGGCGAGCACCAGTTCCGAAAACTGCACCGCACTATATACTTTGGAAGCGGCGAGCGTATAGATTCCTACCTGCGCCCTTCCGTCCAAGAAGTCTACCTCATAAAGGCGGCGGTACAGCGGTGCGGATGTATCTCCTTTTTTCAGATATGCCCGTCCGAACGCGTTGTTCACATATCCTGGGTAATTGGAGTAAACAAGGTACTCGTCCTTGTATATGCTCATCAGGATATATTTTTGATCGTAGAGCCAATCGTTGATCGCCTCGGTGTCGCTTGTGGCCAGGTGGTTCTCGGCAACAAAGCTGCTGAAATTACTTAAGTCCTGCTTGGTCTGTTCGGCGACGGCTTGGGTGTTGGTAAAGCGCTCGTATATGATCTCGTTTGCAAAATAATCCGCAAACAAATAAACTCCCACCGCGGTGATAAGCGCAATGAGAAAATACGATATGATCTCCAGTCCAAGGTGCGACGGAAATACCCATATCCTGCGTTTATTCAATTCGATACCCTCTTCCCCAGACTGTTTTTATGATTTTCGGGTTTTGAGTATCATCGCCCAGTTTCTTACGGATGTTTTTGATGTGGGCCATCACAGTGTTGCTTGAAGTGTAAAGGTATTGTTCATTCCACACACTTTCGTAGAGATTTTGCGCCGAGAAAATATTCCCTCTGTTCTCGGACATCAGTAAAAGTATGCGGTACTCGATATCTGTCAGGTGTACTTCTTTATCGTCCACGAAAACCTGATTGCCCTTCGTGCAAATTTGCATGTCCCCGATTTTCAGGTTTCCGTTTTCGCTTTTCGATTCCTTACCCTGATAGACGTAGTAGCGCCGTAAAAGCGCTTTAATCCGGGAGACAAGCTCCGCATATGAAAACGGCTTCGACAGGTAATCGTCCCCGCCCAGCGAGAATCCGAGGGCCTTATCCGAGTCCTGCGTTTTTGCGGTCAAAAACAGAATCGGAGCCGTCGTCTTTTCCCGGATTTCCACACACGCCTTATACCCATTTTTGATAGGCATCATGACATCCAGGATGATGAGGTCTATGCTGTCGTCCGTCTTTTGACAGGCCTCATCGCCGTTTACGGCTTCAATAATCTCGTAGCCTTCGCCCTCCAGGAGTATGCGTATAAACTCTCGAATTTCTTCGTTGTCGTCGGCGACCAGGATCTTCATTGTTTTCTCCATACGAACTCATTTCTTCTGAAATACCACTTTCAATCGATAAAGAAGTGAATGTGCCGCTGCTGTGCCCGGCATCCCCGGTTCACTATAGTTCGGGTGCGGCCTTTTTGTGTATCAAAGACAGGTGGGCAAATAAGGATACGATCCCGCTGACAACAAGACTGGCGTAGAAACTGATTCCGCGGGTTAACAGTACGGCCGGAACAAGGTTTTGGGCTCCGAATATCGCCTGATTGACCATGACAAATCCCGCCTCCGCCACGCCGACTGAACCGGGCATCGGCGTGAACCCGACCCCCAGCGCAAGTAACGCTTCTAATGCAAGTATATCCACAAATCCATATCCATGCAAGTGAAATGATTGATAGACGACAACGGTCACGAAAAGCCGTGACAGGATCTGAATAATCGTAAGGCCTAGTATCATCAACAGGGTGGCCGGCTTCTTAAAGAGCCGCATCCCCCCGTCGGCGTATTTTTCAAGCTGCGCGTCGACAGCACCGACCGCTCGCTGTGAATCTTTGATGATGTTGACTTTTGCAAGCCCGCGTATGATGACACGAAAGAGCTTTTTGAGAAAATCGATATGGAATGCCGACTGGAGGATGACAAACAGCAAAATACAGTTCCCGACAAATCCGAACAGCACCAAGAATTTAACGGCGCCCAGATTCGCAAGGACAAAACGCCTCCTCATAAGAAAGGCAACAAAGCATATGATCAGCGTTCCAATCTGATATGATACTGTAATCGCTGTAATGCACAGGGAGGAGTCTCCGAGCCCCACCCCGTCCTTATTCATGTAATACACTTGGGCAGGTTGGCCACCGGTTGCGGAAGGGGTGATGCTGCTGAAGTAAAACCCCAGAAAAGCGTATTTGAAGCATGCCGTGAGGCGCTGCCGATAGCCAAGCGAGGCAAGCAACGCCCAAATTCTGATTCCCTCACTTGCGCTATACAGAAACATCAGCAAAAGCCCGGCCACAAGATAAATGGGGCT
Source organism: Oscillospiraceae bacterium (assembly GCA_963662765.2). Taxonomy (GTDB): domain Bacteria; phylum Bacillota; class Clostridia; order Oscillospirales; family Feifaniaceae; genus DATMXT01. Next base: position 199,037 of record CAXXUP010000005.1, read on the forward strand.
GGCCTTTTGCAGGGCGCCCACAACGGCGCCGAGCTCATGTTTCCTAAACAAAAAAAACACGGTGGCTGCGGTCAGCACAAGCACAGCGAAGAGTCCGTAGAAGTTTTTGCTCTTATTCATATCTGAAAATTCCCTTTCGGCTCTATCTTAGTGGCAGTCGTCCGGCAAAACAAAGCTGTATCCGTTTTTCAGCATCAGCGGCACGTATTCCTCAACCGCTTTCAACGTGCACTCAGGTGCGCCCGGGGCCGCTCTCTTTCCGCAGCCCGAATCATGCAGACAGATAACGCTTCCGCTCTTTGTACGGCCCGTAAGGCGCTCCAAAATCCTGGCTGAGGAGCTCTCCGGTTCCCAATCCTGTGCCATGACCGTCCACATGACAATTTTGAGCTTGTGTTTACTGGCAAGCAGCAGCGACGTCATATTGAGATGCCCCCACGGCGCCCTGTAAAAAGTCACTTTGCAGCCAAGCCCCTGCAAAATGCTCAACCCTTGTTCAAAATCCTTCTTCTGGCAGGCGATACCCTCGCGCCAGGCATCCCGGTGCTCAAGCGAGTGCAACCCGATCAGATGGCCTCCCTCGCTGATCATTTGGATGATCTCCGGGTTTTGCGCCGCTTTCTCGGCTACAACAAAAAAGACTGCACGCACCTCATTGTCGGCCAGAATTTTGAGAAGTCCCACTGTGTACCGCGGATCGGGGCCGTCGTCAAATGAGAGCAGGATTTTCTTTTCATTTTCGCTATGGCAAAAAGGCAGTTTCTTGAAAAAAAGATAATACCAAGTCGGGAACAGCGCGTAGACGGAAAAAAGCGACAAAACAGCAACCGCTGCCGGAATCACATCATGGATCATGCGCACTGCCGTTCATACTTTCTGAGTACGCGCAGCAGCGCGTCATCGTCAAAAGCCGACTTGAGAGCCCGCATTTTTCCACTGATGAGGTTTCGCTGTTCTTCGTCTTCCAGCATATCCCGAATTTTGTCCATCCATGCCACCTCGTCACTTGGCAAAATGTCTCCGATGCCATTTTCAAGGATAAACTGACCGTTTTTGATCTCCTGCTGCAGGAACGGGGGAAATATTAAAAACGGCAGCTCGGCCGATATCGCTTCAAACATCGTAATTCCGCCGGGCTTTGACAAAAGCAAGTCCGCGCTTTTCATGTACTTCGGCATATCATCGACAAACTGGAGCACTTCGATATTCTCGTATTTCCCTTCAAGGCATTTGAAAAGCTTATCGTTTTTCCCGGCGAACACCGTCGTTTTCACGCCGGAAAGCTCATTGATCCCTTCGTAAAAATCCTTTGTCTTGGGCAACAGTCCGAGCCCGCCGCCCATAACGAGAAGCCTTCTCTCATTGTTCGGCGCCTCATTTGCGCCAAACTTTTCAAACTCGCTGCGCACCGGAACTCCGCTGACGATGATTTGCTTCGCATCGACACCTTTGCCGATAAGCTCCTCTTTTGTCGTCGGAGCGGCGACAAGGTAGAGATCGGTCCCGGGCTGAATCCAAGTACCATGGAGTGCGACATCGGTGATGCAGCTGATAAATGGAATTTTGCTTCCTGTCATCTGCTTATAATCCGATACGGCTTTCGAACAGCCGGAATAGGTCGAAATGATGACGTCCACGCCCGACTTTTCAATACGTTTTCGAAGGACGTGCAAAAGATAGGTGTTGAACGGGAGTTTTGTCACAACGCCTGTATCTTCCGTATATCGGTAAGCAAAATTGTAAAGTGATTTTCCGTATTTGATCATAAGGAAATAGGGGTAACTATAGTTATGCATCTTAAATGTCTCGGAAAACAAGTCCTCGACATAAATATTGGCGTCTTCATATCCGGTTTTAATTTTCTCGGCAATGGCATTGGCCGCTGAGTTGTGCCCCATTCCGAAGCTGCCGGTCAAAATTAAAATATTCACCGTATCATCTCCATACTTTTTTAACCCGTACAGTTTGAATCCGTACAGTAAGTAGTATACGATGAAAAGCTGAAATCTAACTGGGAACAATTCTGAAAAAATATGAATACTGGAAAACAGCATGTCTGGTCATACCTTTTGGCAAAATGCAAAGACAGGCGATTGGCTTTGAGCCCATACGCCTGTCTATTGTGTTGCAAAGTATTGGAACAGATCCCGATCTGTCCGTATGCGCACAATCCCGGTTGTATCCATGCCGCTTTCAGTTTTTTTGGACCAGAAGTCTCGTAGAATTGAGAATCGCAAGCAGCGCCACGCCGACGTCGGCGAAGACGGCCAGCCACATGCTGGCGTGCCCGAACAGTGCGAGCGCCATCACAACAAATTTCGCCGTGAGCGAAAAAAAAATGTTTTGCCGGACAACGGCCCTCGTTTTGGCCGCCGTATCAAAAGCGGCTTCAAGCCCGGACAGCCTGTCGTCCATGAGCACGATGTCGGCCGCCTCAATTGCGGCATCGGACCCTAAGGCCCCCATGGCGGCACCGATGTCGGCGCGGGCTAAAACCGGCGCGTCGTTGATGCCATCTCCGACAAATAGAGTCTTTCCCACAGCCGTTTTCATGATGGCCTCAAGTCGTTCGACCTTGTCCTGCGGCAGCAGGTTGGCGGCATAGTCTGTGATACCGACCTCGGCGGCGATGGCTTTTGCCGTCAGCTCGTTATCCCCCGTCAGCATGGTGACGGAGGCAATTCCCCGTCGTTTCAGGGCTGCAATGGTCTTTGCCGCATCGGGCTTGACGGTGTCGCTCACAATGATACGACCGGCGTACTTTCCATCCACCGCAAGGTAAACGGCCGTCCCCCGGCCCGCAGTGGCAGGGGCTTCAATCCCCTCTTCCAAAAGTAGCCGCAGGTTGCCGGCGAGTACAAGTTTTCCGTCAATCCGGCATATAACCCCGTATCCCGGTCGCTCTTTCATGGAGGATGCTTTGCGCTCGTCATGCGCCGCCTCCCGAATGGCGGCGGCGATTGGGTGATTTGACCCGCTCTCGGCCACATAGGCATATCCCATCAGGTCCTCTTTCGTAAAGCCGTCCGCCGGCTCTACAGCCGATACCCGAAGTTTTCCGGTCGTAATGGTGCCGGTCTTGTCGAGCACGACATGCCGCACAACGCCAAGCGCCTCTAAAAAGTTTCCGCCTTTGACCAAAACCCCCCGCTTGGAGGCGAGCCCAAGCCCGCCGAAAAATCCTAAGGGAACCGAAATGGCCAAAGCGCAGGGGCAGGAGATCACGAGAAATGTCATGGCCGAATAGATGCCTTCCTGCAGCGGACGTTTGAAGACAAAGGTCGATACCGCTGCCGTCAGCGCGGCAAGCAGGCAGACGATGGGTGTATAGATCTTGGAGAACTTGGTGATGAACTGCTCGGTCGGCGCTTTGGACTTTGCCGCATCTTCGACAAGCTGCATGATGCGGGCGGCGGTTGACTCTGCGGCAAGCTTCGTCACTCGGACCGTGATGCGCCCCTCCAGATTGATGGAGCCGGACAGCACCGCTTCCCCCTCCTTAATTGACGCTGGCACAGACTCGCCGGTCAAAGAGGACATATCAAGCGAAGACTCCCCTTCATAGACAACGCCGTCGGCCGGAATGCGCTCGCCCGGGCGCAGGGCGATGATGTCGCCGACCGCAAGTGTTCCGGCCGGCACCGTGCTCTCCGCACCGTCTTTTATGAGATTTGCCGTCTCAGGCTGAAGATCTATAAGTGAGTTGATGGAGCTTCGCGAACGGTTTACCGCAAGCCCCTGGAAGTGTTCGCCGACCCGGTAGAGCAGCATAACGGCCACCGCTTCCGGATACTCGCGAATCGCAATGGCACCGATCGTGGCAATCGACATGAGGAAGTTCTCGTCGAAAATCTCGCCGTGCACGACATTGGTCGCCGCCCGGATCAGTGGGCGCCATCCAACCAGCAGGTAGGCCGCCAAAAGCAAATACGGAGTAAATGGTTTATCGGATAAGTAGAGTCCTGCTGCGAAAAGCGCGGCACCAAGCCACCCCAAAACACCGAACTCGACGTCCTCGCCGTGATCGTGGCCACATCCGCAGTCATCTTCGTTCCGGCAACCGCAGTTGCCTTCGTGCTTGTGGTCGCAACCGTCTTCGTCGTGACCGTCGCAACTGCCTTCGTGCTGACGGTCGCATCCGTCCTCGTCGTGGCAGCCGCAGTCTTCTTCATGCCGGCAGCTGCACTTGCCGTTCTCCCCGACGGCTTCCTCAAGTGCGATGTGTTCTTGGTTGCCGCAATGAGTCTCGCTGCCCTCGGCAGGGCTGTGGCCATGTCTGTCGTCACAACTGACAACGCCGCCTGCTTCATCTTTACAGCCGCACTCGGAAAAATGCGAACAATTGAGCTGTGCATCGTCTTTGACACTTTTTTTGGTGCTGTCATGCGCGTGTGACATATTGGCCTCCTTCTTAATACAATATTTTAAACAGAAAAATGAAATGTAATGGGTGAGTTATTTGATCTTCATTGATGTGCGGGAGCCGGACGAGGCCATCGTCAACATTCCGCTTTCAAGGCTCGAAGGCGAGATTGCAGTCCTTGCCGGGCACTGCGAGCGGGTTGTGCTGATCTGTGAAAGCGGAGCCCGCAGCAGGGCCGGCGCCCTGCTGCTCCGGGAACTTGGCTACAAGGATGTCTGCGCCCTATCCCTTGAATCGTTTGAGGGCCAGTGCATTGAGTACGACCGAGACTGAGCTCATGGCCATAGCGGCGCCTGCGATCATAGGGTTGAGCAGCGGCCCGCCGAAGTAGTAGAGCAGTCCGGCAGCGACCGGAATGCCGGCGGTGTTGTAGGCGAAAGCCCAGAACAGGCCGCCTTTGATGCGGGCAACAGTCGCTCTGGAGAGGGCGATGGTCTTTGGCACGCCGAAGAGATCTCCCGACATCAAAACGACCTGTGCCGATTCCACCGCCACGTCGGTTCCGGTGCCGATGGCCATGCCGATGTCGGCCGTCGCTAGGGCCGGCGCATCGTTGATGCCGTCGCCGACCATGCAGACCTTGCGCCCCTCGGCTTTCAGCCGCTCGATTTCGGCGGCTTTTTTTGTCCGGGAGCACATCGGAGATGACCTTGTCGATGCCCGCCTGCTTTGCTATGGCGGCTGCCGTTACGGCGTTGTCACCTGTGAGCATGATGGGCTCAATGCCCATTTGGCGCAGCCGCTCGATTGCGGCGGCGCTGGTCTCTTTTAGTCTGTCCCTGGCCGACATGAGGGCGGCAAGCACCCCGTCCGCCGTAATGAACATGAGCATTTTGCCTTCGGCGGACAGCCGCCTCTCGTCGGCCTGAGAGACCGCAAGCTCTATGCCCCGCTCCTCCATGAACCGCCGGTTTCCGGCGAGCACCACTATTCCCTCCACAACGGCCTCAATGCCCCCGACCCGGCACTGCCGCAAACGACTCCGCCTGCGGCACACCATCCCCCGCAGCCATGACGATGGCCTTGGCAACGGGATGCTCCGAGCCGCGTTCGGCTGCGGCGGCAAGTCTGAGGACAGCTTCGGCCGTATGGCCGTAGGGTATGATGTCTTCAAGCGATGGGCGGCCTTCGGTGATGGTGCCGGTCTTGTCTAAAACAACCGTGTCGACGCGACCGGCGCTCTCTAGCGCCTCGCCGCTCTTAATCAGAATGCCAAGCTGTGCCCCCCTTGCCTGTGCCAACCATGATGGCGGTCGGTGTGGCAAGCCCTAAGGCACAGGGACAGGCGATGACCAGAACTGACACAAAGACCTTCAAAACGAATGCGGTGTCCTTGCCTTGGATTGCCCAAAAAATCGCGGCGAGGGTGGCAATGCCCATGACCGTCGGCACAAACACACCGGAAACTTTGTCGGCAAGCCGCGCGATGGGGGCCTTTTTGCCCTGCGCCTCTTCTACAATTTCAATGATTTTAGCAAGTGCTGTGTCGGAGCCAACCGCCGTCGCCACAAAGTCGAGGGTCCCCCTCCCCGTTGATGGCTCCTCCGGTCACACCGTCCCCCGCCGACTTCTCAACCGGCAGACTCTCGCCTGTCAGCATCGACTCGTCGACCGAAGAGTGACCGCTCTCCACGACGCCGTCAACCGGGATGGCCCCGCCGGGGCGCACCCGTATTTTGTCGCCGACAGCGACTTCTTCGGCCAGCACTTCGATTTCGGCGCCGTCCCGCAAAATGACGGCGGTCTTGGGCGTAAGTCCCATCAACCGTTTGATGGACTCACTCGTCGCCCCCTTGGCCCGCTGCTCGAAGTGTTTGCCCAGCATGACAAGCGTCAGGACAACGGCCGAGGATTCGTAATATACCGAGTGCATATAGGACATATCGCCTCCCATCACTTTAATGGTGGCGTAGAGGCTGTACAAAAACGCGGAGCCGGTGCCGATTGCGACCAGCGAATCCATGTTGGGCGCCCGCCCGAACAGATGCATCATGCCCTTGGTAAAGAATGCGCGCGCCCCCGCCCACAGCACCGGCAGCGTCAGAGATAGCTGTAGCAGCAGCAGCGACTTGTGAGAAATATCGGGCAGCGGCAGGCCCACCATTCCGCCCATCGAGAGATAAAACAGCGGCACCGTGAAAATGGCAGCCAGAATCAGCCGCTTTTTGCTGGCCTCGGTCGTTTTCGCCTCGTCGGAGGGCACATCCTCACTTTGAGGCGTAAAGGGCTCGTATCCGGCCTTTTTGATGGCGGCCGCAAGCTCGGAGGGGCGCACCAAAGTCGGGTCGTATTCGACCTCCGCAAGCCGCGTTACAAGATTGACCGAGGCCGACTGTACGCCCGTTTTGCGCTTTAGGGAGCGCTCCACCGCTGCCGAGCAGGCCGCACAGGTCATGCCGTTCACGCCGAGTTTCAGTTTTTTTATGCCGGCCTCGTCCGCCGCCATCCCGCCGGAAGCGCTTTTGCTCTTTTCCGGCAAAAAGGGTTCATAGCCCGCCTTCTTGACAGCGGCCATAAGGTCAGACGGCTCCACTAAGGCCGGGTCATATTCGACTTCGGCAAGACTCGTAATCAGGTTGACGCTAGCCGTCTGGACGCCGTCCTTGCGCTTTAGGGCGCGCTCCACCGCTGCCGAGCAGGCGGCACAGGTCATGCCGCCAACGCCGAGCTTCAGCGTTTCGCGCTTTTCGGTATTTATATTTGGGGTTGCTATCAATATTCTTATCCATATTTACCTCGAAAGCTGTTCAAACAGCGCAATGAATTCATTGGCAAGCTCGTCGCTGCCCTCCCGGATATCTGGTATGACACAGGAGTAAAAATGACTCCTTGCGAGCTCATTGCCGAATGCACGAAGTCCTTTTTCGGCCGCCACCACCTGGTTGAGAATATCTCCGCAATAGCGGTCTTCCTCCAGCATGGTCATGATACCCTTGATCTGCCCCTCTATTCTGGAAAGCCGGTTTTGCATTTTTCGCTTCTCCTGAAGTTCGCGGGGCGTACTCCGCATTCTGTAGTGGCAATCCTTACAGCATTCCCTGTCATTCACAATAATCACCTCTGGTACAAGAATATACCCCCCCTGGGTATTTGTCAAGCACAAAAAAAACGAAGACGTCTCCGTCTTCGTTTCATTGGTGTGTTTTGTCTATATTTCAAGAATATAGTCCTTGCACAAGAAGTGTTTTATTCCGCTCAGGCTGTCGTAAGCAGCGTCTCCCACGTATTGAAAACCGAGTTTCTCGATGACCCTCTGCGACCGCACATTTTCCACTGCGTGGCGGCAGAAAAACCGCCGCTGTGAAAGCGAAGCCATGGCAAATTCAAGTATGGCCTAGCTGGCCTCTGTGGCGTAGCCCACTCCCCAAGAGCTTTTCATAAAATTATAACCGAGCTCAAAGCAGCCGTGTGCCGGCACAAAGGCGATGCCTACCGAACCGATGAGCAGTCCCGTCTCCTTGAGGACGACACCCCACACATAGCTTGTATCGCTTTCAAGCGAGGCTTCCATGTCCGTCAGCCACGCCACCGTGTCCCGGACGCTCTCGTGCAGCTCCCACACCATAAACCGCGCCACGTCGGGGTCACTCGTCCAGCTCGCGTAGATATGGGGGGCGTCGGCTACGGTCAGGGGGCGCAGCGCGAGGCGCTCTGTCTCGATAGTCGGTGTTCTCATATCAGCCACACTTGCTGTATCCGCAGTTGCGGCAGATGACACATCCGCCCTCGTGAGTCACCTTGGCACCGCACTCGGGACAAAAACGGATGGATTCGCTCTCGTCCATATGGGACGGCTCGGCGATGGGCATAGTTCCGCCGTAGTGTTCAATCTCATCCCCATTGTTGTCTTTGTACTTCAGCACCTTTGTGATGACTCTCGCAATCGCGTCGGGGCAGGAAGTGGCCTGCATGCCGCTTTGCCGGATGGTCGATGGGCACCGGATGCCCTGTAGCTGCTCGATGATGGCCGACGGCTCAATGCCCGACCGCAGCGCCATGGAGATGAGCCTAGACGTGGCCTCGCTTTGAGACGGGCATCCACCGTGGCGTCCGGTGTTGGTGAAAACCTCCACAAGGCCTGCGTCGTCGTAGTTGACCGTGATGTACAGCTTTCCGCAGCCGATCTTCATGCGCTCGGTGAAGCCGATGGTCACATCGGGGCGGCTGCGCGGCTGGATGGTGGCGGGCTTTGCCTGCTCGGGCACAGGAGTGCCCTCCCCCTTGTTGACTTTGCCCACATTTAGAACCTGCTCGCTGCGGCTTCCGTCTCTGTAAATCGTGACGCCCTTGCAGCCGAGTTTATAGGCCAGCCGGTAGACCTCGTCGACATCCTGTTTTGTGGCGGAGCTCCCGAAGTTGACGGTCTTGGACACCGCATTGTCGACGTGCTCCTGGAAGGCCGCCTGCATGCGGATATGATATTCGGGGCTGACCTCATGGGCCGAGACGAAGACGCGGCGGATGTCTTCCGGAAGCTCCTCGATGTGGGCGAGATGCCCCTCTTTGGCAATTTTCTTCATGAGCTCGTCGCTGTACAGTCCGCGCTTTTCAAGCTCTGCTTTCAAGATGGGGTTGACTTCGATCATCTCGGTGCCGTCCATGACATTGCGGACATAGACATATGCGAAGACCGGTTCGACGCCGGAGGAGCAATTGGCGATAATCGAAAGGGTGCCGGTCGGCGCGATGGTCGTGATCGTCGCGTTGCGCATGGGCTCCCCGCCATGGAAAATGCTCTTGTCGAAGGCCGGAAAGCTGCCCCGCTCCTTCGCGAGCTGACGGCTCATTCGCTTGCCTCTGGCGTCGATGAAGGCCATCAGTTCCGAGGCGAGCGCGACGCCCTCCTCGCTGTTGTAAGGAATGCCAAGCAAAAGCAGCATATCGGCAAAGCCCATGACCCCGAGCCCAATTTTGCGGGAGGCCTTGGTGGTCTCATCGATGATGCTGATCGGATATTTATTCGCGTCGATGACATTGTCAAGGAAGTGCACCGCGTCGTCGACAATCTCGCCCAGCTGGTCGTAATTGATCCGATAATCCCCCTCAAACTCGTCGAGCACCGTTACAAGGTTGATGGAGCCGAGGTTGCAGCTCTCGTAAGGCAGAAGCGGCTGCTCGCCGCAGGGGTTGGTCGACTCGATCTCCCCCATGCCCGGCACCGTGTTGGCGGCATTGAGCCGGTCGAGGAAAATGATACCGGGCTCTCCGGTCTGCCATGCGGCCGAGACAATCTTATCGTAGACCTCACGGGCCGGAAGCTCCCTCACCGGCGTCTTGTAACGGGGGTGAATGAGGCTGTAGGGCTTGTCCGCTTCGACAGCTGCCATAAACGCCTCGGTGATTCCGACCGAAATATTAAAGTTCGTGATCTCCGTCGTCGTCTGCTTGCAGTCGATGAACTCGAGGATGTCAGGGTGGTCGATCCGCAGGATGCCCATGTTGGCACCCCGTCTCGTTCCGCCCTGCTTGACGGCGTCGGTGGCCATGTTGAAGACCCGCATAAAGCTGACCGGTCCCGACGCGACTCCGCCGGTGGTGCGTACCGTGTCCCCCTTTGGGCGCAGCCGTGAAAACGACATGCCGGTTCCGCCGCCCGATTTATGAATTAAGGCCGCATGTTTGACCGAATCGAATATTCCCTCCATGCTGTCCTCAACGGGCAGCACAAAACAGGCCGAGAGCTGGCCTAATGGCCGCCCGGCATTCATGAGCGTCGGAGAGTTTGGTAAAAACTCCAAATCTGTCATGCGCTTGTAAAGCCGCTCTTCCAGGGCCCCCGTATCGGCGGTGGCATCATAGTTTTTGTCCACTGCCGCAATGGTTTTCGCCACCCGGTGAAAAAGTCCTTCAACGGTTTCGATGATGCGGCCTGTCTCCTCTTTGGCCAGATAGCGTTTCTCCAGCACGATTCTGGCATTATCTGTAATCTTCAATCGTAGTTCCTCCCCTATAGGTATCTCACGGCACATATTGTATAATTTTCCCGGCATGAAGTCAATAACGTAGAATATATTGGGTAGGCATTTTTCTACCGTTTACACGAAACTTTTCGGAGCATGGAGAATATAATAGCTCTATTGATTACAAATAGAAAGAGTGACCGCTATGATTGACTGCGGAAGGACGATATGTCTGCCCGACATTGACGATTTAATTTACTCTGAAGAGGACCCGGCGCAAAGTGAAAAGTAGGCGCGTCACATGCGCTGCGCCCGGCACGAACAAATGATTCCCGGCATGAAATAAAGGGCGCGGAAAACCGCGCCCTTTCATGTAAGATGTGGAGTTTGTATTTATTTGAGCTTGCCTGACAACGCCTGCTCAAGCGCAATTGTCATCTGGTCCGGGCAGGAGGTGCCTTTGCCATCGCAGTCGACTCCGCGCAGTAGCGCTATGACTTTAACGGCCGGCATTCCTTCGACAAGCCGGGATATCCCCTGCGAGTTGCCGTCACATCCTCCGTGGAACTGTGCATTGTGGACGATGCCGTCCGTAAGCTCAAATTCAATCAGATAGGAACATACTCCTCGAGGCTCAAAACTGTACTTCATTCGTCTGATCCCTCCCTATGTCGAGCATAGTATATCCGCCGGAAATGCGGTTTGTCAACCCTCTTGTAATGTGCCGGTATAAATGCTAAACTTTATGCAGGAGGGAGCGCCATGTCTTTTTCTTTGTCCCCGCTGCCCCGGGTGGCGGCAATCCACGACATATCCGGCTTTGGCCGCTGTGCCCTGACTGTGATCATCCCGGCGATGTCGGCTCTCGGTATTCAGGTCTGCCCGGTCCCGACCGCTGTGCTTTCAACCCACACCGGCGGCTTTACCGGCTTTGTTTTCCGCGATCTCTCGGAGGATATCCGGCCGACCTTTGATCACTGGGCGAAACTTGATATCCGTTTTGACTGTATATATTCCGGATTTCTGGGCTCTTTTGAGCAGATAGGGATCGTGAAATCGGTGCTGGAGGAATATCCCCATCCGGCGATTCATATTGTCGACCCTGTCATGGGGGACGATGGCATACTTTATTCCACCTACACAAGGCAGATGGCCGAGAACATGCGGGTGCTGATTGGCATGGCCGACCTTGTCACCCCCAACTTCACCGAGTGTTGCATTTTGACCGGCCGCAAGTTTTCGGAGGGGCCCATCGACGAGGAAGAGGCCGTGCGGTGCGTCAAGGAGCTTGCGGGACTTGGCGCTAAAACGGGCGTCCTGACCGGTCTGCGCATCAAAGAGGGCTATGTTACAAACCTCGCCTATGAGAGCGAAACCGGCAAGATCACAACCACCCTATGCCCCCGGCTTCCCGGCAGCTACCCCGGGACCGGAGATCTGTTCACCTGCGTCCTTGGTGGGCTTCGCATCATCGGGTATCCGCTTGACAAAGCGCTGAAGCTGACGACCGAATATCTGTCTGAAACCATTGAACTTACGGGACGGCTGGGCACGCCCATTCGCGAGGGCGTCGCCCTTGAGCGCACCTTGCCCTCTCTTATGGGACTTAGAAAATGAAGAAACTGCTGCTGCATGCCTGCTGCGCCCCTTGCTCCACCGCCGTCATCGAACGGCTGCAGGGAGCATACGACCTGACGGTTTTTTTCTACAACCCCTGCATTGAACCCACTGAAGAATATCTGCACAGACTTGGGGAGCTCGAGCGGCTGCTCGGTTATTTAAGCATACCACTCATCGCAGGAGAATATGACCCCGGCAGCTATCTTGCGGCCGTTTACGGACTTGAAGGCGAGCCGGAAGGCGGTGCGCGGTGCGCCGTCTGCTTTGAACAGCGCCTTTCGGCCGCTGCCGCCCTGCCAGGCTTTGACCTTGTCACGACGACCCTGACCGTCAGTCCCCATAAAAATGCCGCCCTTATCAATCAGATCGGCAATAAGCTCTGCGGTGACCGGTGGCTTTGGAGCGATTTCAAAAAACAAAACGGTTATCTTCGGTCGATCGAACTCTCAAAGCAATATGGGCTTTATCGTCAGAATTTTTGCGGCTGCAGGTTCTCGGTGCGGGGTTGACAAGCAGCCCCTCGCTTGCTATAATAACAGGGCAATTGCGGATGTAGCTCATCTGGTAGAGCGCGACCTTGCCAAGGTCGAGGTAGCGAGTTCGAGCCTCGTCATCCGCTCCAAAACGACCGCCCTGTATACAGGGCGGTCGTTATTTTTTTTCGGGGCGTGCCACGCGCAGGCCGGTCGGCATATCGGTCGGGCGTGCCGCACCCCTAAAGGGCGGCCGGCGGTGGCCGTAACCCCTCAAGCGACCTGCCGGCGGGGCGCTTGAGGCATCGGCACGCAAATCTGTAAGGAGGGAACATGTTATGAAAACCGCACTGATCCTGGTCGACATTCAAAACGACTATTTCCCCGGCGGAAAAAGCGAGCTTTACGAGGCAGACGATGCAGCCCGTGCAGCGCGGGAAATTCTCGACATCTTCCGCACCCATGCATGGCCCGTCTTCCACATTCGGCACATCGCCGAGGGCGGCAGTGCGACATTTTTCCTGCCGGGCACCCCCGGGAGCGAAACGGCGAAAATCGTATCCTCTCTTCCGACCGAGGAGACTTTCATCAAACACAGTCCGAACAGCTTTATCGGCACGCCGCTCGGTGCCGCTTTGACGGGACTTCGTGTCGAGCGGGTGGTCATTGCTGGAATGATGTCCCACATGTGTATCGATTCCACCACCAGGGCCGCCAGCGAGCTGGGTTACGAGGTGCTGCTCGTTCACGACGCCTGTACGACAAAGGCCCTCACATTTCATGGCGAAGTTATACCCGCCTCGCAGGTGCATGCCGCCTTCATGGCAGCGCTTGGCGCGTTTGCAAAAGTGGTATCTTTGGAAGAACTCATAGAGTTACTCTGACAGTTTTTATCATCGACAATAAGGAGAACGCAATGGATTACAAAGAACTCATGGCAAATGCCCGCAGTGAGATGGGCCCCTACTGCAAGGCCTGTGCCCAGTGCGATGGCAAGGCCTGCCGCGGCGTCTTCCCGGGACCCGGGTCACTCGGCAGCGGCGACGTCGCCATGCGTAACTTCGACAAGTGGAAAGAGATACGCCTTCACATGGACACGATCCACGAGGATCGACCGGTCGGCATCCATACGACGCTCTGCGGCAGACGGTTCGAGTACCCTTTCTATGCCGGCCCGACCGGCGGCATTCGGATGCACTACGGCGAAAAGTATGATGATGTCAGCTACAACACTGTAATGGTCGAGACCTGTGCAGCCTTGGGAACCGTGGCTTTTACCAACGACACCATCGACAACAGCATCGAGGGTATCAAAAAGGCTCATGGCGTCGGCATTCCCGCCATGATCCCCTACGATTTCGAGACCATGGAGCAGCGCATCGCCCGCATCCATGAGTCCGGTGCCTATGCGATGGCCATGGCCATCGACTCTCAGGGACTCCCCTATTTCAAGAAAAATCACGAGGCTAAGTTCATCACGAAAGAGCAGCTGGCCGAGGTCATTAAAATGGCGAATATGCCCTTCATCGTCAAAGGCATCATGACGCCACAAGGCGCCGCCAAGGCCGTTGAGGCCGGTGCGACCGCCATTGTCGTCTCAAACCACGGCGGCCGGGTGCTCGATCAGTGCATGTCGACGGCGGAGGTGCTGCCGGGTATCGTATCTGCCGTGGCCGGTGCCGTGCCGGTACTGGTCGACGGCGGAATCCGCTCGGGTGCCGATATCTTCAAGGCTTTTGCGCTGGGCGCCAAGGGTGTGCTCATCTGCCGGCCCTTCGTCACGGCCGTCTACGGCGGCGGACCGGACGGAATTCGCTTCTATATTGAGAAGTTGGCCGACGAACTGAAATATGCCATGTGGATGTGCGGCGCTTTGACGCTCGACGAGATCAGCCGCGACATGGTCTATGTGCCCTGACCTGAAAGTTAAAAAAAGTCCTCTGTCGTTTTGACAGAGGACTTTTTCGTTTTTCTCTTAAAATGCGGTCAGCACGCCGCCTTTTCCGGCATACATGGCGGATAGGCCGCCCATACCGGAAAGCACGATTTTTTTGAAGTTATAGCGCTCCTCAGCGAGCACCTTAAGGTAATTTGCCATATCCGGATTAAAACAGTGGGTGATGACCAGCGTCTTGTCCGACATATCGGTGCAGCGCTCTCCCATGACTTCAACCAGCCGTTTGATCGTTGCCGCTGTGCCCCGTGCCTTGTCGAGTAAAATGATGTTTCCGTCCCCATCGGACGCAAGCAGCGGACGGATGTGCAGCGCCGTGACAAACGTGCCGGTGACACGGCTCATACGGCCGTTTTTAACCATATTGGTGACATCCTCCAAAATGAAGAGCGTGCTCTGCCGCTTGATGTGCGCCTCAACTTTTTCGACGATCTCCTCTTTTGTGCAGCCGGCATTCGCAAGTGTTTCAATGAGCAGTGCAATCGTGACCTGTCCCGGAGAAGCGCTCTTGGAATCGAACACATAGACGTCCGCCTTTTGCCCCTGGTCTTTCGCAAGCGTTATGCCCGCGACGGCCGATGCATAGGAACCCGACAGTCGAGATGAGAGCGTGACGACAAAGATGGGGTCCTCCCCCGTATAGTGCGACGCATACTCCGCCGGTGCTGGGCATCCCGAGCGCATGGCCCCTTTATAGGCCACCATGTCCTCGACAAAGCCCTTGGCGTCGAGTTTATCGTCGTCAATATAGCTGCGCTCACCCATCAGCATGACAAGCGGAACCTTAACGGCTCCGGTACGCGCCATCACATCGGGCGTTATGTCGCAGGAGCTGTCCACAACGAGTTTATAGTTCAATATTATCCCTGCCTTTTATTTAGGGTCGTAACCCTTGTTGCCCCGGCTTCTTTGGGCCGTTTCCCGCAAAATTATTGCGGGTTGATCGAATAGTTTGGCGCTTCTTTCGTGATATAGATGTCATGCGGGTGGCTTTCCTTGAGTCCTGCCCCTGTGATGCGCACAAACTGGCCCTCGGACTGCAGTGTCTCAATGTTCCCGGCCCCGCAATAGCCCATGCCGGACCGTACGCCACCCATGAGCTGGTAGAGTGCCTCCGACACATGGCCCTTGTACGGTACACGTCCTTCGACACCTTCCGGCACCAATTTTTTGGAGCCCTCCTGGAAATAACGGTCGGACGAGCCCTCTTTCATGGCCGCGATGGAGCCCATACCGCGGTAGACCTTGAACCGGCGGCCTTGATAAATTTCTTCGCTGCCGGGCGACTCATCGCATCCGGCAAACAGAGAGCCCGCCATGACGGCGTTTGCCCCGGCTGCCAGCGCCTTGACGATATCGCCCGAGTACTGCAGCCCGCCGTCTCCAATGACCGGGATGCCGTACTGTGAGGCAACTGAGGCGGCATTGTAAATGGCGGAGATCTGCGGCACGCCGATACCGGCAATAACTCTAGTTGTGCAGATGGACCCCGGCCCGATGCCGACCTTGATGGCGTCGGCGCCGGCATCGATCAGAGCTTTTGCCCCGTCGGCCGTCGCGACGTTTCCGGCCATGAGCTGGGTTCCCGGAAACTTCTCCTTGATTTTGCGCACGCAGTTTAAAATATTCTCGGAGTGGCCATGGGCGGAATCGAGCACCAGAAGGTCAACGCTTCTCTCGACGAGTGCTGCCGCCCGCTCCAGTACGTTTCCTGTCATTCCGAGGGCCGCTGCGCACATGAGCCGACCGCCCGCATCCTTTGCAGAATTGGGATATACGATCGATTTTTCGATGTCCTTGATGGTGATGAGGCCTTTGAGGTATCCCTTCTCATCCACGATGGGCAGTTTCTCAATTTTATGCTTTTTGAGGATCTGCTGGGCACCCTTGAGGGTGGTGCCGACGGGCGCCGTCACTAGGTTATCCTTTGTCATGACGTCGTTAATCTTGACGTCGTAGCTCTCAAGGAAGCGCAAGTCTCGGTTCGTCAGGATGCCGACAAGCCGGCCATCCTCGCAGATCGGCACGCCGGAAATGCGGTATTTGCTCATGAGCTCCTCCGCCTCGTAGACGTAGTGCTCCGGTGAAAGGAAAAACGGGTTGACAATGACGCCGTTCTCACTTCGCTTGACCTTGTCCACCTCGTCGGCCTGCCGCTCGATGGTCATGTTCTTATGGATGACACCAATGCCGCCCTCTCTTGCCATGGCAATGGCCATACGGGCCTCCGTTACGGTGTCCATCGCAGCCGACAGGACCGGAATGTTGAGCCGGATCGTTTTTGTCAGCTGAGTCGAAAGATCGATCTCCGTCGGCAGCAGATCCGACTTGCGCGGTATAAGCAGAACGTCGTCAAAGGTCAGTCCCTCAAAAAGGAACTTCTCCTCCGGCTTGGTGTTGAGCATGTTGCATTTCCTCCTATATGTTATTTAATGATATTTCGGGTATTATAGCACTAAAGCGATTTGAATTGCAACTGTGAGGAGTCATGAAAAAAAGTGAATTTCTCCCCGGATTTCTGGCTGGTGCCGTCAACGGACTGATTGGCGGCGGCGGTGGACTGCTGCTGGTGCCTCTTTTGAAGCGCATATCTGGGCTTCCGGCAAAAAGGGCCCACGCAACAGCGGTGGCAGCGATGGTCTGTCTCTCAGCCGTCAGCCTCGCCATTTATCTCTACAACGGCTCGGTCAATATGACCTATGCCCTTCCACTTTCTGCGGGCGGGATGGTCGGCGGGGCCTGCGGCGCCCTCTGGCTTCGAGGGGTTCCCGTTAAAACACTCCGGATCGGATTCGCCCTTTTTATGATCTGGTCTGCCTGGAGGCTTTGGAATGGATAGTCCCCTTATTTTAATTGGAATGGGCTTTGCCGTCGGAATACTGAGCGGAATGGGGGTGGGCGGCGGTTCGCTGCTCATCATTTTGCTCACGCTGCTCTTCGATGTGCCCCAGCGCGCGGCGCAGGGAATCAATCTGTTTTATTTTCTGCCGACGGCAGCCGTCGCCATCATCATCCATATACGCCGTGGAAATATCGACAAGCCTGCAGCACTGAAGAGCGGCGTCGGCGGAATCGCCACGGCCGTGACATTCGGCATTCTCGCTCAAAAAATAGATGGCGACACCTTACGCAAAATATTCGCGCTCATCATTTTCGCGGCAGGCATATCGGAACTCTTTACCGCAAGGAGTCGAGATAATCCTGAAGAATGACGGTGGCAGCGACTGCGTCGATGACCGCCTTTCGCTTTTTTCCCCGCGTGTTCGTCTCGTTGAGCATGCGAATCGCCGATACCGTCGTCCCCCGCTCGTCCCGCAGGATGACTTGGCCCTCAAACCGCGCTTCGAGTGCCGCCTTGAAGAGCAGCGTCTTTTCGGCTCTCGGCCCTTGCGTGTTGTTCATATTCTTGGGGAATCCTAAAATGATGGTACCGGCCCCAAGTTCACGGGCCTTTGCCGCAACGGCATCGGCCACTTTGTCCATATTGTACCCCTCTATAACGCCGGCAGCGCTTGCCAGGCTTTGAAGCATATCGGAAATGGCAAGGCCGGTGCGGACATCCCCATAGTCAACGCCGAGATATTTCATCGTTCCCCCTCGAGCAGCCGGAAGGCCGCTTCGCTGTTCATGGCCGCAGCCTTCGCAAGTCTTGCGGTCACCTGTTTTGTCTTAATGCCGTCGTCATGCAAAATTTCACGGATAAACCCCGTCAGCCGCTCCTCATCGAAAGATGCGCAGTCGACAAAGCGGTCGCTGTCCATCATGGAGAAGAACGCCTTTACTTTAGGGTCGTAGACAATCCCGCAGGCGGACACGCCTGCTGCGGCGGCAAAAATCAGGGCGTGCAGCCGCATGCCAACGACCGCCTTTGCCGAGGTGACGGCAGACAGCACGTCCGCCTCGTCCCCCTGTAAAACGATACACTTACGCTCCATGAGCATGGCGACGGCCTGACAGGCGGGAGTGTCTTCCGCCTGCTGCAGCGGAACGAAGACGACCGGCAGGTCCGCTTCGCCGGCAGCCCGGTCTAAGGCCGCGGCCACCTTTCGGTCAAAGTCCGGGTCTCGCTCCTTCCACGCCCGCAGCGACACCGCGAGGTACTTCCCCACAGGAAGCAGCGGGCTTCTCGGATAGGGTGCTTCAAAGGCTGTGAAGACTTCATCTGCCGTCAGCTTCACCCGGCCCTCTGGCACACCAAGCTCACGGAGCAGTTTAGCAGAGTCGGGGTCCCGCAGCGTGATGAGATCGACTCCCGCCAGCACTCTTTTAGACATCTGCCGGCCGATGCCGCTGCGCAAGGGCCCGATCCCGTTGCCGTAGAGCATGGTCTTAAGTCCCAGCCGCTTTGCAAGCTGGAGCAATGTGAGATAATAGATGAGCGACTTGACGCTGGTGACGTCCTGCAAAAGGTTTCCGCCACCGAACACCAGCACCTTTGAGCGCCGCATAGCCGACACGACCTCCGGCAGTGAAAACCGCCTTGCCAGTGCGACGTCCTGCACACAGGAGATGGCGGCCCTGTCACGGTTCAGTACGCAGATGCGCACCTCCCCGTCCCGCCGGGTCAGATTGTGCACAATGGTCGAAAGCAGCATCTCATCGCCGGTATTTCCGTACCCGTAGTAGCCGCAGAGCAGAAAGTCATAGGTCGCATCTTTCTTTTCAAGCAGCGCGGCACGGTAGCACCGCAGGGCGTCTTCGGTCATGCGTTCAAGCGAGTAGTCCCGCTGTACCGCCTCCCGCCCCCATTTTCCGAGCAGGGTGCGCAAATCTGCGTCTGAAAGCAATTTGGAGACATCCCGGGCCAGATCCCCCGCGCGGGCGCTTCCGGCACCGCGGCAAGTGAGGTTTGTGGCCTTTGCCTCCTCATACGTGTTGGGGCCGAGGATACCCATATACCCGGCGTTTCCCGACAAAATGACCGGCGTTTCGCAAGACAAAGCCTCAAGTGCCGCGCGCGAGACACCGACAAACACGTCGGCCATCCGGCAAAAACGCACGACGTCCCTGCGGGGCCCGGTGAAGACGGCGCCAGGATATTTCACCCGCAGTTCCTCGAGGTTAACCCCGCCTCCGACCACCACGATTTTGACCGTATCCATCTCTTCGAGGAGCCGCCGCACACCGTCCGACGAATCATTATCAAGCCGAGAGACCGCGACGACGACAGGCTCTCTCTCCCCGATGCCAAGCTCGCGGCGCAGGTCCTCATCGTCACCGGGGCAAAAGGTATCGGCATCAATACCGTTGACCGTGACAAAGATGTCGCGGCCGGCAATGTGATAGTTTTGAATTAAATAATCCCGGATGTCCTCGCTGACGGCCAGCTGCTTTGCGCCCCACCGGGTCAAAAGTCGCAGGGATGCCGAAACCTTATAGCTGCCGTGCACCGTCATGACGAGCGGCACACCGGCGCGCCGGCAGAGTGACGAGAGTAAAAAGCCCGGAATGCGCGCATGCGCGTGGACAATGTCCGGCTTGAACTCACGCATTTCCCGGGAAAGAATGATGTACGATTTCGACATGCTTACAAGGCTGCGAGAGGCGAGCGGCACCGTCAAATGACGAACGCCGCTCGCCTCCAGTTCGGGCACAAGGGCACCGCCGGCGGAGCAGAGCACAATCTCATGTCCTGCCCTCCGGAGATGACGGCAGAGCTCTACGATATGCGTCTCCGCACCGCCGAGCTCAAGCCCCATTGTGGCCATTAGAATTCTGCTCATGCCTGCTTACTTTTCAGCTGTTCAAGGATATCTCCGAGCAGCTCCACTTCGGTGGGAGCCGCCGGTGCCGGCGCAGGCGCAGGCGCCGGAACTTCCGGCTTTTTTTGCAGTGCGCGGGTCCTGTTGACAGCCTTGACGAACAGGAAGAGCGCAAACGCAATGATGAGAAAGTCGATGGTGGCCTGAAAGAAATTTCCGTAGGTGATTGCAGCCTCGGCCTTTACAACAGTCTCCCCGTCCATGACAGCGGGGCTGATGACCCATTTGAGAGCCGAGATGTCAACTCCCGCCGTCAGCCAGCCGATCAGGGGCGCGATGATGTCGGCGACGAGGGAGGAGACGATTTTTCCGAAAGCGCCGCCTATGACAACGCCCGACTGCCAGATCGATGACGTTGCCTTTGACCGCAAACTCCTTAAATTCTTTAAACATTCCTATGCAACCGCCTTTAATTGAAATATGAATACCTGTTCTGCGGGTGCCAGCCGCAAACCGGAACGGCCGGCCGCTGACAGACAAAATTCCACGGGATTTGCACAACATGTTGCCGATATTATACTATCCCCGGAAAATAAATGCAACAAAAAGCGTCAAATACGTCATGACGAAAAGGACTCCGCCGCAAGTGAAACAGGGACCGCTGCCATCGGCAGCGGCCCTGTACATAAGCATTATTTTCAGCAGATGGATTAGCCCTGCTGCTCCTTCATCTTGGCGAAGCATTCGCTGCAATAGACGGGGCGGTCGTTCCTAGGCTGGAACGGCACCTTCGCCTCACCGCCGCAGTTGGCGCAGACGGCGGTATACATCTCACGCTGAGACTTGGCAGCGTTTTTGCGATTGTCGCGGCACTCCTTGCAACGCTGGGGTTCATTCTGGAAGCCACGCTCCGCATAGAACTCCTGCTCGCCGGCGGTGAACACGAACTCCTTGCCGCAATCTTTGCACACTAAGGTCTTGTCTTCGTACATTCTTTTTCCCTCGCTTTGGGTAAATTATTAACCCTCTTCCGGACTCAAACCGGCACCTTTTGATGGCAAACGCTCTGTTTTATGCGCTAAAGGGCCTATCTCACACTGTCTTGCGACAGCAGTGCGCTGAGCTTTCGCCGAATCCTCTGAACGGGCATTATCAACAGACTTAATGGGTTTTCCCGCCGACAGTGCAATAACCTTGTAGGGTTTGCCTTCAAGGTACTGCCTGAGCACCTGCCGCTCATAGGCGGACAGCGCGGCGTTAATACGCTCGTTTGTAAGTCGCACAGCTTCTCTGTCGATAATCGCATCAGATGGATCAAAGGTGGTATCAAAACCAAAGACCTGAAAGGCGTGATCGCTTGAGGAGTCCGCTGTGGTATTGAGTGAAACATAGGAGTTGAGCGGCTTGTGCTTGTCCCGGGACGCGCTTTTTGCCGCGTCGATAAGGTGCCGCCGTATGCAAATTGCCGTATAGGCATCAAATGGGATATCGCCATCGGGGTCATAGTCGCACGCCGCCCTGCAAAAACCGATCAGGGCCTCTTGCATGACATCCTCCGGCTCGGCCCCGGCAAAACAAAAACCGCGGCAGCACCTTCGGATATGTGCATAGTATCTTGTGATGAGCGCATTCAGCGCCATAGCGTCTCCCGACTTACACCGCCGGACAAGCCCCGAAAGCCCGGCGTCGCCGCTGTAGGGCATATACCCACCCCCACATTAACAGCATATACAAGTATAGACTAATAAACGAATGTTTGTCAACAGATTTTTCATTAAATAAATAAATAACATTCTCATAGAAAGAAGCTGATTTGTGCGCTCTCCGGCATGTCTCCGAGTGCCCCGTTGCGGGAAAGTGTGTCCGCGACGGCACAGGAAACACCCGCCCTCTGACAGAGCTCCTCCTTTGATAAAAATTCACCGACTTTACGAGCTTTGACGATGGCCAAAGCCGCGTTTTTCCCCACTCCCGGAAGTGAGTTGAGCGGCGCGCGCAGTTTTCCGTCCTCAATGGTGAAATCAGTTGCGGCTGAGCTGTAGACATCAACCGGCAGGAATTCAAAGCCGCGGGCGTACATCTCCATGACAACTTCGGCGATGGTCACCGTCTTTTCATCCTTTGCGGTGGCCTCCTGCCTAGAAGCGGCGCGAATCAAGGCCTCGAGCTTTGCGCGCCCCCCCGTCATGGTCTCGGCATCGAAGTCGTCCGCCCGCACGGTGAAGTAGGTGGCGTAGAACTCCAAGGGCCGATAGACCTTGAACCATGCGATGCGCATGGCTGAGGTGACGTAGGCGACGGCGTGGGCTTTAGGGAACATGTAGGCGATTTTTTTGCAGCTTTGTATGTACCACTCCGGCACCTTGAAGGAGCGCATGAGCGCCTCCTGCGCGTCGGTGAGACCCTTTCCTTTGCGCACCCGCTCCGTGATATTGAAACTGTCCTCCGGGGGCATGTCGGCGCGCATGAGATAGAGCATGATGTCGTCGCGAATGCAGATGCACTCCCGCAGGGTGCAAGTCCCCTCTTTGATCAGCGTCTCGGCGTTTCCGAGCCACACGTCGGTACCGTGGGAGAGACCGGAGATGCGCACCAGTTCTCCGAAGGTGGTGGGCTTTGTCTCTTCGAGCATTCCTCGCACAAAATGGGTGCCAAATTCCGGCAGCGCAATGGCGCCGGTCACCCCGATATCGGCCGTTAGCGGCTCTAAGGCTTTTGTGCTTGAAAAGAGCGACATGACAAAGGGATCAGTCAAAGGCAGGGTACGCACATCGATGCCGGTCAGATCCCCCAGCATGCGCAGCACCGTCGGATCGTCGTGCCCTAGAAGGTCAAGCTTCAAAATGTTGTCATGGATGGCGTGGTAGTCGAAATGGGTGGTGATGATGTCCTTTTCGCTCTTGTCGGCCGGATGCTGCACAGGGGTGAAATCCTCGATCTCCATGTCAGACGGCACGATCATAACACCGCCCGGGTGCTGCCCCGTTGTGCGCTTGACGTTGGTAAAGCCGGCGATCAGCCGGTTCTCCTCCGGCCGGGGCTTTGTCTCCCCATGGCTCTCGAGGTACCGTTTGACATAGCCGTAGGCGTTCTTGTCCCCGACTGTCGCGAGGGTGCCGGCCCGAAACACATGCCCGGCACCGAAGAGCTCCTCTGTGTATTGGTGGGCGCGGCTCTGGTAGACCCCCGAGAAGTTAAGGTCGATGTCCGGCACCTTTTCCCCCTTGAAGCCGAGGAAGGTCTCGAAGGGGATGTCAAACCCCTCTTTTCTGCAGGGGGCACCGCACACAGGGCAGACGTCGTCCGGCATATCGCAGCCCGCCTCGTAAGTCCCCGAGAGGTCGAATTCGGTGTGTTTACACTTCGTGCAGATGTAGTGCGGCGGCAGCGAGTTGACCTCGGTGATGCCGGAAAGGTATGCGACGAGTGACGAGCCCACCGAGCCCCGCGAACCGACGAGATACCCGTCAGACTCCGATTTTTGCACGAGAGCTCTGGCTGTCATGTACATGACGGCAAAGCCGTTTTTGATGATGGGGGTCAGCTCCCGTTCCAGCCGGTCCGACACCACCTTTGGCAGCGGGTCCCCATAGATTTCCACCGCCCGCTCATAGGACAGCTTGCGCAGATTCTCCTCCGCCCCGTCGATGTTGGGGGGATACATGCGGTCTTTTATGGGAATGACCGTCTCGCACATGTCCGCGATGAGATTGGGATTTGTGACGACGACCTCCGCCGCCTTTTCCTCGCCGAGATAGGCAAATTCCGCCAGCATCTCCTCCGTCGTACGAAAGTAGAGCGGCAGCGGCCGGTCAGCATCGGCATATCCCTGGCCCGCCAGCAATATGCGGCGGTACTGCTCCTCGTACGGATCGAGGAAATGCGCATCGCAGGTCGCGACAACCGGCTTGCCGGTCCGCTCTCCGCAGGCAACAATGCGCCGGTTGAGGGCTTGCAGTTCCTCGTCGTCCCCAGCTCTCCCCTGTTCGATAAGAAAACGGTTGTTGCATATGGGCTGAATTTCAAGGTAGTCGTAAAAAGCGGCGATTTCATCGAGTTCGGCGTCGCTCTTTCCGTCGAGCGCCGCGGAAAACAGCTCACCCGCCTCGCAGGCCGAACCGATCAGAAGCCCCTCCCTGCGACGAACAAGTTCGCTTTTTGGAATGCGGGGGAACTTGCCGCCGAAATAGCGCAGGTTGGAAGCCGACACCAGCTTAAAGAGGTTTTTAAGCCCGCCTGCGTTTTGACCAGGATGATTTGATGCCAGGTTTTGGCCCGGCGGATATCCTCTCGATCCCCGAAGACCGTGTCGAGGTCCGAAACACACAGGGCGCCCTTTTCCGCCCCCATCTGCATGAGCCGAAGGAGGATCTCGCCCGTCACGGCGGCGTCGTCACAGGCTCTGTGGTGGCGAAAATCCAGTGAAAAATGGTTTGCTACCGTATCGAGCTTGTGGTTTTTTAGCCCCGGCAGCGCCCGGCGGGCTAAGGCGACGGTGTCGATTGCGTCGACAGGGCAGGCAAACCCGTGCCGCATGGCGACAGCCCTTATAAAGGAGAGGTCGAATCTCGCATTATGGGCGACAAGGGCGGCGCGGCCGGCAAACGCGAGAAATGCCTCCACCGCTTCCTGCTCTTTTGGGGCACTTCTGACCATCGCGTCGGTGATGCCGGTCAAGGCCGTGATCTCGGATGGGATCGGCCGTTCGGGATTGACAAATGTGTCGAAGGAGTCGACGATTTTGCCTGCCCTAATCCGCACGGCACCGATTTCTGTCAGCCGGTCGCCCGAGGCATATAGTCCCGTCGTCTCGACGTCGAAAACCACAAACTCGCTGTCAAGCGGCAGCTCCTCGCCTGCGGCACCGTCGCCGTCATTTACAAAGTAACACTCAACGCCGTATAAGGCTTTGATTTTATGCTTTTTGGCGGCTGCATAGACCTCCGGAAAAGCCTGGATGACCCCGTGGTCGGTGACGACAATGGCGCGGTGGCCCCAAGCCGCCGCCCGTTCGACATAGTTTGCGGCAGGCGTGATGCCGTCGAGCGCCGACATGTTGGTGTGCAGATGCAGTTCCACTCGCTTGCAAGGCGCCGTATCCTCCCGCTGCTCTCTGTCGGCCTCCATGATGTCCCGCGCCGTCACCGTGACCTCATTGTCGTACTTGTCGTACCTTGCGTCGCCCCGCACCCGCACGCAAGTGCCCTTGGTCAGCCGAGAGAGGAGCTTATCCGGTTTTTCATCCATTAAAAACAACTTGACCATGACGGTGGAGGTATAATCAGTCACCGGAAAGAAGATTCTGGTACTCCGCCCGTCCCGCGAGGCACGACTTTCCACCCCGAGAATCTCCCCGTCGAGACAGATCCTGCCGCTGTCCATTGTGATGTCGGCGATTCGCTCCGGCTTGTCCTTGAAACTTCGCCCATAGATGACTGGAAACTTTTGTCTCTCTTTCCCCAGCTTTTGGGACTCTGCGGCCGACTTTTCCCGCCGGGCGGCTGTAACTGAGTTCTCGGACTCGGCCTTGAGGGTTCCGTCAAACAGGACCTGGGCGGAAAATCCCAGTGTCTCTTGCAGGATTGCGCAGATATGCTCCCCGGCTCCGTTTCGACACAACGCCAAATACCCGCCGTGGGCAAGCGACACCGTCACGACTCCGTCCGCATGCGACAAGGCGCAGTCCCTTAACAGCTTGCTACAGGCGGGGCATCTCTGATCAAAAAGTTCCGAGAGCTGTGGTGCGAATGCGCCAAGTTTACCTGCGGTCCCTTCAAAGTCCGGGGACTCCTCCTGCACTGTGCTTACGGCGCGGTCCGCGGCGCCGGTTGTGCTGCCCCGGGGCTCCTCCTCAGTCGTCGTAATAGAAATGTCATCCAGCATGTAGTGGTCGAGGAGCTCCCGCGTAATGCGGTTGAGCTCCCGCTCCCCAATCGGACGTGTACCCGTTAGGGTCAGTGAAAGGCGTCGCATGTCCGCCGACATCTCGGCATTCTCGACAAATATACCCTCATATTCAAATTCAGCCCGCTCCCGCACACTGTCGGGATACATGTCACTGAGACGTTTTTTCATCCATAATCCCCTTAATCTCCAGCATAAGTTCGTCAAAAAGCATGGGCTCCGAAACTTTCCGCAGAATTTTCCCCCCGCGGAAAATGAGCCCCTCACCCTCGCCGCAGGCAATACCGACGTCGGCTTCTCTAGCTTCGCCGGGACCGTTGACAGCGCACCCCATGACAGCCACCGTCAGCGGGCGCGAAAGCCCTGCGACCGCCTCTTCCACACGCCTCGCGAGCGGTATGAGATCAACTCTTGTCCGCCCGCAGGTCGGACAGGACACCACCCTGGGGCCCTCGTGCAGCCCACAGGCCGCAAGGATCGTATAAGCAGGCCCAATCTCCTGTTCCGGCGGTGCCGTCAGCGACACCCGGATCGTGTCGCCAATGCCGTCAAGCAGCAAGGCGCCGATGCCGACGGCCGAGCGCAGCGCACCCGTCTCTGGCAGTCCCGCCTCAGTGACGCCGAGGTGCAGCGGATAGCTTGTCCGCGCCGCCAGCATATGGTTGGCCTCAATCATATCTGTAACGGTTGAGGCCTTTACAGATATGATGACGTCTTCAAACCCGCACCGGTCTAAGAGGTCCGCATGTCGCAGTGCGCTGTCTACAAGGGCGGCCGGCGTTGGCCCTCCGTAGGCTTCAAGCAGATCGCGCTCGACCGAACCGCTGTTGACCCCGATGCGGATCGGTATCCCCCGCTCTCTACAGGCGTCAGCCACCGCCCGAACCCGGTCGATAGAGCCGATGTTGCCGGGGTTGATGCGGATCTTGTCAATACCGGCCGCTACCGCCGCAAGCGCAAGCCGGTAGTCGAAGTGGATATCCGCCACAAGCGGCACCAAGGTGAGCGCCCGAATCTCAGCAAGGGCACCCGCTGCCTCCATGTCGGGAACCGCGATGCGGACGATTTTACACCCCAGGGCAGCAAGCCGGTTTGCCTGTGCGGCAGTGGCTTTGGCGTCCCCAGTGCGCGTATTGGTCATAGACTGGACGACGACGGGGTTTCCCCCGCCGATCGGCAATCCTCTCACAGTCACGGTGTGCGAAATTCTTCTCATATTCCACCTATTTGAACAGTTTGATGATGTCTTGGTAGGTCACATAGACTACGAGCGTCATCAGAGCAGCAAATCCTGCGAAGTTGATCCAGCCCTCGGCCTCACGTTTGAGCGGTTTTCCCCGGATGAGTTCAATAAGAATGAGCAGCAGCCTGCCGCCGTCCAACGCCGGGAAGGGCAGCAGATTGATGATTCCGATGTTGATGCTGATGAAGACCATGAAGTAGACAAGCGAATTGAACCCCTGCTTCGACACCTCGCCGATGGCCTGCGTCGTGGCGACCGGTCCCGAAAGCTGGCTTAAGGGGATTTCTCCGCGGATAAGTCCCGAAACTGAGGCATAGACCTCCCGTACAATGGCGTAGCACCGAAAGATGCTCTCTTTTGCCACCGTCAGCGGGTTGACCCCAAGGCGGGAGCAGTAGAAGTCCGGGTAGGAGTAAGTGACTCCCTGATCCTCGTAAGTCGGAAACACGATATCGGGGAGGATGATGGTCTCCCCTTCCCGGACGACCGTAAGGTCGAGCGGACGGCCCTCCGAGCGCATGAGGCTGTAGATGATATCCGAACTGATGTGAATTCGCTCGCCCTCGATGGCAACGATTTTGTCGCCGGGCAAAAGTCCGTACCCGGCCGAGAGGTTCTCTTCTTTGTAGGAGGCCACCGTCGTCGATGGGATGACGCCGATGGTGATAACCAGCAGCGTCATGGCGAAAAAGGCCGTGGCGAGGTTCATGGCGGGGCCTGCGAACATCGTGAACGCCCGCTTGCCGATCGTCGCCTCCGGAAATGGGCAGCCCACGGGGGACTGTACAGGTTCGGTCTTTACGGGCTCCCTCTGCGTTTCCCCTTCTGCGGGCGGCACCATGCCGTCCTCCTCGCCCTCCATGCGCACATAGCCGCCGATGGGCAAAATCCGCAGCGAATAGGCGGTGCCGTTTTTCGTAAATCCGAATAGCTTCGGCCCCATGCCGATCGAAAACTCGAGCACGGCGATACCGGCCCACTTTGCCGCGAAAAAGTGGCCGAGCTCGTGCGATATGATGAGTAAACTGAATGCGATTATTGCTGCGACCAAGCGCTGATCACCTCATTTGCCAAATCTCTTGCGGCTAAGTCTGCCGCAAGAATACTATCGAGTGTCGGTTCCTTTAAGTCTGTGCGCTCAAGAACAGCCCGGCAGACGCCTTCAATGCCCAAAAACGGCAGAGCTCCCGCCAAAAATGCGCTCACTGCCGCTTCGTTTGCCGCATTTAAGGCGGCGGGCAGCGTACCGCCCCGGCCTGCGGCCTCCCTGCACAAGGCAAGGCAGCCAAACGTTTCGGTGTCGGGACGCGCAAGAGAGAGCGAGGTCAGCTGATCGAAATCGAGCCGGCCCCCTGCCGTCCCCCGGACAGGCCATGTCAGGGCAAGCCGGATTGGGGTCTTCATATCCGGGCACCCGAGCTGAGCCATGATGGTGCCGTCCGAATACTCGACCATAGAGTGTATGATGCTCTCCCGGTGTACGATGACTTCTATTTTGTCTAGCGGTACACCGAAGAGCCACATGGCCTCAATCACTTCAAAGCCCTTGTTCATTAAGGTCGCAGAATCGACCGTGATTTTGGCCCCCATGGACCAGGAGGGGTGCTTTAAGGCCTGCTCCCTTGTGACGCCGGCAAGCTGCGCCCTTGTCATTCCGAAAAAGGGTCCGCCCGAAGCCGTCAGCAAAATTCGGCTGACAGCACCTCCGGCTGCGGCTAAAAGGCACTGGAAAATGGCCGCGTGTTCACTGTCCACCGGCAGGATATGGACTCCCTTGCGTTTTGCCAGTGGTATGACATAGGCGCCCGCCGCCACCAACGTCTCCTTGTTGGCGAGGGCGATCCGCTTGCCGGCCTCGATGGCGGTTACGGTCGGAAGGATTCCGGCCGCGCCGACAATGGCCGAAACCACCGTCTCCGCTTCCGTATGGGCTGCCGCCCTGCAGACCCCCGCCTGTCCCGCCGCGACTTCAATGCCGGTTCCGAAGAGCCGGTCCTTAAGGACTTTTGCGGCCCCCTCATCTGCCATGGCGACAAGCAGAGGACGGCAGGCTCTCGCCTGCCGCTCGATGACGTCGGTGCTGCTGCCGGCCGCAAGGGCCGCAATTTTTATTCCGAGCTCCCCGGCGACTTCAATTGTCTGTCGGCCGATGGAGCCGGTCGAACCAAGTACTGTGATCATGAGATAAACCCCGAAAGGGACGCGACAAAGTAGATAAGCGGTGCAACTAAGGCAAAGCTGTCGAACCGGTCATACATGCCGCCGTGTCCCGGAATGAGCTGGCTGTAATCCTTCACGCCATACGTCCGCTTGACGGCGGAGGCCAGAAGGTCTCCGAACTGGGCGACGATGGAGACCAAGGCACCCAGCGCCGTGATGACGGCATAGCCAACCGTCAGTCCAAACCTTGTATTGATGACATACCCCGCCGCGGCAAAGGCCACCGCGGTGCAGGTAACCGAGCCGATACACCCTTCCACCGTCTTGTTAGGCGAGATGGCCGAACCCAGTTTGTGACGGCCGAAGAGTTTTCCGGAGACTTGCGCCATCGTGTCTGACACCCAGACCCCAAGGAAGGTCAAAATGAGGTAATAGAGCCCATTTTCAAGCTGCCGTGACATGACGGCACTGCCGATGAAGACCGGCAGCATGACCGAAAATGCTGCGCAGTGGACGGCATTTTCAAGCTTCAGCGTGTCAAAGTGCAGAATATACAGTACGATGATCATAAGCAGGTAGACGTAAATCACAAGGCGGATGATCCCCGGCAAAAAAACCGGTAAAAACGGATACGCCGCCGCAAACACGAGGGCAATGGGCATGAAGAGCTTACTCTCGGCGCTCCCTGTGACATGCAGCGCGTCATAGACGCAGCCGACCGACACCACCGCCATGGCAAAGCTCAGCACCGGTGTATCCGAGAAGTAGAAGACCGGCAGCATAAGGAGAAAGTATGCGGCGCCCGAGAGAAAGCGCGGGGTCAGGATCTTTTTCATCACTTCGTCACTTCTTTACGCCGCCGAATCGCCTCTCCCGGCTCTGAAAGTCGGCGATGGCGCCAAGCAGCTCCTCTTTTGTAAAGTCAGGCCAGAGGCAGTCCGTGAATACCAGTTCGCTATATGCACATTGCCACAGCATGAAGCCCGACAGCCGATACTCCCCCGATGTCCGGATAACAAGCTCAGGGTCGGGCTGACCGGCCGTGTAGAGGTGGCCCTCAATATCCGCTTCAGTGATGGACCGGCCTTTATCGGCGAAAGCGCGGTTTGCAGCCCCCACAAGCTCCGCCCGCCCCCCGTAGTTGATAGCGATGTTGGCTTGCAGGGCGTCCGGCTCTAAGTTCATCCCGGTCACTTCGGTGATGAGGTCCCCCAGCTCGCTGCCCGCAAAAACCTCTGTGTCCCCGAGGATGTTGATGTGGATGTTACGGGTCAAAAGCTCGGTCTTGGCGCTTTGCAGATAGTCGCGGAATAGGTGCATGATGGCTTTAACCTCTTCAGGCGGCCGCTTCCAGTTCTCAGTCGAGAAAGCGTAGACCGTGAAGTATTTGATCCCGATTTCTTGACAGAATAAAGCGATTTCCTGAAACTTTTTAGCCCCTTCGATGTGGCCTGCCTGCCGCGGCAACCCGCGGCGGGCGGCCCATCTGCCGTTGCCGTCCATAATAATGGCGATATGAGCCGGAATCCGGCTCATATCAACGTTTGACGTCATACTTCGAGAATCTCCTTCTCTTTGGCGGCGACCGCTTCGTCCACCTTCTTGATGAATTTGTCGGTCATATCCTGCATATCTTTTTCGGCGGCCTTGAGGTCATCCTCGGTGATTTCCGATTTTTTCTTCTGCTCCTTAAACTTCTCCACAGCGTCTCTGCGAATGTTGCGGATGGCCACCTTGGTTTCCTCGCCCGACTTGCGAATCTGCTTGGCGATGGCAAGTCTGCGCTCCTCGGTGAGCGGCGGAAACATGAGCCGGATGGCATTGCCGTCGTTTTGAGGGTTGATACCGATGTCGGAGGCCAAAATGGCCTTTTCGATGCCCTTCATGGCGCTTTTGTCGTAGGGGGTGATGCTGAGGGTACGGGCTTCGGTGACCGAAACAGATGCCATCTGGTTGATGGGCGTCGGGGAACCGTAATACTCCACCGTCAGTTTGTCCAAGACGCCCGGGTTTGCTCGCCCGGCGCGGATTGCCTTAAACTCATCGGCCTGAAAGCTCAGCGCTTTTTGCATTTTCGACTCGTAAGGGGTGTACATCTCCTTCATTTCGCATATCCTCCCTGCATTATTCTGATATGGTTGTGCCGATGCGCTCGCCCATAGCAGCCCTGACAATGTTGTGCGGGTCGCTGATTCCAATACAAATACCACAATCGGAATCCGATTGTCCATGCACAGCGACGTCGCAGTTGTGTCCATGACTCCGAGGCGGCGGTTTAAAACGTCGAGATAGGTCAGCTCCGGCAGGAACTTGGCCGTCTTGTCAATGGCGGGATCCGCCGAGTAAACACCGCTCACCGTCTTGGCCAGCAGGATTGCATCGGCGTTGATTTCAGCGGCCCGAAGGGCGGCTGCCGTATCGGTCGAGAAGTACGGATTGCCGGTTCCGCCGGCAAAAATGACTACATATCCCTTTTTTAAGTGGGATTCAGCCCTGCCCCGGATGTAGGGTTCGGCGATCTGACGCATTTCAATGGCGGTCTGAAGCCTGGTCTCGACCCCCATAGACAGCAGGGCATCGGTCAAGGCGATGCCGTTGATGACGGTGGCCAGCATGCCTGCGTGGTCGGCCCTTGTGCGGTCCATCTGCTGGGCGCTTCTGCCGCGCCAGAAGTTTCCGCCGCCGCAGACAATGCCCACCTGCACCCCCATGTCCACAATCTGCCGGATTTCCTCGCAGATTGCGTGCACCGTCTGTTCGTCGATCCCGAATTTGCTCGGTCCCGCGAGCGACTCTCCGCTGATTTTCAGCAGCACCCGCTTGTATTTCGGTGCGTTGTCCAATATGGCACCTCCCGAAAATTCACTCTTGTAGCATTATACAATAGTTTGAGGCAAAGTTCAACGTTAAAACACTTAACACTGCGTCAAAATCCTTGTGCGGTATTTCGGTGCAGCTTCAAACTTAGAAAAGTGGCGCGGCATGCTGCCGCGCCACTTGAAAATATGCGATTTACTTGTTGCCGGTCATCTTGGCGATCTCAGCCGCAAAGTCTTCTTCCTTCTTTGCGATGCCCTCGCCCTTTTCGTAGCGGACAAACTGCGCAATCTTGATGGAACCGCCCAGCGCCTTCGCGGTCTCTGTGGTGTACTGCGCAACCGACTTCTCGGCATCCTTCACGAAAGGCTGCTCAACAAGGCAGCTCTCCTTGTAGAACTTCCCGATGCGCCCCATGACCATCTTCTCTGCGATGGCCGCCGGCTTGCCCTCGTTGATGGCCTGCGCGGCGAGGATTTTCTTCTCCTCTTCGAGCACTTCGGCCGGAACCGAGGCCTTATCGAGGAAACCGGGGGAGGCCGCTGCAATCTGCATGCAGATGTCCTTGGCATATTCGGTGAATCCATCCTTGCCGGCGCAGTCGGTGTCAAACCTGACCATAACGCCGATACGGCCGCCGCCGTGGATATAGGTCTCAACGACCCCGTCGTATACTGTGAAGCGGCGCAGCTTGAGGTTCTCTCCGATGGTGAGAATTTTCTCGCGCAGCATCTCTTCAACCGTGTACTTATCGTCATACTTGGCAGCTAAAAGCTCCTCCACAGTGGAGGCGCCGGATGTTAATGCAGCCTTGCCGCAACCGGACACAAAGGCCTGGAAGTCGGCATTCTTGGCGACGAAGTCGGTCTCGGAGTTGACTTCGACTAAAACGCCCTTGTCGCCAGCGATTACTGCCGAGACAATGCCTTCGGCGGCGATGCGGCCGGCTTTTTTGGCAGCGGCCGAAAGGCCCTTCTCACGCAGATACTCGATGGCCTTATCCATGTCGCCGTCGGTTTCGGTGAGCGCTTTTTTGCAATCCATCATTCCGCAGCCCGTCTTTTCACGAAGTGCTGCGACGTCTTTCGCTGTAAATGCCATTATTATTCCCTCCTGACCTTATATCGCCGCTGAATCGCCTTTGTCCTCTTCAAGCTCAAACTGCTCGCCCTGCCTCGCCTCAACCACGGCATCGGCAATGACGCTGGTGATGAGCTTAACGGCACGGATCGCGTCGTCGTTGCCGGGGATGATATAGTCGATCTCGTCGGGGTCGCAGTTGGTGTCGACAATGGCCACAATCGGGATACCGAGGCTGCGGGCCTCGGAAATTGCGATGCGCTCCTTGCGGGGATCGACGACGAAGAGAGCCGAGGGGAGCTTCGTCATATTCTTAATGCCACCGAGAAACTTCTCAAGCTTCTCGATTTCGCCGTTGAGTTTGATGACTTCCTTCTTGGGCAGCACGTCGAACGTGCCGTCTGTCTCCATCTTGCGCAGCTGGGACAGCCGGTCGATGCGCTTGCGGATGGTCTTGAAGTTGGTCAGCATGCCGCCCAGCCACCTGGCGTTGACGTAGTACATGCCGATCCGCTCGGCCTCCTCCTTGATGGAGTCCATGGCCTGCTTCTTGGTTCCGACGAACAGGATTGTGCCGCCATTTCCTGCAAGCTCCTTGACGAAATTGTAGGCTTCGTCGATTTTGCGGACTGTCTTCTGAAGATCAATGATATAGATGCCGTTGCGCTCCGTGAAAATGTAGGGAGCCATTTTGGGGTTCCAGCGCCTTGTCTGATGACCGAAGTGAACACCGGACTCAAGGAGCTGCTTCATGGATACGACTGCCATAGATTTTTCCTCCTGTTGGTTTTTTCCTCCACCTTCGTTCATTGCGGCGGCAAACCGGACTCCGGCACCATGTCACAGCTAGCGAGGTGTGTGAAATAATTTTTTTGCGGTACACATGCGGTTTTCGCATTCATACAGCTTGAATATTCTAGCACAGTCAAAGAGAATTTGCAAGTGCTATTTCTCATGATCCACCAATATTATGGCCGGGCAAACCCTGTATTTACCGGTCCTCGCGGAAATAATTGATGCCGAGCCCCTCCGGAATGTGAAGCCGGCCGGTCTTTCGCATGGAGGTGGCCACCAGCACCAGCGCCGTTACGAAAAAGGGCAGCATGTCGTAGAGAGCTGCAGGCGGGGAAAATACGCTTTTGGGAATGTAGAATTTGAGCACCCGCATCATACCGAAAATGAAGGAGCCACCGATAGCAACCCACGGTTTCCAAGCCGCGAAGATGACAAGTGCCACCGAAATCCAGCCGAGTCCCCCGACATTGTCCGAGATCCAGACGCCGCCGTTGATGATCATGGCACAGTAGGCGCCGCCCAGTCCGCAAATGCCGCCGCCCAGCATGATGTTCAGGTATTTGAGCCTCGTGACCGGAATTCCGGCGGCGTCGGCAGCTGCCGGGTTTTCACCGACGGCCTGCACCGAAAGCCCGATTTTGGTCTTGTAAAGATAGATGCCGGCAAAAACTGCGATGGCGATGGCGATATAGACAAAGGGGTTATAGGAGAACAACAGCTCTCCGACCACCGGAAGGTCCGAAAGCCCTTCGATATGGACATTGCCGACGGCGGCCGTGATACCGGCCGGCAGCTTCAGGGTGCCGTTCGGTGACTTACCGAGCATATAGACGCCAATGAGATTGGAAAGCCCCACGCCGAAGATGGTCAGTGTGAGCCCGGTCACGTTCTGGTTGGCCATAAAGGTGACGGTCAGCACCGCGTAAATGAGGCTCGAGAGCACACCGCCTAAGAAAGCCGCCGCGAGGGCGACCCAGAAGCTGTCGTACATGTAGCCCCACATGAAGCCGGCACAGGCTCCGATCGACATGATGCCCTCGACCCCGAGGTTGAGGTGTCCAGCCTTTTCACAGATGATCTCGCCCACCGTGCCCAGTAGCAAGGGCGTTCCGGCGATGACGGCGGCAACCAGGAATTTAATGATCGCATTCATTTCGAGTTTCCTCCCCTGCCCAGTACAAACCGGTAGTTGACAAAAAACTCACAGCCTAAGACAAAGAATAAAATAATGCCCTGAAGCACATCGGCGCAGTTGGTCGAGATGCCGTAGGTAGACTGCACAACGCTGCTCCCCTTCTCCAGCACGGCAAACAAAAAGGTGATGACCAAAATGGCCCTGGGGTCAAGTCTTCCGAGCCATGCGATGATAATGGCTGTAAACCCGACGCCGCCCGCCACCGACGGGGTCAGCGTGATGTCGGCACCGGTCGCCTGAATCATGCCGCAAAGGCCCGCTATGGCGCCGGACAAAAACATGGTGCGCAGCACGATTTTCCTGACATTCATGCCGGCGTACCGTGCGGTGTCCTGGCTTTCGCCCACAACCGTGATCTCGTACCCCTGCTTGGTGTATTTCAGGTAGATAAACACCGCGACTAAAAGGATCAAGGCGATGATCCAGCCGAAGTGGACCCCCAGCACTTTGTTCAAAGTGGCGTTTTGGGAAAAGCGAGCAATGGCCGTGTAACCCTGAAGTTCGGGGTCCATCCAGGGTCCATCCCGTAAATATTTGACAATATACATGGCGATGTAGTTAAGCATGAGGGTGAACAGTGTCTCGTTCGTGCCAAACCGGGTCTTAAAGTAGGCCGGGATCAGTCCCCACAGTCCGCCGCCGGCAATACCGGCAACCAGCATGACGGCGATCAGCAGCCAGTGGTTCCAGCCGTCATGGTAGAGGGCAAAGTAAGTCGCAAAGGCCGCCCCCATTGTGATCTGTCCCTCGGCTCCGATGTTCCAAAAGTGCATTTTGAAGGCCAGCGTCACGCCGAGCGACGCGATGAGCATTGGGATCATGAGTTTGATGGTACCCTGCACCGCGAGCTTGCTGCGAAAGGCCCCGCTGACAATCGTTGCGTAGATGGCGACGGGGCTCTGTCCAAGCGACAGGATGAAGAGACCGCCGACGCAAAGCGACAGCAGCAGCGCCGCAATTCGCAGCAGCGAAGCGGTGTTTGTCGGAAGCTCGGCCCGTTTGAGGATGCGCACCGGAGCGTCGTGTACTTTTTTCATGCCGACACCTCCTCATAGGTTGTCCCGGTCATCATGAGCCCGATCTGCTCCTTAGTGACCGTTTTGGCGTCCACAATGCCGGTGATCCGCCCGTGGCATAGCACTAGAATGCGGTCGGACAGCTCGAGCAGCACGTCGAGGTCCTCACCGATATACATGATGGCCACGCCTCTTTGCTTTTGCTCGTTTAAGAGGTCGTAGACCGTATTTGACGAATTGATGTCGAGTCCACGCACCGGGTAGGCTGTGATGAGCAGGTCGGGGTCGGACTCGATTTCGCGCCCCAGCAACACTTTTTGCACATTTCCGCCCGACAGCAGTCTGACCGGCACTTCGACGCCCGGCGTGACAATGCCGAGCTTGTCCACAAGAGACTCGGCTAAAGCCTTTGCCGGCGCCCGATCGATGAAGGGGCCCTTTTTGGCCTTGTAGGTCTTGAGCAGCATGTTATCCACCATGCCCATGCCGGACACCAGCCCCATACCGAGCCTGTCCTCCGGGACAAAGCTCATGCTGATACCCAGTCCGATAATTTCAGCCGGTGTCTTGCCGAGCAGGTTTTCCTTCTTGTAAAGTGCCGCGCCTTTACTGGCTTTTGTCAGTCCTGCGATGGCCTCGCACAGCTCTTTTTGGCCGCTGCCGGCAATTCCGGCAACTCCTAAAA